>JBDHHR010000003.1:0-138040 GCA_039589295.1 Gemmatimonadota bacterium | reverse complement strand
CCCCAGATGTTGCCCAGGCCGATCGCGCTCCCGGCGGCGGCCAGGATGAACGCGGCTTTCGAACCCCAGGTAGCCCGTGGCTGGCCGGCGGATCGCTGCATCGAGTGCCTCCTGTGAGGTTCGGACAGTGGCGGACCGCCGGGCGAGTGCCCTATGCCACGCGCCGCCCGGAGCCGACAGACGATAAGCCCACCTTGACGGAAACGGAAGTTCTTCGGTAGGCTGGCATTGCCGGAAGTTGTTCGAGGTTCGGAGGAGGACAGCCTGTATGGACCGGGCGCTCTGGAGGCGGTGGTTGAAACGGGCGGGTGCGCTCGGCGTTCTCTTCTTCCTTCTGAAAGGCATTGCCTGGCTCGCTCTGGCCGGGGCCGTCGTGCTGGGGCTGCGCTGAGCCTGACCAAGTCACACGTGCTGCGATGACCCGCTTTCTGCCCGATCAGGAGACGTTCAGCAAGACATTCGTGCTTCTGCTGGTCGTCGCGATCTCCCTGATATTCCTGGCCATGATCCGGGGCTTCGTGGAGGCTCTGCTGCTCGCCGCGATCTTCGCCGGAATGTTGCAGCCCATGTACGGGCGGCTGCTGCGGGCATTTCGCGGGAGAGCGGCGGCCGCGGCGATCGTGACACTTCTGATCTTTCTGCTCGTGCTGATTCTGCCTCTCAGCGGTTTCCTGGGCGTCGTGGTCTCACAGGCGCTCGAGGTGAGCCAGTCGGTGGGTCCGGCGATCGAGCGCCTGGTCAGCCAGCCCGACGAGCTCGAACGGTTGCTCGACAGGATCCCGTTCCTGGACAGGCTGCAGCCGTATCAGGATCAGCTCTTGTCCAAGATCGGGGAACTGGCGGGGACGATAGGGACCTTTCTTGTCAGCCAGGTCGCCGCCGCCACCCGGGGAACGGCGCTCTTCTTCTTCAACCTCTTCATCATGCTCTATGCCATGTTCTTCTTCCTCCAGAGCGGACGCGCGTACCTGGAGAAGATCCTGTACTACATGCCCCTGTCCTCGAAGGACGAGGATCGCATGGTGGAGAGGTTCGTCTCGGTCACCCGCGCTACCCTGAAGGGAACCCTGGTGATCGGGATCGTGCAGGGAGGACTTGCCGGGCTCGCTTTCTGGGCGGCGGGCATACAGGGGGCCGCCTTCTGGGCCACCGTGATGGCCGTGCTCTCCATAATACCGGGGATCGGCTCGGCCATAGTGTGGATCCCGGCCGCCGTGTACCTCTTCGCGGTAGGCCGCCCCGGGACCGCCGTGGGCCTGACGCTGTGGTGCGGGCTGATAGTGGGAACGGCCGACAACTTCCTTCGCCCGCGACTCGTGGGCAGGGACACGAAGATGTCCGACCTGATGGTGCTGCTCGGGACGCTAGGCGGTCTGCTGCTGTTCGGCGCCGTGGGGATCATCATCGGACCCATCATCGCCGCCCTGTTCCTCACCGTCTGGGAGATCTACGGCGAGACGTTCAAGGAGTACCTGCCCGACGTGGAGGTGAACGCCGGCGCGGAGAAGGTCGGGACAGAGGGCGGGGAAACAGGTTAGGCGAGGCGGATTCCCCCCGCTAGGCGTCCTTGACCCGCCCCCGTATACTTATCGACCCCGAAGGGGCCATCACTCGGCTCGACCGCCGAACCTGGAGCGCAGGGGGCATCGAATGCCGGCAGGGGCGCACAGCGACCTGACGATTCTGCGACGGAACTGGCCGGAATACGCCGATCCGGCGACGACTCACCGGGTGGTCGTCAAAGGTGTGCCGATCGGCGGCGTCCGTCCCGTGGTAATCGCGGGCCCATGCGCCGTCGAGTCGTTGGAGCAGACGCTGAGTGCCGCTCGGACCGTGAAGGCAGCGGGCGGACAACTTCTACGCGGCGGGGCTTTCAAGCCGCGTACCAATCCGTACTCCTTCCAGGGATTGGGCCGGGAAGCTCTCGAGATCCTGGCCGAAGTCAGGAGGCTGACCGGCCTCGGAATCGTAACCGAAGTGCAGGACCCGCGGCTGGTGGAAGAGGTGGCAGGTTACGCGGACATGCTCCAGCTAGGCTCGCGGTCGATGCAGAACTTCCCGCTGCTGGTGGAGGCCGGGCGCACCGACCGGCCGGTCCTCCTCAAGCGTGGTTTCAGCGCCACCCTCGACGAATGGCTGTGCGCCGCCGAGTACGTCGCCAGGGAAGGGAATCGCGACATCGTTCTATGCGAGCGTGGCGTGCGCACGTCCTGTCACTGGAGTTCCGCCCGTTCCGTGTTCGACTTGGACGTGATAGAGCCGCTGCGACGCGCCACGCCGCTCCCGGTGATCGGCGATCCGTCCCACGCCACCGGTACCTGGACCATGGTGTCGTCGGTGAGTCGCGCGGCGCTGGCAGCGGGGGCCCACGGGCTGCTCCTGGAGGTTCTGCCGCCCGATGTCGATCGGGCGGTACTTCAGTGCGACGCCGAGCAGGGCGTTCCCGAGGAGATCCTGGACGAGATAATGACCCACGCCAGGGACGCCGAGGTCCCACACCTGCCGGAAGAGCCGGAAGAGCATGGAACAGAGCCGGCGGCGGCCACTGCTCCTTCCAAGGCGACTCCTACAGGCTCAACCGTTCCGCCACCGCTTCGATCCTCGGATCAATCGGCTCCGGCCGCTGGACTGCTCTCGAGGCCGCCGCAACGTCTTTGAGGCCGGTGCCGGTGACGAGCAGCACGATCCTCTCGCTCGCCTCGATCAGACCCACTTCCAGTGCCGCACGCAGGCCGGCCAGGGAGGCCGCGGCCGCCGGTTCGGCGAACACGCCAGACAGGCGCGCCAGCTCCGGGATCGCCGCCAGGATCTCCCGGTCCGGGACGCTCACCGCTCCCCCGCCCGACTCGCGGATCCTCCGCAGGCACAACCTGGCGTTGCGGGGAGCCTCGACGACCAGACTGTCGGCCACGCTGGCCGCGCCGCGGACGGGCGTGATGTCGTCCGCTCCGGCCCGCCACGCCTGCACCACCGCCGCGGCTCCTTCCGGCTGCACCGCCACCAGGCGAGGAGCTCGCTGAAGGATTCCCCCCCGCACCAGGTCCGCGAATCCCTTGGCCACACCGGCCAGGATAACCCCGTCGCCGGTAGGTACAACAACTACGTCAGGCGACTCGGGGGCCATGTCGACTGCTATCTCGAGGCCCGCCGTCTTCTTCCCCTCGATGGTGAACGGGTTGAGAGCCGTGTTCCGGTTGTACCATCCGAACTCCTCGCACGCCGCCCGGCACAGCTCGAAGGCGTCGTCGTAGATTCCCTCCACCCGGAACACCTCAGCGCCGTAGGCGAGCATCTGTGCCAGCTTGCCTTCCGGGGCCGACACCGGCACGAAGACCACGGCCCGCACCCCGGCAGCAGCCGACACCGCGGCCAGGGCAGTGGCGGCATTGCCTGTCGATGCCGTGGCGATCGTGTCGAGTCCGTACTCGCTCGCCTTGGCCACCGCCAGGAAGGAGGCCCGGTCCTTGGTGGAGCCGCTGGGGTTGCGGGTGTCGTCCTTGAGCCACAGGCGGGGCAGGCCGAGGGAACTACGCAGCCCGGGTGCCTCGAGCAGGGGGGTGGCTCCGACCGGCAACGGAGGCAGGCAGGCGGTCGACGACACGGGCAGGAACGCCATCAGGAAGGCGGGGTCCTCGGGCGAGGCGTCCGGCCACCGTCCAGGAAGCGCGTCCAGCTCCACCTCGAGCACGCCACGCGTCGACCCACCTGCTTCCTGGCCTGTAGAACAGCGCGGACAGACGAGAAGTCCCGGGTCCTCCGGGAGTTCCCCCCCGCAGTCGGAGCAGCGGAAGCGGAAGTCGCTCATGCGTGCTTCACATCGTCAGTGCCATGAGCGCCTTCTGCACGTGGAGCCTGTTCTCCGCCTCGTCGTACACCACGGAGTGCGGGCCGTCGATCACCTCGTCTGTTACCTCTCGGCCGCGGTCCGCCGGCAGAGGGTGCATGTACAGCAGGTGCTCCTTGCCCAGGGCCATGCGCTCCGCATCGCACCTCCATTCCGGGTACTTCTCTATCAGTCGCAGCCCCTCGTCTTGGTCCTTCGTGTGCACGAGGGGACCCCACGATTTCGGGATGATGACGTCCGCGTCCTCGAAGGCATCCTCGAAGCGGTGCGATATCTCGAATCGAGCCCCGGCCTGCTCGGCGTTTTTCCGCGCGCTTTCCTCGATCTCTGGCATCAGGCGAAACTCCGGTGGGTACGCCAGCGTCACGTCCACTCCGAACCGGGGCATCATGAGGATCAGGCTCTGAGTCACCGAGAGGGGCCGCACGTAGTTGGGCGCACTCGTCCACGCCACACCCAGCTTCAGACCCCTCTCCTCACCGAGCTTCTCTCGCATCGTGAGGAAGTCGGCCAGAACCTGGCAGGGGTGGTAGACGTCGCACTGCATGCTCAGGACGGGCACGTCGGCATGTTCCGCTACCTCCCGCAGGTACGAATTCCCCTCGCAGTAGGCACAGTGCCGGATCGCGATTGCCTCACCGTAACGAGACAGGACGTTCGCCGTATCCTTCGCGTTCTCGCCGTGTCTTATCTGCATCCGGTCCGGCGACAGGTAGATTCCGTGCCCGCCGAGCTGGGTGATCCCCGTCTCGAACGAGTTCCTGGTTCGGGTCGAGGAATCGAAGAAGATCATGTACAGCGTCTTGTTCGGCAGAAGGGGCGTCGGAACGCCTGTGGCCCGATCGCGCTTGAGCCTGGCGGCCAGCCCGAAGAGCGTCTGCAGCTCATCCGCCGACCAGTCCTCGGTGCTCAGGAAGTCGCGCCCCTTGAGGCCGGCGCTCTTTATCTCATCGTACATGTGGCTCTTATCCGTCCTGTAACTCTGATTTGCGCGCCGCCAGAATCTCGGGAACAAGGCTGTACACCGCGGTGGCAGTCACCAGGTCCTCCACCGCCACCCGCTCCTGAGTCGTGTGAGCGAGTTCCTCGCGGCCCGGCGCGAAGCCCGCGGAGGGGATGCCGTGCCGGCCCATGGTGGCGACCCCGTTAGTGGAGAAGGACCAGCGGGAGATGCTGGGAGGTCGGCCCGTCACGGAGGCCACCGCTGCGGCCAGGCCCTGCACCAGGGGGTGGGCCTCCGGCAGGACCCATGCGGGGAAGACCTTCTCCTGCCTCGCAGGTTCGCCTCTCCAGCTTACTTCGTCGTACTCCAGCACCTTGACCACGGCGTCCCCGAGGTGTGGCAGCGCCCGCAAATCATCCAGCGCTCCCTCCACCGTCTCGCCCGCCGTGATGCGACGGTCGAGGTAAAGACGGGCAGCGGCCGGCACGGCGTTCAGGGAAGCGGAGGCGCACTCCAGATGAGAGGCGACTACCGTCCCCTTTCCCAGGAAATCGTCGCTCGGGAGCCGCCCGTTCAACGCCTCGATATCGGCGAGAATCGGCGCGAGCTTGTAGAGCGCGTTGACTCCCTCCTCCGGATGAGCGGCGTGCGAAGAGACGCCCCGGGTCGACACGGTGGCCTCGACACGGCCTCGCTGGCCGCGGTATACCCCGAGGTCCGTCGGCTCCCCGAGCACTACGACATCCGGCCGGATCCCCTCGTTCTCGATCAGGTGAAGCATGCAGTAGCCGTCGCAGTCCTCTTCCATCACCGACGCGGTCAGATAGACGGTCACCTCCTCCGGCAGTCCCCGTTCCAGCAGGAGCTTCATTCCGTATGCCATGCAGGCGATGGCCGGTAACTCGTCCACCGCCCCGCGCCCCCACACCTTGCCGTCTTCCAGCTTGCCCTGGAAGGGATCGTGCTCCCACGCCTCCGGGTCGCCGACCCCGACACAGTCGACGTGCCCGTCCATGAGGATCTTCAGCGGGCCGTTGCCGATCCGCGCCACCACGCTGCCCAGGCGGTCGATGAACACCTCGTCGAAACCCAGGGTCTCGTACTCCTGCCGGACCCTCTCGCAGCGCGCCCCCTCCTTACCGCTCTCGGCGGGGATTGCGATCATGTCTCTCAGGAAGCGGACTACCGCCTCCTCGTACCGACGGGCGGCCGCCACCAGCTCGGGGCCGGGCGTTCCGCCTCCCGGGTGCTCGCTCATGCGGTTCCCCGCAGCTTGTCAAGCACTCCGGTCTCCTGGTTGAAGGCCTCGATCGCGTCGTCCCATTCAGGAAGCCGCGAGGTCATCTCCTGCCAGAACGCAGGGCTCCACAGGGCATCCAGCTCCTCCACCGTCTTCCCCTGCTGCTCCACCCAGGTGAAGTACTTCAGATTGTGGATCGCCTTGCGGTCCGGGTAGCGGAGTTCCCGCAGATGATCCGTCGTCGCACCTAGGAGATACCGCTCGTAGTCGATCTCCGCGTGAGCAGCGGCGTACGGTCCGCGCTCCTGCTCCAGCTCTTCCAGCCGTGTCCGATACAGCTCCACGGAATCCGTAAGAGAGGTAAGGAGCACGTCGTTGCCGTCCAGCTCCAAGTAACGCGCGGTCTTGATGGCCGCCAGGAGGTTACAGATGCCGGATATGCCCAGGAATGGCAGATTCTCCACCACGTCCTCGGCCACTCCCCGGCGAACCAGGCCCGCGCGCCCCTCATCCTCGTTGAAGAGCCTCAGAAGCCGCATGGCGGCCTCGTCGTCTATCGCCAGGACCAGGTCCGTGTTCCGCACGTTGTGGATCCACGGCACGTGCTTGTCGCCGATTCCCTCGATGCGGTGTCCGCCGAACCCGGCCAGCAGCAGGGTGGGGCACTGCAGCGCTTCCGCCGCCGCGATCCGGCAGCCCGGGAAGCGCTCCTTGAGATAGTCTCCCGCGCCGAGCGTTCCCGCCGATCCCGTAGCTCCGACCCAGGCTGCCAACCGGTCGCCGGGCCCGGCCAGGCTCTCGTACGCCTCCCGCGCCGCGGGTCCCGTAACGCCGCGATGCCAGAGGTAGTTCCCGAACTCATCGAACTGGTTGAAGATCACCGCGTCGGGTCTGGTGCGGCGGATCTCCCAGCAGGCGTCGAAGATCTCCTTGACGTTGCTCTCGCATCCCGGGGTGGCGATGATCTCTGCCCCGATCTCTTCCAGCCAATGGAATCTCTCGCGGCTCATCTCCTCCGGGAGTATTGCCACCGCCTGACAGCCCAGTAGAGCGCTGTCGAACGCTCCCCCGCGGCAGTAGTTGCCGGTGGACGGCCACACGGCCTTGTTCCGGCTGGGGTCGAACGCGCCGGTCACCAGCCGCGGAACCAGGCAGCCGAAAGCCGCGCCGACCTTGTGCGACCCGGTCGGAAAGTGCTTGCCCACCAGGCCTGCTATGCGGGCCGGGACACCCGTGAGCTCCGGCGGGAACTCGAGCACGTTGACCCCACCAAATCCCCCGCTCGCCGGATCGTTGCGCCATGTGATCCGGAACAGGTTCAGCGGGTCGACAGCCTGCATGTCGATTTCCGAGAGAGCCTCGCGCACCACCGGATCAACCGTGCTCGGGTCCCTCATCTGGGCGAAGGTGGGGATGAGTATTCCCCGCTGGCGGCATCGCTCGACCGCATTGCCTCGCGCCTCCTTGTTCATCATCCGCGTCAAGTTGGTCCTCCTCGATCGTTCCGCGAGCTTTCGGCGCCGACGTGCTCGTCGCGTCTGCGGCTCCCGGTTGCGCAGACGGCTGGGCTCAACCCTCTCCCAGGAAGGTGCTGCCCCACTCCAGCCGGTGAAACCTCTTCCACAACCCCGGGGCCAGCTCGCTGGCCACCCGGGCCAGCTCCGACGGGTCGAGAGACGTGTGGCTGAAGTCCTCCAGCAGGACACGGCCGCGGGCCACGGTGTGCCGGACAGGTGCCTCGCTGGCCCCGTAGACGAGATGCCCGAACAGATTCTCGCGGCCCACGGGAGTCGGGGGCGCCGAATCTACCACGATGACGTCTGCCGGGCTCTCCGGCGTCAGCTGGCCGAGGAGCGGCTCCCGGAAGAATCGTCCTGCGACCGTCGCGTTGGCCGGCAACAACGAGGGGAGGGTTTCGAAACCAGGCGTCGGGTCCCGCGTCTCGCCCCGAAGCGTCAGAAAGGCGAAGCGCAGCGCCCGGAGCATGGCCGACGCCATCCCGTCGGTGCCGAGGCCTACCGTGCAGCCGAGGCGGGCCACCCCGGGCACGTCCAGGCGGCCGACGCCGTTGTTGGCGTTGGATTCCGGATTGTGGACCAGCGAGCAGCCGGCTTTCGCCAGCGCCAGGTAGTCCTCCTCCCGGAGATGGATGGCGTGGGCCAGGAGGGCCCGCTCGTCCAGCAGCCCGAAGCGCTGGAAGCGCTGCACGGGCCCCAGCCCGAATGCTT
Source organism: Gemmatimonadota bacterium (assembly GCA_039589295.1). Lineage (GTDB taxonomy): Bacteria > Gemmatimonadota > Gemmatimonadetes > Palauibacterales > Palauibacteraceae > JBDGYE01. The sequence continues at coordinate 129,785 of JBDHHR010000003.1, read as the reverse complement.
CCTCGGACGCGCGGAGGTCCACCGGGTCCTCGGCCAGATGAACGTGGCAACCGCCCTCGGCCGGCCGCCTCTCGGCGACCAGCGCAAGGGTCCGGTCGCTCACCGTGAAGCTGGCGTGCAGTCCCAGCACTCCGCGGATGCGGTCATCAGCCTCCCTGCTCTCGAGAAAGCGGAGGTTCTCCTCGATACCGGCCAGCGCTCCCTCGGGGCCGTTACGGTCGGTGACCTCGTAGCACAGCACCGCTGAGATGCCGGCCGCCTCGACCGCTCCGGCTATCAGGTCCAGGCTGCCGTCGATGCAGCCTGGGGACGCGTGGTGGTCGAACACCGTGGTGCACCCCCAGCGCACGCACTCGGCTGCCGACAGCAACGCCGAGATACGAACGGTATCGGGATCCAGCGCCCGGTCCAGTCTCCACCACAGGCGGTCCAGCACCTCCGGGAAGGTTCTCATCGGCACGCCGGGGTCCAGGCCGCGAGCCAGCGCCGAATAGAAGTGATGGTGGAGGTTGACCAGGCCCGGCATGATGAGACCTCCCCGGGCGTCCAGGTAGCGGGCGTCCGGGAACTCTTCCCGCAGGCGGGTCTCCGGGCCCACCGCCGCTATCCGCTCTCCCCGCCACGCCACGGCGCCACCGGGGATGACTCGTAGCCGGCGGCCGCCGGTCACTACGACTCCGTTGCCCAGGAGCCCGGTCTGCTCAAGCACCGGGTCATCCCCGACGCCCACGCGGGGGCGCTGCTCTCGCGTCACGCCGTTACCCACGACTCGCGGCGCACGCGCTCACCGTAGCCGGGGAAGCCGAACGATTCGGACCCGTCCGCCTCGCGGTTGTACACCCGCTCGCCCCGGACGAAGGTCGCCCGAACCCGGCCCGTCAGCACGTATCCCTCCAGAGGTGTGTACCGGTTCTTGTTGTGCAGGTCCTGGGAGCGCACGGTCCACGTCTCGTTCGGGTCCAGAGCCACCAGGTCCGCATCGAGCCCCTGAGCTATGCGGCCTTTTCGCCGGCCGATTCCAAAGAACGCCGCGGGCGCTGATGCCGTGAGCTCCGTCAGCCGCGCGAGATTCATTCGTCCTTTGCGCACTCCCTCGGAGAAGAGGTACGGCAGCGACAACTCGACTCCGGGGATGCCTCCGTAGTCCGTCCATATCGAGCCCGTGTGCTTCTCCTCGGGCCACTGTCCAGCGGCATGGTCGGTCGCCACGAATTCCAGATCTCGGGAGAGAAGACCCTGCCACAGCCGGTTCCGGTCCGAAGCGGACTTTACCACCGGCGCCGTCTTGAGGACCGAACCCTGCGTGTCCAGGTCTTCGGCGGTGAACTCGAGGAAGTGCGGGCAGGTCTCGGCCGTCATCGGCAGACCCTCCTCGCGGGCCCGGGTCACGACGTCCAGCGCCCGCCCCGCTGCAAGATGCACTATGTGGGTCTTGGCGCCGGTTTCCCGGCACAGCTCCCGCACGGTCTCCACGGCGGCGACCTCTGCTGCGGACGGCCTTGAGGCCGCATAGTCCAGCGGTGCACCCTGGCCTTCCGCCCGAAGGTGAGCTTCGAGCCCATGGACCATGTCCCGGTCCTCGGCGTGGACGCCCACAGGTATCCCCAGACGTCGCGCCTCTCTCAGTACCTCTTTCATCTGCAAGCGTGAGAGATCCCGGAAGGTGTCCATCCCTGACAGGAGATACACCTTGATGGAGGCGATCCCCTCGTCCGCCAGATCCTCCAGGTTCGATCTCCAGTTCGGCTCTCGCATGGCGTTGTCCGACACCCCTCCCCACAGCATGAAGTCCACGCGGGCCTTTTCGGAGATTACGACGAGCTTGTTCCGCAGATTCTCCCGCGATGTCACCGGCGGGAGCGAGGTGCCCGGCATGTCGACCACGCAGGTGACCCCACCCGCGGCGGCAGCACGCGTCCCCGTCTCGAAATCCTCGCGATGGGTGAAACCGGGGTCGTCGAAGTGCACGTGCCCGTCGACCACCCCCGGGAGGACCAGCAGTCCGCCCAGGTCGACGACTTCCGCGTCGCTCTCGGCCGGCGCCTGGCCGGGCGACTTCAAATCTGCGATCAAGCCGTCCTCGATCACGATTTCCATGGCAGCGGTCGTCTCGCCGCCCGCAGGAACGCGCAGGTTCATCAGTCGTTTACGCATCGGGGCCGCCCTCAATCAATCGCCGGGATCCGGGTTCACCGGATTCGGCTTCGAGGAGTGGTAGATCGATTCCCACGCCGTCTTCATACGCCACATGCGCGCTGTGTCGAGAGCGTCGTCCCCGTCGCCTGTGCTGTCGCCGTGCTCGCGCAGCGCCCGCAGCACCTTCAGCGGCTCCCACTGCAACTCCACCGACAACCCGCCCGAAACCAGCCGACCGCGATTGCCCGTCTGGTCCACCTCCATCCGCAGCTCCCGTCCCCCCAGGCGGGCGTGCAGCGTGTCGCCGTCGCGGAAGAACCCGTCGGCGCCCGACGAGACGAAGCTGGCCAACGCCGGGAACAGCTGCTCCTTGACCAGGAACGGGGCTCCTTCTTCAGGACAGTACACCTCGCAGTTCGAGCACTCGTTGCAGGCGCCCAGGAACACGGCGAGCTGGTGGCCCGAGGCAATCTCGAAACCGGCGCCGCGGGTGGACTCCGGCGCGACAGACCCGGAACCGAGACGCTGCGTCGCCGCCTTCACCGGCGCCGGCTCGTATACGAAGATGGCGTCGTTAGGACACGCCCACACGCAGAGGTCGCAATTGATGCAATCGTAGAGCCCGAGGACGCTGTCGATGCTGCGGGGCGTCCGGGAGTTGACGGATGCGTGGTATCGGTGCTCCTGGGCCACAGTTGGAACGATCTCGTCGCCGTTGAGGCGCCCGGCGATGCGTGTGGCGCGCAGTACCACGCCCTCGGCGTCGAGTCCCTCTAGGGTAGCCGCCAGTCTCAGGGCGGCCGGCAGCTCATCCGGCGCGATCCCGGCAAACTTCTTCCGCCTCTCTCCCTCCCCACGCGACTCCTTTCCGCCACTGAATCCGATCAGGGCTTCCTCCGCGGCGCGGCTCCCGTTCCCGCAGGCGGCCAGCACGTAGGCCTCCCGGGAGGTAACGCCACAGCGCTCCATCTCCCGGCCCAGGGCCCTCAGGTACCCTGGGAGGCGGCCGAAGCCGCCCTGCCGCAGGAGGTCCGTGCAGGTGGTGACCGGGACCATTCCGCAGGCGACGGCCGATGGGAAGTTCTTCACGTCGATCCCGGCTGAAAAAGACACCGGGAACTCGAAGCCGAGATCGTTCCGGAACCGCTGCATGAGGTTCATCGAGATCACGTGCAGCGGCGGCCCTGACACGTACATGTAGGGGTCAGCCTGGGTGGGGAAGATCGCCGGATCGTTTTCCACTACCAGGGTGTTGGTGAACTTGGCCCCGACAGTCGAGCCGAGCCTTTCCGCCGCCGATCGCAAGCATCGCAGAATCTCCAGCCCCGCGTCGTACTGCAGGTCGAGATCGAAGGCTTCCTGCCGGAGATGCAGGTGAGCGTAGCCGAGCCGGTCGTGCAGCAGGTGCCGAACCTGGTCAAACCCCAAGAGCGTCGGGTTCAACTTGATTATTACGTGAAGGCCGAGATCTTCCAGGAGAAAACGGGCGATCGACTCGATTTCATCGGCCGGACATCCGTGAAAGGTCGACAGGGTGACGCAATCGGAGATCGACTCGGGAAGCTCCACATCGCGGAACTCCTCCAAGTCGCCGCCTAGCTCCGCTCGCAGCTCGTCGAACGCCTCCGCCGGCTTCTGAAGACTCCGGATGAACCCCGTCACCTTATCGCTGCGGATGCCCTCCAGGTCGTAGCCGACGCTTATGTCGAACACGGTGTCGAGACCGGCGTCGGTCGTGAAGATCCCGAAAGCGCGGGTCGCCTTGAGGATCTCGATGAGATAGGTCGCCTTGGCGTACTCCTCCAGGGATTCTCGAACCCGCAACTCCTGCGACCATTCCACGTTGTAGCCAATGTTGGGGACATGAATGCAGGGCCGGGGGATCTCCAGGCGATCGTTCACCTGCACCGTCTTGAGCTCGATTATGCGGCTACCCGCCAACCAAGCCAGCACGATGTTCTGCGCGAGCTGAGTATGAGGGCCGGCGGCCGGGCCAACCGGAGTGGATGCGCGGCGGGAGAAATGTACCGCCGAGAAGTCGAGCCTCTCGTCCGGCACGTGCCACTTGCGTACCGGGAGGTCGAAGATCGAGCCGTTCGTCTCCACCTCGCGCCGCATGCGACGCACCAGATCGGGTAGAGGAATAGGGTATAGCTCAGCCATCAGACGGCTGTCCAGAGCATTCCGGTTCGTGTTCGCTCCGCCGCCGGTCCGCCGGCGGATTGGAACTCAGCGGCCGCTGGTGGATCGCCGTGACTTCGGCACCGAGGGCTCCGCCGCCGGTGCGTCGCTCATGGGCAGATCGAAGCGTCGTACGCCGTCGAACGCGTGCAGCGCGCCGGCCACCGCACCGGCCGTCGGCACGAGCCCGATCTCGCCGACGCCCTTCGAGCCGTACCCGCCCACCTCGTCGGGCACCTCCACCAGGATCACGTCGATGGGCGGAGTGTCCTTCGCCTTGAGGATCCCCAGGTCGCGGAGGAGCAGGGAATCGGGCCGTCCGGCGACACACGGGAAGTCCTCGGACAGGGCGTAGCCCAGGCCCATATGCACTGAGCCCTCTATCTGGCCTGCGCACTGGAGCGGGTTGATCGCCCGTCCCACGTCGTGGGCGGCCACCACCCGTTCCAGCCGGCCCTCCTCGTTCAGGATCACCACCTGCGTGGCGTAGCTGAAGGTCATGTGCGTGACGGGGCTCTCCACGTCCGCGCCGGGCTTGGTCGTGAAGTCGCACACGTACTCGCCGCGGTAGTCACGACCTGCCAGCTCTTCCAGCGACGATCCCTCCAGATCGTTCGCCAGCCTGCGCGCCGCGATCTGGCCGGCTGCCGTCAGAAGGGCCGTGGCCCGGGAGGCGGTCGTCATACCGCACACCACCCGCGGATCGCTCGCCGTGCGCACGGTCATCAGCTCGGGTGCCAGGCCTGTCTCCTCGGCCACCACCTGCCGCAGCACGGTGAACAACCCCTGTCCCATCTCCGTGTAGCCGCTGAGGATCTCCAGCCGGCCGTCGGCGAGCACCCGCAGAAGCAGGCGGCCGCTGTCGTCCATGCCGTGTCCAATGCCCGTGTTCTTGATTCCGCAGGCGATGCCTGCGTATGGGGCGCTCTTGTACACGTCGCGAACCGCCTCCAGCGTTTGACGGATCCCGCAGCTCTCCGCCATGATCTGGCCCGTCGCGAAAGCGTCTCCGGGGCGCAGCAGGTTGCGCTCGCGGATGTCGTAACCGTCGATCCCCACCTTCTCCGCCAGGAGGTCCATGATCCCCTCGATGGCAAAAGCGGCCTGGTTGGCGCCGAAGCCGCGCATCGCTCCGCACGGCGGGTTGTTGGTGTAAACCGTCCTGGCTTCTATATCGACGTTCGGCACGCAGTACGGGCCGCATGAGTGGCCCGCGGCGCGCTCGAGCACCTTCATGCCCACGGAGGCGTAGGCGCCCGTGTCTCCCACGATCCGGGCCCGCACGGCGGTCAGCCGCCCCTCGGCATCGGCTCCCGCCGTATAGCTGAGGGTGATGGGATGGCGCTTGGGGTGCAGCCGCATGGACTGCTCTCGCGTCAGCACCGTGCTCACCGGCCGACCCGTAAGCTGCGCGGCCAGAGCCGTCTGCGCCTGGATGGAGAGGTCTTCCTTTCCGCCGAAAGCCCCGCCGTTGGCCACTAGCTCCACCTCGATCGATCCCGGGTCCACCCGGAGGACCGAAGCGATCTGCGCCTGGTCTTCGTGGACTCCCTGCCCCTGGGTGTAGATCTTCAGGCTGGGACCCCCCTTTACAGACCCGCCGGCGACCGGAGTCGCGAGACAGGCCTCCGGCTCCAGGTAGGCGTGTTCGATTCGCTGGGTAGTGAACGTTTGTTCGACCACGTGAGTCGAGTCGGCCAGGGCGTGCTCGACGTCGCCTCGGGAGAAGGCGCTCACCTCCAGTAGATTCCCTCCCTCATGCACCTCGGGCGCTCCCGGTTGGAGAGCGGCAAACGGGTCGCCGACCGGTGCCAGCACCTCGTATTCGATCGCGGCTTCCAGCGTCTCCGCTGCCCGGAGGGCGTGAAACCGTGAGTCGGCCAGCACCAGAGCGAGGACGTCGCCAACGCAGCGCGTGAGCTCGCCGACCGCTACGAACACCGGCCAGTCCTTCCGAATGAGCCCGACATGGCGGTCGCCCGCCACGTCCTCCGCGGTGATGACGGCTTCCACCCCGGGCAGCGCCAGAGCGACGGACGCGTCGGCGCCCAGGACCCTGGCTCGCGGTTGGGAGCTCAGGACGACGGCACCGTGCAGCATGTCGTCGAGATGCATGTCTGCTACATACGGCTTTTCCCCAAGCGTGTGGTCGCCGCCGAGGTAGCGGGGGGACGAGCTGCCCACGCCGTCCTCCGAGGGGCTCGATGCGCGCTGCAGACCGAACGGTTCGCCGAAGTAATGTGCCCTCCGTGGTCCGTTGCCGGCGAGCACGCCGCTCTGCCAGGCCTCGCCGGCCGTGAGAATCGCGTCCACGATCCTGGTGTAACCGGTGCAGCGGCACAGGTGCCCGGATAGAGCTTTCCTCACCTGCTCTTCGTCGGTGCCGCCACCCCGGTCGAGCAGCGAGACGGCGCGCGCGGCAATTCCGGGCGTGCAGAAGCCACACTGCACGCCTCCCTCGCGCACGAATGCCTGAGCCAGGACCCTCCGCTTCTCGGCGGGAATCCCCTCGAGGGTCGTGACCTCCCTGCCTGCGACAGACTCGGGCTTCCTGAGACATGACAGCACCGCCCGTCCGTCCAGCATGATGGTGCAGCAACCGCAGTGACCCTGGGGAGAGCAGCCGTCCTTGGGGGAGAGCACGCCGCACACGTCGCGCAGCACGTCCAGGAGGTTCATCCCGTCCTCGACGGCTGCCGTGGTCGGGCTGCCGTTCAGGGTGAACGAGAGATCGATCATCTCACCGCCGTTTCAGGTAAACGATGTACATCGCTCCCTCAGGCCGAAGTACAGCACCCGGGCCAGCACGTGCTCCCGATACCGTGCGGTAGAGCGGAGGTCGTCGATGGGCGAAACATCCTCCCTGATTGCTGGAAGAAGATCCTCCGGCCCGCTGACGGGGAGGCCCCGCTCCAGAAGGGCCTCCAACGCCGGACAGCGGCAGACCGTCGGCGCCACGCTGTTGGCGACGACTCGCCATTCGTTCGCACGACCGGTGATCGCCACCCCGACCTTGGTGATCGCCTGCGCCGATCGGGACCCTACCTTCTCGAAGAACTCAAGGTCGTACGAACGTCTTGGAACCCGGACTTCCGTGATGAGCTGTTCCGGACTTCGGCGCATGACCTTGTAGTCGAGGTAGAACTCGGAAAGAGGGACCTCCTGGCGACCGTCCGTCGACTCCATGACGACTACCGCGTCGTACGCCATCAACACGGGCACTCCGTCGGCCGCCGGCGAGGCGTTCGCGATGTTGCCGGCCCATGTTCCTCGGGCCTGGATCTGGATTGCGCCCACCTGCCGGGCCGCCTCGCCCAGCAGCGGCAGCTCGCGACCCGCCCGCGCGTCCCGTACGACGTCCCAGTAAGTCGTCAGGGCGCCGATGACCAGCGAGTCGTCCGTCCAGCGCAGGGATTTCAGGTTGGCCACCCCCGACAGGTCGAGGAAGGTCCTCTCGTGGTCGTCCAGGAGCTGCGGCCAGTGGACGAACAGATCCGTGCCGCCGGCCACCGGGATGGCTCCCTCGTGCGAGGCCAGCAGCTCGCACGCCTCGCCTACGCTCCGCGGCATCAGCAGGCTCACGGCGTCTCCTCACAATCCCGGCCGACGCCCGCGGTGGACGGAACTCCCGCAGGCCGGTCGTCGGCTGTCTGCCGGGCACGGAGACCGGCCTCGACGCCCTCGATTATGCCGTCATAGCCGGTGCAACGACACAGGTTACCAGCCATCAGCTCACGTATATTATGAGACTCGGTCAGTCCTGGATTCTTCACGATCCAGTTGGCCGTCATCGCCACTCCCGGGGTACAGGCGCCGCACTGGGTGGCGCCGCTGCTGAGGAGCTCATCCAGCTCCTCCGCGGCCAGAGACTCCACCGTGTCGACCACGCGCCCCCGCACCTGATACGCCGGCACCAGACAGGAGTCGACCGGCAGGCCATCCAGGAGGACGGTGCACGCGCCGCACTCGCCTTCGCCGCAGCCTTCCTTCGTCCCCGTGAGGTCGAGGCCGTAGCGGAGCACGTCCAGCAGCCGGTCCGCGGCTCCCACATCCACCGTCACCGACTTACCGTTCAGGGTGAAGGCGATCTCGTAACGGCCCATGCCGACCTTTCCTTCACCGGCCGCGGAGCTCACGCCGCGCCCTCCAGGTCCGTCACCTCTACGTCTGCCGAGCCTTCGAGCACGAGGCTCATGAGACGCTCCGGCGTCAGCGGGATCTCGGTCGCGCCGCAGCCCGTGGCCGCCGCCACCGCGTTGAGAATCGCCGGCGCCACCCCATCGAGGGGCAGCTCGCCGATCCCCTTCGCGCCTTGGGCCCCGTGAGGGTAAGGAACCTCCATGAAATCGACCCGGATTGGCGGAACGTCATCGGAGGTGGGGATGGTGTAATTCGTGAGCTGGCCGTTCTCCATGGCTCCGTCTCGCCACTTGCACTCCTCCAGCAGCGTCCAGCCGAGCGCCTGCACCACGCCGCCCTGAATCTGCCCCCGGGCCAGCGTCTCGTTCAGGACCTTGCCGATCTCCTGCACCGCTATGAAATCCCGAACTCTGGTGGCGAAAGTCCGGAGGTCTACCTCCACGTCCGCCACGTACGTTGCCCACGCGTACGCTCCATAAGCGTCTCCGCGGTACGAATCCTCGTCCCAGTCCGTGTCCTCCGGTTTCTCGTATCGGGCCTGGCCGATGAGCTCCCCGTCCGGGTGTTCGCTGTACCACGCCGCGATCTTCCCCCGGACCTGCTCGCCGCTCGCGTGCTCGCCGAGACCGACGCGGCCCCGCAAGTCGTCGCACGCCCTCTCGACCAGGTGTCCGACGATCATCGCTGTTCGTGAGGCCACGGTCGGGCCGCTGTTGGGAACCCGTGCCGTGTCCACCGGCGCGATCACCACATGCTCGGGGGAATAACCGAGGCGGCCGGCTGCGAGCTGGGTGAAGATGGTGAGAGTACCCTGTCCCATCTCCACGTTGGACGTTCGCACCTCCACGCGGCCGTCCCGCAGGCCTGCCACGTGGACCACCGAGTCGAGGTGCACCTCGCCGGCCCCGGTGAAGCCGGCGCCATGGAAGAAAGTCGCCAGACCGATTCCGCGGCGCAGCGTCCGGTGTGAAGCGTTGTACTCCGCGTGCTCCTTCTGCGTGCGCCGGTAGCCGGACATCTCCAGTGCCCGCTCCTGGACGGCGATCCGGTCTACGCCATCCCGGATCACCTGACCCGTCGCCGTGGACTGTCCGTCGCGAATGAGGTTCAGGCGCCTCAACTCGACCGGATCGACTCCCGTCCGGGCGGCGATCCGGTCCATATGCCGCTCGCCGGCGAACTGGGTCTGCGGCGCGCCGAAGCCTCGGAACGCCCCGAAGGGAGGCGAGTTGGTGAACACGGCCCGCCCGTCGATACGCACGTGCTCGCAATGATACGGGCCGGCCGCGTGAATGATCGCCCGGCTCAGCACTACCGGCGACAGGGTCACATACGCACCTCCATCGAGGGTGACCTCGATGTCCTGGGCGATAAGGCGTCCGTCTCGATCGAGGCCGGTGCGGTGGCGGACCCGGGACGGATGTCGCTTGGTTGTGACAGCCATATCCTCGGGCCGGTCGTATACGAGCTTGACCGGCCGCCCCGCCTCGAGCGCCAGCAGTGCCGCATGGAGGGCGATCCCGGAAGGAAACTCCTCCTTGCCCCCGAAACCTCCCCCGGTAGTGGTCTGGATTATCCGGATCCGGTCCGTCTCTCGTTCCAGGGCGAAGCGGAACGCGTCCAACACGTAGTACGGGCACTGCATGGAACCGGCGACGGTTATTACACCGTTGTCCTCCCACGCCAGCATCCCCTGCGTCTCGAGGTAGACGTGCTCCTGGGCCCCTGTCTCGTAGATGCCTTCAACTATCGTCGGGGCCCCGGCGAGTGCCCTGTCCACATCGCCCTTCTCGATTCGAAGGTGCTTGAGGACATTGTAGTCGCCGTACTGGACCTGATCGGGATCGGGAGCGACACGGAAGTCGAGGACGGCCGGCTCCGGCTCTACAACGACGACGACCTCCCGCACCGCTCGGCGGACCACCTCGCGCGACGGATGTGCCAGCAGCAGAACCGGCTCGTGCACGTGCCGCACGTACCCGGGGGCCAGAACGGGCTGGTCGTCCTCTATGAGGAAGACCGCGTTCTGACCCGGAATGTCGTGATGATCGACGACTACGATCCCGGACCAGTCGACCCCCGGGCCGAATCGTATATCCTTGATTCGCCCTCGCGGCGCGGGACTGCGCACCGTCGCGCCCCACAGGAAGTCGTCGACGCTGAGGTCGTCGACGAACAGTTCACGCCCGGTGAGCTTCGCCAGGCCTTCGACGCGCTTCACGCCCGCTCCTCCCAAGAGGGTTCGACTGCGCCGGACCAACCCCGGCCTATGTAGTAAGTCTGCGCAAAGATCCACCACCTAGCAATACGAGGGCTCGTGCCTCGTGGACGCTGGTTCGTCCGGAGTGTCATACGTACCTTTCGCGGATTCCCGGTTCACGGCCGGAGCCGGTAGCGAGTCACGTTGGAGGAACCATGGACGACGGGGACAGGTCGGCTTTCATGCGCGAGGCCGTACGCCTCGCCAACGAGAGCGTGGAACTCGGCGGCGGGCCGTTTGGGGCGGTGGTGGTCAAGGACGGGCGGATAGTCGCCAGCGGTCGAAACCGGGTCACGGAGACCAACGATCCCACGGCTCACGCGGAAATCCTGGCGATCCGAAAGGCCTGCCGGGAGCTCGGTTCCTTCCAGCTCGATGGTTGCGAGATCTACTGCAGCAGTGAGCCCTGCCCGATGTGCCTCGGGGCGGTCTACTGGTCGCGTCCGCTCGCGGTGTACTACGCCAACGGCCGCGAGGTAGCCGCTGCGGCGGGGTTCGACGACGGACTCATCTATGACGAGGTCGACCACCGGCCCGAGGAAAGGCGGCTCCAGACACGTCTGCTGCCGCTGCCAGGAGCGGGCGAGCCCTTTCGGAGGTGGGCCGAAAAGGTCGATCGGGTCGAATACTGACCGGCCCGCGTGCTCCAGGAGGATCAGGGCGCCCGGCCGCCTTCGAGCCTCCTGCCGATCCTCTTTGCGTAGGCTCCTTCGGGAACGCATCTTGGCAGCGAATCACCGCGAGACTCTTCACGTAGAGGCTGTCAGACCCATGAATACCGAGATTCTCGACCTGTTGGGCGAAGACGCCCCGTACCTCCTCGAGCACCAGTGCAAGGGTATCACAAGGGACCGGCTGCAAGCGCCGGGTCCCGACTTCGTGGACCGCGTTCTAGCGCTGTCGGACAGGAACAATCGCGTGCTGGGGAACCTCCAGTGGATCTTCGGAAGCGGCCGCCTGGCAGGTACCGGGCACGTTTCGATCCTGCCGGTAGACCAGGGCATCGAGCATTCCGCGGGAGCCAGCTTCGCCAAGAACCCGGACTACTTCGATCCGGAGAACATCGTGAGGCTGGCGATCGAGGGCGGTTGCAACGCTGTGGCCTCCACCTTCGGGGTACTCGGGTCGGTGGCGCGCAAGTACGCCCACAAGATCCCGTTCCTGGTGAAGTTCAACCACAACGAGCTGCTCACCTATCCGAACACGTACGACCAGGTGTTCTTCGGGACGATCCAGCAGGCGTACGACATGGGAGCAGCGGCAGTGGGCGCCACCATCTACTTCGGCTCCGAGGAGAGCCGTCGGCAGATCGTCGAGGTGTCCGAGGCCTTCGCCTTCGCGCATGAGCTGGGCATGGCCACCGTGCTGTGGTGCTACCTGCGAAACCCGGCCTTCAAGTCCGACAAGGACTACCACGCCAGCGCCGACCTCACCGGGCAGGCGAACCACCTGGGAGTCACCATCCAGGCCGACATCGTCAAGCAGAAGCTGCCGGAGAACAACGGGGGGTACGTGGCGCTGAACGAGGGGGGAGTGAAGTACGGCCGTTTCGATCAGCGGATGTACGACGAGCTGACCACCGACCACCCCATAGATCTGTGCCGTTACCAGGTGGCAAACTGTTACATGGGCCGGGTGGGCCTCATCAACAGCGGCGGCGCGTCCGGAGACAACGACTTCGCCGACGCAGTGCGAACGGCGGTGATCAACAAGCGGGCCGGAGGCACCGGCCTCATCTCGGGTCGGAAGGCCTTCCAGCGGCCCATGGCCGAGGGCATGAAGCTGCTGAACCACATCCAGGATGTCTATCGGGACGAGGACATAACGCTGGCCTGAGGGAGGGATCGGACCAGCATGTCGATGAGCCTGAAAGCCCGCAACTTCCTCAAGCTGGAGGACTTCGACTCCGACGAGATCCGCTACCTGCTCGACCTCTCCTTCGAGCTGAAGACGGCGAAGAAACGGGGGCGGGAGAGACAGCGTCTGGTCGGAAAGAACATCGCTCTCATCTTCGAGAAAAGCTCCACCCGCACGCGCTGCGCGTTCGAGGTCGCGGCGTACGATCAGGGCGCCAGGGTCACCTACCTCGGCCCGACCGGATCGCAGCTCGGGCACAAGGAATCGGTCAGGGACACCGCCCGGGTTCTGGGCCGTATGTACGACGGGATCGAGTACCGGGGCTTCGGCCAGGAGCGCGTCGAGGAGCTGGCGGCCTACTCCGGCGTGCCCGTGTGGAACGGCCTGACCGACGCGTTCCATCCGACGCAAGTGGTGGCCGACGTTATGACCATGATGGAGCACACCGGCCGCGCTCCGGCCGAGATCGCCTTCTGCTACCTGGGCGATGCGCGAAACAACGTAGGCAACTCACTCATGGTAGGCGGGTCCAAGCTGGGCATGGACGTCCGGCTGTGCGCTCCACGCAGCTGCTGGCCCGTCGATGAGCTGGTCGGCCGCTGTCGCGGATATGCCGAAGAGAGCGGCGGCGACCTGTTGCTGACCGAGAGCGTAGAGGAAGGGGTGCGGCAGGTAGACTTCCTGTACACGGATGTCTGGGTCTCGATGGGAGAGGACGCCTCGAGGTGGGCGGAGCGGATCGAGCTTCTCCGGCCGTATCAGGTCAATGGAAGGGTCGTGGAGCTCACGGGGAACCCCGACGTGAAGTTCCTCCACTGTCTGCCCTCCTTCCACAATCGAGACACCGGCGTGGGAGAGAGTATCTTCAGGGAGCATGGGTTGGATGGGATGGAGGTGACGGAGGAGGTTTTCGAGTCCGATCGCTCGATCGTCTTCGACCAGGCGGAGAACCGGATGCATACGATCAAGGCGATCATGGTGGCGACGCTGGCGGGCTGACGTCTTGACGCCCGCGGAAACAGACGGTGGAATGCCACCGCCCGCAAACGGCTCCGACGATCTCGGCCCGCCCGCCGCCGCCGAGCGCGGCCGTACCTGGATCCTCCTGGCGGCCGCCGTGGTCGTGGTCGTCGCCCTGGGATCTCTCACCTCCCGTTACTTCTACGGCGAAGGTCGAGAGGTCGTGCGGGAGATTCCCGGCACGACCATGGGGACGACGTACTCCGTCAAGGTTGTCGTGCCCGCGACGGCGCCGCCCAATCTCATCTCGGAGATTCGCGATACGGTGCAAGCACGCCTGTCGCGAGTCGAGCGGCTCATGTCCACCTGGGATTCGTCCTCTGAGCTGTCGCGCTTCAACAGCCACGGGAGCACCGACCCCTTTCCCGTTTCCGGTCGGACCCTCGAAGTCCTTCTCATGGCGCGCAATGTCAGCGAGGAGAGCGGCGGAACCTTCGACTTCACGGTCGGTCCCCTGGTCGACGCTTGGGGCTTCGGGTCCGGAGGCCGGGCCGATGCGACGGTGCCCCCGAGTCGGGAAGTCCTGGACAGCGTCCGAGCCGCCGTGGGCTTCGAAAAGGTGACGATCGACAGGGACAGGGCGACGCTGGCGAAGAGCGATCCTGGAATGGCGGTGGACCTGTCGGCGATCGCCAAGGGTTACGCTGTCGACCGGGTGGCCGACGGATTGCTCTCCCTGGGTCTTTCAGACTTCGCCCTCGAGGTTGGTGGAGAGGCTAGAGCGCACGGTGTGAGGCCCGACGGCAGCGCATGGAAGGCGGCGATCGAAGCGCCCGAGATCGGGGTCCGCCGAGCCCTTCGAGTCGTGGAGCTGCGGAACGAGGCGATAGCTACTTCAGGCGATTACCGCAACTTCCTTCTGGTCGACGGGGTCCGCTACGCGCACATCATAGATCCTCGCACGGGCCGCCCGGTCCTGCACCAGGGGACCTCCGTCAGCGTGATTCACGAGGATGCGGCGTACGCGGATGCGTGGGCAACCGCCCTCAGCGTGCTCGGTCCCGAGGAGGGGCTGGCCATCGCGGAGCGAGAGGCTCTTGCCGCGCTGTTCGTCTACCGGACCGGGGAGGGGCTCGAAACCAGGTCGACCCGAGCGATGGCCGGCCGACTCAGGCCGTAGACACCAGACCGCGCCGCACGACCGCCAGCCCGCCGCTACGAGCGATGATCGCCAGGAGAAGCGGCACGACCTCCGCAGGTATCTCCTGTTTCCAGAATGTCCAGCCGAGAAGCACCACGGCCGCCAGTACGGTGGAGCCGGCGAGGTACGGCCACAGCCACCGCCACCTGGCCCGCGCCACTATCGCCCAGGCAAGCACAGGGTGAGTGGGCAGAGCCCACAGGATGTTGATATTCGCCTTTGTCACTCCGTGCAGCGAGAAGAACCACAGGAACACGATGAGCAGGCCGGCCACGCCCAGGAAGCCGTACAGCGGACCGTCGAGCCAGCGGCGGGACCAGCGGCCCGACCGCAGGTCAGCCAGGGTGAGGTACAGGACCAGGCCAAGGAGCGCCCACAGGAACACGCTCGGCCACGGAGGCGCAGGGTCCGGCTTCGACAGCGCGGCCGAGCCGGCCACCGTGTCGGTGCGCGTCACCAGAGGAAGTTCGACCCCTCCTCTTAGCACCCTGCTGCCGGCCACGTACTCGAACAGATAATCGGGGAGGAACGTCGCCTCGCGGGCCGAGGCCTCCCGGTCCGCCGGGGCGCCCTGGCCCAGATCCATCCCTAGATGGACGAGGCGCTTCTCGACCAGATAAGGATCCAGCAGGTTCCGAAAGCTGCGGCCGGGGTCCCGGGCCGTGAAGCGTACCGAGTCGCCCAACACCGTCTCGATCACGTCCCGGATCCGGGTGGCGCAGTTGTCGAAGTAGAAATCATAGCGATAGGTCCGGTTCTCCGGCAGCGCGTTCGTCTGGAGGAAACTGAACAGGGCCTGTCGCTGCTCGCGGTCGAGGTCGATCCATTGCTCGATCATCGGTCGCCCCTCGACTCGCCAGTAGTAGTCCACCAGGCGGGAGCGCTCCTGGACGGACAGAAAATAGTCGAGCTCGCCGTACGCGAACCTGGCGATGAAGGGCAGAGGCTTTCCGAAGCTGAAAGTACCGTAATTGTATGTCTGGTCGAGGCCGAGAAGCGGGTCCAGCACCCGGATCGCGCTGTGTCCGAAAACCGAGTAGACCTTGTTCCCTGGGAGGATGGTGAGCAGAGAGACCCGGGCCGAGTCGGAGAGGGAAGCCTGCCCCCGGACGACCGCCGACTGCGCGGCCGCGGGCCGGGCGGCGGTCGCTCCGGCCACGAGGTACCCGAGTGCGGCGACCAGGGCCACGAGGTACCCGAGTGCGGCGACCAGGGCCGCAAGGTACCCGAGTGCGGCGACCAGGGCCGCAAGTCGCTCTGCGAGGGCCGGGCGGAGCTCCTTTCTCATATTGGCCGTCTCGGGTTCAAGTTCCCTCCGGGAGAGCGTCGACCCTCGGCACGCCATGGGCGCGCCCGCGTGCCTCGCAGCGCGCGGCGCTCGCCAATAGTTTGCCGCACGGACCTGCGGGACGCAAAGCGTCGGCAGGACGAGCCCGCCGCATGTGGCAGGCGGAATCCGGAGACGGCCCCGAACCGCGAGAGGGTACTGTGGTGTTCAAGCGGATTCTAGTTCCGATCGATTTCACCGAGAAGAACGCACTGGCCGTCGACGCGGCGCGAGAGCTGGCGGCGGCGAGCGAGGCGGAGATTACCCTCATCCACGTCATCGAGACGCTCGACATCCCGTTCGACGAGATGGAGGACTTCTATGAGAAGCTCCACGATCAGGCAGTAGAGCTCCTTGATGCAGTGGCGGAGCCCCTGTCCCTTGCGGGAATTCAGGTCGTCCAGCACATCAGCTATGGGAAGCGGGTCCCGGAGATCGTGGGGTACGCACAGGAGAACGGCACCGACCTCATAGTCCTGAGCTCACGCCGCCTGAACCTGGAGGAACCGCCAACAGGCCTCGCCAGCATCAGCCATCAGGTCGCCATTCTCGCCCAGACGCCGGTCCTGCTCATGAAGTAGGGAGAAGCTCCCAGCAGCCTGGTTTCGCAGAATGCCAGAGCCCGGCCGATACTAGCTGCAGTCCGCTCCACAAATTGCTGCCGCGCCGACGCATCGACCGCCTCGGGACGCGCCAGGAATTTTTCTCTCGTGTGCCCATAACCAGTTATATTATTATAACTTACATCGTTCACTCCCGTTTACTTCATGCCGGTCTGGACTCCGCGCACGATTCTGGCCCCTGAGTCCGGCTACGAGGTACAGGACGTATCCCGATGGTTGACATGGGAATATGTCGTAACCTCAACTCAAAGCGGGAGATAGAGATGTTCAGGACGCACCGTGCGTGGCTGCGGGGAACTCGCACCGATCACCCTGACCAGCGAGGAGCGACGCTCGTTATCGTAGCGGGTGCCATGCTGGCCCTGACCTCGGCGGTGGCGCTGGCCGTTGATGTGGGCATGCTCCTGGTTGCCCGCACGGAGGCGCAGCGAGTGGCTGATCTCTCTGCCCTGGCCGGAGCCGGAGGGCTGCTCCAGTCTCCCGGCAACGAGGTGCTGGCGCGCCAGCTCGCCGTCGATTTCGCGGCTCAGAACGACATTCGACACCTGGGAACGACGGTGCTGCCCGATGACATTTCGGTGGACCTGGACCAATCCCGCGTTACCGTGACGGTATACCGGGTCGCGGAGCGCGGGACCTCCATCGGGACTTTCTTCGCCCGCGTGTTCGGGGTGAACTCGGTGGACGTGGCGGCTCTGGCGACGGCCGAGGCCGCCCCGGCCGGCGGGATCAACTGCCTGCTGCCGGTAGCCGTGCCGGATCGGTGGGTCGAGGGGGAGGGGGCCGGCAACGACACCACTACTTACGATCCTGAGCTGGGGGACGACTACATCCCATGGGTTCAGCCGGACACCGACCCAGTGGTGTACAACGAGGCCTTCACCGGCTACAGCGAGTATGACCGCGGGGCGCGCATCGCCCTGAAGTCCAACAACGGCAGTGGGGGGATGAACTCGAGCTGGTACTACCCGTGGCGGCCATACGAGCAGTCGGGTGCCAACGACTATCGGACGAACGTCTGGAGCTGCGTCGACCCAAGCCTGGTCTTCGGCGTGGGAGCGGTGGTGGACACTGAGCCCGGCAACATGGCCGGGCCCACATTGCAGGGGTTCAAAGACTTGATCGATCAGGATCGGGAGGCCAGCTGGAACACCGTCCACAACTGCGTTGTGAATGCGGGATTGGAGGCGAGCTCCAACGCGGGCCACTGCCGCACCAGCCTTCGAATCAGGCCGATTCCCCTCTTCGATCCGAGGGAGGCGCCCGATCCGGGCAACAAGCCTTTCACCTTTACCAACTTCGCCGGGGTGTTCGTCGAGTCGGTGGAGGGGAAGACGGTCTACGCGCGCTGGATAGGCTACTCGGCGGTCCAGCCCGCCAGTCCCGGCGAGATCAGCGCCGGTCCGCTGTTCAAGGTGCTGCGCCTGGTCGAGTGACCCTCCCGCGCATTCCCGCCCGGCGGCGGTAAGCGCTGCGTGGCGTTCCGCGCCTCCGCTCGCTGCCGCCGCAGTCCGAAGCCGACGGTTTGTCCCCCGCGACGGGCCGCCGGCTTCGGCCATCAGGAAGGCCTGTGGCCATGGCTTCCTAACGCCATTGATCATCCCATCTTCGGCACTCGCACCTGTCACGGCGGGCACTCCTCGAACGTTCTTGTGTAGCCGACGGGTGCGTATGCTCTCTGCCGCCGCGACCCCGGAGGCTGGATCGGGACGGTCGTTGCCGAGCGGAGTGCACCCGGCACACCAGCGTCCTGGTGAGGTCTGTGGACTTCCAATCCGCATATCGCGACCTGTATCCGTCCCTGTTCCGGTACGTGCACAGGTTCACGGGCGACGCGGACGTCGCTGAGGACATCGTCCAGGAGGCGTTTCTGCGTCTTCTGGATCAGGACCTTCCCCACGAGGAGGTACGGCCATGGATCTTTGTCGTGGCTACGAACCTGGCACGGGACCGGGCCCGTAAGCGTGAGCGACGGCGCCGGCTGCTCGCCGCCCGGCGGCCGAGCCCGGCAGTGCTGACATCACCGCACGACGAAATGGAAAGAGCGGAGCGAATCGCGGCGGTGCGAGCGGCCCTAGGCGAGCTGTCGGATCGAGACAGACAGATGCTGCTGATGCGCGAGGAGGGGTTTCGCTACGCAGAGATTGCCGAGATGCTGGGGGTGAGGCCGACGTCGGTGGGGGCCCTCGTCGCTCGGGCGCTCAAGAGGTTCATCGCGGCGTACGCCGCCATGGAGAGAGCCAATGCACCATCCGAGTGAAGGTGAATTGCAGGCGTGCCTGGACGGCGAGCTAGAACGAGAAGACGCCGGACGGGTACCAGATCATCTCACGGGCTGTCCCGAATGCCGCGGACAGCTCGAGGAGTTGCGGCGCGCTTCGAGCGGGTTCAGCGATGCGCTACTCCTGCTCGATGCTGAAGCGCCCGCAGGGATGCCACCATCGCTGGATATGGCGGGGACTCGAGTGCTGGTCCGCCACCGGTCCGGATGGAGAGGGACGTGGGGGACACTCGCGCGGGCCGCCGCGTTGATACTTGTGGCAGGCGGGGCGGCGTCGGCGCTTGTTCCGGGATCCCCGGTTCGCGAGTGGATGGACGGGTTGCTGGCCCCGGCGCCGGTCGCAGTCCAGATTCCGGGAGAGCCGGCGGGACCGCCCGCGCCCGCGGCGCCCTCGCCGGCCGCTGTCTCAGTCGATCCGGCGGACGGGCGGCTAAGGGTGGCCCTGGAAGGGTTCGCTCAGTCGACCAGCGTCCGTGTCGGGCTCACCGACGCCGCGGAGGCGAGAGTCTGGGTAGCGGGCGATGGGGCAGGGGCGCGGTTCGTGGTCGGTCCGGGCGAAGTGCGGGTCCTGGCCCGGAACGGAGGCGATGTGAGGGTGGAACTGCCGCGCTCCGCGGAAGTCGCGACGGTGGAAGTCGACGGCCAGGTAGCTGTTCTGGTTGCCGGCGGGCGACTGCAGCTTCAGCGCCCCGCCGCCGATTCTCTGAGAGAGGACGTCGTCTTTCGTATCGGAGAGTAGTGGAGTGAGATGACTGCCGTACTCGCTCTTGCGGCCTGCATGTGGCTGGGCGTGGTCCAGACACCACAGTCCGCCACCGTGCAGGGGCGGGTCCAGAGCGCTGCGGACGGCGCGCCGCTCGCCGGAGCCGTCGTCACCCTGGTCGCCGCTGGAAGACTTGTCGTAAGCGACGAGCAGGGACGGTATGTCCTGCACGACGTTCCTCCCGGGGAACGAAGGATCCGGGCCAGCCGCCTGGGCTACGCCCCTCTGCAGGTGGTTCTCACCGTTCCCGACGGTGGCCGGCTCTCGGTAGATTTCCTGCTTACGCTGCGCCCGGTCGACATGCCGCCGGTCACTGCCTCCGCGGGATTCGCGGACACGACTTCGCTTGCCTCGCGGTCAGAAGATGTGACTCCGGGCACGGCAGTCATCCGCCTCCTGGAAGCCTCGCCGGGGGTCTCCGAGACCGGCATCACGGCTACTGCGCAGGCACTCCTCGGGTCTGATCCGCCGATTCCGGACAACATCCTGTACGTGCGGGGCGCGGGGACCGCCCTGGACCTCATGTTGCTGGACGGTGCGCCGGTCCATGCGCCGTTCCACCTGGGAGGACTTCTGGAGCCAGGCCTTCCTCAGGCGGTGGTGCGCGCGACCCGGCTTCAGGGAGGAGCCCCGGCGCGGTACGACGGCGGTCTGGCAGACGTCCTCAGATTGGAGACCCGCTCCGCGTCCTCCGGTGAACCGCACGGAAGGGCCTTCCTCGACATGGTCTCCGTCGGCGGATCGGCTGAGGGAGAGATCGACCCGGTGCGAGTCCTGGTCACCGCCCGAAGCCTGCACGGCCAGGGAGCCGGCCCTTTCGTACAGGGAACATTCCCGCAGCGATACGCCGACGCTCTGGTGCGCCTGGATGTCGGCCTTCGTCACGCGGACTCTCTCCACGCGACGGGATTCTGGAACCGCGAGAGCGTCGTGTTGTCCCCTGCAGCCGCTCACGAAGACTCCCCCGAGTGGGGCAACGCCGCCGGGTCACTTCGGTATCGCCGCCTGGTCCCCGGCGGCACGGTTGAGATGGGAGCGGCGTTCGGCGAGTTCAGGACGCGGCTTCCCATCGGCCGGGATCCGGTCATAGCTGACGGACGTACGCGCCGCCTGCGGTTCACAGTGGATGGACTGCTGGATGCCCGGCGACTTAGCGTCGGCTACGGTGTCCACCTCGACAAGCTTGCCTTGGAGAACGCTTTCTCGGGTCGGCGGAGAGGGGGAGACACCATCGACGTGCGACAGGACAACGCGGCCGTCGATCTCGCAGGGTACCTGGATGGAGAGTGGATCGTGTCACCTGCTCTGCGCGTCGGTGCCGGTTTCCGGGCCGACGTCTTCTCGGGTAAGCTGGGACAGTCCGTTCAGCCCAGAGCCCGCGTCGAATGGACTCCCGGCAGCAGCCTGCAGGTCAGAGTCTCTGCTGGACGGTTCCACCAGCTTGTGGCGGCGGCCGATACGACTCTGCCAGCCGAAGCTGCGTTGGTCACGGCCACCGACGGAGAGCCGCTCGGCCACGTCTCCACCCGCATTTCGGTGGCCGAGGCGTCACACTTCGTGTTGGGTGTGGGACATGTTGCCCGAGATGGCTCACGCCTGACCGTGGAGGGATACTGGAAGACGAGCCGCGGTCTTCCGGTCCTGAGGCAAGCGACGCTGGAGAACGCCGGCGTTGACATATGGTTGCGCCAGGATCTGGGCCGCCTGAGGGTGTGGGGAAGCTACTCCATGGCCTGGGCGTGGGCTTCGAACCGCGGCGGACAGCGGACCGAGATCTTCGCCGGAAGGCACTTCCTTCGCACCGGCGTCGAGGCGGAAATCGGCGGCCGGATCCGACTGGAAATGGACGCCGCGTACGGCGGCGGACTCGAGTTCGGCATCATCCCTCGACCGGTTGCACCAAGCTTGGGAGCCGTTGCCGAACCAGCGGCGTTCCAGACCGTGTACCCCTTCGGACCTGACGACCTGGAGCCGCCACCGATCCTGCTGACCGTTCCCGAGGGCACCTACGTACGCCTGAACCTCAGGGCTTCGGCCCGGGTGAACGCGCGGCTGTTCGGACGCCGCAGCTCGTTCCATCCGTACATCCGGGTGATCAACGCACTGGATAGGCCGGATGCTCTCTTCTACCAGCTCGATCGACAGGTAGGAGCCCAGCCGCGCGCGATTGGAGCCGTGCCCCTGCTGCCGGTCGTGGGCTTCGAGTGGCGGATGTGACCGGGAGCACCTCAACGGGCCGGCGGCCGCGATCTTCGCACTGTGGCGTTCAGCCTGCCAGCAGGAAGGACACGTCTGCGTCGGCCTCCAGTTCTTGTGGTTCGGAACCGCTCCTGAACAGTATTCCGCCCGACTGACCGGCTAACCAGGCCCGGTCGCCCTGAACCCGCATCATTGAGCCCTCGCGCAGACCGATCACCGGTTGCGGATTGAAGTGGTGAAACTCCCGGATGCGGGTCTCCCGGGTCTCCCCCATATGCGTCGATCCCGGATCCGGATCCAGGTAGTGCGGATTGACGTTGAAGGGAATCAGGCCCAGCGCCTCGAAGCGCGGCGGGTGGACTACGGGCATGTCGTTCGTCGTTCCGATGCTGAGACCGGCCACGTTGGAGCCTGCGCTGGAGCCCAGGTATGGCATTCCGTCGACCGCACGCTGGCGAATCAGCGGAAGAAGCTCCTTACGGTAGAACTCCCTCAGGAGGACGAAAGTGTTCCCGCCGCCCACGAAGATCGCCTTCGCCTGGCGAACGGCCGATACGGGGTCCGGAGCCTCGTGGATACCGTCCAGGCGGAATCCCATCGCCTCGAACCTCTGCCGCGTGCGCTTCGTGTAGTCAGCGTGCAATGCTCCTCCCGGGCGGGCGTAGGGGATGAACAGCACCGTCTCCCTCCCGTGGAGAAACGTGCCTATTTCGGCCTCGCAGTACTCCAGGTACCGGCTACCGTGCACGGTGGATGTGCTCAGCAGGAGTATGTCTCGCATGGGTCTCGCTCTTCGGTCAGAGATGCCTGAGTCTCAAGTGTGGCGTTCTGTAACTCGCGGGGAAAGAGGTACCTCGCGCCGCATACCGTGCCTGTGCGAGGACCTCGTGCTGCTTGCGGCCGGTCGCCCGTGGCCGTTCTGTTAACCCCATGCAGGAGCTGGCCATTCAAGCGCACGATACGAGCGAGCTGGCCGCCGCCTTCCTTCAGGCGGCGATCACCTTCGGTCTGGTGGCGGTGTGCGGCTACATGTACGTGCGGTACCGCAAGCCGTACTTCGCCTTGTGGGCACTCGCCTGGTGGCTGTACTCGCTCCGACTGGGGGCGATCATCAGCTTCCTGGCTACCGAGGAATGGGGCTGGCTGTACTGGCACCAGGTAACCACCGGGTGGACGGCGCTCGCCCTCCTGTGGTCTGCCCTGGTGTTCGCCCAACAGCTCCGGTGGAGGCACCGTTACTGGACGTTGCTCCTTTTTCCGCCGCTGTGGTCTTACGTGGCGATCTATCGGCTGGACAACTTCCTGCTGGCGGCGGGCCCCGCCGTGGCCTTCCTGAGCCTGGCGACCCTGTGGACGGGCGTAATCCTGTGGCGGCACCACCGGGCGGTGGGATCGGCGCCGGCGGCGCTCATGGCTTGGGCGTTCTTCCTGTGGAGCCTGCACCACCTCAATTACCCGTTCCTGCGGGCGCGAGGCGCGTGGAATCCGTGGGGCTATTACCTCGACATCGCCTTCGAGCTGGCTATCGGGACGGGAATCCTCCTCCTGGTGCTGGAAGACCAGCACCGGGGAATCGGTGTCCTGTCTGCGCTGTCCGGTGACCTACAGGGCGTCGGTAGGGAGGAGGACGTGCAGGACGCTCTGTTGGCACGACCGCTTACCCTGCCTGCAGTGCAGGGGAGCGCCATGTACCAGTTCACGACCGGGACGATCGTCAGAGGGGTGGGAGCCTGTTCGTCGTGGACGGGCGCACCGCCGACCGGTGCCGCCGAGATCGCCATCGCCCGAGTGCTGGAGACTGGGGAACCCGAAGTCATCCGCGGCTGGGTCGGAGACGAGACGGGGGAAGCGGCCAGCGACCGGGCCCGGGAGCACGCATACACCGCGGCCCTGCCAATCTTCCGCGGCGATGAGATCAAGGGTGTACTGATCGTGGTCGGCAGCGCCCGTGATCCCCTGACGGTCCTGGACACCCGATTCCTGCTCGCCCTCGGCCACCAGGTCGGCGCGGCGCTGGCCAACGCCGACCTGTACCGGCGGCTGGAAGAGCGAAAGGACGAGCTGCAGCGTCTCGCGTCCCGGATGGTCGAGCAGCATGAGGAGGAGCGGCGCCGGCTGTCGCGCGAGTTGCACGATGAGAGCGCGCAGGTGTTCGCGGCGGTGATGCTGCAGCTGGGCCTGCTCCGGGAGACGCTGCCGGACGGCCAGGTCCCGGCGCTGGACCGGGCGGTGGAACTTGTCGGCTCGGGAGTCCGCACCATCCGCAACGTGGCCCGCGACCTGCGGCCATCCCTCCTGGACGACCTCGGACTCGTGCCGGCCTTGCGCGCGCTGGCCGACGAGTTCCAGCGCCAGACGGGGATCGAGGCACATCTGGTGGCCGACGACCCGGTCCCGGAGTTGTCGGAAGAGGCCGAGCTGGCGCTCTTCCGCTCGATGCAGGAGGGGATATCCAATGTGGCCCGCCATTCGGGGGCGGAATCGGTTATGGTCACGCTCGGAACAGCTTCCGGCAGTGTGGCGCTGAGGGTTCGGGACGACGGTCGCGGCCTCGGTCGACCGGAGCCCGAGCCGTCGGGACAGCTGCATTCCGGCACCGGTCTGGTCGGCATGCGCGAGCGCGTCGTGGCGCTCGGCGGCACCGTTCGAATGGAGAGCCCGGCCGATGGCGGTGCGGAACTGGAGGTTACCCTGCCCACTTCCTCCGGTGGAACCTCGAGGTCGAAAGCCCCTGGCCGGGAGGCGGAAGAGGAGGAAGACGAGTGACGGGAGACTCGATCCGGGTCCTGATTGCTGACGATCACGCCCTCTTCCGTGAGGGCATACGCCGTGTCCTGCAGGAGGACCCGAGTTTCGAAGTGGTGGGCGAGGCGCCCGACGGAACGACAGCGCTCGAAATGAGCCTCTCGGTCCGCCCCGACGTGGTGATCCTGGACATCGGCATGCCGGGGCCCTCCGGCCTCGAGGTCGCAGGCCGACTGGGCCGCGACGTGCCATCGGTGCGCGTGCTCGTCCTGAGCATGCACGACGAAGCCGAGTACGTGGCGCGAGCCGTCCGAGCAGGGGCCCACGGCTACCTTCTCAAGGATGAAGCGGGACCGTCCCAACTTCGCGGCGCGGTGAGGGCGGTACACCAGGGAGAATCCTACTTCAGCCCCGCAATCGCGAGCCGTCTGACCACCCTCCTCCGTGGCGACGAGGAAGCCGGCCTGCGCCGGGGCCTGGATCTCCTGACAGCCCGGGAGCTTGAAGTGTTGCGCTGCATAGCCGGCGGCAGCAGCAACAAGCAGATCGCAAGCGAGCTGGGCATCAGCCGCCGGACGGTAGAGAGCCACCGCGAGAGCCTCATGAGGAAGCTGGAGATCCACACCGTCGCCGGGCTCACCCGCTTCGCCCTGGAGGAGGGGCTGCTGGACGACTCGCCTCCGTAGTATTGCGGAGCACCCATCCGTACAATTGCGAATTCCTGGACCGGGCGCTGACGTGTACCCTATGGTCAGCTCTCCTTTTCGGCCGGTGGGGCGGCTTCGGTCCCCCGCCGGCGCAAAGGTCCCCCTATGAGCTGCTACCCAGGAGGAACAGTGTCACATATGTCCGGAGTGGCCTCCGGCGTTGGCAGTCAGCGATCTCTCGTTCTCCGATCCGCTGTCCTCGCCGGACTGCTGCTCATGACCCCCGCTTCCCGCCTCATTGCGCAGGACGCACCACAGGAAGAGCCGGCGGCCTCGGACACCCTCAAGCCGGTGATCCTCAAGCCGCTGGCGGTGACCGCCACTCGTGCACCCAGGGACATCTACGTGACGGCAGCTCCGATCTCGGTGCTCGACACGCTTGTGCTGCACGAGCAGACCCCCAACACGGCTGCGGACGTCCTGAAGAACCTTCCGGGCCTGGATATCAACGGCGTCGGCACCAACCAGACCCGTCCCTCAATCCGCGGGCAGCGCGGCCAGAGGATTCTGCTGCTGGAGGACGGGCTGCGGATGAACAACGCGCGACGTCAGTCAGACTTCGGAGAGCTACCCGCGATCGTTGGCATAAACGCTTTGCAGCAGGTGGAGGTTGTACGCGGCCCGGCATCGGTCCTGTACGGCACCGACGCCATCGGCGGAGTGATAAACCTGCGCACCAGCGCTGCCCCCCCCCCGTCGGCCGGCGACCTCTACGGCGGAAGGGTATCCTTCGTCTACCGGGACGAAGGCGAACAGATCAGGCCGAACGTGGACTTCTTCGGGCGGGCGGGCCGCCTTGGATTCCGCGGCACCGCGTCGTACCGGAACGCCGATGACTTCTTCGCACCGTCCGGAACGTTCGGAGACATCACCCTCGACGACGATGTGCGCGTGTTCGGCACAGGGGTGGAGGACCAGAACTACAGCCTGGTGCTCGATTACGCCGCTAGCCTCAGGCACAGCGTGTTCGTTAAGGGCGAGCTCTACAAGGCCGCGGATGGCGGGTTCGGCTACGTTTCGAACGAGGACCTGGGCGATCCGGACGCGGTGAGCATCATCATCAGCTATCCGGATCAGGAGGTACGGAAACTGACCGCCGGCTACCGGGGCTCCCAGCTCGGCTGGGCCGTCGCCGACAGGGTCGACGTCACCGGATACTACATGGACAACGAGCGAGACTTCGTGCTCGATGTGTTCATCCCGTTCGGGTCGCCGGCCGTCGGCTTGAGCGTCCTCAACGAGAACTTCACCGACCTGGAGTCGGTCGGTGTTCGGGCCGAGGCGGCAAAGCTCCTCGCCGGCCGGCACCTGCTCACCTACGGGCTCGACTACTATCGCGACGACTCACAGAACACCGACACCGGCACGACCACGTTCATCGGTGGTCCCCCGGGACCTCCCGACGTCGACAACACGCCCCGCGTGCCCTTTGCCACTTATAGCCGCTTCGGCCTCTTCGCCCAGGGCGACCTCGCCCTGCATGACCGCGTCTCCCTGATCCTCGGCGCCCGGTTCCAGGATGTTCGCTCCAGCACAAAAGACACGCCGGGGCTGGACGAGCCGCTGGTGGAGGGAATCGAGAGCGACGAGCAGACGGTTGTAGGAGCCGCCAACCTGCTGGTGGAGGTGGCCCCGTACCTGAATCTGGTGGGCACGGTCGGCCGAGGCTTCCGCGCCCCGAACCTGATCGAGCTGTACTTCACGGGTCCTACGCCCGAAGGCGCCGGTTTCCTGGTCCCGAACCCCGGTCTCGAGGCCGAGACCAGCCTCAACTTCGACGCCGGTCTCAAGTATCGGCGCTCGAACGTGGCTTTCGAAGGGTACTACTTCCGCAACGAGATCCGGGATGGCATCCGGATCGAGCCCGTCCCGGACTCCGTCATAGGGCCCTTCCAGGTGTTTCAGGACGTAAACGTCGACAAGCTCCGCTTTCAGGGGATCGAGCTTCTGGCAGAGTACGCGCCTGTGGCCGGACTGACCCTCGGAGCCTCCTTCAGCTGGCTCGATTCGGAGAACGTTCTCGATGAGAACGATCCCATCGCCGACAGCTATTCCACCAAGTTCACCGGCGACGTCAGTTATCGGGATCCGCGCGGCCGTTTCTGGGCGGGATACGATGTCAGGATCAACGGGGACCGCGAGATCTGTTCTCCCACGGACGAGGAGTGCAAGGCGCAGGTAGTGGAGCCGGCCATAGGGCTGACGCTCCCCTCGTTCAACGTGCACAACCTCCGCGCCGGGGTGAAGCTGTTCGAAGCCGGCCGCACGGCCCACAATCTCGCCGTGAGCGTCGAGAACATCACCGACGAGCTATACGCCGAGTTCTCCAACGCGACTTTCTTCCGACCGCAGCCGCGAAGGACGTTCCTGGTGAGCTGGGTCACGACTTTCTGAAACCTGCGACGTGGCTCAGACGTTGCGGGTATGGCGATGGCAGTCGGATCCGCCGGCTCCCGAGCCGAGAACGATGTCCCCTCACCGTCCTCCGGGGCGGTGAGGGGATTCTCCATCCCCGTGAGGCGATCCTAGGCGATCGGTGCAGCCGGGCTTGAATCGGAGGTAGAGTACGATGCGCAGCTTCGTGCACTTCATCCCGTTGGCCACCAGCGTTTTCGCGGCGTGGTTCGGATACACGCTCCTGAGGCGGTGGGCTGAGCGAAAGTCCGGTCCCCACCTCTTGTGGTGGGGCATGGGAGCCCTGTTTTATGCCGCCGGAACGGTTACCGAGTCACTCACCACGCTGTTCGGCTGGCAGGAAGCGGTGTTCCGAGCCTGGTACATCTCCGGGGCGCTGCTGGGCGGCGCTCCGCTGGCCCAGGGAACCGTTTACCTGTTGCTGAGACGGAGGACGGCCAACCGGCTGACCGTTGCGCTGCTGAGCGCGGTGGCGGTCGCGGCCACCTTCGTGCTGCTAACTCCCGTCGACCTGTCCCTGGTGGAGCCGTATCGCCTGTCCGGGAGGGTCATGGAATGGACTTGGGTACGGGCCTTCAGCCCATTCATAAACCTGTACGCTGCCGCATTCCTCATCGGCGGAGCGATCCTGTCGGCGGTGCGCTACCGCCGCCGGTCCGAAACGCGGCACCGCTACATCGGCAACGTGTTCATCGCCGTCGGCGCCTTGCTGCCGGGAATCGGGGGTTCCTTCACCCGCTTCGGCTTCGTGGAAGTGCTGTATGTCACCGAGTTCGTCGGGATCATTCTGATCTACGTCGGCTACCGCTTCAACATCTGGAAGCCGGTGAGACCGGCCGCGCAGGAGCGGGAAAGGGCGGCTTAAGGGCTTAGAGAGGACTCTAGCTCAGCTCTCCGCGAAGGCGACGGGGATCCACAACTAGCGGTGGTTCTGTGGCCCGAGGGGTTGCTCGCAGCCCCCGCTCTCCCAGGTCCGGACCGCTGGCAGAAAGGCCGGTCTTCACCCCCGAAGGCCGGCCTTGCCGTCGTGCGGACGCGAACTCTATTGACGGCCCGTAGCGCCTAGAAGATCCCGGTCGCGAGCCCCAGCCCCACAAGAAGCAGTAAATACCCTACGATGAGCCTGACCACCGGGACGGTCGCCCTCCGCAGAAGACGCCATCCGAGGAAAACACCGCCAAACGCACAGATGGCCGCGACGCCCACGAGGCGCCACTGCGCGGGCGTGGAGACCATTGCCATGTGGCCAGTGTAGACCGCGGCGCCGTAGACGAGCAGGCGCGAGGCGTCGACCATGATCGCCAGCACGGCCTGCGTACCGACGTACGCCGCCGGCTCCAGGCCCAGGCGGCTCAGAAACGCGGCCCGGAAGGCCCCTTGATGTCCCGACAATCCGCCGAAGAATCCCGACAGGGCACCGCCCACAGGAAGCCACCGGGACCCGAACCGCACGGAGTGGAGCCTGGGGACCAGGTCGAAAACCGCAAACCCCACGATCAGCGCTCCCATCAGAAACTTGAGCGGAGTCACCACGGCCTCGAGTCCACCCGCCTGCCAGGTGAAAACGGGAGATTGCCCCGCGAGCCGGGCCAGCATCAGGGCCCCGATGAAAGATGCGGCAACAGCGGGGACCCCGAAGCGAACCAGGATCCTGGGAACCGACTCTCGGTGGAGCAAGGCGGTCTTCAGCATGTTATAGGCCAGGTGTACAACGGCGGCTGCCGATACCGCGACTTCGACCGGGAAGAAGACGACGAACGTCGCCACCAGAATCGAGCCGAGGCCGAAGCCGGAGAAGAGCGTTAGGGCGGCGACCGCAAAGGCCACCACGCCTACGACGATGATGCTCAAAACCTCACCTGTGAACGCCCCCCCGGAGAAGAGCCGCATTGACACTATCATTTCCTGTATAATGCGCTCAATATTCCTGTCGCGGACAGCAGTGCCTCGGCAGGACCACGTCGCTCGGAGCGCATCCGACGTAGCGCGCCGGCCATCGCTCAGATAGAGTTGAGACCGTGAGCGAGAGACCGGGCACAGCCGAGCGTCCCCTCCGGATAGCCATCGTGGGTGCCGGACCGGCGGGATTCTTCACGGCGGGGGCACTCCTCAAGGAAACCGACTTCGTCTGCTCCATCGACATCTTCGACCGCCTCCCAACCCCCTACGGACTCGTGCGCGACGGTGTCGCACCGGACCACCCGTCGATCAAGAAGGTGACCGGCAAGTTCGAGAAGATCGCGTCAGATCCTTCGGTGCGATTCCTTGGGAACGTGACCTTCGGGGAGGAAGTGACCCGAGACGACCTCAAGAGCCGGTACCACCGAATCGTGTATGCAGTGGGAGCGCCAGCGGACCGTCGCCTGGGCATCCCGGGCGAAGACCTGGCCGGGAGCTGGCCGGCCACAGCCTTCGTCGCCTGGTACAACGGCCACCCCGACTTCGCCGGACTGGAGTTCGACCTCTCCTGCGAGCGGGCCGTTGTGGTCGGGAACGGGAACGTCGCTGTGGATGTGGCGCGCATCCTGGTGCGCTCGTCCGAAGAGCTCGCTCGCACGGACATCGCGGATCACGCGCTGGCCGCCCTGCGAGGCAGCCGCATACGCGAAGTGGTCATGCTCGGCCGCCGCGGACCGGCCCAGGCGAAGTTCACCAACGTCGAGCTCAAGGAGCTGGGCAAGCTGGAGGGCGTGGACGTTGAGGTGGTCGACTCGGACCTCATGCTGGATGCCGACAGTGCGGCAGTGCTCAAGAGCAACCGCACGGCCGAACGGAACTACGAGATCCTCCGGGAGATGTCGGCTCGACCGTCCAGCGGTGCGGAGCGTCGAATCGTCCTCAGATTTCTCACCTCGCCTGTCGAGCTGGTAGGCGAGGAGGGGCGTGTGACCTGTGTCAGGACTGAGAGAAACCGACTGGTCACAGGGCCGAACGGGTACCAGAGCGCCGAAGGAACCGGCGAGTGCCGGCTCCTGGACGCCGGACTGGTGCTGCGATCGGTGGGTTACCGGGGCCTGCCACTGCCCGACGTTCCGTTCGACGATGCCCGAGGGGTGATTCCCAACCTAGCCGGTCGGGTGACCGATGGTCCCGGCGGCGACCCCGTTCCGGGCGAATACGCCGTCGGCTGGATCAAGCGGGGACCCACAGGGATCATCGGGACGAACAAGGCCGATGCCGCCGAGACCGTGCGGACGCTCGTCGAGGATCTGCGGGTGGAGGGGGCGGGGCCCGCCCCCCCGGGCGGAGACGTGGAGGAGCTACTGGCTGCACGTGGAGTCCGGTACGTCACTTTCGGCGATTGGATCAACCTCGACGAGCAGGAAAAACGCAACGGCGAAGCCGAAGGACGGCCACGGGTGAAGTTCGTCAGAGTGGACGATATGCTGCGCGTCCTGGGCAAGTAGGGTCGAGGCGTACCGACACGGCCGCCGGCAGGGAAGAAAGACACTCATGCACAAGCGTCACCTCGGACGCGGAGCCCCGGAGGTATCCGCGGCAGGCTTCGGCGGCATGCCTCTGTCGATCGCGGGACGCCCGGACCCCGAAACGGGAGTCCGGGTCCTGCACGCATCGCTGGACGCCGGGGTTACGCTCATCGACACGGCCGACGTGTACTGCCTGGACGACGATGACATGGGGCACAACGAGCGGCTGGTCGCCCGAGCGCTGCGGGAATGGCCCGGAGATCGCCACACCGTGATTGTGGCTACCAAGGGAGGACTCCGCCGTCCCCAGGGACGCTGGGAGAACGAAGCGAGGCCGGAGCGCCTGAAGAGGGCCTGCGACGATTCGTTGCGGGCGCTCGGAGTGGAGACTATCGATCTGTACCAGCTGCACGCGCCCGACCGGGCAGTTCCGTTTGCGGACAGCGTCGGAGCGCTGGCCGATCTCCTGAGAGAGGGAAAGATCCGGTGGGTGGGCCTGTCCAACGTTTCGGTGCAGGAGATACGGCAGGCGCAGGACATCGTTGAGGTGACGACGGTTCAGAACCGGCTAAGCCCGTTCTTCCGGGAGGCCATCGAGACCGGCGTAGTCGAGTACACCGCACGTGAGGGGATAGGGTTTCTGGCGTATAGCCCCGTCGGCGGCGGCCGGCTCAACCGGAAACTGCCGGGCCATCCGGTTGTGTCACGCCTGGCGGGTAAGCACGGGACGTCGCCGCACGCCGTGGTGCTGGCCTGGGTCCTGAGTCGTGCGCCCAACGTCATCATCATACCCGGCGCCCGGACAGAGGAGCACGCGGTCGACTCGGCCGGCGCGCCGGACCTGCGTCTCGATCCGGACGACTTGGCGGCCGTAGACGCCGCGGAGTTCTCGATCGCCTGAGATCGCCCGACTACAGTTTGCGGATGAGGAGACTTCGTCCATGAGAGGCATGAAGGCGTTGATCACGACGGGTTGGGGAGCAGACGCATGATGGATCTCGTCGGCAGACGGTCGCTGGTGTGCGGAAGCACCCAGGGCATAGGCCGGGCATGCGCAGAGGGGCTGGCCCGGCGGGGCGCTTCGGTGACGCTGGTGGCGCGCGACCCGGAGGCACTCGAGCGCGTGGAGGCAGGCCTCGCCGCCGGCGATGGACGGGTACACTCGCACGTGTGCGCGGACTTCACCGAGCGAGATACACTGCGCGCCCGGGTGGCCGAGCACGTGGAGCGGACAGGCGCGTTGCAGATCTTGGTGAACAACACCGGGGGCCCGCCGGCGGGGCCGATCGCCGATGCCCGGCCGGAGGACTTCCTGCAGGCCCTGTCGAACCATGTCGGCTGCGGTCAGCTGCTCGTGCAGACGCTGCTGCCCGGCATGAAGGAGTCGGGCTACGGCCGCGTCATTAACATCATTTCCACGTCGGTCATCGCTCCCATCCCTGGCCTGGGGGTGTCGAACACCACCCGGGCGGCGGTTGCCAACTGGGCGCGCACCCTGGCCTACGAGCTGGGACCGCTGGGGATAACGGTGAACAACGTGCTTCCGGGTTATACCGCCACCGCTCGTCTGCAGTCCCTCGTGGACAGGATGGCGGACGCACGGGGAGTCACGGCGGACGAACTGGCGACTGCATGGCGGGCCGGCATTCCTCTGCAACGCTTCGCAGACCCGTCCGAGATCGCCGAAGTCGTGGCGTTCCTGGCCTCGCCGGCAGCGTCCTACGTGACCGGCGTGAACCTCCCCGTGGATGGAGGGCGAACAGCCTTCCAGTGAGGCCAGGTCGGGAGGGCCCAGACGGACCGCGAGCGTCAAATGCGGCCTTTCCAGCCCGGACCGCGCACCACCCGCCCCGCCGTCGCCCCAGTGTGCTCTCCGTCGGCCAGCGTGTGGACTCCGTTGACGAAGACGTGGACGACTCCCGTGGCGTACTGGTGAGGGTCCTCGAACGTGGCGTGGTCCCGGATCTCCTGCGGATCGAAAACGACGACGTCCGCCATGTATCCGGTCCGTAGGGCGCCCCGGCGCCTGAGTCCGAGTGTGCTCGCCGGCAGGGATGTGAGCCGTCGGACAGCCTCTTCCAGGGTGATCACACCTTCGTCGCGCACGTACTTCCCCAGCACCCGTGCGAAGCTTCCGTACGCGCGCGGGTGCGGGTTGGACTCGAGGAACACCCCCTCCGGTGCCAGGGCCCCGGCATCCGAGTCGAAGCTCATCCATGGGAGAGCCACCTTACGCCGCACGTTCTCCTCCGACATGAGGAAGTAAACGGTGCCGACCTCGCTGTCGTCCTCTATCACCAGGTCCATTGCCGCCTCCTCCGGTGACGTCCCGCGCTCGGCGGCCACTTCGGCCAGCGTCTTGCCGGTGAGCGGCTTCAGCGCCTCGTTCCGGAATCCCACCAGCAGCACGTTCTCCGCTGAGCCGGCGGCCAGGTAGAGGTTCTCCCACTCGTCGGTCGGCGTCGTCATCTCGCGAGCCACCCTGGCCCTGATCGCCGGGTCCTTCAGGCGCTCCACCCACGCGTCGTGGCCCCCCTCCTGGACCCAGGGAGGCATGGCCGCGTCGAGACCGGTAGCGCCCGCGGTGTAGGTGTACATGTCCGCGGTAATCCTGAGTCCCTGCGCGCGAGCGGCCTCGACCCTCCGTGTCACGGCGTCCAGCTTGTCCCAGTTGGAGCGTCCCGCCGCCTTGAGATGATAAATCTCGGCCGGAACGTCGGCCTCGCGGGCGATGGTAATGAGCTCCTCGAGCGCCTCCAGAAGTCGGTTGCCCTCGCTTCGCATGTGCGAGATGTACATGCCATCGTACTCACCGGCCGCGGCAGCCAGCGCTGCCAGTTCGTCCGTGCCGGCATAGAATGCCGGTGCGTATATCAGTGACGAGCCCACCCCGAGGGCTCCCTCTTCCATGGCCTGCCTGACCAGGGCCTGCATACGCTGCAGCTCCACCGAGGTCGGAGCACGGTCCTCATAACCCAGGACGTGGATGCGCAACGTAGTCGCGCCCACGAAGGAGGCGATGTTCGGGGAGACGCCTCTGCCGGCCAGGTAATCGAGGTACTCGCCGAGCGTCGTCCAGGCCACGTCGTACTTCACGTCTCCCTGGCGGGCAACGAGCTCGGCCTTCATCTGCTCGGTCAGGGGGCCCATGGACCAGCCTTCCCCGAACACCTCCAGGGTGACGCCCTGGCGGATGTCGCTCTGGCCGCGGCCGTCCTCGATGAGGGACTCGGTGGCCCAGCTGAGCATGTTGACGAAACCCGGTGCGACGGCCAGGCCCGTGGCGTCGATCTCGACCCGGCCCCGCAAGCCCTGCCTTTCCCCGTCCGACCGCCACACCACGGCGATGGTGTCACTCCGAATGGCCACACTGCCGGTGAATGGCTTCTCGCCGCTGCCGTCGTAGATCGTCCCCCCATGGATCACGATGTCGAACTTGGGTGGCGAAGTGCAGGCCGCGAGGAGCAGACCCGCAGTCAAGATGGCCAGGGATTGTCGCATCTCTCGTCTCCAATGCAGGGCTGGAGCAGGGTGCCCGCGGAAAGTTCCCAAGGCTCTATGCCTGCTGTTCCGTAGTCTCTGCTTCTGCTTTTTGCACGGCAAGAGCGCCTGATCAGCGGGCGAAGGCGTGAAGTGCGCAATTGACAGCAGTCGCCTATGTCGGTAGCTTCGCGCACTGCGCACCGGGGCGATCCGGTGCGGCGTGCAAGGTGCCGGAGGGAGAGCCGAGGGGGCCTGGCAATGTGGTCCCCTTCTTGCTTTTGGGCGGCGTGTCGCTTCCGACGGACCGTCAGCAAGGTGACAGGTCAGAGCGCGGGGTTCGAGGAGCCGGCCGGGGCGGAGGATTGGCCGGCAGCAACATGCAGCAGGAGAACGAGGGAATGCGCATCAAGGGTACGGTAAAGTGGTTTGACGACTCCAAGGGCTACGGGTTCATCACGCTCGAGGACGGCCAGAAGGACTGCTTCGTCCACCACAGCGCCATTGAGGGTGCCGGCTTCAAGACCCTCGCCGAGGGCGAGATGGTGGAGTTCGAGATCGTGGAGGGCCAGAAGGGCCCGGCTGCGCAGAACGTGGTCCGCTTGAGCGCCGGCGGCTGAAGCACCTCCAATCAGAGAAACGGACGAGCCGTTCCGCACCCGCGGGATGGCTCGTTTCTCATCTGGCGACTGGACTCCCTGCCGACAGCTTTCTATTCTGCCGTGCGGCCGTATTGAGTGTGCTGACAACGCGCGCCCCCGGCTCGCTCCCGCATGTCGACCGGCAGAGGGACAACAAGGCACGGTGGAGCCGACAGTGAGAAGAGCACTGGGCGTCATGGCGGGGGTGGCTCTTCTGGCCACCCCGGCGGTGGCGCAGGACTTCCCGACAGATGACGCGACGATCCGTCGGATCTGGACCGAAGGCATGGACGACTCCCGGGCCTACGCCATCGGCCAGGCCCTGCTGGACAGCCTGGGTCCCCGGCTGACCGGTACTCCCGCCGTGGACCGCGCCAACGACTGGGCGGTCAGCATGCTCGAGGGTTGGGGCGTGGACGCCCGCACCGAGCCGTACGGGATGTGGAAGGGCTGGGAGCGTGGGGTCACCCACGTCGACCTTGTCGCCCCCAGGATCCGCACGCTCGACGCCACCCTCATGGCTTGGAGCCCCGGCAGTAACGGTTCGATCGAAGGCGGCGTGGCGATCATACCGGCAGTGGAAGGGAAGGAGGCTCTCGACGCCTGGTTGCCAGAGGTGAGAGGAAACTTCGTCGCCCTGGCGCGTCCACTGGCGAGCTGTCGCCCCGAAGCCAGCTATGAGGACAGCGGCGTTAGCGGTGCCGCCGAAGAGGTAAACAGGGAACGGGCGGAGGCCCGCCAGGCGTGGCAGGAGCGGCTGGCGGGGAACGGTTACGAACCACGGGAGCTCCTGGGCGTTCTGGAACGGGCCGGGGCTCGTGGAGTTCTGTGGTCGGACTGGTCGGGCGGCTGGGGCGCTCGGCGAATCTTCTCCCTGAGCACGCGCTTTGGGGCCTCGACGAACACCATCCCCGCCATCGACCTAAGCTGCGAGGACTACGGGCTGTTGTTCCGCCTCGCCGAACGTGATCAGGGCCCCCGTATCCGGGTTGCCGCGCAGGCCCGTGCTCTGGGCGACGTACCGGTGTACAACGTCATCGGTGAGCTGCGCAGTGCCGAGCTTCCCGACGAGTATGTAGTTCTGTCGGCCCATTTCGATTCGTGGGACGGTGGCTCGGGAGCCACCGACAACGGAACGGGTACCATCACCATGCTCGAGGCGATGCGAATCCTGGCGGAGGTCTACCCCAATCCGCGCCGAACCATCCTGGTCGGGCTGTGGGCGAGCGAGGAGCAGGGACTGAACGGCTCCCGGGCCTTCACCCAAGACCACCCGGAGGTGCTGGAAGGCCTGCAGGCCGCATTCAACCAGGACAACGGCACGGGGCGAATCGTTCGTGCATCGGCCATGGGTCTGATCGGGGCATCCGAGAATCTCGTCCGCTGGCTGAGCCGGGTGCCGTCACAGATAACGGGGCATATCGATGTCTCGGTCTCAGGCCGTCCGAGTGGAGGAGGAAGCGATCACGCGTCCTTCATCTGTGCGGGTGCTCCGACCTTCGAGCTCCGTTCGAGCGCCTGGGACTACATCCGGTACACCTGGCACACGAACCTGGATACTTTCGACAAGATCGTATGGGGTGAGGTGAAGAATAGCGCCACGCTGGTGGCCATGCTGGCCTATCTGGCCGCGGAGGACGAAAGGGTGCCGCGAGAGCGGCGCATACTGCCTGTAGACCCCGAAACAGGCGAGGTGCGGGAATGGCCGGAGTGCAAGGACGCATCCCGGCAAACGTCGGAGAGGTACCGATAATTGAGGAACGCTGACGATGGGGCGGGGTCCGGTACACTCGCTACCCCGCCCGCCGCGCCCGACGAGACGGCTGTCGTTGACGAGGGCTTCCGGGCCCTGCACCAGGAGCTGGTCCGGTTTCCGGCCGAGCTGTTTCAATTCGATCCGCGTATCCAGAGCGGTTGGCTCTCCGACCGCTATTTCGTGCGTACGGCCCGCACGCTCGACCACGCTGGCCGGGATCCCGAGATCACTCTCCAGTTCTTCGCCAAGAAACACGGCGTGGTAGCTGGCCTGTACGAGTGCGTCCGCATGTTGCAGACGCAGCTCACGCCGGGATACGACTACCGCGATCTGCAAGTGGAGGTGCTGCAAGACGGCTACCGGGTCGAGCCGTGGGAGGTGGCACTCCGCGTAAGTGGACGGTACCGGGGGTTCGCCCACCTCGAGACCACTCTGGATGGAGTCCTTGCGCGCCGCAGCCTCATTGCCACCAACGCGGCGCGCTCCGTGGCCGCCGCGGGCGACATCCCGGTCATCTACTTCGCCCCTCGGCATGACGACTGGCGCATCCAAACGCCCGATGGCTACGCCGCCCGCGTAGGCGGCGGACAGAGTGTGTCGAGCGACGCAGGGGCCGCGTGGTGGGGTGGGGAGGGGGTGGGGACGATGCCCCACGGACTCATCGCCGCCTACGGTGGCGACACCGTGGAGGCCACCCTCGCCTTCGCCCGATACGTGCGTGACGAGGAGCCGGATGTGCCGATAGTGAGTCTGGTGGACTACAACAACGATTGCGTCCGCGACTCGGTGGCGGTGGCCCGCGCCATGCGGATCGAATTCGGCGACGGAGTCCTTTTCGGCGTGCGGCTGGACACGAGCGAGAAGCTGGTTGACCAATCGCTGATGGAAGACGCCGACTTATGGGGCCGGGAGAGCCTCACGGGCGTCAATCCACACCTCGTGCGGAAGGTCCGCGAGGCGCTGGACGCGGAAGGCTTCGAGTACGTGGGCATCATCGTCAGCGGCGGATTCACGCCCCGGAAGATCCGCCGGTTCACCGACCTCGGACTGCCCATAGCCGCTTTCGGCGTGGGGAGCAGCATCCTCGGCCGAG
This sequence comes from Gemmatimonadota bacterium, assembly GCA_039589295.1. GTDB lineage: Bacteria > Gemmatimonadota > Gemmatimonadetes > Palauibacterales > Palauibacteraceae > JBDGYE01. Next base: position 91,592 of record JBDHHR010000003.1, on the reverse strand, counting down.
GCGTGGAGGCAGACGGAATCGTGACCGATTTCGACTTCACGGCCGACATCGTGGAACTGGACGGCCGGCTCGAGTCCAAGGTCGGAAGGGGGAAGTGGGATAACCCACGTCTGATCCGCGTGGACTGGGCCTTCCTCGAAAAGCTGGACCGCGAGGCGAGCGATGGTGGGGAATAGCGAGGAGACCGGAAGCGAGAGCGCAGGCCGCAGATCGGAGGCTGGCCGCGCGGCGGTGGGCTGGGTGGTGGACGTTCAGAACGACTTCATGCGCCCCCCGGATCAGGGTGGGCGCCTCTACGTGACGGATCTGTTCGACTCCTCCGATCCCGGCGCCGTGATGGCCCTGCCCCGCATCGAAGAAGCAGTCCGCTGGATGCAGGCAAACTGTGATGTCCTGGTGTTCACCGGCGACTGGCACGGGTATGACGATGAGGAGATCGACCCGGACGAGCCCGATCCCCGAGCGGGCACCTACCCGCCACACTGCATGGGCCGATCGGACGATCCTGTCGAGCGAGACGGTGCGGAGATCGTCGAGTCGATCCGTCCCGAGGACCCCATCGTCCTGGAGCGCACGGTCACTGCGGAGGAGGCTATGAACGCCGGCCGAAGAGCCGTTCGGGAGCGGCGGCCGGTCTTCATCCGCAAGAACCGGTTCGACGTTTTCGAGGGTAACCCGGCAACCGGGGCCTTCCTGGCCGCTCTGGCCGATGAGATGGGGTCCGAGCCGGTGATATACGTGGCGGGTGTGGCTCGCGACGTCTGCGTGACGCAGGCCGTCGACGGGTTTCAGAGACGTGGATACGAGACGGTGGCCATCCGGGATGCTACCTGGGGGCTCGGCCTGGAGTCCGAGAAGGAGACGCTCGCGCGCTGGCGGGTGGGAGGACAGGTCCTGACGCTTGCGGAGCTCGAAGGCAGGCAGGCCCAGCGTTGAAAGAGGATCAATCTCGCGAACCGTTTGACGAAAGTCCCGCCTGGTCAGACGGCGAAGTCGCGGAGCCTGACCGGCAGACGGCGCGGGCCCCACGCGCCGGGCTTTTCCTCGAAAACCCCGGGACAGGTCGTTCCGCACCCGCGGCACTTTCCATCGGCGGTCAGTTCCCACGTTGAAAGCGTGTATCCGTCCCGACCGATGAGCACCACGCCACACTCGTGGCAGTAGGTGCTCTGCCCGCGCCTGTCAGACACGTTGCCCGTGTAGGCGTACCGGAGGCCGTTCTCGAGAGCTATCCGCCGTGCGCGAGTGAGGGTGGCCGCAGGAGTGGGCGGATGATCCAGCATCTTCCAGTCGGGGTGGAACGCGGTGAAGTGGAGTGGGACATCGGGCCCGAGCTCCCCGGCCACCCATCGCGTCAGCTCGTCCAGTTCGGCGTCCGAGTCGTTTTCTCCGGGGATGAGCAGGTTCGTAATCTCGAGCCACACGTCCGTCTGGTGGCGGATGTACCGCAGGGTGTCCAGCACCGGCTCCAGCGCGCCCGCGGCCAGCTTTTCGTAGAACCGGTTCGTGAAACCCTTGAGGTCGACGTTGGCCGCGTCCATCCACCTGTAGAACTCAGCCCGCGGCTCGGGGCACACGTACCCTGCGGTCACGGCCACCGTCCGCACCCCCTGCTCCCGACAGGCCGCCGCCACGTCGATGGCGTACTCGTGGAAGATCACCGGGTCGTTGTACGTGAAGGCGACGCTCCGGCAGTCCAGCTCCCGTGCCGCTCGGGCGATAATCCACGGATCCGCCTCGTCCGCCAGCGTGTCCATCTCCCGGGACTTGCTGATGTCCCAGTTCTGGCAGAAGCGGCAGGCGAGGTTGCAGCCGGCCGTACCGAAGGAGAGCACCGGAGAGCCGGGCAGGAAGTGGTTCAGCGGCTTCTTCTCTATAGGGTCGATGCAGTAGCCGCTGGAGCGCCCGTAGGTCGTCAGGACTATCGCGCCCCCGTGGTTGGCGCGAACGAAGCACAGGCCTCGCTGGTCGTGGCGGAGACGACAGAAGCGGGGGCAGAGATCACACTGAACCCGGCCGTCCGGAAGAGCGTGCCAATACTCTGTCGGAACCGTACGGGACGTGTCGATCGTTGAGGCCGTCTCCATGATCACTCCCTGAGATCCGCGGGCCACTGGCCTGGCCCCAGGAATGTACTACCTCAGCATAGCCGGTGGGTTCGCTTGCGGAAGTCCCGGACCTGCCACCGGAAACCCGCAGCGGTGTATATTCGCTGTTCGCGAGGGCGGCTGCGTCCTGCTGGATGCCCCGAGCGGACGATCGCCTGGACCGGAGAGCCGGGGGCGGCCGAGACTGCATGGCGGAGCGGGATGTATGCCCCATCGACTCAGAGTTGTGATCGTCGGAGCCGGCTTCGGCGGTCTGTGGACCGCGAAGGCCCTCAGAGGCCAGGCCGTCGACGTGACGCTCATCGACCGGAACAACTACCACACGTTCCTTCCGCTTCTGTACCAGGTGGGTGCCGCGGAACTCAACGCGGTGGACATCTCTTTCCCCGTTCGAACGATCCTCAGGAAGCACGGCAACGTCCGCTTCCTGATGGCCGAAGTGGATGACATCGACTTCGAGCGGCGAAGGGTCAGCGCCACGGGGACCAAGGTCCCGTACGACAGGCTCGTCCTGGCGACGGGCAGTGACCCGTTCTACTTCGAAGTTAAGGGAGCGCAGGAGTACTCTTTCCCTCTGAAGAGAATCGAAGACGGGCTCGCCTTGCGGAATCACGTCCTTTCCCGCTTCGAACGGGCGGCGCGCCAAGGCGACGCGGTTGCGAGGAAGCGGGCGCTGACGTTCGCCATAGTCGGCGGGGGACCGACCGGGGTGGAGTACGCGGGCGCACTGGCCGAGCTGATCAGCGGCCCGGTGCGACGCGACTATCCCGAGCTTGCCGGCGGGCAGATCGAGGTCGTTCTCCTGGAGGCCCTGGACGAGCTTCTTGTCGAGCTGCCGCCGAAGCTGGGGATGTACGCGCGCGGCCGCCTGGAGAGGATGGGGGTGAAGGTGCGGACGGGATCCCGTGTCCGGGAGATCGCTCGCCGGTCCGTGCGGCTGGGTGACGGAACCGAAATCCCCACCGAGACTGTGGTGTGGACGGCTGGAGTGCGTGGCGACAAGGACGCGCAACGCTGGGGGCTGCCCACGGGTCCTGACGGAACAGTTTGCGTCGAGCCTACCCTCCAGGTCTGCGGCCACCCGGACACTTACGTCGTCGGGGATCTCGCTTCTTTCAGGGACGTCGAGTCACGCGAGCCGCTTCCGATGATCGCGCCTGTCGCGACGCAGCAGGGGGACCACGTGGGGCGTAACGTGATTCGCGAGCTCGCCGGGAAGGAACCTCTACCCTTTCGTTTCCGCGATCCGGGAATGCTCGTGACGGTGGGAAGGAACGCCGCGGTCGCCAATGTCTTCGGCCGTGCGTTCACTGGTTTCCCGGCGTGGGTGCTGTGGCTGGTGGTCCACCTTCTCAAGCTGATGGGCTTCCGGAACCGGCTTGTAGTGCTCACCAACTGGGCGTTCGATTACTTCTTCTTCGAGCGAGCCGTCCGGCTCATTCTGCCAGTTCGACAGACGGCGGAGATCGAGGCATCACGGGGTCAGGCCGATCTCTCCGCAGACGAGTCAGTGCTGCGAGCCCGGCGGGAGGACTAGGGGCTTCGATCGGAACTATTCCCGGAGGTGGACGAATCGGTCTCTTCAGGCTTTGTTGGAGGGAGGAGCGGTGACACCGGGAACAGAGGCATACAGGCGATCCGTCGCCTGCCGAGACGAATGACTCATTCATCAACCCATGGCCCAGGAGGACCCATGTCGGATGCGAATCCACACGGACGGTTTGTCTGGTACGAACTGATGAGCACCGATCCGGATGCGGCGGTGCCTTTCTACGAGAGCGTGATCGGCTGGGGGACGAAGCCCTGGGAGGGCGGTGAGCGGCCCTACACCATGTGGACCACCAGCGAGAAGCCGATCGGAGGCGTGATGCAGCTTCCGGAGGAAGCCGCCGCCGCCGGTGCCCCTCCGCACTGGCTGGCCTACATCTTCGTTTCGGACACGGATGCCGCCGTTGCCCGGGCCACGGAACTGGGTGCGACCGTCCTTGTTCCACGCACCGAGATCCCTTCCGAGGGCTGCTTCGCCGTTCTGTGCGATCCGCAGGGCGCCACGTTCGCGCTCTTCACCCCCGAGCGAGAGGCACCGGGGCCGGAAATACAGCCGCAGGCAGGGGAATTCTCGTGGAATGAGCTTATCACGACGGACCACGAGGCCGCGTTCGATTTCTATTCTGCTCTCTTCGGTTGGCAGAAGGCCGAGGCGATGGACATGGGCGAGATGGGCCTGTACCAGATGTACGGTCGCGGAGGGCCGCCGCTGGGAGGGATGTTCAACCAGCCGGCGGAGATGCCGGGACCGCCACGATGGCTCTACTACGCCAGGGTCGACGATGTGCACCAGGCAGTCGAGAGGGTGAGAGAGGCCGGCGGCCAGGTGCTGAACGGGCCTATGGAGGTGCCCGGCGGCGATTACGTGGCCCAGTGCATGGACCCGCAGGGGGCGGCGTTCGCGCTGCATTCGACGGCCGGCGACCAGCAAGGCTGATGGCAACACGCGTGCGCAGCGAACGCACCGTTCAAGATCCCGAGTGGCTCCAGGGATCCGAGCGGGATGGATCTACGGATCCGGCCAGCGAAGCCGGCCGACAGCCCGGCGGTTGCGCTCCTCTCCGGCGAGCTCGGCTACCCGACGACGGCTAATGACGTCGAGCAGCGCCCACGGGGCATCCCCATTGTCGAGTTGCCGGGCGCGCGATTTCGGGTTATCTTCGGGGTAATCCTGCCGGCCTTGCACCCGCATCGATCGCCGCAAGGGCCGTCTCGTAAGCCACAACGGAGCGCCCGATGCAGGAACACTCAAGCGACGACCTCCGGTCGATCCCGGGCGTGGGTCCGAGCATCGCCGCCGACCTCTCGGACCTGGGGGTCAATGCCGTTCAGGAGCTGATGGGCAGGGATCCGGAGGCGCTGTACGAGGCTCTGTGCGCTCTGCGAGGAGCTCGGATCGATCCGTGTGTGAGGTACGTGTTCCGCTGTGCAGTGTACTACGCTTCCCACGAGGTACACGAACCGGCGCTCCTCCAGTGGTGGAACTGGAAGGACAGAAGTCAGCCCCCCTGACGCGCCCGGAACGCGACGCGTCAGGCCGAGCGAAACAGCTCGCCGGGCATGTGGCGCGACTCGAGTTCCAGAAGCCGCTTCTTGCGCCACAGTCCGCCGCCGTAGCCAGTCAGCCGACCGTTGCTCCCGATTACACGGTGGCAGGGAACGAGAATCGCTAGGCGGTTGTCGCCGTTCGCCCGAGCCACAGCTCGAACGGCGGTGGGCCGCCCGATGGCGCGAGCCACATCCGCATAACTGCGGGTCTCGCCGTAAAGGATCAGCCGTAACTCCCTCCACACGGCCTGTTGAAAGACGGTGCCGGGGCTGGCCAGAGGGGTCCTGAACTCCCGCAGATGTCCGTCGAAGTAGTCCTGCAATTCCGCGCCGATCTGCTCGAGTATCTCATTACTACCCGGCACCAGAACGCAGCGCAGCCGCGCTCGCAGTCGATCGATCTGGGCCTCCAGCATGCGCCGATCCGCGAACTCGAGGACGCACAGGGCCGACTCGGTGGCACCCGCGATCATCGGTCCGAGCGGGGTCAGGACGCGGCCGACCGTAAGAACGATCTCTGCCCGCACATCTCGAGGCGCCGACCCCAGCACCTGACGGAACGCCTCGTTGAAACCGCTCAGGGATTCGTATCCATGTCCGAACGCAGCTGTGCTCACTCCCGATCCCTCCCTGATCTTCCCGAGGGCCAGCCCGAGCCGCCGTGCCCTCCCGTATGAGTGGAACGTCATTCCGTGGTGCTTCTGGAACCAGCGCCTGACCCGGTCCGGGTGCAGTCCCCTCCCGCGCAGATCCTCATCCGTCCACTTCCTGGTCGGGTCCTCTTCCAGCTCGTCCAGCAAACCGCTCAGCCAGGAAGGCGGGCTACCCGTCGGTTCCATCGGCCGGCAACGCTTACAAGGTCGGTATCCCGAAAAAAGAGCGTCCCGCGGCGACGCGAAGAACTCTATGTGCTCCAGCCGCGGCTTCTTGGCCGGGCAGACGGGCCGACAGAATATGCCGGTAGTGGCGACGCCGGTGAAGAACACACCATCATACGAGGCGTTTCGGGCGAAGAACGCCGTGACCATCTCGTCTCTCGGTGGTAGGCTTTGTATGCTCACTCATGCAAGATCATGCACGGGCCGCGATTCGTCTACCGGAGATTTCGCAGGGAATTCCTTCCCATGCGGCGAGGACACGGCGCGAGCCTCGCATCAGATCGTTCCCTGCAAGGAGTGCAAGCATGAAGAGAAAGCTCGAAGCGATGGCGTACGGTATGATGATAGGCGGCATTTTCACGGCGTGCACGGCTACCGAGCCGCCGACGCTCAACGACGAGTGGACCGGCGTCGACGCACGGGGGAACCGGATGACATTCGTCTTCGCCGAGTCCGGCGACGCCCTGTGGATCGTGGAGCCGGCTGGTCTCGGGATCGATACGGTCGCCCTGAGTTACCGGGCCGACCTGTCGTTGACGCCGGTTCACATCGACCTTGACGGCTTCGACCACGGCCCGCTCGAGGGGTTCACTATGTACGGGATTCTCGAGTTCGATGGTCCGGATTCCTTCCGCCTCGACCTCGAGCCGGGACTTCCGGGAGGCGACCCGGCCGAGTTCAGGCCGAGCGAATTCACCTATGAGACGGTCCTCTTCACGAGGTCCACCGCTGCTCGATTCGACGGTGACTTGCCATGAGGCTGGCCCACAGCATAGCCGCATCGCTCATGGTCCTGGGAGGGTTGGGCCATTCAGCCTTCACCCCTGCGGCCTACGACGGACTGACCGAGCCCGCCATGTGGTTTCTCAGCGCTGGTCTGATGATGATCTTCCTGGGTTTCCTGAACCTGTCGATGGCGCAGACTGGCGGTCGGAAACTGACGCTGAGTATCCTGACGCAGCTGGCGAACATAGTCACCGCCCTGTTTCTGATTCCTCTCCAGATCGCCACGGGGGCGGCACAGCCGTACGGCTTGCTGCTGCTCGTTGGGATCGCTTTCGTTGCCGGGGCGAGCACCATGCGGCAGAAGGGCCGATCTCCTTGAGTCGCCGCAGGAGCGCGCGTGACTGGACAACTGCCTCATCCAGAGACGGCGCGCTCGGAGCATGACTACAAGGACTACCCGCGCGATCCTCATCGAGCGGCACGGGCCGCCCGCCGTGCTGGTCGAGAGAGATGTTCCGCTGCGCGAAGTCGCCGCCGGCGAGGTGCGAATCCGGGTTCAGGCTGCCGGCGTCAACTTCGCCGACCTGCTGATGCGAGCCGGCTTGTACGGCACCGTTCCGCCACGGCCGTACAGCCCCGGCTTCGAGGTAGCCGGGGAAGTGGCGGAGGTCGGTTCCGGGGTCGAGCAACGGCGGGCGGGAGATCGCGTGGTCGCGCTCCTCCGGCATGGCGGCTACGCCGCCGACGTGATTGTCTCAGCCGGTCAGGTCTTCTCCTGTCCGGACTCGCTCGGGACCCGAGAAGCCGCAGCGGTCCCGGTGGTCTTCCTCACGGCGTGGGTGTGCCTGTTCGAGGCTGCGCGCGCCCGGGAGGGGGAGACCGTGCTGGTCCTGGGCGCGGGCGGCGGCGTGGGGACGGCGGCCGTGCAACTGGCGGTGAGCCATGGGCTGCGTGTGCTGGGGACCGCCGGCAACCAGCGCAAACGTGCGTTCGTCGTCGAGGAGCTGGGCGCGGCGGCCTGCTTCGACTCCCAGGGCAACTGGGAAGCGGAAGTGCGCCGGCAGGTAGGTCCACGTGGCATCGACATCGCCCTCGATCCAGTGGGTGGCAGCGCCACGTCGGCGTGCCGACGGTTGCTGGCGCCGCTCGGCCGCCTCGTATTCTACGGACTTAGCCAGGCGATGCCGCGCCGGAAAAGGAGCTGGCTGCGGGCGGCCGCGGCCTGGGCACGCACCCCCCGCTTCCATCCTCTCTCCCTGGTAGAGCCGAACGTGGGCCTCTTAGGCGTGCACCTGCTGCACCTGCAGGACAAGGAGACGATCCTCGGGCCCGCCCTGGAGGAGATCTATCGCGCGGTAGCCTCAGGAGAACTGCGGCCGGTGGTGGACAGGGTCCTTCCGCTCGATCGTGCCGGGGCGGTCGAGGCACATCTGTATCTGCACGCGCGGAGCAACCTGGGCAAAGTCGTGTTGGCAGCCCCCGGCTCGGAGAGTGACCCGTGACCTGTCCGCCGCGACTTGCGTCCAGCCAGACCGCGGTACGCCGACCCCTCATTGCCGCCAACTGGAAGATGAACTTCGGTCGTGCTGCGGAGGCGCTGGCACTCGTCCGTCGGATCCGATCCGCGCTGAGCCGGATGGCGGAGATCGACGTCGTGTTATGTCCGCCTTTCACGGTTCTTCAGGCCGTGGCTGAGGTGCTCGGGCCGTCGCCCATCGCGCTGGGAGCCCAGAACATGCACTGGGACGAGCGGGGGGCGCATACCGGAGAGGTCTCCCCGACAATGCTGACAGGTCTGTGCGATTACGTCATTCTCGGACACTCGGAGCGTCGAACGGCCGCGGGGACGCTCGAGGAAGATGCCGCCGTCAACCGCAAGACGCGCGCGGCTCTGGCACACGAGCTGGTTCCCATCGTGTGCGTCGGAGAGAGCGCAGAGCAGCGAAAGGCCGGCGACACTCACGCTTTCGTCGGCGATCAGATCGGGGCTGCGCTGGAGGGCCTTACTCCGGACCCGGTGAAGAGATGCGTGATCGCCTACGAGCCGGTCTGGGCGATCGGCAGCGGCCAATCCGCGACACCCGCAGATGCCAACCGCACCATCGCGGTCACCGTCAGGGGAAGGATCGCCGCTCAGTTCGGCGAAGGGACGGCGCAGGCGGTGCGGGTTCTCTACGGGGGCAGCGTCACAACGGACAACATCGCCGCCCTCATGGCCATGCCGGAGATAGATGGGGCACTGGTGGGCGGTGCGAGTCTCGGACCCGATTTCTCGGAGCTGGTGCGGCTGGCAGTCAGGGGATGACCGGGAGCGCTTCTCCTCACAACGATGGATCGTTAGTCGGCCAGTGCCACCTGGTCGACCACGCCGACGATGACGGCGCGCACGGCACCTGGATCGAGGCCCAGGATCTGCCGGGCGCCGTTGCCTTCATCGAGCACCAGAACCGTATCCCCGGGGCCGGCCTGGGCGACGTCGACCGCAATGTCATAGTCCCCGGTCTCGACGCCATCCGGGTCGAGTTGATCCACCAGCAGGAGGCGGCGACCCTCCAGGTGCGGGATCTTGATGGTGGCGACCACCGATCCGACGACCCGGCCGATGTACACGGTCAGCCGCCCTCGGTGGCCGTGCGCCGGCCCGTGCGGGTGGCGTCCTTCCGCCCAAGGGGTGCCGGTCGGCGCCGCGCTGCGCCGGGACCGGGGCGCGCGCCTTCCCGGTCCACCTCGTCCACGATTCCCGTGATCGCTAGATCCACCGGCACGAACACGTCCGGCAGCGCCTGCGCGGCCTCCCGGCTCCCCACTACGAATACCAGATGGCCGCGCCCGGCCTGGGCAGTGGCGTCCGCGGCGATGGTCGCACGGCCCGTGGGATTGCCGTCCCGGTCCAGCGGCTGAACGACGAGGAACTTCACCCCCTCCAGCCCGTCGTATTTCTGGGTGGCGACCACCGTCCCGATCACGCGTCCGAACTTCATCGCGTCACCGACCTTCCGATACCCGGCTGCCGAACCGCGTAGCGTCGGAGAGGTTGTCCCACATCTCCGGGTGCAGCCGCGGGATGACCACCCGGCGCACCAGCAGTCCCGGGCGCAGAACAGCCGCCCCGATCTCCACCGCAGCCTCCACGTCGGCCACCAACCCGGAGTACAGCACTATCCCCTTGCCCCCCAGACCGTCCGCGAGGCGCACCTCGACCAATCGAACCTCGGCCCCCTTGATGCCGGCGTCCGCGGCGTGGATGGCTGCCGCCACCGTGGTCGTTTCCACCACGCCCAGCGCATCGGTGGCCACGGGTGCGCGCCCACCGCCGATGGCCTCTACTACCTCGAGATCGACGTGCGGCAGGAAGACGTAGTCCAGCACCGACTCACCGCCTGCCTCCCGGCCGGCGGCCAGCGACTCCTGGACCTCCGCCACCGTGCCCCCGATCAGCACCAGGTACCGGCCCGGCTGGACCGTCCCGGCCCGGATCACGTCGATGTCTGCTCGTTTGACCATCGCATCGGCCGCCTCGATCCCGACCGCGATGCTGCTGAAGTCGATCAGAGCCAGAGCTGGTTCAATCATGCTTCATCGGCTCGAGAGTTGCAGGGGGCATTTCACTATCACACGATCCGGAAAGAGTCTTTCAGAACACATCGCCGGATGCGGCTGAAGCTGATCGGGTTGGTGAGTCCCTCGCCGGTGGGACTGGCAATGGTGAACGAGCAGAACCCCTCGCCCCCGTAACCCAGCCCGTCGAACGAGACGCCGTTCTTGACGAAGATGGAACAGTCTATGACACGTGCCATGCGGCTGAGATGGTCGAGGTTCTTGGAGTGCATCACGGCCGTGTGCCGGAACCCGTGCTCAGCCTTCTTCGCCAGGTCGATCCCCTCGTCCGCGTTCCGCACCCGCGCCAGCGGCAGGATCGGCATCATCTGTTCCGAGAACACCAGCGGGTCGTCTTGCGCCACTTCGACCAGCACCAGCCGCACCTCGTCTCCCGCATCGATGCCTATCTCCCGCAGCAGCACCGCTGCGTTCTGCCCTATGAAATCCCTGCTCATGGTGCCGTGGCGGCCCCGTTCCGGCTGGTCGGTGAAGATCGAGCGTCGCAGCCGGTCCAGCTGGCCCGCATCTATCTCGACCGCCCCGTGCGCACACATGACCCGCTTGAGCTCGTCGGTGATCGAGTCGACCGCAAAAACCTCTTTCTCGTCGGTGCAAATGATGTTGTTGTCGAACGAGGCGCCCCGCACTATGTCGCGCCCCGCCTGCTCGAGGTCGGCCGTCTCGTCCACCACTACCGGCGGGTTCCCCGGACCCGCGCAAATCGCCCGTTTGCCGCTTGCCATAGCCGCCCTCACGACGCCGATCCCCCCGGTGACCGTAAGCAGGTTCACCTCCTTGTGCTGCATGAGCTGCCCGGCCGTCTCGATGGTGGGCTCGGCGATGGAACACACCAGGTTCGCCGGCCCGCCCGCCTCCACGATGCCGTCGTTCACCAGCTGAATCGTGTGGTTGGAGCACGCCTTCGCCCCCGGGTGGGCGTTGAACAGGACCGCGTTGCCCGCCGCCACCATGGAAATGGCGTTGCAAACCACCGTGGAGACCGGGTTGGTGCTGGGGATGATGGAGCCGATGAGGCCATACGGCGCGAACTCCACGACCGTAAGGCCTCCGTCTCCGCTCCAGGCGCCCGTTTCCAGGAACTCTGTCCCCGGCGCCTTGTTGGCGTTCAGCAGAACCTTCTCGAGCTTGTCCTCATACCGGCCCATCCCGGTCTCCTGCCGCGCTTCGTAAGCCAGGGGCTGGGCGTTCTCGCGCATGGTCCGGCGGACGTGCGAGATCATCTGCTCGCGCACGGTCAGCGGAAGCTGTTGCAGCTGCTCCCACGCCCTACGCGCGGCCTGGACGGCCGAATCCACGTCGGCGAACTGGTTGCCTGTGTGGCGAGGCGACGCCAGCGGCGGCGGCGGGTCGGGGGCGGACACCGCCTCAGGGCGAGGGCCGTGGCGGACGCGCTCGGACTGGCGCAGCTCGGACATGACCCGGTCGATCACGCTCTCAATCTGAGTGTCGTCCATCCTTAGCCGTCCCTGGCCTTGTCGTACTTCACCTTGCCATCCGCCTCGACGGTGTCGACGATGGCCATGATGACCCCGTCGCAAGGGCGCCGGTCGGTCATGCTGGTCTGCCGAGCCGAACTCCCGGTGGCATACAGCACCACCTCTCCCATCCCAGCGCCGACGGCGTCGGCGGCCACCCGGTACCCGCCCGTCTCCTTGCCCTCGATGTCGAGCTGTTTGAGGACCAGGAACTTCAACCCCTCCAGGGAAGGCTCCTTGCGCGACGCCACCAGCGTCCCGACTACTCTTCCTAGCAGCATAGGTAGCTCCGTTCGCGGACCGGAGGACTTGATCGTTCGTTCAAGTCATGCCGTCCCGTCGACCCGCTCCTTGGCGGGCCGACGGCGGCTGCTCCCGGCCCTGTCACCTCCCTTACTTCTTGGAGGTCTTGGCCCCTTCGGCGCCCTGGCGACCCAGCGGCAGCGTTACGTCCACGTTCGCGTGCGGACGCGGGATGACGTGGATGGCGACCAGCTCGCCGACCTTCTCGGCGCCTCGCGCCCCGGCCTCGACGGCGGCCTTGACCGCCGCCACGTCGCCGCGCACGACCGCGGTCACGTACCCGCCGCCCGTCTTCTCGTAGGAAACCAGCTCCACTCTTGCCGCCTTGACCATGGCGTCGGCTGCCTCGACCATGGCCGGGTAGCTCCGGCACTCGATCAGGCCGAGCGCCTCGATCGCCCCATACTCCTCAGCCATTCATGCCTCCCGACTTGGGTTGGTTGTCGTTCTCCGTGTCCTCGACCGCGTCCGTGCCAGCGTCGATCGCCGGCGACCGTCAGGTGCGGCGCTTCGTCTCCGCCTCGCGGCCGCTCACACCTTCTATGGCGGCGACGGCAGCTCCATAGCCTGCCATGATGTCCCGCTCTTCGCCTCCCAGGTAGACTCGCCCGAAGCTGCCGAATGCTCGGACATCCAGAATGTTGATGTTGGCCGATTTCTCCGCCTCGTTGGCGGCCAGCGCCGCGTAACCGGCCGGCTCCACCTCCAGCACGTACAGGGTCTGCCCCGCCAGAAGCATGTGTCCGAACCGCATCCGGTTCACGAGCTGCACCTGGTGAGCGTCGATGTTCCGAATGATCTGACTCGATATGACGCGGGGCTTGATGCGGTCCGCCTCCACCACCCCGAGCGCGTCGAGGATCGACGCTCCCGCCGCCCGGACTTCCGCCTGCACCTCATGGTGGACCTCGAGCAGTCCGAACAGCCGCTCGACGACCTGCATGCCCGGACGAACCCGGGTGGACTTCAGGGCAATGTCCGTGATACGGTTGATCTCGATTCCGGGCGAGATCTCGATCCACAGCGAAACGTCTCCGGGAAGCGGCAGGAACCCGCGCGCCACAGTGCCCAGGTACGCCGCGTGCTGCGGCTGCAGGCTGTCCAGAAAGACGTAGGTTCGGAGATCAACAGACATTTGCGTACCTCTGGCTTTCATGACTCAGCTTCTTGAATGATCTTCACGCTCGCACTGGCGCCTATACGGCTTGCGCCGGCGGCGATCATCTTCTGCGCGTCCGCATAGGTTCGGATCCCCCCGGAGGCTTTCACGCCTATCCGGGGTCCAACCACCCGCCTCATGAGTGCCACGTCCTCCGCCTTCGCGCCGCCCGGTCCGAACCCCGTGGACGTCTTGACGAAGTCAGCCCCGGCGATCTTGGCGAGCTGGCACGCGGCCACCTTCTCCTCGTCAGTTAACAAAGCGGCCTCGATGATCACCTTGAGGATGGCTCCGCCTGCGTGAACCGCGCGGGCGACAGACGCGTTATCGCGCTCCACCCGCTCGTAGTCGCGCGACTTCAGGGCTCCGACGTTGATGACCATGTCGACCTCTGTGGCGCCGTCGCGAACCGCCTTTTGGGCTTCGAAGACCTTGGCCTCGGTGGAGGTCGCGCCGAGCGGGAACCCTACGACGGTGCACACCAGAACATCGCTGTCCTTCAGCAGATCAACGCACAGCTTCACATACGAGGGGTTTACACACACGGAGGCGAACCCGTGCTTGCGTGCCTCGTAGCACAGCCGGGCGATCTGGTCCTGCGTGGCATCCGGCTTGAGCAGGGTGTGATCGATCATGTGGCTCAGGCGGCCGTCGGTGGGAGCGATTCCCAGCGTGCTGGCGATGCGATCGGCACCTGCGTGAACCACCGGCTGCACCCGGTCCACGTAATTCTGCGCGGACAGTGCCGAAGCGCCTTCGCCACCGGAGGTTGCTGCGTCCCCGTCCTGCACCAGGACGAGCACCTGATGGGTGATCTGCTCTATGATCCGCTCCAGCGCTTCTTCGTCAAATCGCATGGCCGACCAACCTCAGTCGTATGCTGTAGTCCGCCACAGCCCTAGCTCTTCCTCAGGAACCGTTTCTCGATGTCCATGATCTTCCCGACGCGCCTCGCGTGCCGGCCGCCTCCGGCACCAGTCTCCAGCCATGTCCGTACGATCCGCCGGCTCAGTTCGGGGCCGATCAGCCCCGCACCCAGGGTCACGACGTTGGCTTCGTTGTGGGCACGGCTGTTTACCGCCGTAGCCTCGTCGTAGCACATGGCTGCCCGCACGCCCGGTACCTTGTTGGCGGCCATGCAAGAGCCTATGCCTGCCCCGTCGACGAGAACGCCGCGCCACGCCCGGCCCTGCGCAACCAACTGCGCCACGGCGAGGGCGAAATCAGGGTAGTCGACGGACTCGGGTCCGTCCGTCCCGCAGTCGTGAACAGCATACCCCAGCTCCCGCAGGTGCTCTTTGAGCATCTCCTTGAGCTCGTAGCCTCCGTGATCCGCCCCGACGGCGACTGTCTTCCCGGCGCCCGTCGCGACCCGAGAATCAGGCGATCCCAGCCTGGGGCTCGGTCTCAGAAGCCCGCCGCCCGCGACCAGGGACACAGAACGCTCCATCGCCGTCTGCCGGGCGAGCGGGGTAATCAACGCGCCTTCGGGTATCGCGATCTCGCCTCCGGGAGGCACGTCCTCGATGTCGGCCTGGGTCAGCAGAGAGCGCACGTCGCTTCTCACGCGTCTCGACGGCGCCTGGACACCTAGCGTTCGGTACACCACACGGCGCACTATCTCGCGGACCCGGGCCTCGTCGCCGGTGTTCACCACGCCCGCCACCCGGTGTGCTCGCCAGGCATCGCCTTCTCCGGCAGCCTGTCGGACGAACCCGAATCGTCTCCCGTGATCACACCCTCCCTCTCGGCCTCACCGCGCTCTCGACGGGCGCGCTCGAGCAGGAGATCCAGGTGAGACCGGAGCCGGGCCACCGAGACATCGAACGGCTCGAGCGTACCGGCCACGCGGGCCTGCATCACCGCACCTTCCATCACCGCGAGAACGAAGCGAGCCAGAGCGCTGCGGTCGAGGTCGGCCGGCAGCCTAGCACCCGCTGCTTCCAGCCAGCCTCGAACCCCGTCAGCCCAGGCCGAGAAGTACGCCTCGATGAGCGCCCGTGCATGCGGGTCTCTGCTTCCCACTTCGAGGGCGAGATCGCCGATCGGGGAGCCTCGCGTGCAGTCCGATACAAGGAGGCGCCTGCGATATACCTCCAGGAGCGCGAACACCCGCTCGATGGGGTCGCCGGTCGCCATCTCCGTCGGCTCCAGGACAGCGGAGGGGAGCGATTCCACGTACCGCTCCAAAACGCCAACGAGCAATGCCCCCTTGCTGGGGAAGAAATGATACAGACTGCCACTGTTCACCCTGGCGGTGCGCAGGATCGTGGCCACCGTTGTGGCTTCGAAGCCCTGCTCGTGGAACAGCCTAGCCGCTACCTCGAGAATGCGGTCTCTGGTATCGCCGCCCATGCTAGTATTGAGTGATTATTCAATCGAGACGAGCCGGTCAAACCGGTCAGTCCCGAGACCGCCCGCTCCCGATCCTAAGGGAAGCGGTCGAAACCAGTCCTGTTCAAATAATAAGGTTTGCCTGGCGGCTGTCAATGGGCAGAGTTGATTGCACACTCAATCCATATGAGCCAGTCAGCTCCGCTACTGCGGTGAGCGGGGACGGGAGAAGATCCTTTCCCATTCGGCGTACGACGGTTTGCGCCGCAGAGCGGTGTCGAGGATGACCATGAAGGCGAAGTTCGAGAGTGCCAGAGCCCGGTCCGGCGGAAGACCCAACGACGTCATGTCTATGTCGGTAAAGGTCACCATCACCCACAGTTCCGCCTGTATGCCATCCAGCAACTGCTCATATCGCCGGAAGAAGTCGATCTGCTCCTGCGGCGTGGCGTTCAGGAGCTGCGTGTCCTCGGAGCTCCAGCCACCCTCGACCATCAGCAGCGGGAGGTCGGTCGCCTGGTCCAAGGCAGTGAAGTAGTCCGACGGTACCTGGTCGGGTGAATCGAAGGCGAACACAGGGTACGAGGACAGCCCCAGCGCATCGATGTCGAAGTCGTCGATCAGCGCGAAGTGGTCGATTATCGGGTCGCCGAACGCGCCGTTCGCCTCGTCGGCCTGGAAGGAGACAAACACTCGGGACGTCGGGCTGAGCTGGCGCACCTGCGGCGCGAGCGTGTTGATGACGTCGCGCAACTCGGTGTATAGAACCGGGTCGCCGCGGGCGGCGAGCGTATTGATCTCGGAAGCGAGCCCGAAATAGAGAGGTCGAACGCGCTGTGCGATTCCCCGCACCCACTCCTCGTGCGTGGCCCTGATGTCCGGTTCCAAAGTGCTCCGGCCGGCATCTACGAGGCCTGGATCCTCTCTGCGGCGATCCAATCCGTCGAGCGGGTCGACGAGGAAGTCCCGCGGTCGTCCCCGCAGGCCGCGGCCAGTAGCGCAGCGGCGAGGCAAAGCAGACGAGCCCCCGTCCTGGGATCGGCTCTGCAATTCACTCTCCATCTCCCATCCTGGAGCGGCTCGGCCAGCGGCAACGCTCGCCGACTACTGCTGCGGCTGTGGATGACAGATTGACAATCTCTCGGATCCGGCCACCTGCTACAAGCGTGCCGGAGACAGCGTATGGTGCAAAGCGAGGGAAACGAGCCGTCCGGCTTGTGGCTTGAACGATCAATCAAGCTCGGCGCCGGTCGGGCCCACCGCGCGCGGAGTACGCAGCGTCCTCTCCCGGCCGCGGTGTTCCGTGTCCGCCGTTCGAGGACCGCTCTCAGTCTTCAACCGGGGCGAACAACGGGCCGGGATCGACGAACACCTGATACCGGCCGATGCGGCCCGCCTCCAAGTCGAAGACGTTCAGAAAGGGCAAGGTCACACGCGACCCGTCCAGCCGCGTGTAGGTCACCGCTCCCTGGCAGATCACCGCGCCCGGTGTGGACCAGCAGCGGGAGACCCGGTGGCTCAGAGACTCGACCGAGTCCAGGAACTGCTCGATGTAGGCCTCGATGGCCTCACGTCCCTTGACCGGCGGCTGGCTGCCGTAGATGAATTCCCCGTCCTCCGAAATGAAGGAGGCGAACCACGGGGCATCTTTCGCGTCGATGGCGTCGAACAGCTTCGCCAGCCACTCCGGCCGGGTCCCGAGCACGGGCCGAGTCATATGCATCTCCCGGCGCTGGTCATCCGAACAGGTCTATCTGATCGACTATCGGCTCGAGGCAGTCCGGGTCGTCGAAAGCCACGCTGTTCACCCGCGGGCTCACGGCGTCGTACCTGATCCGTGCAGGGTCGAACGGCTCGAAAAGCGCCGAGAGCTCGTTTGCCAGCCGCACCTCGGTGTCGAGCCACAGGTCGTGGTCGCGAACGTCTAGGATTACCGGCATCCGATCGTGCAGCGGTCTCAGGACGGCGTTGGCTTCGGTGGTGAGGATGGTGCATGTCTCGACCGCCTCACCTCCAGGCGCCTGCCACCTGTCCCACAGTCCGGCGAGAGCGAACGGCGAACCGCCCTCGAGACGTATCCAGAAAGGTTGCTTCCGGCTGCCGACCGCCTTCCACTCCAGAAAACCGTCCGCCACGATCAGGCAGCGGCGGTCGCGCAGGGAGTCCTGGAAGGACGGTCTCTCCCCGACAGTCTCCGACCGGGCGTTGATCAACCGGGACCCGATGGCCGGGTCCTTGGCCCAATGCGGCACCAGGCCCCACCGCAGCATGGTCAGCTCCCGGCGGCCGGGCGCTCCGAGGCCCTCGCCACCAGCCCTGACGGCTGCTACGTCCTGCGTCGGGGCAATGTTGTACCGCGGCGGAATGGCCGGCACCTCGTCGAGCCGGAACAGAGCTGCCCATTCATCGGCAGGCGTCGTCAGGGTGAATCTTCCGCACATGGCGTCCTGAAGTTGGCACCAGTCCCGCCAGTGGTCTACCTTCCGGGCCGATCCGACACTTCCCGGTTTCCGCTTGCGGTGACACGACATGCGTCAAGTATGGATTACCCGCCACGGCGCTCCCGAGGTCCTCCAGGTCAGGCAGGTTCCCGACCCGTCCCCTGCTCGGGGCGAGGTGCGGGTGCAGGTGGCGTTCGCCGGAGTGAACTATGCCGAGGTGATGATGCGAATCGGCCTGTACCCAGACGCTGGCCGGCCGCCCCTCGTGCCGGGGTTCGAGGTCGCCGGCAAGGTCGATGCCGTCGGTGACGGCGTCGACGTCGCTCTCCTGGGGCGCCGGGTGACGGCGACCACCCGCTCCGGTGGATACTCCGATCAGGTGTGCGTTTCCACCGCGAATCTCATGCCTACGCCCGACACGGTGACGGACGAGGCTGCGGCCGCCCTCCCAGTAAACTATCTCACCGCGCACCACATGCTGGTCCATGTTTGCGGCCTGCGTGAAGGAGAGACCGTGCTGGTCCATTCCGCCGCCGGAGGAGTCGGGACGGCGGTCGTCCAGCTGAGCGGAATCCTCGGCGCCCGAGTCATAGGAACCGCATCTCGAGGAAAGCACGACTTCCTGCGTTCGCTGGGGGTGGAGCCGGTTGACTCAGGCGCCGCTGACTGGCCGGAAAGGGTGCGGGCCGCCAGCGGCGAACGCGGAGTGGACGTGGCCCTGGACGCCGTAGGTGGCGCCTCGTTCCGCCGCAGCTATGAACTGCTAGCGCCGGCCGGCCGCCTGTGCTGCTTTGGAGCGTCGTCGATGTCCGGCCGGCGTCGCAACCTCCTGCGGGCGGTCCGGGAGCTATTGCGCATGCACCGCTTCCACCCGGTCCGCCTGATGAACGATAATCGGGGCGTTCACGGAATCGCCCTGGGTCATCTCTGGGAAGAGACGGAGATCCTGGCGCCTCAGCTGGACGCTCTCGTCGCGCACGCCGCGGCGGGAAGGATTGATCCGGTGATCGACGGAGTCTATTCCTTTGAACAAGCCGCTGAGGCGCACCGGAGGCTCCAGTCGAGGGAGAGCGTCGGCAAGATTCTGCTGGCGCCATGAGCCCGGTATCGGAACCCGCCGCGCTCGAGCGTGTTTGAGGTGATGGACCGCGGGCGTTCAGGGTTGCCTGAGCAGCAGAGGCTCGTCGTCATGTGCAGCGCCGGCAGTCAGCCGGCGAGTCAGGTGGGAGTAACGGAATGAGCAGACGAGCGAACGGAGACAGAAGTTACCGGCGAGCCCTGGTCATGGGCATCGGGCTGTCGGTTGCAGTGCACGCGGTGGTGTTGGCTTACGGCCGCCTGGGCGTAAAGGGTATGGGCGAAGAGCGATCCGCTCTCCGACTGCTGACCCTCGCCGACGACGAGACACCCCGAGACGCCCCCCTCGAGGTAATCGAAATCCGAGAGGCTACCGCCACGGAGGCAGGAGGCTCGCCGGCCACCGCCCGGCTCGCGACGATCCCGGCGGTTCCGCAACTCGCGGCGGCGCTGTCGGCAGGCGTCCCGCAGCCGGCGATGTTCCTGGAGGAGCTGGAGGAGCGCGAGGATCCGGAGAATCCGGCCGTGAGCTACGCCTCGGTCTCCGACTATCTGCTCACCATGTCGCCCAACCCGAAGGCTCTGCGTCCCATCGACGACAGGCCGGTTGAGGTTCTCGCCCGAATCGGAGGTAGCGGCCGTGGGGTCGGGGTTGGCGTTGGAGGCGGTCACTGTCCGCCCGGGGGGCTGCCGGGCCTCCGGCGGAGTGCGGTCAACCGGACCGTGGTCAGAGCCCGGGGGCTGTAGCCGGGGTCGACTCCCGCGCCGCCCGTTCGTCGGGCCCGAGAGGCTCAGTGCCGCCCAGCCGATCACTGAGGCGACCGGACACGTCCATCACCATGGCCCACAGAGTCTCGTCCAGCGGGTTCACACGCCGCGGTCCGGCTGGTGTGTGCTCATAGCCGGCGACCCACACCGCAGTCCAGCCATCCCGATCCGAATCGGCTCCGATTACGATGTTGAGGTAGATGGGCTTGCCCGAGTCCGGCCCCGGTTGCGTGTTTATGAGACCGGCATCCCGCTGCGTGTAGTCCACCGGGTAGCCCTCGTCGGCCAGCGCGCCCTGCAGCTCGAAGAAGATCGTGTCCACCGGCGCGTTCACGGAGAAGCTCGCGAACGGGTACCCGGGGTAGCCGCTGAGGACGCGGCCGGAGATGCACCCCGTGCCGGCTGCTGCCGCACCCAGCGCTGCGAGCATCGCCACCTCGGTCCAGCGCCGCGGCCGGGTCACCCTCGCCTCTCCCTCTGCCTATCCGTCTTCTCCATCACCCGGGACCGTTCTCGCCGGCGGCTGCCGCTGTTGAATCCGCACCGCCCTCATCGTCTTCACCTGGGAGCGTATCGAGGTCAACCGCCGCGCTGTCACTCCCGCCACTCAACCGACGGAGGATGTCGAGGCCCCGTCCCCTGACCTCCTCGAGCTCGGACCGAATCGCTTCACCGGCCGCCTCCTCGAGAGCGTTCCGTGCTGCCCGGCTGGCGATCGACGGATCCAGGGAGAACTCGGGCCGAGCGGCAGTTCCGCCCACCAGCACGCCTATCTCCGCTGGGGCACCCTCCTCCAGATAGGCGGTGAAGACTGCCGCCGCCCGTCCACCGGTCTCTGCCTCTTTCCTGATCCACGACGTGTCGGGGCGCACGACCAGCCCCAGATCCAGCGCGCCGCCGAAGCCGACCACGCCCGCGAGGTCGAAGGACAGCTTCCGGCCGCCGAACGAGCCGCGCGAAAGGTGTATCGCTCCATCGCGGATCGTGAAGGGCGTCGTCCAACGGGAGAACTGCAGTCCCTCCGGGCCGCCGGCTCCGAGGAGGGACAACATGCCCTCCGTTATCGGGGCCTGTGCCAGGCGACCCTCAAGCACCTCCATCAAACCGTCGCCGCTGAGGTCGACGTCGACCGGAAGAAGCAGCTCGTCCAGCGTTCCCTCCATGACCGCGCCGAGCGACATCCGGCCGATCACCAGACTGCCCAGGGGCGAGTTGTCCGCGAGGAATCCCTCGGCCCGAACGTTCCTGACGCTGAGCTCCAGTCGGAACGGTTCGGCTTCTCTCTCCCCCAGTTCGGCAACGAGTCGTCCCGTGCCGCTTCCTCCGTAGGCTTCGAAGGCCAGGTCCGTCACCTCGAATCGGTCTGGCCGCATCAGCAGCCGCCCGGTGACGCTTCCCAGACGGTACGGGCCGCTGAACAGGGAATCGAATGCGAAGCGCACCTCTCCGGCCAGCGGAAGCCGATCGGGTCTGGCCAGAGACCTCCGGCGCGCCAGGTCTTCGGCGCTGTGCCCGTCCAGCGTCCGTCGTCCCAACCGGGCGAAGGCCAGTCTTCCGTAGCCGATCTCCGATTCCGGTGAGCTGCGGAGCGCGTCGAAGTCCAGGCGGACGGCGCGCACCGTCGCGTCAAGCGTCGGCGCTGAGGCCGAGCCGTCCCCTTCGTGGGCCGCCAATCCGGAAAAAAGGTCGCCTAGTGAGCCGCTGCTGCTTACCTCGAAGGACCCGACCGTGAGGGTCAGACCCTGCCAACTGGCACCATCGCTGGTCAGCTCGAGTCGACCCTCAGGAACCGCGATCCGATTCACCGGGCGGGGCCCGACCATCTGCACGTCTCGCAGCTGCACCCTCCCCGACGCTCTGGTCGCACCCGGCTCGTGCAGCCGACCCCGCAGCTCCGACTCGATGATCAGATCGCCGCTCAGCCGCAGGCTCTCCCGGCTCGGCGAGACATCGGACAGGACCCTGTCCGTCAGCGCCAGCTCGGGTCGCATGCTCACGAAGGCCTTAAACGTCAAGCTGGAGTCCAACTCGAGCGTGCCGGTGGCATCCAGCGGACCGCCGAGAACGGTTCCCTCGAACCGGACCAGTTCGGCCCGGCCAGAATCCAGCACGATCTCGCCCGCCAGACGCTCGGCCGCAGGCGTGCCCGCCCGGGTCCTTACGTCTGCGTCACGCACGGAGATCAACCCCTTGACTTCAGGCCTCACCCCGGGGCCGAGCCTGCCCGCCAGGCCGAGATGCATGTCGACTTCGCCCCGTACCCGGTACGGAAAGCGGGCCCGTGTCGAGTCGGACAGCGAGGCGACGACGTCCGCGAGAGGAAATCGCTCCGCCGATAGCTGGACGTCCAGGGGACGGACCGATGCCAGCACCGAATCGATCCGCCCCTTCACGCTCAGCCGCATCTCGTTCAGCGACAGCGTGCCGGATTCAATCTCCAACGTGCGGAATCCCGGCTCGGCCGTGGCCGAGAGTTCCGCTTTCACCCGGAGTCGCCGCCGGCCTTCGGGCAGTAACGGTGGCAGCTCGAGGAGGACGCTGTCCGTCTCCGCGGCAAAGTCGATGGCCAGACCTCCAGCGGCCCCGCGCGACAGCGACCCTCCCAGAAGAATTCCGTCTACCTGCACCAGGCGCCCCCGGCCTCGATCACGATAGCCGATACGTCCGTTCCGGGCCTCGAACTTGCGCACCACGAACTCGAGAGACGGACCCTCGTGCCCGTCCCCCGCTTCCCGGTCGGCCGGAACAAAATCTCCGAAATTGGTGCGGCCACTTTCGTCCACCTGCAGCAGCAGGTGAGGACTGACGAGGGTTACACGACCGATCTCGATTCGCCGCTGCAGTAGAGGGAGCAGCCGCGGGGAGAGGTGGATCTCGTCGACTGTTGCCAGAGGCAGGCCCGCAAAGCTCCCCAGGTTCCCGATGCCTACCCCGGTGAGTCGCAGCCAGGGCCGTGGAAAGACTCTCAACTGCGCCCGATCCACGGTTACCGGGCGGTTGATGGAAGCCGCGAAGCGCGGTTCAAGGCTGTCCGCAAGGCCCGCGGGATCAATGTAAGAGCGCACGAAGACCGCCAGGCCCAGGTATACTACCAGGACGGCGGCGAGGGTACCCGCCGAGATCAGTACCAGGCGCCGTGAGAGACCGCGCCTCCCGTTGTCGGTGCCGGAATCCAAGCTAGCTCCTTTGAACCTCAGCTATGAACCACCTTAATACGGTGGCGTCCGGCCGGCGTTCCTGAGCGCGAACCGTTGCGGGCAGACCGTTTGGAAGAGCGCTCCTCGAGCTTCCACTTGCCGCTGCGCCCGGCAATACAATACCGTGGAGAGGAGGTCCGGTCGATAACCCGATCGGGCGCGGAGGCAGCTCGGAACAGGAGCAGCCACGGGGGATTTGATGACCATACCGGCGGAACGGAAGCGACAGGAGTTCGAGGCGGAAGCGCTCGTCCATCTCGACGCTCTGTACGGCCTGGCGCTGCGGCTCACAGGGGGCGACGAGGCGAGAGCCGAAGACCTGGTGCAGGAAGCCGTTCTGAAGGCCTACCGGGCGTGGGACCGTTTCGAAGCCGGGACCAACTGTCGCGCGTGGCTGATGACCATCCTCCGGAACACGTTCATCAACCAGTTCCGCCGGCAGAAGGCGAGGCCGGCCGAGGTGGAGTTCGAGCAGATAGCTGAACGTCCGTCCAGCACAGCCCTCTTCGAAGCCGATCCTGAGGGGCGGATCTTCGACCGCATCATCGACGCCAAGGTGATCTCCGCTATCGACGAGCTTCCCGAGGAGTTCCGGGTCGCGGTAGTGCTGGCGGACATCGAAGGTCTAAGCTATCAAGAGGTCTCGGAGTTGATGGACATACCGGTCGGCACAGTGAAGTCCCGTCTTTTTCGGGCACGCAAGAGGCTTCAAGAGAGGCTGTACGAATACGCGGTGGAAATGGGATTCCTGAAATGACCGGAGACTCGCCGGTGCCGCCGGGGACCGAGCGGACAGAGCACACGTGCGAAGAATCGCTCGCGGTGGTGTACGAGTACCTGGACGGGGAGCTCAATCCGGAGCAGCACGAGCTGGTGCGCCGACACCTCGAACAGTGCAGGAAGTGCTACCCGTACTTCAACTTCGAGCGCCTGTTCCTGGACTACCTCCGCGAGGTGGGTGAGACCAGCAGGCCGAGCGCCGATCTCGAGCGCCGCGTGCGTGACCTGCTGAAGACGGACACGGGCTGAGAGGCTGCGGGCCAGGTGTCGCAGCGCTCGGCTGGCAGCCGTACGGTCCGCTCGCGGCGTGGGCGGCGTGAGTATGGGTTGCCGTCCTGTGGTGGCCCGGCTGGATAAACGATCTTCAACGACAGAGTGAGATGAACTCGGCAATGAGAGACATCCTCACCCGTCTTCTGGACGCGCGAGGGCCCTCCGGCTACGAGACCGAAGCAGCTTCCGCCTGGCGCGAAGAGGCAGCGGCGTTCGCCGACGAGACCTGGGGCGACGTTCACGGTAACAGCTTCGCGGCGATCAACGGGGATGCCGAGCTGACGGTTATGCTCGCCGGGCACATCGATGAGATCGGTCTCATGGTGAACCACATCGATGATGACGGATTCCTGTGGGTGAGGAACGTCGGTGGTTGGGACGCGCCGGTGCTGGTGGGGCAACGAGTCGACATCCTCTCCGGCGGCGGCCTGGTGTCAGGGGTGGTTGGGAGGCAGGCGATCCACCTCATGCGGAACGATGAGGCCGATAAGCCGGTGAAGCTGAAGCAGCTGTGGATAGACATCGGGGCCAGCTCCGGCGACGAAGCGCGACAGCGGGTGACGGTAGGAGACGTGGCGGTGGTCCGAGCGGATACCCTCCAGCTGACGGATGATCTCATAGCCGCGCGGTCCATCGACGATCGAGTCGGGGCAGTGGTCGTCCTGGAGGCGCTGCGCCGAGCCAGGGAGAAGGGGGCCGCAGTGCATGTTGTGGCAGTCGCCACGACGCAGGAGGAGATCGGGTACGTGGCCGGCAGCGGTGCGCGCACTGGCTCCTTCGGTCTGAGGCCGGACGTGGGCATAGTGGTGGACGTCACGCATGCGACGGACCATCCGTCAGTGGAGAAGAAGGAGCACGGAGACATTAAGCTCGGCGCGGGACCGGTCCTCGGGCGGGGAGCCGCGATCAACCCCGTGGTCTACCGGCGGCTGGTGGACGCAGCGGCAGGAGCGGACATTCAGCTCCAGGTGCAGGCACTGCCGGCGACGACCGGAACCGACGCCGACGCGATCCGTGTGTCTCGCGCCGGGGTGGCTACGGGGCTTGTCTCGATTCCCAACCGGTACATGCATACGCCCAATCAGATCGTCAGCTCGGCAGACGTGGACCGGACGGCGGAGCTCGTCGCCTGCTTCCTGTCGGGTCTTTCCGAAGGCGACACCTTCCTCCCGCACTGAGGACTCGCGGTGCCGATTCCGAAGGGCCACAGCCGGGCTGTAGAGGACTACCTGAAGGCGATCTACCTTTTGCAGGAGGAGGGAGAAGCCGTTTCCACGACCGCGCTGGCAGAAGCGCTGGGGAGGTCGGCCGCCTCCGTAACCAACATGGTCAAGAGCCTGGCCGACCAGGGCCTTCTCGAGCACGTGCTGTATCACGGAGTCCGTCTCACGTCTCTCGGCGAGGCCACCGCGCTGCGCATCATTCGTCGACACCGCGTGATCGAGTCGTATCTCATCGAGAAGCTGAGGTATAGCTGGGATGGCGTGCACGAGGAGGCCGAGCGCCTGGAGCATGCCGCGTCCGACACCCTGATCGATGCGATGGCACGGGCCCTCGGTGATCCGCAGATAGATCCTCACGGTTCGCCCATTCCATCTTCCTCCGGTCAGATAGCCGACCGCGACCTGGACTCGCTGGCGGACCTCCCAGCGGGAACGTCGGCCGTCGTCCGCGAGGTGCCGGACCATGACGCAGGGCGCCTGCGCAGACTGGCGGACATCGGCCTGGTGCTGGGAACCCGGGTGCAGATGCTGGGCGTTTTCGGCGCGAGCAGCGTACTGAGCATCCGGGTCGATGACCTGGACCGGAAGATAAGTCGTGAACTGGCGTCAATGGTCCTGGTCGAGAGAAAACCGTAGCGGCTGAGAAGCGAGCGACATGGCCAAGATGATCAAGGCTAAAGGTGATACCTGGCGCGGAAAGGTGAGCGAGCGCCCGCACCGTTGCGGATACCAGACAGTGGTTTTCTTCTGTGCGAGCAACGGGCAGCGTCCCTACCGGGTCGTGGAGGTCCCGACCGACCAGTTGGCGAGCCAGTCGGATCTCGATGCTCTCTCGGAGGGCGAGCTGCTCGATCTGTTCCGAGAGTCCCATTCTATGGGATTCCCCCCCCGCTCGACCTGAGCCGGCCCGCTCGCTTGCGCTGTGGGTGCCGGGCCGGCCGTCTGTCGTTCTTCCTGACGGAGCGGACGGTTTGACCCACGTCGATCTGCATCTCCACTCCACGGCGTCGGACGGGACGGTCGGCCCCGCGGCCGTCGTACGGGAAGCTGCCCGGAAGGGCCTTTCCGGCCTGTCCCTCACCGACCACGATACGGTGGACGGGCTGCGTGAGGCCGCCGCAGAAGCGGACCGATTGGGGTTGGACTTCCTGACCGGAGCCGAGCTATCGGCGAACGAGCCCGGAAAGTCCATCCATCTCCTGGCGTACGGCTTCGACCCGGATTTTGCCGACCTGCTTGAATTCGTCCAGGAGTTCAGACGGGACCGCCTTCGCCGCGTCGCCGCGATCGTGGAGCGGCTCAACGATCTGGGAGTCGGTCTCCAGACGGAGGACGTGCTGACGGAAGCCGGCCCCGGAGTGCCTACCCGCGCCCACGTAGCGAGGGCTCTCCGCCGGGGAGGCTGGGTGCCGGCCGAGGAGATCGCCTTCGTCAGGTACATCGCGCGCGGAGGCCCGGCCTTCGTGGAGAAGAAGCCGACCCCGCCCGGAGACGTCATCCGGCTCGTGCACGAGGCGGGTGGCGTCGTGCTGCTCGCCCATCCGGGGCGGGAGTTCAGCCGGGACGACCTTTGCCAGTGGATCGCCGAGGGTCTCGACGGGCTGGAGATCCTGCACCGGCGAAACGGACCGGCCGAGCGCCGGGTATTGGAGACGCTCGCTCGCCAGCACGATCTGCTGCGGGGTGGTGGATCGGACTGGCACGGGCCAGATTCGGGCCCGTCGGAAATGGGTTCCCAACAGGTGCCCGCGGAGTG
The DNA here is from genome assembly GCA_039589295.1 of Gemmatimonadota bacterium. GTDB lineage: Bacteria > Gemmatimonadota > Gemmatimonadetes > Palauibacterales > Palauibacteraceae > JBDGYE01. The sequence continues at coordinate 64,377 of JBDHHR010000003.1, read as the reverse complement.
GCTGAAGGCAATCGCGGAGCGGTGCATCGGGCGGGCCGGCGGCTGAGCTCGAGTCCAGAGAGAAAAACGAATCATGTCGGAGCAACACCACGAGAGTGTCGTGATCATCGGGTCCGGGCCGGCGGCCTGGACGGCTGCGATCTATGCAGCCAGGGCGCAGCTTGAGCCCCTGCTGTTCGAGGGCTCGTTCAGCCGCACCATGGTGCCGGGCGGCCAGCTCATGTTCACCACGGAGATCGAGAACTATCCAGGCTTTCCGGAGGGGATAACGGGGCCGGAAATGATGGCCGGGTTCAAGGAGCAGGCGATTCGCTTCGGAGCCCGCGTCGTTACGGAGGACATCGTTCGGGTGGACTTCGGCGTACGGCCGCTGTCGCTGTGGACGGAAGGGGGATCGGAGGTAACGAGCGACGCCGTCATCCTGTCCACCGGCGCCAACGCGAAATGGCTTGGGGTACCGGGCGAGGAGAGACTGGCGCAGGCCGGCGGCGGAGTCTCGGCATGTGCCGTATGCGACGGGGCCCTGCCGCACTTCCGTGCCCAGGTCATCGCCATCGTCGGCGGCGGAGACAGCGCAATCGAGGACGCCCTGTATATGACGAAGTTCGCCAAGGAGGTGGTGATCATCCACCGACGCAATGAGTTGCGCGCTTCCCGGATCATGCAGGAGCGGGCGTTCGCCATCCCGAAGATACGGTTCGAATGGAACACGGTGGTGACGGAGGTACTAGGAGACACCGTGATAGAGGGGTTAAGGCTGCAGGACACGGGTTCCGGTGAGGAACGGGAGATGCGAGTCGGCGGACTGTTCGTGGCGATCGGCCATACGCCCAACACCGGATTCCTCGCGGCCCAGGTGGCTCTCGATGAGAGCGGCTACGTCGAGATGCCGGTGCCCTGGCGCACGGCGACGTCAGTTCCGGGCGTCTTCGCGGCCGGCGATGTCATGGATGACTACTTCCGGCAGGCCGTGACGGCGGCGGGAACCGGGTGCATGGCGGCACTTGAGGCGGAGCGCTGGCTGGCGCACGGGGGTGCCTGAGCCTAGTCTTCAGAGACGGGTTCGGTTCCGTGACCGTCCGGGCCCGAAGCCTATGAACGGGACTGGAACAGGAGACCGACACGAATATGAGTGACGTTTCTACAGCCGGCACGGCCGGATTCGCCATATCGATCAGCGAGGCGGCGGCGGCCGAGGCTCGCGCCTTTTTCGCGGCGGAGAACCTGACCGCGGAAACGGCCGCGCTCCGGGTAGCAGTTCTTCCCGGCGGCTGTTCGGGCTTCGAGTACGGGCTGGAAGTCGATGAGGAGCCGCCGGCCGAAGATGACTTCGTCGTGGAAGCTCACGGCGTCCGGCTCTACGTGGATCCGTTCAGCGCTCAGTATCTGTCCGGTGTCGTCATAGGGTATCACAGCAGCTTCCAGGGCTCCGGGTTCACGTTCGAGAACCCGAACGCCACGGGCTCGTGCGGCTGTGGCACCTCCTTCTCGATCTGAGGCTGCCCCCGGTTCGGTGAGCTGTTCGCCGGAAGGCGTGTCGAGGCCGGTGGAAGGCCCGGCTCCGCCGGCAGCGCGGGACCGGGCCCCGTCGTATGGGGAATCCGGCTCGTGAGCCAGCCACTGGAGGTTCGCACGCTGGCCGTGGGCCCGTTCCAGGCCAACTGCTTCCTGGTTCGCGCGACGTCGGGGGGAAGCGTAGTTGTCATAGATCCCGGCGCGGAGCCGGAACGGATCGAGGCCGGCCTGGAGGAGTGGGGGGCGGATCCGTCGGCCATCCTGCTCACCCACGCACACGTCGACCATGTGGGAGGCGTCGGGCAGCTGGTGCAGCGCTACGATGCTCCGGTGTACCTTCACAAAGACGACCTTCCCATGTACACGAACGCCGCGGAGCACGGGGCAATGTTCGGCTTGCGGCTGGAGATGCCGCCTCCGCCGGAGGTGTTCTTCGAGCACGGCGGCCGGGTGGCCTTCGGGGACCTGAGCTTCGAGGTCCGCCACGCGCCGGGTCACTCACCCGGCGGCGTCGTACTGTGCGGCGGCAGTGAGGCGTTCGTCGGCGACTGCGTATTCGCGGGTTCCATCGGCCGTACCGATCTGCCGGGAGGCGACGCGGCAACGTTGCTTCATTCCATCCAGAAGCAGATCCTCACGCTACCGGCCACCACGGTGCTGTACACAGGGCACGGTCCCGCCACGACCGTTCAGCGTGAAGCGGAATCCAACCCCTTCCTCACCGGCCACCCCGGGTGGTGGGTTGGGTGATTAATCAACCCGACAGCGGTGCCGACCCGTCGGTACCCGACAGCGGCCCGGCCGATCAGGGTGGGCCGAAGAGCCCCCGCAAGCCGGGCCCTGACCGGGTGGAACTTCTTACGGGGCTGATCCGGGCCCTGGACGGAGCAGAGCGGGTGCTCGTTCTGACCCACGACAACCCTGATCCCGATGCGATCGCTTCGGCGGCCGGCCTCGCCTTCCTCATTGAGCAGGCCTGCTCGCTGTCAACCGTTCTGTCGTTCGGCGGAATAATAGGGCGGGCCGAGAACAGGGCTCTAATGGAGGAGCTCGGGACGCCCTTCGAACGCTTCGAGAACCTGGAGGTGGATTCAGACACAGTGGTCGCTCTGGTGGATACCCAGCCACGCGCCGGCAACAACTCGCTGCCGCCGGGCCGGATCGCCACCGTCGTGGTCGACCACCATCCGGTGCGGTCCGAGACCAGGGCTGTGTCGTTCTCCGACGTCCGCCCGGAGTACGGAGCGTGCGCGTCGATGGTCGTGGAGTACCTGCGGGCAGCCCGGCTGGAAACTGACCGGAGGCTGGCTACGGCGCTGTTCTACGGCATCCAGTCAGAGACGATGGACCTCGGTCGCGAGGTGTCGGAGGCCGACATCGACGCCAGCCTGTTCCTGTATCCCCGCTCCGATCCGGCAGCGATATCGCGCATCCGCCACGCCCGCGTCCCCCGTGGCCTGTACCGCTCGATCCACGAGGGGCTGGAAAGAGCCTGGAGCCGTGGAGGAATCGTTTGCGTGCCGGCCGGCCGTCTCGACTACCCCGACCTGGTGGCGCAGCTGGCGGACCTCTTCATGCGGGTGGACGGAGTGGAGTGGGTCATCGCGGCCGGCCGTCATCAGGACAGCCTTTTGCTCTCGCTCCGGACGTACGATCCCACTGCCCACGCAGGCGCTCTGGTCCTGTCGGTGGTGGGCGAGCGCGGATCCGCCGGCGGACACGGCGAGATGGCTGGCGCGCGGATCGACGTGCGGAATCTGTCCGAAGCGGAGTACGAAACGCTCGTCGGCGAGCTGTTCGAGCATTTCTGCGAGGCCCTGGGAGTGAGCGATCTGGAGGCCTGTCCGCTGATCGAGGTAGAGACTTCGGCCGCGTCGGGGGGCGGCGAAGAGGAGGGATGATCCGCCTGGGCCTGACGGGCACCATCGGGGCAGGGAAGAGCACGGTCGCCGGGTGCTTCCAGGAATGGGGAGCGTACCGAATCGACGCCGACCGGCTTGCCCGCGAGGTGGTCGAGCCCGGAACGCGAGCGCTGGCCCGGATTCGTGAGACGTTCGGGGCGGGCCTCCTCGGCGATGACGGACGACTCGACCGGGCGGCCATGCGCAGGCTGGTCTTCTCTGACGCCGGCGCGCGCGCACGTCTGGAGGCCATAGTCCACCCGGCCGTCGACCGCCGTCGCCTGGAGCTACTCGAGGCCGCCGTCGGAAGCGGCTTCCAGGTCGTCGTCGTCGAGATCCCGCTGCTCTTCGAGAAGGGTATCGAGGACCAGTTCGATGCCACCGTGACGGTAGATGCCCCACGAGCCGCGCGGCGGCTGAGGGTGTGCGAGAGACGGGGGATAGCCCCCTCGGAGTTCGACGCCATGGATGCCGCGCAATGGTCGGGCGAGCGAAAGCGGGCTGCGGCCGACCATGTCATATGGAATGACGCCGACCGGGAATCCCTGCGAGCAAGTGCGCGCCACGTGTGGGAGAAGGTCGTCCCGCCGGAGGGGCGTCTATGGCGGGCGGACCTGCACATGCATACCAGCGCTTCGCATGATTGCCTGAGCGCTCCGGAGGACGTGGTACGCCGTGCTCGGGCGGTGGGCCTCGACCGAATCGCCGTCACCGATCATAACGAGATTCGGGGTGCTTTGGCCGCGCGGGAGATCGACCCCGAGCTGGTGATCGTGGGCGAGGAGGTACGGACGGCCGAGGGGCTCGACCTCATTGGGCTCTTCCTGCAACGGCACATCCCTCCGGGCGGGTCCTTCCGCGATGTGGCGGTAGAGATCCGCCGGCAGGGTGGAGCCGTGTACCTGCCACACCCGTTCGACGCACGGCGCGGCACGACGGAGGAGTTCCTGGCCGGAGTAGTAGAACTCGTCGACGCGGTAGAGGGATTCAACGCCCGCGTTCACGACGCGCGCAGGAATCGCCGGGCGGTTACTTGGGCCGAGGCCCACGGACTGCCGGTTGGTGCCGGGAGTGATGCCCACCTACTTAAGGAGATCGGGCGCGGTGCGACGCTGATGCCAACCTTCACCGGCCCCGATGATTTCCTCGCGGCCTTGGAAGAGTGTCGCATCGAGGGGCGTCCGTCGAGCCATCTCGTACACCTGGGATCCACCTGGGCGAAAGTCTGGAAGACGGTGTGGCCCGCCTGACGTTTCCCGTGGTTGACAGTCCGGAGCGGCCCCCGCTAGCGTCCGTCTCTTGTTGGTCCGGGTTCGGGGAAATGGAGCGGGTTGGGGCGGAATCCGGGTGCACGCCTGGCCGGCCGAAGCTGGCAAGACAGGGTGAGGGATGAGAGGGAGAAGCGTGTGACTCTGGAGACGCACTCCAGGGAGCGGTGGGGGACCAGGATCGGCCTGATTCTGGCCATGGCCGGAAACGCGGTCGGTCTGGGAAACTTCCTGCGCTTCCCGGTGCAGGCCGCCCAGAACGGCGGCGGCACGTTCATGATTCCCTATTTCATCTCCTTCCTGGTCCTCGGCATTCCACTCATGTGGATCGAGTGGGGGATCGGACGTTACGGGGGACGCTTCGGGCACGGGACGATTCCCGGCATGTTCGACGCCCTCACGGACCGGCGGAAGAGGTGGGCGAAGTACGCGGGCGTGCTTGGTCTGGTCATGCCTCTGGTGGTGTTCATCTACTACACGTACGTCGTGTCGTGGATGCTGGGCTTCAGCTTCTTCAGTCTCACGGGCAGCTACTTCGGTATGGCGGAGGTCCAGCAGATGCGGGAATACCTCGGCTCGTACCAGAACCTGCTCGACCCCTCGGTCCATCCGTGGTGGCTGGCCGTCCTCTTCTTCGTCGTCACCATCTCCTTCCTCGGGTGGGTGCTGGCGAGAGGGATAAGCGGCGGAATAGAGAAGCTGGCGCTAATCGGCATGCCGATACTGTTCCTGTTTGCGTTCGTACTGCTGGGCCGAGTGCTGACTCTCCCCGAGGGAGCGTCGACGCCGGTTGCGGGACTGAACTTCATCTGGAATCCCGAGTGGAGCAGCATCTCGGAGCCGAAAGTGTGGCTGGCAGCCGCCGGGCAGATGTTCTTCACCCTGTCTCTGGGCATGGGCACGATCCACACGTACGCATCCTATCTGTCCGAGAAGGACGACATCACCCTCACGGGGCTGTCCACCGGGGCGACGAACGAGTTCGCCGAGGTAGTGCTGGGAGGTACCATCGCGATTCCGGCAGCCGTGGTCTTCTTCGGGGTGACCGGGGCCCAGGAGATAGCCCGCGGGGGCTCCTACGACCTGGGAATCGTGGCCATGGGCATCGTTTTCCAGGGGCTGCCCGGTCCGCAGTTCCTGGCGCAGCTGACCGGTTTCCTGTGGTTCTTCCTGCTGTTCATCGCCGGGATAACCTCCAGCGTGGCCCTGGCAAGCCCGGCCATCGCTTTCCTGCAGGAGGAGTTCCGCTTCCGCCGCCAGAGGGCGGTCCGGGCCATCATGGCTCTGGCCTTCGCGGTGGGCATGATGCACGTATTATTCTACCCCACCGGATTCTTGGATGAGTGGGACTATTGGGCCGGGACCTTCGGCCTGGTGATCTTCGCCGCCATCGAGATCGTGTTATTCTCGTTCATCTTCGGAATCGAGCGAGGGTGGAAGGAGCTGCATCTCGGCGCTGATCTGCAGATTCCGCCGATCTACAAGCCCATCATGAAGTGGATCACGCCGGCGTTCCTGTGCACGCTGCTGGTCTGGTGGAGTGTGACCGAGGCAGTGCCCACGCTGCTCATGGACGGGCAGGCGGCTGAGGACATCCCGTACCTGTGGTTGAGCCGGGCGGCGATGCTCGCCCTGTTGGTGGCCGGCCTGCTCCTGATTCGCAGGGCTTGGCAGCGGCGCGAGGGAGGTTAGTTCGAATGAGCGAGACCGCGATCCAACCTTTCGCATTTGTGTTCATGCTCGTCAGCATGATCAGCGTGACGATTCTGGTTGCGTACTGCTACGCCCGCATCATGCGAGGCGGAAAGCCGCTGCATGACGAGTCCGACGATCCGGTCGCCTGAGGCGGCTCGCCAGGCCGGTCTGACGCTCGTTCGCAGCGAGCTCGTACCGGGGCGCCCGGTAGTCCTCACGACACACGTGAACGCCGATGGGGACGGGGCCGGCAGCGAGGCGGCGCTCGCTCATTATCTGACGCGCAGGGGCCTGCGGCCCACCATAGTCAATCCTACCGCGTTTCCCGAGCAGTTCCGGTTCCTCCTCGGCGATTTCGCCTCCTACACTCCGCGGGAAGAGGAAGGGCGCCGCGCTCTCGACGAGGCCGACCTGGTACTGGTGCTCGACACATCGGAGCCGTCGCGGCTCGGCGGCGTGTTCGGCCACCTGGAAGGCCGAAAGGTAGCGGTCCTGGACCATCATCCGCCGACACCCACATCGCTCGGTGACCTGGCGGTTGTGGATCCCACGGCGTGCGCCACAGGTGAGCTGGTCTTCGATCTGCTTACCACGGGTGGTCGGCAGCTCGAGCTCCCGGAAGCCCAGGGCCTGTACGTGGCCGTGGCGACCGACACGGGATCGTTCCGGTACGCCAACACGAACTCGCGTACGCACCAGATCGCCGCGCAGCTCCTGGACGCAGGAGTCAATCCGGAGGAGATGTACCGCAGGCTGTACGCGCGGTACACGTCGGGCAGCCTGGACCTGGTTCGACGCGCCCTGTCGCGCCTTCGCATGCACAAGGACAAACCGGTGGCGTGGATCCGGCTCACCCAGGCGGACCTGGCGCAGACGGGCACGGCCAAGGACGACCTGGAAGGCATCGTCGAGTACGCCAGGAGGATCCAGGGCGTGGAAGTCGCCCTGCTCTTTCGGGAGATGGCTGACGGGCGCACCAAGGTCTCCCTGCGGTCTACGGGTGACACCGATGTGGCCGCGATCGCCCGCGGACTAGGTGGCGGTGGGCACGCCAAGGCCGCGGGGGTGGTGGTCGATCTTGGGCTGGATGCGGCCCAGGAGACGGTGGTCGAAGCGGTCTGCCGGGAGCTGTGAGTGCGTTCTGGTGATGATAGCCTAGTCCATCCCGGTCGCCCCTGTTGCCCATCCCGCGGATACTCTTACATTTAAAGCGTCCTGCCCGTCCCCCGCCGTCACCGGCGGGTATGATCCGGTGCCTCCGTGCGAGGGAAGAATGGAGCACAAGGGCGACGGGGCGAGCGGGCTCCCGACGACAGGCGCGCAAGACGTACATCCACCGGAGAACGGACAACACGGAGCAAAGGGAAGCAACGGGCTGAGCGATAAGATCTCCCCCGAGCTGGCCCACCGGCTCCGGGAGCTCGGGCGGCAGGTGTCCCCCGCCGAGATCTCGGAAGTCTGGGTGTTCCCTCCGCTCTCCGACCTGGAGGGCTCGACCGAGTTTCTCCTCTTCACACGGTTCCTGGGTCCTGAGCTGCGCCGCATGTGCGGGGCGGAGTTCGACTCTGCCCTCAACGGGAACGGCCAGGCGAAAGGAGCCGGCAACGTCCCGGTCGCCAACGACAACGGGGCGAGCGGCGAAAAAAGTGAGACGGGTAACGGGGCCGCCGGCAGCGACGGCTTTCCGGGACGCATCACCGAGTATGGGACGGTGCCGACCAACCGCGTGTCGCGGCTGGTCGCCGGCCTTCGCAGACGCCTCGGGGACGGCAGGGACCCTCTCTACCTGGACGTGGGTGGCAGTCCTGCAGGCTGGGATCAGCTGGTGGACGAGGCCGCCATCGCAGATTGATCGCGCGCGGATCCCGCGTTACGTTGGGCTACCGTCCGGCAGCGGCGCTCGTCGTTTTCTCGCGGCGGGCGCCTTGTCGTTTGAGCTGCGTCTGAATCCTGCGCTGCCGCGCGGTAAGAGGGCGACGCCTGCGGAACGTCGGCTGGCGCCTGCGGAACGTCGGCCGGCGGCCAGTTGTTCAATCCGGTGCCTGAAGAGCGATCTCAGTCGGATTCGAGGTTATAGATGAACGAGCTGGAAATCGGAATCGCCGTCGCGTTCGCGGCGGGCCTGCTGTCGTTTCTCTCGCCCTGCGTTCTTCCTCTCGTGCCGTCCTACCTGTCCTTCGTCACCGGAGTGGGTGTGGAAGAACTGGAGGAGGGGAGCGGCTCGGTTCGTCGCCTGGCCCTGGCGCATTCTCTGTTCTTTGTCCTTGGCTTCAGCCTCATCTTCCTGGCCCTGGGCGCGTCGGCGAGCCTGATAGGGCGGCTCCTGAGGGAATACCAGTTGTGGATCTCCCGCATAGGTGGGCTGGTCATCATCTTCTTCGGCCTGTATCTACTGGGCCTCCGTCCGTTCCAGGCGATGGCCCGGGAGAAGCGCGTCCACCTGAGGGACAAGCCCCTGGGCTACCTAGGCTCAACTCTGGTGGGCGTCACCTTCGGGGCGGGCTGGACGCCCTGCATCGGACCGATTCTGGGCGGGATTCTCACCTTCGCCGCCACGCGCCAGACGATGAATGAAGGGCTCGTGCTGTTGGGGTTCTACTCGGCGGGGCTTGCCGTGCCGTTCCTGGTCAGCTCGGTGGCCCTGTCCTGGTTTCTCTCCACCTTTCAGCGGTTCCGTCGCTTCATCCCCTGGGTCGAGCGGGTGAGTGGCGCTCTCCTGGTGCTGGTTGGTCTGCTCCTGGTTAGCGGTCGGTTCACCGTTCTGGCGGCCTGGGCCGCGCGCTTCACCCCGGAGTTCATCCTGAGAAGGATCTAGCAGGTCGTTGAAGAAGTAACCTGCGCCCTGCGGGCCTGGTTGTCACCCGGCCTGGTCGTGCTCTATCTGCTCGGCCAGGAGCTGACGTTCCAGCAGCCGGGCGTATATGCCGCGTCTGGCCAGAAGCTCGGAGTGCCGTCCCGATTCCACCAGACGTCCGTCTTCGAGGACGAGAATCAGGTCCGCGGACGCCACGGCGGACACCCGGTGCGATACTATGATCGACGTCCGGCCCCGCATGAACTCGCGCAGGCCCGTCAGGATCGCCTCCTCGGTAGCCGTGTCCACCGCCGACAGCGAATCGTCCAGGATCAGAATCGGAGTCTCCCGCTGCAGCGCTCGGGCCAGGGTAGCCCTCTGCTTCTGGCCGCCCGACAGGTTGATTCCGCGCTCGCCGAGCACGGTGTCGAGGCCATGCGAGAGGACGTCGAGCGTCGGCGCGAGCTGAGCGATCTCCACTGCGCGCCAGAATCGCTCATCGCCTTCCGCAGCACCGTCGGCTCCCAGTCTCAGATTCTCCTCCAGCGTCGTGCTGAACAGGAAGGGGTCCTGGGGAACCACGGACACAGCTTGCCGCAGGTCTTCGAGGGAGATGCGGCGGACGTCGATCCCGTCGACTCGCACGACGCCTTCGGTGGCGTCGTACAGGCGCGGGATGAGACGAACGAGCGTGCTCTTGCCGCTGGCCGTGCCCCCGACGACGGCGACGGTCTGACCCGGCTCGAGGCGGAAGGAGAGGTCGCGCAGTACCCAGCGCTCTTTCCCAGGGTAGCGGAACGAAACGGCCTCGAATTGAATTTCGCCTCTGACCCGCGCGAGCCGCGTCGGGGTATCGGCGTCTCTGATCGCAACCGGCTCCGCCAGTAGCGAGTTGATTCTCCCCATGGAAGCGGCTCCGCGCTGGAACAGGTTGGTCACCCAACCTACCGCGATCATGGGCCACATCAGCAGCGTGAGGTAGAACCCGAAGGCCACGAAATCGCCCAATGTTATGGTGCCGTCCATCACCTGACGCCCGCCGACCCACAGCACCACGACCGACCCCAGCCCGCCCAGCAGCATAAGGGAAGGGAAGAAGGCTCCCCACACCCTGGCCAGGCTCATGTTCCGCTCCTTGTACTCGCGATTGAGGCCCGCGAAACGCCGGGATCTGTCCTCTTCGCGCGCGTATGCCTTCACGATGCGAATCCCGGCCAGGTTCTCCTGCGCGAAGTTCGATATCTCTGAGAACTGACTCTGAATCCGCTCGAAACGCGTGTGGATCCGGCGTCCGAACCACAACACCGCCGCCGGAATCGCCACCATGGGAGCCATGGATGCCAGGGTGAGCGTCGGGCTGATCCAGATCATCAGGGCCAGAGCGAAGGCCGACACCGTGGCAGTGTTGACCAGATACATGATGGCCGGCCCGGCCACCTGCCTCACCGCCAGCACGTCGTTGGTTGCCCGGCTCATCAGGTCACCCGTGCGCCAGCGGTCGTAGAACTCTGGTGGCAGGTGCAGGAGATGGGCGAAGATGTCGTTACGCAGGTCGTTCTCGATCCGCCGGCTGATTCCGTTGAGGAGCTCGCGCATGCCGTAGCGGGCGACTCCGGCCAGCAGGGCCACCAGGACCAGGAGGAGCGCGTACCGGATGATCGTGGCGCGGGTGAGATCGAGGCTCAGGCCGTCAATGGCCAGCTTCAGGATGTACGGGCCGAGGATGGTGAAGACGTTGCCGACGACCACCAGCAGCATCCCCGCCAACAGGCCCTTAGCATAGGGTCCGTAGTAAGGAAGAAGCGTTCGTAATTGATTCATCTGGTGCGGCTTCCCCTGAGCTCGTCCTTACGCGCCACGTCCGGGTCGTCGGACAATCGGGAGCTGGCGTTAGGTTACGGCACGGACCGGTGCCCTTTACCGGAGCGAAGCGGGAATATATGGGTACAGGGAAGACTGTGACCAAGAGCCGCCGCCGAGGCGCGACCGGATCGGGCCGAACCGGCGATCCGGGCACCCGGCGCGCATGTTGCATGATCGAAGTCGCCTGAAGAGCAGAAGCCGCGACAGGCGGCCGGAAACACGGGCCGGATCCGTGAGATCGAGGACGCGAAGGATGGGCAAGTCTTGCAGAATCGGAACCGTCGTTGTGCTGCTGGCCATGGCCCCCATGACCGCCGGCTGTGGAGGCGCTGACTCGGACGATGACGCGCAGGCAGAGGTAGACCGGGAGCTCGACCTGGCGATGGCCGACGACACGAGCGCGGACCTGGCGGACGTAGGAGACCGTGAATCGGCGGACCGGGCGACGGAGGAAGCGCCGCGCGAGGCCGCTCGACCGCCTCGGACGACCCCCCCACCGCAGACGTCGCCGAGTCAGGCGGACGCCACCCCGACCCAGCAGCGTCCGCGGCCCGCCCCCGCCGGCCCGCACTACGAGGAAGCCACGATGGCGACGGGCACGTCGTTCCGTGTGAGCCTCAACCAGGAGCTGAGCACCAGGGAGAACCAGGTGGGCGATCTGTTCACCACGACGCTCCTCGCTCCCGTTACCGACGGCGTCAGGGTGCTCGTGCCGGCCGGCGCCGCCTTCCGCGGCGAGGTGACGGCCGTGCAGGCTTCCGGGGGGTCGGGTCAGCAGGCGGTGCTGAAGATCGCCATCACCGAGCTATCCTTCGACGGCCAGACATACCCGGTCTCCGTGACTGTGACCGAGGCGAACCCGACCACCAAGGGCCGGGACAGCACCGGCGAGAAGGTGGCGAAGATCGGGGCCGGCGCAGTGGTGGGCGGAATCCTGGGTCGAGTGATCGGCGGCAACGCCACCGGGACGATCGTCGGCGGTGTGGTGGGAGCCGCTGCCGGCACGGCCATAGCCCTCGGAACCGAGGACGTGGATGCGGTCCTCGCCGAAGGGTCGGAAATGACACTTCAGCTGGATGCTCCGCTGACGGTACGCTGGGAGGTATGATCGGCCGGCGGAGCGGCTAGTATCCCAGCGCCTTCCCCCCCCGGCGCCGGTCGGAGGCTCCGTAGAGCGTTCCGTCCGGCGCCACATAGATCGACTCCACGTCGCCCGACGTTTCATCTCTGCCCAGAGTATCTCCCCTCTCCACGACGCGGTGCCCGCGACGCTTCAGCTCAGCCACCGTGCCGGATGCGAGCCCGCCCTTTTCGTATCGCAGTGTGTCGGGAAGGTTCTGGTGGTGGAAGCGGGGCGCGTCCACGGACGTCCGCACCGGCAGGCGGTAGTCCACGTGGTTGGAGACGATCTGGAAGATAGTCGTGATGATGGTCGAACCGCCTGGCGTGCCGGTAACGAGCTCCGTGCGCCCGTCCGGGCTGACGACGATGGTCGGAGTCATGGCCGAGAGCATGCGCTTGCCCGGCGCAATGGCGTTGACCTCGCCCTGCACCAGCCCGTAGGCGTTGGGGACGCCCGGCTTCACGGTGAAGTCGTCCATCTCGTTGTTCAGCAGGAATCCCGCCCCGCTGACAACAACCTTCGAGCCGAAACCTCCGTTCAGGGTGGTTGTCACGGACACGGCGCTGCCGTCCGAGTCCACGACCGAAAAGTGGGTGGTCTCCGCTGATTCGACCGGAACCTTATCGAAGTCTGCCGATGCGGAGGCCGCGTGCAGTTCGATGGAGGCCCACAGCGAGTCGGCGTAAGCCTGGGAGAGCAGGCGTTCGATAGGCATCTGCACGAAATCGGGATCGCCCAGATAGTAGTTGCGGTCGCCGTACGACCGCCGCATGGCTTCCACGGCCACGTGGATGGCATCGGCGGAGTGCCAGCCCATCGCCGCCAGGTCGAACCCCTCCACAATGTTGAGGATCTCACCCAGGGTGACGCCTCCGGACGACGGCGGCGGCATGGAGATGATCCGGTAGCCGCGGTAGTCGACCTCCACCGGCTCCCGCCATACGGCGCGATAGCCGGCCAGGTCCGTTTTCACTATGAGACCGCCACCGCGGCGCATCTCGGCCGTGATCGAGTCGGCGATCCAGCCTTGGTAGAAGGCTCGCGCGCCCGAATCGGCGATCGCCTGAAGGGTGTGCGTCAGGTCCGGCTGTCGAAACACCGAACCGACAGGCGGAGGTTCACCTGCCTGCAGGAAGACGGCAGCGCTGCTGGGGAAGAAGCTCAGGGTGTCCGCCTTGCGCTGTATTGACTCATGGTGCCTTTCGGCCATCACGAAACCGTTACGCGCAAGCTCTATCGCCGGCTCCAGCAGCTCCGTCCACGGCAGGGAGCCGAATCGCTGCCAGGCGGCCTGCATGCCGGCTACGGAGCCCGGCACAGCGGCAGCGCGGTGACCCGTCCAGCTGTCCTGCGTAGGCTGGCCGTTCTCGTCCAGGTACATGTCACGGCTTGCTCCACCCGGCGCCTCCTCGCGGAAGTCCAGGGCGACCGTGGCCCCGTCGGCGAGGCGTGCGACCATGAACCCTCCCCCGCCGATATTCCCCGCAGCCGGGTTGACCACCGCCAGGGCGAATTGGGTGGCCACCGCCGCGTCAACGGCGTTGCCGCCGGCCCGGAGTATCCGGAGCCCCGCGGCGCTGGCCAGGGAGTCGGTGCTGACTACCATGCCATGCCTGGCGACCGCCGTGGGCGAGCCGGCTGCATACCGCCACGACTCAGGGAAGACCGCCTCGACCGGCGTCTCGCCTCCGCCCGTCACCGCCCGCTCGTGGCGTGCAGTCGAACAGGCGGTGGCCGCCAGGCCGGCTACCAGGAGCCAGTGATTCACGGGCCGTCTCATCGTGCGTCCTCCACCCCCACCTTCGGGCACGAATCGGCTACCGCGCAGCTACTGCACGCCGGGCGGCGCGCCGTGCACACCCGCCGGCCGTGGGCGATCAGCATCAGGTGCAGGTCGTATCTCAGGTCCGAGGGCACCGCGTCGTTGAGGACCTCGTGAGCCTCCACCGCTCCCGCCTTCGGCGGAACCAGCCCCAGTCGTCTCGCCAGCCGGTGTACGTGCGTGTCGACCGGCATCACGTCACGGCCCAGGGAGAAGCACAGCACACAGGCGGCTGTCTTCACACCAATTCCCTTGAAGCCGGCCAGGTAGGCCAGCGCTGTGCCGTCGTCCATTCCCTCCAGGTGGTCCAGCGAGAGGCTTTGCCGCTCCTCCTCCAGTCGGGCGAGGAGGCCGAGAATGGTGGCCGCCTTCTGCCTGCCGAGCCCGGCCGGTCGGATCACTTCCTCCACCTCCTCCGCCGATGCCGCCGCCACCGCTTCCCAGTCGGGATAGCGTTCCCGCAGAGCCCGCCATCCGCGGTCCCGATTGACGTCGGAAGTGTTCTGGCTGAGAATCGTCAGCACGAGCTCGTCCAGCGGCGGGCGGCGTGTCTTTCGCGAGATGCGGTGGGCCCGGCGGAGGCACTCCACGAGAGCCCGGCAGCGGTTCGGACTGCCCGCCGTGTTCGCCTCCCGTCCGGGTGAGGTGCCTGTTCGGGTGTGGCTCGCGTCCACCTGTCGAAGCTTGGAAATGGCCGTTACGTTAGAGTGTCCGTGTCCGACACCCATGGCAGGTTGCTGAGAGAAATCGGCACCAAACTACCGGCCGCGTGAGCACCGAGCAACGAACCCCACCTCCGCCGGACCCGCTTTCGGGCAAGCGGGATCTGGGCGACGCCAGGCTCACTGAGAAGGCGAATCCCCGCACCGCGACCATCGATCACGCAGATGCCCTCGAGATAGTCCGTCTACTTCAGGCGGAGGACAGGAGCGTGCCCGACGCGGTGGCCGGGGAGGCCCCCCGGATCGCAGCCATGATCCGGGAAGTTGCCCGGCGGATGCGCTGCGGCGGGAGGCTGTTCTACGTGGGCGCCGGGACGAGCGGCCGCCTCGGGGTGCTGGATGCGGCCGAGTGTCCTCCCACGTTCGGCACGGATCCCGAGATGGTGCGGGGAATAATCGCGGGAGGGCATCCGGCGCTGGTTCGCAGCGAGGAGGGGGTGGAGGACGACGCCGACGCCGGCCGCGCGGCGATCCGGTCGGAGGGAGTGCGCTCGCACGACTTCGTGCTTGGCATAGCGGCTTCAAGCACGACCCCGTTCGTGCAGGCTGCCCTCGAAGAGGCGGTGGCGGCTGGCGCCGGCACGGGCTTTCTGTGCTGCACACCTCCGCCCCCGCACATGGTCGACCTGGTGGACTTATGCGTCATACCTCTGGTGGGTCCCGAGGCGATCGCCGGCTCCACACGGCTGAAGGCGGGGACAGCAACGAAGCTGGTTCTCAACGCTCTCACCACCGGCGTGATGATCCGCCTCGGCAAGGTGTACGGGAACCTCATGGTGGACTTGAGGGCCGTGAGCGAGAAGCTCGCCGACCGCAGCCTGCGCATCGTCAGTGCGGTCACGGGGGCGGGCCGGGAGGAAGCTCGCCGGCTGCTCGTGGCGGCCGGTGGGTCGGCGAAGACGGCGATCGCCATGCGCCGGATGGGCGTCGACCGATGGCTCGCCGAGCGGCGCCTCGACGCGTGTGACGGCTCCCTGGCGGCGGCGTTGGAGCGCTTTCCACCTTCTTCGCCAGTGCGCAACACGGACATCTACCCCGAATCCGGCTCAGCCGAAGATCTGGGCCTCCTGCTGGAACGGCTGGCGACAGGCCCGGGACGGCTGGTGCGTGCAGTGGAGGCGGCCCCGGACGGACCGGGCGAGCGAACGGCTCGGCATGTGGCGCACGTCGTCGCCTTCGAGACCGAGGCCATCCGACCGCGGCTGGAGGCGCTGGCCGCGGCCGACGGGGGGTCGTTTCCCGGCTGGGAGGACGAGAGCTGGTGGAAAAGAAAGGTCGGCGACACCAAGGACCTTCTCACGATCTTCGCCGGTGAGCGACAGCGGACGCTGGGTGTCCTGGACGAAGCCGGACAGGACATATTCGAGCGCGGCGGATCGCTGGGGGTCGAGAGGTTCACCGTCTACCAGCTGCTGCGCGGAGCCGCTCACCATGATGAGGCCCATGCCTCGCGGATCAGCGAGCGAGTCCACCCGGGGCTCCAGGACCGAGCCGTCTCATGAGTTGCGAGGCGTACCTCGGTGTGATGTCCGGCACGTCGTTCGACGGCGTGGACGTGGCCGTCGTAGAGCTGGGCGGATCGGCCGAGCGGCCGGACCCGGCCCGGGTGGTGGCCTTTCATATGGTGCCGTACGAGCAGGCTTTCCGCGCTCGGCTGCAGGCGGCGGCGGAAGGGCGAGCGAAGGAGGAAGGCCCGCCGGCGCCGACGGCGAGAGACGCGGCGCCGAAGCCATCTTCGGCCTCGCTGAGCGCCCTGAACTTCGAGCTCGGCGAGCGTTTCGCCGAGGCGATCCTGGAGACGCTGGAGGCGGCCGGCCTGGAACGGGCGGCGGTCCGGGCAATTGGCAGCCACGGACAGACCGTTTGGCATGACCCGCCGGCCGGCGAGGGGGAGGGCCGCCGCGGGAGTACCCTCCAGATAGGGGAGGCCGCAGTCATCGCAGAGCGCACCGAGCTTCCGGTCATCGCCGATTTTCGGGTGCGCGACGTGGCAGCCGGCGGCCATGGGGCACCGCTCACGCCTTACTTCGACCGCCTTCTGCTGTCTTCCCGGACCGCCTCGCGTGCCGTCCAGAACATCGGCGGTATGGCAAACGTGACGGCCCTTCCGCCGGAGGGGGACCCGAGGTCCCCGGTCGCTTTCGATACCGGTCCCGGCGTGGCTCTGCTGGACGCCGCCGTTGACATTCTTACCGGCGGCCGGCGCAGCTACGACCGGGACGGAGAGATGGCGGAGCGTGGCCGGGTGCTCCCGGATGCTCTGCGGGCGTGGCTGGAAGATCCCTTCTTCGCCGAAGAGCCGCCGCGCAGCACTGGCCGGGAGCGCTTCGGAAGGTCGGCCGCAAAAGCATGGTTGGCTGCGCATCGCGGTGCCCGGTCGGAGGACCTGATAGCGACGCTCACCGAGCTTACGGCCCGATCCGTCGCCGAAGCGTACCGGTGGATCGATTTCGAGATCGACGAGGTGGCGCTGTGCGGTGGCGGCGCCCGCAATCCCCAGATTCGCCGACGCCTCGCCGAGCATCTCGCGCCCCGGCCGGTCCGGCTTCTGGAGGAACTCGGGTGGGACGGGCGTGCCCGGGAAGCAGCGGCCTTCGCGCTGCTGGCGCGCCAGCACCTGCTGGCCATTCCGGTTGACGTCTCCTGGGCTACCGGCGCCGCCGGGCCGCGGGTGCTGGGGAAGCGCGTGCCGGCGTGAGAGGCGGGCCGGGCGGGCCGGGCCGCGTCTTCCTCGAGGCCCTGCGACTGGATCTCGAGGCGCTGGATGACGTCCGACGGCGGGCCGACGCGGCCCTTCTCCTGGACGTCGGCGGCTTCATCCTTTTCGGGGGAGACGAGACGGTAGCCGCGCGCCTGGTGGAAGAGCTGAGAGGGCACGTAACCCGGCGCCTGTGGATAGCAGCGGATCTCGAGCGGGGAGCGGGCCAGCAGTTCGCCGGCCTCACGACATTACCGCCGCCGGCAGGCCTGGCTGCACACCCGGAGGCCGTGAACGCGGTCCGGGAGGCCGGCCGCTGCACGGGGCGAGAGGCCCGAGCCGTAGGGGTGAATCTCGTGCTGGCCCCGGTTCTGGACCTGGACATTCAAGCGTGGAATCCCATCGTCGGGACCCGCAGCTTCGGGCCAGATCCGGAGCGGGTGTCCGAGCTCGGGACGGGGTGGATCGCCGCATGCCAGGCGGAAGGTGTCGCGGCCTGCGCCAAGCACTTTCCCGGACATGGCCGGACGACGAGCGACTCGCACGCCGAACTGCCGGTGGTCGGCGCCACACGCGAGGAGCTGGCCGGTGACGTGTACCCGTTCCGGGCGGTCGCCGGTGACGTGGCCGCCATGCTGACCGCGCACGTGTCCTACCCCGCCATGGGGGGCGATCGACCGGCGACCCTCGAACCGGCGATTCTGTCCGGCCTCCTTCGGGAGGAGCTCTGCTTCGAAGGCCTGGTCGTCACCGACGCCCTGAACATGGGCGCGGTCCAGAAGTCCTTCGTAGGAATGCGAGGGTCGCCGGATCCTGCGGTGGCGGCCCTCCGCGCAGGCTGCGACCTGCTGCTGTATCCTTCCGATCTCGGCGCCGCGGTAGAAGCCGTCGAACGTGAAGCCGATGCGTCTGAGGAAATCACGCGCCGGCTGGATGAGGCTTTGGCCCGCAGCGATCGCGTGGCTGAACGCTTTTCCGGCGCGCGGGCCCGCCGGCGGGCGACGGCCTCCGTCCTGGCAGCAGACGCGGCGGCAGCGCTGGCACTGGCCGTGGAATGCGTTCAGGAGGTCGGCCCGGTCCCGACCTGGCTGTCGCCGCGGGAGCCGGTATCCGTGACGGCAATCTGGGACGACCGGGAAGAGCCATACCGGCAGCCGTTGGGCACGGCCTTCCGATCCGAGCTGACCGCCGCGGGATGGAGAGTCACCCTCCCGACTCCCGCGCCGTCACCGGCGACGGCGAGCATACTCCTGGTCGCCTCGACCCCGCAGGCATGGAAAGGGACGGCATGGCTGACCGGCACCGGCCGCGCCGCTGTCGAGGGGGCGCTGAGCCGGGAACGAACGTATCCGGTAATTCTTGGTCACCGCAGGCTGCTGGAATCCTTCGGGCTGCCAGGAGCATGCGCCTGGGGAACCGAGCCGCAGATGGAAAGAGCTGCGGCCAGGAAGCTGCACGAGCTCGTGCGGAGGCGCGGTGCGACCGCTTGACTGGGCGATCGTGGCTGCGTACCTGCTCGGCACCCTGGGGCTGGGGTTGTGGCTCGCCCGCCGCGCCGGCGGAAGCCTGGTGGATTTCTTCGTCGGCGGCCGCTCGCTTCCCTGGTGGCTCGCCGGCACGTCCATGGCGGCCACCACCTTCAGCGTGGATACGCCGCTGTACGTCACCGGACTGGTGGCCCGGCGGGGGATCGCCGGAAACTGGGAGTGGTGGGCGTTCGCATTCTCGCACATCCTCCTCATCTACCTCTTCGCCCGTCTGTGGCGACGGGCTGAGGTGGTCACGGACGCCGAGCTCACCGAGATCCGTTACGGCGGACGTCCTGCCGCGGTGCTCCGTGGAACGCGCGCCTTCCTGTTCGCGGTACCGATCAACTGCATTGCCATCGGCTATGTGATGCTGGCCATGCGCAAGGTCCTTGAGGCGCTGGGGGTGTTCGACGGCCTGCCCGGCGACCCGCGCCTGTGGATCGTAGCGGCTCTCTCAATCTTCGTCATGGTCTACGCCAGCATCAGCGGCCTGTGGGGGGTAGTGGCCACCGACTTCTTCCAGTTCGGCCTTGCCATGCTCGGTGCCCTGCTGGTGGCCGGCTTCGCCATCTCCGACATCGGGGGGGTGGCGGAGCTCAAGAGACAACTGGCAGAGGCGGGCCGCTCCGACGCCCTGCGCATGGTGCCACGCCCCGGCTCGCCTGACCTGCCGATGGGCACCTTCCTGGCGTATCTGGGGATCCAGTGGTGGGCATGGCGCCGTTCGGATGGCGGCGGGGAGTTCGTGCAGCGGATGTCGGCATGCCGCACCGAGAAGGACGCTGAAGGGGCCGCGTGGCTGTTCAACGTGCTGCACTACGTCCTTCGCGCCTGGCCGTGGATCCTGGCGGCCCTGGTGGCCATGGTCGTCTTCCCCGATCTTCCGGATCCGGAGATGGGCTACCCGCTCCTGATGCTGCGCTACCTGCCGGTGGGCGTGCTGGGCCTGGTCGTCGCGTCGTTCTTCGCCGCCTTCATGTCCACCGTATCGACCCAGATCAACTGGGGCGCAAGCTACCTGGTGAACGACCTTTACGCCCGCTTCGTGAGGACGGAGGCCAGTCCGGCGGAGCTGGTGATGCTGGGACGCCTCGCATCGGTGGTGATCGTCGCCGCCGGAGGAGTCGCCGCCTTCGTCGCCACCGATATCGGGACTGTCTTTCGCTTCATGATTGCCATCGGCACGGGGCCCGGAGCCGTTCTCATCCTGCGCTGGTTCTGGTGGCGCGTTAACGCGGTGGCGGAGCTGGCGGCCATGCTCGGCGGTTTCGCCATAGCCCTGGGATCCTATCTTCCGTGGTGGGGAGACATGGGATTCGGACTTCGTCTGGCCATCACCGCGGCAGGTTCCGCCGCCGTCTGGGTTCCGGCGATGATTCTGACCGGGCCCGAGTCGGATGACGTCCTGGACCGCTTCTACCGGCGGGCGCGACCCGGCGGACCGGGGTGGAGCCAGGTAAGACACCGGACGGGCCTCGATCCCGTTACCTCGCTGGGGCGAGACCTGGGACGAACGGTGGCCGCCGCGCTGCTTCTGTTCGGCGGAATGTTCGCTCTCGGCGGCGCTGCCCTGCTGGAGTGGCGGACGGCAGCCCTCGCGTCGCTGATGGCCGTGACCGGCCTGCTCGGCCTGGTGGCCTTCGGGCGGCGCGGACGGCCGTCCGTAGGCGTCGTCGAGGGCCCTCCGTGCCGTGCTCGGTGGGACGGCCAGGATTGATGCCGGCCTGCAACCTGCTAACGGCGGAGAAGTTTCGGTGAGAGGTGATATACAGACAAGGCGCCGAGGGTCGCCGGACGTCGGTACATCGGCGCCGCGCGCAGCTATCGTTCTCGTGGCCCTGGCGGCGATCGGCTGTGGTGCGGTGCGCACCCCGGGGACGGTGGAACCGGCTCCGGCCGGCGTGCTCCGCGCCTCGCTCCCGCCCATTCCCCGCGTGACGGGGCCCGTTGAGCTGCACGTGGAGTACCCGGATTCACTCCAGAGGATTGCCGCCCGCGATTCCAACTTCATCTTCGGCAGCGTGGGCACCGGGGATGCGACCCTCATCATCGACGGCGCGTTCGTGGAGGTGGAGCCCAACGGCACCTTCCTGGCCTGGCTCCCCGTTCCCGAGACCGTAGCCGGGGACACTGCCTGGTACAGGCTGATGGCGAGACGAGGTGTCGAGGCCGATACCCTGAGCCATCCCGTTCTCCTTTCCCGTAGCCCCTACGAGGGCGTGCCTGGGAGCGTGTGGGTGGACACGCTCGTCGCGAGCGAGGCTGCGGAGCGGTGGGCGCTTCCGGAAGAGCGGCTGTCGCTCTCCGTGCGAGGCGCACCCGGTCTCGAGGCCTGGCTCGAGGCCGGGGAAGGGCGGGTTCCCCTGATCGAGGGACCGGAGCCGGGGACATACGGAGGCTCGGTGGGGTCGGCGGAGCTGCACGCCGCCGCCTGCTCGGCGGACCTCTGCGACCTGCGTGACGAGCCCGTCGCCCTGGTACTGGCCTATGCGGTTAGCGATGGGACGGACACCGCCCGGGTCGAGTTCGAGCAGACGCTGAGGGTCCTGGATTCGGGACGACTGCCGCTGGTGGAGCTGCGCGAGCCGCCCGACGAAGTAAACGGCGTAAACCGCATAGTCGTCGGCCGGCCGATCCCCTTCGGGACCTACCGCTGGCGATTCCCGGAGGGGACCAGGGCCGTCGTGGACGGCCGCGCGGGCGACCGCCTTCGGCTCCGCCTGGCTCCCGGCCTGAACGCCTGGGTCACGGCCGACGAAGCGGAGTTCCTTCCGCCGGGGGCGGCGCCGCCCTGGAGCGTGGTGGGCGACCTGCGCCTGGAGACTCTTGCTGACAGGATCCGCCTCCGCATCCCGCTGGCGGCGGGACTGCCATTGCAGATGGAGGAGCCGGACGGCCGCTCGTTGCAGCTCATTCTGTTCGGCGCCCGCGGCAACACCGACCGGGTGGCGCACGGGCCCGGGAGCCGCGTCGTGGAGTCGGTAAGCTGGGGGCAGCTGCCCGGCCAGCGCTACCGCCTGACCATCCGGCTGACGGAACCGATCTGGGGCTACCGCACATCGTACCGGCCGCGCGGGAAAGGGACGGAGCTGTTGCTCGAGATCCGCCGGATGCCGCCCATCGATCCGGACCGGCCGCTGCGCGGAAGGCGGATCGCCATAGACCCGGGCCACCCCGGCGCGGGGGCGCACGGACCCTCGGGCTACTACGAGGGCGACGCGAACCTGGCTATCGGACGGATCCTAGCCCGGCTTCTAGAGGACGAGGGGGCGGATCCAATCCTCATCCGGACGGATACGCTGCCCATGGGACTGTACGACCGGACCATGGCGGCGCAGGAAGCGGGCGCGGAGTTGTACGTCTCGATCCACAACAACGCCCTGCCCGACGGCGTGCGACCCTTCGGCCGCGAGGGCACGAGCACATACTACTACCACCCGCATTCGGCGGCGCTTGCAGCGGCGGTGCAGGAAGGGACGCTGCGCACCATGCGCCTGCGGGACCTGGGCGTGTACTGGAGTGACTTAGCCGTTTGCCGGATGGCCTGGATGCCCTCCGTGCTCACCGAGGGAGCGTTCATGATGCACCCTTCGCACGAGGCGGCCCTGAGGGACCCCGGGTTCCAGGAGCTGTACGCCCGAGGGGTGCTGGACGGGATTCGGCGGTTCCTGGGCGCCTCCGCGGCGCAGCGGACAGCGCGATGAGCCCGGGCGAGCTTCCAACCCGCGAGCTTGTTGAGGACAGCCGGCCCGTATGAGTTCCGGCTGGCCAGGGCTCAGCGCTGCCGAAGGGCGAAAAGGGATCGTAAGCTGCGGTAACATAGCGTCTTCAGCGGGCGCTCCCGCTGCTACAGGAGGCCCCTTGACCACAAGATTTGGTGTTGCTATTCTAGCGATGCCCCAACATGTTGGGGTGTGCAGAGCGGCGCATCGCCGCTCAGGGCGTCGGCCCGGACATTGTCCCGCCCGGTCCGCTCAATAAGCTGATACATCTACGGGAGGCGTTTCTTCAGGGTGCTAGTCACCCCAGGGTGGATCGTCGCTGTGGATCAGGCGACCGGGGCGGTCGGCGAAGAGAAGACCTGGCGTCAGATGCCGGGGTAGAAGATAGAGAAGGAAGCGGTTCCAACCACAGCACGAGAGAATGACAGCGAGGCCACCCGATGCAGCCACCTGAGACGGCGCTCCTATCAGAGGCGGCGAAGGCCGTAAGCGAACAGGAGAGCCCGCCCGCAGACTTGCAGGAACCAGAGCTCAGTGAGAACGCAGGAACCGTTCTGGAGAAGCGCTACCTCAAGAAAGACGAGGATCTCGAGCCCATCGAGTCCCCGCGGGAGATGTTCTGGCGGGTGGCCCGGGTCATCGCCTCGGTGGACGCCGATTACGGCGCCTCTCCGGAGCAGGTGCTGGAGACGGCCAGAGCCTTCTACGAGATGATGGCCTTTGGCGCATTCGAGCCCAACAGCCCTACGCTGATGAATGCGGGTCGACCGCTGGGACAGCTCAGCGCATGCTTCGTGCTTCCGGTTCCGGACAGCCTCGAAGGGATCTACGAGACGCTGCGCGACATGGCCCTGATCCACCAGTCAGGAGGCGGCACAGGATTCTCCTTCAGTCGCCTGCGCCCGGCTGGCGACGTGGTGAAGTCATCCATGGGGGTGGCCAGCGGCCCGGTGAGCTTCATGGAGGTGTACGACGCCTCCACCGAGGCGGTGAAGCAGGGGGGGACCCGGAGGGGCGCCAACATGGGCATCCTTCGGGTGGACCATCCCGACATCCTGGGGTTCATCGACTGCAAGGAAGACAAGCACCGGGTAACCAACTTCAACATCTCGGTGGCCGTCACCGAGGACTTCATGGATGCCGTGGAGCGCGGGGAGACGTACGACCTGGTAAGCCCGCGCAACGGCGAGGTCACGGGGCAGCTCGACGCCCGCGAGGTGTTTGACAAGATAGTGTACGGCGCGTGGCGGAACGGGGAGCCGGGCGTGTTCTTCATCGACGAGGCCAATCGCTATAACCCGGTGCCGCATATGGGCTTATATGAGGCAACCAACCCCTGCGTGATCGGCTCCACGCGGCTCTCCACGGACCGCGGGCTCATCACCATGGAGGAGCTCGAGCGCGAGTGCATGGAGATCCGGGTGGCGACCGACAACCGGGTGCCGGCCCTGAGGGCGCTGGCGGGCCTTCCGGCGGGTGCCGGAACTCCAGGTGCCGAAGCTCCGGGAAACGCGGCGTGGGGTGCCGTGGAGCGAGCCCGCGAAAGTCACGGGGTTACCCTCCGACAAGCGGTTCCCGTGTTCAGGACGCGCGAGAACGCACCCGTATTCCGGCTCGTAACGGAGCACGGCTACGAGGTCACGGCGACCGACAACCACCGCTTCTATACCCCCCATGGGCCCGTCGAGCTCAAGGACCTCGCACCCAGCGACGAGATCCTCCTTCAGTCCGGCGAGGGAACGTGGAGCACGGGAGACGAGCTGCCGCCTTTCGAGCCGACAAACAAGCTGCGGGCCCGGGTGGAGCGCGGCGAAGCCGACCTTCCGACGTGCTGGAGCCGGGAGCTGGGACAGGTGCTCGGGTGGATCGTAGCCGACGGCTGGGTCACACGGGAGCTGGCGCCCGGGAGAAATGTGCCGACGTACTCGGTCGGCCTCCTGTTCGGCGAAGCCGAGCGCGAGCTGGAAGCGGAATTCGCCGACCGCATCACCCGGTGGACGGGCATGCGCGGCAACCGGACGGAGCGCGCCGGCCGCGTGCAGCTCATCTACCGCTCGGGTCTCTACCACTTCCTGCGTTCGTTGGGCCTGCATGGCCCCGGCGAGGCGAAGCGGGTGCCCAAAGCTCTCTGGAAGGCGCCGCGCGAGGCGGTGGTGGGCTTCCTGCAAGCGATGTTCACGGCGGACGGGACGGTGAACGTGTCGAGGCACGGCGCGAGCCCGAGTTGCTCAGTGCGACTCGCCAGCAGCGAGCCCGACCTTCTCAAGGAGGTCCAGACTCTCCTGGCCAACCTCGGGATCATCTCACGGCTCCATCTCCGTCGGGAAGCCGGACGGAAGCTCATGCCGGACGGCTACGGTGGCGAGAAGGAGTACGAATACAGGGCCCAGTACGAGCTTCTCCTGGACAAGGCGAACCGCGATCGCTTCGCCCATGAGGTGTGCTTCCTCACGCGAGCCAAGCAGGAGAAAGTCGAAACGTACATCGCCTCGAAGAAGAAGCGCTCGGACCGCGAGAAGTTCATCACGCGGATCCGGTCGATCGAACCGGCAGGCCGCGCTGACGTCTACTGCACGACCGAACCGATCACGCATTCTATTGTCGTTAATGGGGTTACGACGGCTCAATGTGGCGAGCAGCCCCTGATACCGTACGACGTCTGCAACCTCGGCTCGGTGAACGTGGGCGCCTTCGTGGAGGACGGCCGCATCGACTGGGACGGCCTGCGGGGCGCCGTGCACAAGGCGACCCACTTCCTGGACAACGTTATCGATGCCAACCAGTACCCTCTGCCCCAGATCGACGAGCTGTCGAAGAAGATCCGGCGAGTCGGGCTCGGGATCATGGGCTGGGCGGACATGCTGGTTAAGCTGGGAGAGCCATACGGCTCCCCCCGCTCGATCGAGCTCGGCAAGGAGCTGATGCGTTTCGTTGATGAAGAGGCCAAGGTCGAGTCGGAGAGGTTAGCCCGCGAGCGGGGCGTGTTCCCGGAGTGGGAGAGGTCGATCTGGGGTCCCGACGACAGCTGCGCCCGCGACGACCACGGCGCGCGCAGCCGCCCCATACGCAGGCTGCGTAACTGCAACGTCACCACCGTGGCGCCCACCGGGACCATCTCCATCATCGCCGACTGCTCCTCCGGCATCGAGCCGCTGTTCGCGGTGGCCTTCATGCGGAACCAGGCCGGCGTGCTGATGCCCGACGCGAACCCCCAGTTCGTGCAGATCGCCAAGGAGCAGGGGTGGTATTCCGAGGACCTCATGCGGCGGATAGCCGACGAGGGGCATATCCACTTCGACGAGGTGCCTGAGGACGTGCAAGAGGGGTTCGTCACCGCGCACGACGTCACCCCGGAGCAGCATATCCGGATGCAAGCAGCCTTCCAGGCCAACACGGACTCGGCCATCTCCAAAACATGCAACTTCCCGCAGGAGGCAACCGAAGACGACGTACGGCAGATCTTCGAGCTGGCCTACCAGCTCAGGTGCAAGGGCGTCACGGTTTACCGGGACGGCTCGCGGGACGCACAGGTTCTGTCCACCGGGAGCACCGCGAAGAGGGTAGCGGCCGAAGCGAATGGGGAGAGCATGTTCGAGGTGGTGGATGAGACGGAGCTGGCGCAGGAGCTGGCCACGGCGATGGCCCGCATTGCCAAGCTGGAAGAGGAGCTCGAGGGACGGCAGGAGACGATCAGCGCGCTCGAGGGTGGCATGATGAAGACGCCGCTGGTGCGGACGCGCCCGTCCATCCTGCGTGGGGTGACCCGGAAGATCGAGTCACCGCTCGGTGACATGTACGTCACCATCAACGAGGACGAGGAGGACCGTCCGTTCGAGGTATTCGTAGCCCTGGGCAAGGCCGGCGGCCCGGCAATGGCCGACGCGGAAGCCGTCGGTCGGCTCATCAGCCTGGCGCTGCGCAGCGGCATCTCTATGCGGGCGGTGCACAAGCAGCTACGTGGAATCTCGTCCGACCGGGCGGTGGGCTTCGGCCCGAACAAGGTGCTTAGCAGCCCTGACGCCATCGCGCAGGTGATAGAGCGTTACCTGGAGGAGAAGGAAGGCATCCAGCAATCGCTGCCCATCCCTGAGCCCGGCGTCGCCGAGAAGGGCAACGGCGGCACACAGACCGCTCAGAAGCCGATCATCAAGCGCTTCGAGGAGCAGGCTGCCCTCACCTTCATCGGTACCTGCCCCGACTGCGGCTCGGGACTCGAATTCGCCGAGGGGTGCGTGAAGTGCCACGCCTGCGGCTACAGCGAGTGCGGCTGACGCTCAGCAGAGAGGCATTCAGCGCGCCCGGATAGGAGAGGGAGGAGTTCCCGCGTCGACTGCTCCTTCGCTATCATCCACCATGCACACTGCCACCCGCACCCACGGTTTCGTCGAGTCCGTCATCCGGGAGATGACCCGGGTCGCCCGCGAGCACGACGCCATCAATCTAGCCCAGGGCTTCCCGGACTTCCCGGCGCCGGAGGTGCTCAAGGAGGCGTCGGTTCGCGCCATCCGCGACGACATCAACCAGTACGCGATCACATGGGGCTCCAAGCGCCTGCGGGACGCGCTGGCCGCCAAATACGCCCACTGGTACGGCATGGGTGTGGACCCGGAGACAGAGATCACGGTCACCTGCGGCGCGACCGAGGCGATGGCCGCGGTGCTGCTGGCGATCGTCGATCCGGGTGAGGAGGTGATCGTCTTCGAGCCCTTCTACGAGAACTACGACCGCGACGCCATCCTGTGCGCGGCGAAGCCGGTATACGTGCCCATGCGGGGCAGGGAAGAGCTGGACCTCGACCGGGTGGCCGCTGCCTTCTCGCCGCGGACGCGGGCGATCGTAATCAACACCCCGAACAACCCTACCGGTCGCGTGGCATCCCGCCGGGATCTGGAGGGGATCGCCGAGCTGTGCCGGCGTTTCGACGCCTATGCGGTAACGGACGAGATCTACGAGCACATCTGCTACGAGGGGAAGCACGTCCCGATGGCGACGCTGGAGGGGATGCGCGACCGCACGATCACCGTGAGCGGTGCCTCGAAGACCTTCGCTGTCACCGGGTGGCGGGTAGGAACGACAGTCGCCCCGGCAGGGGTGACGGGCGCCATCCGCAAGGTGCACGACTTCCTCACGGTCGGGGCTCCGGCTCCGCTCCAGGAAGCCGTTGCGGTGGCCATGGAGACGCTCGGTCCCGATTACTACGACAGCCTCAGCGCCGATTACCGGCGACGCCGCGACGTCATCATCGAAGGCCTGCTCGTGGCGGGCTTCCGCTGCGAACCGCCTGAGGGAGCCTACTACGTCATGTGTGATTTCAGCGAACTGAGCCGTCTGCCTGACGATCAATTCGCCGTTTGGCTTACCCGGGAGGCCGGCGTCGCAGCCGTCCCGGGCTCGAGCTTCTTCCAGAACCCCGAGGATGGGCGGCATTTGGTCCGTTTCGCCTTCTGCAAGACGGAGGAGCTGCTGCGGGAGGCCGCAGCGCGGCTTGGTTCCGTCGCCTGGTGAGCCGGCGAAGACATCGAAACGAGGAGTGCGAAAGTGAACCCGAGACTGGTACCCGTGTCCAACTCTCTGAAGCTCGGCACCGCGGTCCTTCATCGAGCGCTGGCCGATGTGGATCAGGCGACGGCCGAGACCCGTCCGAACGAGCACACGAACAGCCTCGCCTTCGTCGCCTGTCACCTCCTGGACTCCCGCTTCTACCTGCTCCGGCTCGTCGGTGGCAAGGCGGAGAATCCATATGCGGAGCTGTTCGACGCGGCGCGGACGATCGAGCAGATGACTGGCTATCCCGACATGACCGAGCTGCAGGGAGTCTGGGACGACGTAGACCGGCACCTTCAGGCGCGGCTGGCTGAGCTGGCGGATGAGGATCTGGACGCCGAGTATCCAAGCGGGTTCCCAACCGATGACTCAAGCCTGTTGGGCGTTATAGGCTTCCTGGCCTTTCACGAGGGATATCACGTGGGCCAGCTCGGGCTGCTGCGGAAGCACTTCGGGATGTCTCCCGTTGTGGAGCGTCCGGCTTGAGCGCCGGGGGCTGAGTCAGTCGGTTTTCAAGGAGGGGCGCCGCCCCCTTTACCCACCACCGGAGTGGCGTTGTGAGCCGTGACAGAGCCAAGATCATCGAGAAGCGATTCGAGATCCGCACGCGGATCTCGGTGCCCGCCCGCCGGAACCCGACGCTGGCCGCGCTGATCAAGCAAGTGAACGCCAGCGACGAACTGTACGCACTGTGGGTCGCTCAGAACGTAAACGCGGTGGACCGCCTCCGGATGTCGGATCACGGACCTGTGCACGTGCAGATAGTGGCGAATTCGGCCCTCCGGCTGCTGCGCCTGCTGATGGAAGGCGGGGTGACGCCCAGCGTGGTCTCCGACTACGACCTCGAACCGGAGGACGCGGAAGTGGTGGTGGTGCTCGCCGCTCTCCTCCACGACCTGGGAATGTCGGTGCACCGGGAGGGACACGAGGCCTTTTCCCTGTTCGTCGCCCAGCCGCACCTCACGACGCTTCTGGCGGATGCGTACGAGCCGCCCGTTGACACGATTCTCCGCGCCGAGGTGCTGCACGCGATCATCGCGCACCGGTCCGGGGGCAAGCCGCTGACGGTGGAGGCGGGCGTGCTTCGCATAGCCGACGCCCTCGACATGGAGGAGGGTCGCTCTCGCATTCCATTCGAGGCCGGCTCGACGAGCATCCACTCCGTATCGGCTGCAGCCATCGAGGCGGTTCATATCGAGCCCGGCGACGACACAGCGGTGAGGATTCGCATAGAGATGTCGAACTCCGCCGGAGTTTTCCAGGTGGACAAGCTGCTGAGGGACAAGCTCGGCGGCTCGGGGCTGGAGGGGCATCTAACGGTGCAGGCACAGATCCAGGGTGAAACCGAGAAGCGGATCGTCCAGGCTTTCCGGCTCTGATCTGGTGACAAACCCACTGTGGGAAGCGCTGCGGCGATCGCCGGCGGCGCCACCTACGCCCGAGACAGAGAGCCCCCCCGCCCGTTGGCAACCCGCTCACCTTCCGCGCAAGCACCTCTGTTGCAGCCACGCAACAACCACAAGCTTCCGCCTCTTGACCACTATATCTTGTGCCATTACTTTATAAGTGCCCCAATATGTTGCGTTGTTTGTGGAAAAACGCGGTGCTCCGCGTTGAAACGGGTGGAAAAGCGGCCGACAAGGGTGGAGATCTTCGCCCGGAGCGTGGATAAGTCACTTTCGGCCGTGTAGAGTGTGATGTGAACGGCCCCTTAATCGTTCTGTGGGGTAGAGGGGAAACAGGTGAGGGGGAGTTCCCGGGGGAAGCCCCACGGCGCAGTCACCGACGCGAATGAAGCATCCTGTTCTGTCCACCCGCTGGCTGAAGACCGCGCTCGTCGCGCATCGGGTTGCCTTCGAGCAGGAGATGCGCCGGGAGCGGCGCCAGTTCCTGGACCGGCGGTTTGACACTTTCTGGAAGGAGATGAGCGCCCGCCAAGCGTGAGCGAAGTGACGCACTAGCGAAGCGACGGGAGAAGAACAAACTCAAGGTCGAAACCGAGTCGCACCGATTCGACCAGGCGGGCGCAAAGGGCCCCGGAGCAATCCGGGGCCTTTCTTTAGTCCCATCCACAGCCGCTTCTGTCTGGAACGTCGGGCGGGGTGCGCGTACTATAGGCCCGGATGGCGGATTACACCTGGACGCTGCGGTCCGACCCGCGGCCCCTGGGCTGGCCACCCGCCGGCCCACGATGACCGTGTGGGTGGGGGGCGTGCCCATCGGGAGCGAGCACCCGGTAGTCGTTCAGTCGATGACCAACACGAACACGGCGGACGTGGGGGCCACCGTGCGCCAGGTCGCCGAGCTGGCCGCCGCCGGCAGCGAGCTCGTACGGGTAACGGTCAACACGGCGGCCGCCGCGGAGGCAGTGCCGGAGATCGTCTCCCGACTGCGCGACGAAGGCGCGGTCGTTCCAATCATCGGCGACTTCCACTTCAACGGTCACATCCTCCTCCCCGCCCACCGCGACTGCGCAGCGGCCCTGGACAAGTACCGTATCAACCCGGGCAACGTGGGCGGCCGGAAGTGGGACGAGCACTTCGCGTGCATCGTCGAGTGCGCGATCGAGAACGGGAAGCCGGTGCGCATCGGGGTCAACTGGGGCTCGTTGGACCAGGCTCTCCTCACCAGGCTGATGGACGAGAACGCGAAGCAGCCGGATCCGAGGGCCGCGCACGAGGTGACGATCGAAGCCATGGTGGAGAGCGCCATGAGCTCCGCCCGGTTCGCTGAGGAAGTGGGTCTGCCGCACGACGCCATCGTGCTCAGCGCGAAGGTCTCCGCGGTCGAAGATCTGCTGCGCGTATACCGCCGCTTGGCGCCGCTATCGGACTATCCCCTGCATCTGGGGCTCACCGAGGCCGGGATGGGACGCAAGGGAACGGTCGGCAGCGCAGCCGGCATGGCTATCCTGCTGGCGGAGGGAATCGGCGACACCGTCCGGGTGTCACTCACCCCGGCTCCGGATGGAGATCGCCGCGAGGAAGTCCTGGTGGCGCGCCAGATCCTCCAATCCCTGGGCCTGAGGACCTTCGAGCCCCAAGTGACGGCCTGCCCGGGGTGTGGTCGCACCACCAGCACCTTTTTCCAGGAGATGGCACAGCAGATAGAGGAGCACCTTCGTGCGCGTATGCGGGAGTGGAAGGCCACATACCCGGGGGTGGAGGACCTCACGGTCGCCGTAATGGGATGTGTGGTGAACGGACCGGGCGAGTCTCGCCACGCAGACATCGGCATCTCGCTTCCGGGAGCGTTCGAGGAACCCAGCGCACCGGTGTACGTCGACGGCGAGCGCCGCACCACCCTGCGCGGCGGGAACCTGGTGGCCGAGTTCATCGCCATCCTCGAGCAGTACGTGGAGCGACGGTTCGGAAGCGGCGCATCGGAAGCATAGCGTCCCTACCCTCGCCGGGGCCTCCGAGGGTCAGGACGCCCAGTCACCAGGCGCGCCGCGGGACTATGTCACCCGCACTCCGGCTGATCGTCGGGCCTTCCGCACGACTGACCCGAGCTCATCCAGGAGACCGGGCCAGGGCAGCTCCCGGCCGTCGAGCTGGCGAACCGGCTCGACGCCCCGAACCGAGTTGGTCAGAAAGACGCCGCTGGCCGCCGCCAGCTCCTCCGGACCGAAGCGTCCCTCTTCCGCGTGGACTCCCGCCTCCCCTGCGACCCGCAGCACTATCGACCTGGTGACCCCGGGATAAAGCGGCAGGTCCGCAGCGGGTGTGACGAGCGCTTCGTCCCGCACCCAGAAGACGTTCGCGGCCGCCGCTTCCGTCACCCAACCGGCTTGCACGCGAACGACCTCGTCCACTCGTCGCCGATCCGCAGCACGCGCGCAGAGGACGTGGGCCAGAGCGCTGCAGCTCTTTACTCCGGGAAGCGCCGGCGCCGGAACCTCGCCGTCCGCCAGTACCGCTGCCCGCAGGCGGCGCGAGGGCGGCAACGGGAGAACCTCCACCAACTCCCAACTCATCGCGGCAGCGGTTCGGCGGTATCCGCGTGAGGACGTGCCGGCGCTCACCTGCACCCTGATCACCGCGGACATCCAGGCTTCAACTTCCAGTGCACGCAGAACATAGGCGAGACCGCCCGCCGTCCGGATCGGTCGTGGCACGGTCAGCCCCAGCATCCCGGCGCCGTCGACCAACCTTTCGATATGGGCCTCGGCGTCCAGCAGGAGCCCGTCCTCCAGCCTGAGAGTGGCGAACAGGCCGTCGCCGTAGCGAAACGCCCTCTCAGTCGGTGGAATGGAGTAGTCGGCCGCCGGCTGGACTGCGCCGTCGGCCCAGACAGACGGGAAGCGATCAGCCATATGTCCTTCGGTCATGCGGCCAAGATGAGAAGGTGTCGCCCCGGGCGAAACCGCCCTTGTGTGGCCCGACGGTGACGGCTCAGCTTATGCTGAAATCTTTGCCGGATATCTTCGCTGGATCACGAGACGGTGGGCCGGCGGGAGCCGGAGCCAGCGCCAACCGGAGGAACGGACATGCCACGACGCGATCTCCTGCACGCCGGATTCCTGGTCTGTTTCCTGGGCGCGGCAGCCGCCGGGTGCGCGCGGCAGGCCGTGGTCGTCTCGGAGCCCGGGGTCGGCACGGCGCAGGCCGAGGCGACTCTGCGAGCGGACTTGGAACGGCTGGCCGAAGCCCAGAACGGATACTACGGGGGAAACGGTCGCTACGCTGACGCGCTGTCGGAGCTGGGGCTGACGCCGGCGATCGGCGTACGCATTGATGTCATCCAGGGAGACCGTGACGGCTTTTCCGCCATCGGGCGGGCGGGAGACGCCGAGTGCGCCGTGTACTTGGGAGACGTGCGCTCTCCGCGCTCCTACCTGACCCGTCCGGACGTGGTCCAGTGCCGGCCGTAGCCGGCGCGAGCGACTCTGGTTGAGGGGAAGGACAGCCGCCCAACGAACTGATCGGAGCCCTCCCGGCAGGGCAGGTGACGTCAGCTACGGAAGCCCGGAAAACGACCTCCCAACTTCGCACGGATCTGCTCGGCAAGGGTCATCTTCCGGCCGTCCATCACCGGCGCGTCGTCTCTCCTGGAACTCCTCTCTGAACCTCCTTCGCCTGGACGGGCGCGGCGGCCGCCTTCCGTGGAGCGCTGCCTGCGTCCGCCCCGCCGCCTGCCGCCGTCCGACGGCTTCCCGCTACGCTGCTCCTCTGCTCCTTGCGACTCCTGGAGCTGGACGAGTCGCCGGACCCTCGGCCCGCGGTCCGACCCCTCGATCTCGAATTCGACCTTCTCGCCCTGCCGCAACGAACGAAAGCCGTTTCCCTGGATGTCCGAATGGTGAACGAACACCTCGTCGCCGTTTTCCCGACGGACGAAGCCGTATCCCTTTTCCCGAGAGAACCACTTCACGAAACCCGTCTCACGTCCCATATGTTACGCTCCTGCCCGTGTGGTCACCGCTTCGCCGCCCCGGTCCGTGACCGGAAGGGTATGGCCCCATCTGGGCAGGGACAAGACGGACGCCCTCCGGCCGGCCTCCGGTGCCCGGCTGACGAATGGAGATCAGGACAGGTGGTCCTACTTGACCACAATATCTGGCAGGGATAGATTAGGGTGGCACTAGATATTGTGGCTTCGGGTTTTCCTCGGGGCCGGTGCCGCGAAGAGGAAGCAGGTGCAGCCGGCGCCCGGCGGACAGCCGTGCCCGATGGGCGTCCCGTCAGTTGCGCTTCGCCAGATCGGCGGGGGCGCCGGCCCGCACCCCGATTCGCTCCGGCTGCCGGGAATGTCCCGCGCCACTCGATGTGCGGTAATACGGCGTCGTTGCTTCAAGTCATAGAAGCGCTGTACTTTCGGAGCCTTGGTTTCCGTTTCCCTCGGGAATCGGGAGCCGCCTACCGTGGTAAGGAGCTGGTGCAGATGGCGGGTTCTATCTTGATCGGGAGGGACGGCACATTCGAAGTCGGGGGCAAGGCCTACCGCATCCCCGCACACTTTTCGACCCGGGAGGTATTCAGCTATCGAAGACTCCTGGAGCCGATACCGGACATCCCCGGCGGGACCACTCTCAGCATCGAGCAACGATCGCGTGCGAGGGCATATTTCTTTCGACGCGCTGCCGCGTGCGTGATTCCCGGACTCGAGCCCAGCGCTCTGGAGTCGTTGTCCTTGGGAACTCTGACCACTCTTCATCGCTGGATCACCACGCATCGCCCGGAGCTTCATCGGGACCTGCAGCACACCGCCTGAGCCCGGAAGCCCTCCGCCCGGTCGTGATTGAGCTCACGGCCGGGCTCTGGTCCGCCCGAACGCATCCTGCGGCGGAGACGTTATCTTGCGAACAGGAAGCCAGCAGTGTGGACGGGCGTGCGCCTGGGCGCCATGAGCACCAATCGGAATCATAGATGAGTGATCGAGATGGATTCCGCCGTGCCAGGATCGTATGCACGATCGGGCCGGCCTCACGTGACGCCCTGACCTTCCGGCGCCTCGCAAAGGCCGGGATGGACGCGGTGAGAATCAACTTCTCCCATACCTCGCAGGAGGATGCGGAGGCGGTGGTCGCGCTGGCAAGAGACACGGCCCGGGAAACCGGCCGCCCTCTGGCCGTCCTGGCGGACCTCCAGGGTCCGAAGATCAGGGTAGGCGACCTGCCGGAGGATCTTCCCGTTCGAGCGGGCGCGGAGTATGTCTTCGCTCCGGAGGACGCAGCGTGCGCCGACGCATCTCTGATTCCCATGACGTATGAAGCCCTGGCGGACGACGTCTCGGCTGGTGACCGGCTGCTGGTCGACGACGGGCGCGTCGCGTTCCGGGTTCGAGAGATCGCCGGCCGCCACGTGGTGGTCGAGGCGGAGGACGCAGGGCTTCTCCGGTCGCAGAAGGGCATTAACCTTCCGGGCGTGGACGTGCGGGCGCCCGGCCTCACCCAGAAGGACCGGCGGGACCTCGGACTGGCTCTGGATCTGGGTGTAGACTACGTGGCGCTCAGCTTCGTGCGGCGGGCGGAAGACGTGACGGCCCTCCGCGAGCTGGTCGATGACAGGGCGTTGATCATCGCCAAGATCGAGAAGGTGCAAGCCGTTCGAAACCTGCTGGAGATCATGCGGGCAGCGGATGGCGTGATGGTTGCCCGGGGCGACCTCGGTGTGGAGCTCGACTTCGAAGAGGTGCCGGTGGTCCAGAAGAGGATCCTGCGCCTGAGCCAGGAAACCAGCTCGATCGGTATCACTGCCACCCAGATGCTGGAGTCGATGACCACCGCTCCGAGGCCCACCCGGGCCGAGGTCTCTGACGTTGCAAACGCTCTGCTCGACGGCACCGACGCGGTGATGCTCTCGGCGGAGACCGCGGTCGGCGAACACCCCGTCGAGTCCGTCGAGGCGATGTGTCGGGTGATTCTGCGCATCGAGCGCGAGCGAGGATTCGCGGATGACACGTCCGACTATGATTTGCCTCCACCCCACGTGTCCGTTCGAAGCACGGTCGCCGGGGCGATCGCCGGTGCGGCGGTTGAGGCCACGGAGCGTCTGAGCGCTCCGTTTCTGGTCACTCTCACGCGAAGCGGATCGACCGCGCGACTCGTCGCTGCCCAGCGTCCGCGCGTCCCGATGCTGGCGGTTACCGACCAGCCGAAGACTTACCATCAGCTGGCGCTGGTGTGGGGCGCGCTTCCCATCCTGTACCAGGGCGAGGTGGGCTATGATGCGATGTTCGAGGAGGCACGTTCCTACGCCCTGGACTCCGGTCTCGGCTATCAGGGGCAGCCGTTCGTCGTAACGGCCGGCGTCCCCTTCCACGTGGCTGGCACGACCAACTACATGCGTATCGAAACGCTGTAAGCGAATGAAGCTCACGTTTCTTGGAACGGGTACATCCTTTGGGGTGCCGGTCGTCGGGTGTGCGTGCCCGGTATGCACCTCGTCCGACCCCCGCAACCGGCGTACGAGGCACGGACTGTTGCTGGAGAACGAGGGCCGAGGGCTGCTGGTTGACACACCGCCGGAGCTGCGGCTCCAGCTGGTGGCGGCGGGCGTGCGGAGTCTCGATGCGGTGTTCATCACCCATCCCCATGCGGATCACGTCCACGGGATCGACGATCTCCGGGTGTTCACGGCCCACGGCGGAGGTCGCCTGCCGGTCTACGTGGCATCGGAGCACGCGGACGAGTTGCGCGCGCGCTTCTCGTACTTCTGGACGCCTGACGCCGAGGCCCCACCCGGAACCACCATTCCCGGGCTGGATCTCCGCACGTTCGAGGATCGCGCACAAATAGAGGCCGCCGGCATGCGCCTGGACGTGATCGCGTACCCGCACGGCTGGATGCGCAGCTATGGCTTCCGGACAGGCGACCTTGCGGTGATCGTAGACGGGAAGCGGGTGCCGGATGACGCGGAGCCGCTCCTGGAGGGCGTTCGGGTCCTGGTGATCAACGCCCTGTGGTTCGGCAACCCGCATCCGACGCACTTCAACGTGGAGGAGGCGGTGGTGGCGGCGCAGCGGCTGGGCGCCGGGCGCACATTCCTGACTCATCTCACGCACAGCGTAGAACACGAGGCGCTTAGAGCCTGGCTTCCGGAGGGGATCGAGCCTGCGTACGATGGGCTGACGGTGGAGGTGTGAGAGCCTATATTCGGCCACGTTTTCCGCTCCCGAAAGAGGTGCAGTCCGTGCGCATAGAGAACATCCGCAACTTCTCCATCATCGCTCATATCGACCACGGCAAGTCGACACTCGCCGACCGCCTGCTGGAGGCCACTGGTGCCATCGATCAGCGCCGGATGAAGGAACAGGTGCTGGATTCCATGGACCTGGAGCGCGAGCGGGGAATCACCATCAAGCTGAACGCCATTCGGCTCCCATACCGAGCCCGGGACGGGCGGGAGTACGAGCTCAACCTCATCGACACGCCGGGTCATGTGGACTTCACGTACGAGGTGAGCAGGAGCCTTGAGGCGTGCGAAGGAGCGATCCTGGTGGTGGATGCCAGCCAGGGCATCGAGGCGCAGACCATCTCCAATCTATTCCTGGCCCTGAACGCGGGACTGGCGATCATTCCGGTGGTGAACAAAATCGACCTGCCGTCGGCCGAGCCGGAGAAGCGGCGGGACGAGATCTGCGAGCTCATCGGGGTGGAGCCCGGAGAGGTGCTGCTCGCCTCTGCCAAGGAGGGCACGGGTATAGACGAGGTCCTGGAAGCGATCGTGCGCCGCGTGCCATGCCCGACTGGCGACCCCGGTTCTCCTCTGCGGGCGCTAATATTCGACTCCCTGTATGACAAGTACCGCGGCGCTGTGCCCTTCGTGCGGGTGGTGGACGGCTCAATCCGGAAGGGGATGCGCATCGCCTTCGGGGCCAGCGAAGCCGAATACGAGGTGGACGAGGTGGGCTACCTGAGGCTCGGCTACGAACCGACGGGGGAGCTGAACACCGGCGAGGTCGGCTTCCTCACGGCTCAGATCAAGCGGCTGGCAGATACCTGGGTAGGCGACACCATCCTCGACGCTGAAGAGCGGGCCCCGAACCTGTTGCCCGGATACCAGGAGGCGAAGCCGATGGTTTTCGCCGGGCTGTATCCCACCGAATCGGAACATTTCGAGGAGCTGCGGGATGCGCTGGCGAAGCTGCAGCTGAACGACGCCAGCCTACACTGGGAGCCGGAGACCTCACAGGCACTGGGCTTCGGTTTCCGCTGCGGTTTCCTCGGCCTCCTGCACATGGAGATCGTGCAGGAGCGGCTGGAGCGTGAGTTCGACCTCGAGCTGGTGACCACGGTCCCCAACGTGGAGTACCACGTTACGCTGACCAACGGGGAGAAGCTCTCGGTGGAGAATCCGAGCCGCATGCCGGACCGCGGCCGCGTCGAGAGGGTGGAGGAACCTTACGTGCGCGTCCACGTGGTCAGTCCGGCGGAGTACATCGGGGGCGTGCAGCGATTGTGTCACGACAGGCGCGGTGAGTACGTGACCATGGCCTACTTGGATGCGAACCGTGTCGAGCTTCGATACGACATTCCGCTGGCGGAGATCGTGCTCGATTTCTACGATCGCTTGAAGTCCGTCTCCCGTGGCTACGCCGCCCTCGACTA
Organism: Gemmatimonadota bacterium; assembly: GCA_039589295.1. Classification (GTDB taxonomy): domain Bacteria; phylum Gemmatimonadota; class Gemmatimonadetes; order Palauibacterales; family Palauibacteraceae; genus JBDGYE01. The sequence continues at coordinate 26,130 of JBDHHR010000003.1, read as the reverse complement.
CGAGATGGCAGGATACAGGGAATCGAACCTGGTGAAGCTGGATCTCCTGCTGAACGGCGAGCCGGTAGACGCTCTCAGCGTGATCGTCCACCGCGACCGGGCGCACGAGTACGGCCGAAAGGTCGCCGGAAAGCTCAAAGAGCTGATCCCACGGCAGCTGTTCGGGGTCGCCATTCAGGCGGCCATCGGAAAGGATGTGATCGCCAGGGCGACGGTCCGGCCGCTGCGCAAGAACGTGACCGCGAAGTGCTACGGCGGGGATATCACGCGCAAGCGCAAGCTTCTGGAGAAGCAGAAGGAAGGCAAGAAGCGGATGAAACAGGTGGGATCCGTCGAGATCCCGCAGGAGGCCTTCCTCGCCGTCCTCCAGGTTGGTGACTGACCGTCACCGGCTAGAGATACCCAACAGGGGCGAGTCAGGTGAGCGACAAACCGTATATCGTCGGGGTGGACCTGGGCGGCACGTCCATCAACGTCGGTGTCGTGCCCTTCGACGGCGGAACGATCCTGGGAATGAGGTCGATGCCGACCGAGTCCGACCGAGGGGCCAAGTTCGTAGTAGACCGAATGATCGAGATGATCCGGGCGTCGATGCGCGACGCACAGCGGGAGGCGGACATTCCGGAGAAGGGTCTCATCGGCATCGGCCTGGGGTCGCCGGGGCCGCTGGACCGGAAGACTGGGACGGTACTGGACACGCCGAACCTGGGTTGGCGGAATTTCCCGCTCCGCGACCTGATCTCCAATGCCCTAGGTCTCGAGGCTGAGCTCGACAACGACGCCAACTGCGCGACTCTGGGGGAGTGGTGGATGGGTGCCGGTCGGGGCGTGAGCATGCTGGTGGGCGTGACGCTGGGGACCGGTATCGGCGGGGGCATCATCCTCGACGGACGGGTCTTTCACGGGGTGGCCGACGTGGCAGGGGAAATCGGGCACATGACCATCGACTCCACCGGCCGGAAATGCAACTGCGGCAACTACGGGTGCCTGGAGGCCTACGCCTCCGGACCGGCGATCGCAGCCCGCGCCATCGAGGGACTGCAGACGGGCGAGCCGAGCATCCTGTCCTCCATGGTGGACGACGATCTCAGCCGGCTCACCGCCGCGACTGTCTTCGAGGCGATCATCTCCGGTGACGAGTACGCCAAGCAGGTCATGCGTGACACGGCGAGATTCCTGGGTACGGGCGTGGCGAATCTCATAAACATCCTCAACCCGGAGATGGTCGTGATCTCGGGAGGTGTCACCCGGGCCGGCGAGCACCTGTTCGAGCCACTCCAGGCGGAAGTCAGGCGACGTGCGTTCCAGCACGCTGCCGAGACCTGCCGCATCGTGAGCAGCCAGCTTGGCGGCATGGCCGGCGTGATAGGGGCCGCCTACAACTTCCGCGTCGAGCGTTTCGGGGACGACTGAGATGCCCCTCCTTGGAGCAGTCGGCACCCTTGTGTGGGATACCATCCATGCCCCCGGTGCGGGCCAAGACCGCCCGATACTGGACTGGGGTGGGATAGCGTACTCCCTGGCCGCCTTCGAGGCAGCCGCACCGGGCGGCTGGAGCCTCCTGCCGATCATAAAGGTCGGGGCGGATCTGAGGGCGGAGGCCGATGCTTTCCTCGACGGGCTGGCGAGTATCGGCTCCCTTGAGGGAGTGGTTACGGTACCGGCGGGAAACAACCGGGTCGAGCTCTTCTACCAGGATCGCTCGCGCCGGTGCGAGCGGCTGACCGGAGGCGTTCCGGGCTGGAGGTGGGAGGAGCTCGAGTCTCTGGTCCTGTCGTGTGACGCGCTGTATGTGAATTTTGTCGCCGGGTGGGAACTCGACCTTCCGGGCGCACGTAGGCTGGGTCAGGCCTTCGGCGGCCGGATGTACTGCGACGTTCACTCGCTGCTTCTGGATGTCGGCGCGGACGGTGTGCGCTCACTGCGCCCGCTGCGGGACCGGGACGCGTGGCTGAGTTCGTTCGATATCCTGCAGGTGAACGAGCAGGAGCTGTTTGCGCTGGTTCCCCACGGCACGGATCACATGGAGATGGCGGATGATCTGTTGGCCTGCGGGCTCGAAGCGGTGTTGATCACCCTTGGCGCCGAGGGATCCGCCTGGGTGACGACGGAGGGCTCACCCATGCTGCAGGGTGGGGACAGCCGCGGCCGCGCGACCGTCGGAGAGCGGTCGGATACGGTGGACCCGACCGGGTGTGGTGACGTTTGGGGAATGGCCTGCTTCGGGAACCTGCTCGCTGGAGCGCCGCTCGCGGATGCCGTCCGGCGGGCGAACGACCTGGCGGCACGCAACGCCACCGCCAGCGGCACCCGGGGACTGGCGAAGATGCTCCGCACGGCAGGCACGGGAGCCACGCCGTGAGCCGCGTCATCGAGGTCCCGGAGACCCTCGACCACAAGGGATTCGAGCAACTCGTCGCCGGCCTCAACCGCTCCGCGGAGATTGGCGGGGAACGGCTCGTGTTCAACGCCAGGCACGTGCGGTGGACGTCTCCGTACGGTCTGATCGGCTTGCTGGCGGTTGGAAGGGTGGCCAGGGATCGGACCGGGCTGGCGCCGCGAATCGAGGCTCCCGACAGCCGGGATGTCCGCCGCTACTGGGACCGCATGGATTTCTGGCACGTGGCGCACCAGGTGTACGACCTGGAGCCGGTGAGCACACGCGCTCACGGCGCCTCCGATGCGCTTCTGGAAATTACGGCCATCCAGTCCCATCATGACGTACACGCGGTAGTGGAGAGGGTCCGGGAGCGGGCCGCGGCCATTCTGGAGAACAGGCTTCATTACCCGAAGCCGTCGGTGATTCACTTCAGCGTCATGCTCTCGGAGGTGTGCCAGAACATCATAGAACACGCGGAGGCGGACGGCTGGGTATGCGCCCAGACGTACCATTACCGCGAGCGGCTGGGCCGGGACGTGCTGATGCTGGCCGTCGGGGACGTGGGGATCGGCTTCGAGGGATCGCTCGCGGCCGAACACGCGCGTCGGCACGGGGAAGGATGGTCGGCCGCCGCCGCCCTGGAGGCGGCCCTGCTGCACGGCGAGTCCCGCTTCCGCGATCCCGGCCGCGGTCAGGGCCTGCAGGCGATCCGGCGCCAGGTGGGCAAGTGGGACGGCATGCTGGGGATTCGCAGCGGCAACGCGATGATCGCTCTGGTCCCCGAGTGGGAGACCATCCCTCCGCTGCAGAGGGGTCTCGAGGGATTCCCGGGCGCTCAGATCCTGGTGGTCATGCCGGCACGTCCGGAGGGTGAGGGACGGAGATGACTGCGCAACGCGGGGCCGCCAACCTTCCTGAGATCGCGGTGGCGCGTCTGTACAAGGAAGATCTCGTCACCCGGCACACGGGCCGCGCCGTCCGCCTTTCGATCGAGGGACTGGTATCCGAGGCGGAAGGCCAGTCGCTAACGGTTCTCGACTTTCGTGACGTGAACGTCATCGATTTCAGCTGCGCCGACGAGATCGTGGCCAAGCTGATGCTGCGAACGATGGCGCCGGCCACACTGGGTCGCGAGCACTTCTTCCTGTTCCGGGGGATCGGCGACCACCACCTCGATCCGGTAGAGTCGGCGCTCCGTCGGCGCGGTCTGGTGGTTCCGGCGGAGACTCCGGGCGGAGAGCCGTTCCTGATCGGAGACGTGGAGCCGCAGGCTCTCCGCGTGTGGGAAGTGCTGTGTCGCGACGGGCGAGGGTGTGCGGAAGCCCTAGCACCCCGCCTGGGCATGGACGAGGGCGATTGCGGCCGTCTGCTTCGGACCATGCATGATCGGCGGCTCATCCGCCGTGACGGTAAAGACTACCTTTCCCTGTTCCATACCTTCACCCAAGCGGGAGGTGCGAGCCGAGCGAGCCGGCGGGCGGACGGCGAGGAGACCCACGCCGGGAGGCAATGAGGCAGAGAACGTTCGCTCGGAAGGCCCTGCTCGCCGCCGGCGGACTGTCCGCGGTCGCCGGTCTGGGCACCACCGCCATCTATTTCTGGTTTGTATCTTCTGCCCGCGAGCCGTCGGGGTCCGTGACGCTCGAGACACTCGAGAGGCCGGTCCGGGTCCTATCCGACACTTTCGGGATTCCTCACCTCTACGCCGAGAAAGAGCTCGACCTCTTCCGGTCGCTGGGCTTCGTCCACGCGAGCGACCGCCTGTGGCAGATGGAGTTCTTCCGACGCATTGCGCAGGGTCGACTATCCGCGCTGTTCGGAGAGAGGGCGCTGGAGACGGACCGGCTCATGCGCACCCTGAATCTGTGGGGGGCGGCCGGCCACACCCTGCAGGTTCTCGCTCCCGCCGAGCGAGACCGCCTGAGAGCGTACGCCGAAGGGGTGAACTCCGTTATCGAAGCTCGCGGCACGCGCCTGCCTCCCGAGCTGACCCTGCTGCGAGTACGGCCGGATCCCTGGGACGAGACATCCAGCCTCGCCATAGGCATCGTCATGAACCTCGATCTCTCACACTGGAAGAACGATCTGTCGCGCTTCTGGGCGTCCCGAAACATGCCTCTCGAGAAGCTCCGTTACCTGCGTCTGGGCTACCCGGAATGGGGGCCCACCATCTTGGATGAAACAGTGATCCCGCCCGCGCCGGCGGCGGGCGAACCGAAGGCGGAAAAGGGAACGCGCGGCGCGGCCCGGGGCAGTTCGGATGGCTCCCCACCGACGGTGGCCGCTTCGCTGGACCGTTCCGCGTCAGCCGAGGCTGGTGGGCACGGTGGATGGAATCCGCTGGAATTCCTGGCCGGCTACTCCTGGCGCGCGGCCTCCAACGCCTGGGCCGTCGCCGGCACCCGCACCGAATCTGGATTCCCTCTGCTGGCGAATGATATGCATCTGGGCCTGCGGGCCCCGGCGCTGTGGTATCTGGCAGCGCTGCACGCCGATTCTTCCGATTTCCATGTCGCGGGCCTCACGCTTCCGGGGATTCCGGCCGTGGTCGTCGGGCACAATCGCGACGTAGCCTGGGGATTCACCAACGCCATGGTTGACGATATGGACTTCGTCATCGAGGAGGTCGGACCCGACGGCGAGGCGTACCGCGACGGAGACACGTGGCTGGACTTCACGGTGCGGCCGGAAACGATACAGGTACGCGGGCTCCCCCGACCCGAAGTGTGGAGGGTCCGAGAAACGGAGCGGGGCCCGGTCATCAGCGACGTCCTTCCCGAGTTGGGGGAGACCCTCACCGCCGTGTGGATCGCGGCGCACCCCTCCTCTCCCACGACCGGCCTGTGGGGAATGAACAGCGCCCGTAGCGCTGCGGAGTTCGACCAGGCGGTCCGCGGTTTCCCGCAGCCACACCAGAACGTCGTCTTTGCATCACGCCGCGGACGCATCGGCTACCGCCTCGGCGGACGGGTACCCCTCCGCGCCGGCTGGGACGGGTCGCTGCCCGTGCCGGCCGAACTCTTCACCGAAAGTCCGGGCGGACTCTGGCCGATCGAGATGCATCCGTCGACGCTGGATCCGGCCAAGGGATTCATCGCGACCGCCAACAACCTGCAGGCGCCAGGCCTCGGTGACGCGGTGAGCGTGGATTACGCCGCGCCGTTCAGGGCGCTTCGGATCACCCAGGCTCTGACTGTCCGGAGGGACTGGAGCGTGCGGTCGACGTACGCGCTGCAGCACGATACCCGTAGCCTCGTGGCGGACCGGGTCCTGGCTATGGCGCTCGGCGCGGCGCGGCGGATTGACTCCGGGGAAGCCCTCGCCCTGCTGGAGGGATGGGACCGCCGGGTCGACCCGGAATCCCGTGCCGCGCCTCTGTTCTACGCCTGGCTCTACCGCCTGCGCGCGCTGATCGCCGGTGACGAGTACGCGGCGGCGCCGGAATGGGCTTTCTTCCCGATGACGGCTCTGCTGGCCGTCCTGGAGGAGGGCGACGGCAACCCGTGGGTAAATGACGTGCGCACCGGGAGCGGCGAGCGCCTGAGTCAACTGGCGGACCAGGCCCTGCGTGACGCTCTGAGGGTGACCGGCGGGAGCACCTGGGGCCGGCTTCACGCGGAGCGCCACGCGCATCCGCTGGGCTCCAACCGCTGGCTGCAGCGGCTGTTCGGCTTTCAGCTCGGGCCATACCCGTCAGGAGGAGGTCCCAACACCGTGCGTCCGGACGACTACCGGCGCTGGGACAAACTCGACTCCACGTCCTGGACTCCTCCCTGGACCAGTGAGTACGGTCCGTCGGAGAGGTTCATCGCGCTCCTCAACCCGAACGGGATCGAGGGATACTTCCTGCTGCCCACTGGTCAGAGCGGGAACCCGTTCAGTCGGCATTACCGGGACATGAACGGGCGCTGGCGGGATGGCGACCTGATCGTGGTTCCACTGGACCGGGAGAGCGCGGCGCGGCGGGCGGTGAGGCAGTTCATGCTGGCTCCGGACAAGGGCCGCAGGGGAGAAGGCTTCTAGGGAGGTGAGGTCGGCGAAACCGGGCGTCGTTGACGGGGTTATACTGGAAAAATAGCTTCACCGGCGGGTCGGGAAGCCCGACCCCGAGGGACGAAACAGGCGCGACGACCGAATGAGCGAAGCGAACGCCGCCACCCGAACCGCGACCGCGCGGGAGCGCATCGAGGAAATCCTGAATTCGATCCGCCCGGCCATCCGGGTCGACGGCGGCGACATCGAACTCGTGGAGTTCGACGATGTGCAGGGAATAGTCCGGATCCGGATGGTGGGTGCCTGCTATGCGTGCCCCATGTCGGTGCTCACACTCAAGGCGGGGATCGAGCAACGACTGCGGATGCAGGTTCCGGAGGTTCGCACGGTCGAGTCGGTGTAGTTCCCGTCTCCTGCCGGTCTCCCCCGCGACGAAATCCTGAAACGCGAGAACTTACTGGAATGGATAGCGGGTCCATACGTGAGCGTGTGATGAAGGCATTGGCCCGGGTGCGGCCGGCAGCTCGGGAGGCGGACGTGATAGCCCTGGGCCTGGCCGACGTCGAAGTCGACGACAGGGGTGTAGTGGTCATACACCTGACTCTCCGGACCGGAGATTCTCCGGATCTGGCGGAGACCGTCAGGCTTGTGGCGTCGGGAGTACAGGGGGTGACCCGGGTGTCGGTCCATCCGGCCGCAGAACCGGCTACGGGCTCGGGAATTGCTGCGCCGGAAGGGAGCGTTCCGGTGTCGGCACCGGCGACAGCGACCGGTCGCGCGCCCGACGGCCATCGCGAGCCCCGGCGCCGCTCGCTACCTGTCGTCGGCCCCGGCGCAACAGCGGCGGCCACGCACGCCGGCGCGTCGCGGGGCCAGGTCAGTCGAGAGGAAGCCTCACGTCATCCCGCCGACGCAGCCCCCCTGCCGGGAGTCGGCCACGTCATCGCCGTCAGCTCCGGAAAAGGAGGGGTGGGAAAGTCGACCATCTCCACCAACCTGGCCGCCGCGTGGGCGCAGGCGGGAAAACGCGTGGGGCTCCTGGATGCAGACATCTACGGGCCGGACGTTCCCACTATGCTGGGCGCGCGCGAATCGCCGCGCATGCATGAGAACCGGGTGATTCCGGTGGAAGCGCACGGCGTCAAGATGATGAGCCTCGGGCTCCTGGTCGATGAGGAGACGCCGGCCATCTGGCGCGGGCCCATCATCATGGGAATAGTCCGCCAGTTCCTGCACCAGGTCGACTGGGGCGAGCTCGATTACCTGGTGGTCGATCTGCCACCGGGAACCGGCGACGCCCAGCTGTCCCTGGTTCAGCTGGTGAAGGTGACCGGTGCGGTGATGGTAACTACGCCCCAGGACGTTTCGGTGGCCGGAGTTCTCAAGGGCATCAAGATGTTCGAAAACGTAGAAGTCCCGGTGATCGGCCTGGTCGAGAACATGCGAGGGTTCGTCTGCCCCGGCTGCGATACGACGCACGACATCTTCGGGTCGGGAGGCGGGGAGAAGCTCGCCGCCTCTCTCGGCCTGCCGTTCCTCGGCTCGGTGCCCCTGGGCCTGGCTGTACGCGCGGAAGGGGACCGGGGGACGCCCACCGTCGTCGGTCGATCGGAGTCACCCGAAGGCAGGGCTCTGGCGGCGATCGCCCACGCCGCAGAGGAGCGGATACGCGCGATGGCATGACCAGGACGACTTCGCGGGTCGATCCCACCCGCGGATCCGTTCGCACCGTCGTTCGCCGATTGGCCGGCCCGGCGGTGGCAGCCACTCTCATTCAGGGCCTGTTCAACATCGTCGACACTTTCTGGGTGGGGCGGGGCCTTGGTTCAGCCGCCCTCGCCGGCGTCAGCACAGCGGGATTCTCAGTGTGGCTCGTGCTGGCCATGGCGCAGTTACCGGCCGTGGGCCTCACAGCGGTCGCCAGCCGCCGGTACGGGGAAGGGCGTGGAGACCTGGCAGCCGCCGCCGCGTATCATGCGTTCTGGCTGGGCCTGGCCGTCGCTCTGCTGTTGGGCGGCCTCGGTCTCGCGGGCCTCCCGGCCCTCTTCGAGCTGATGGCAACGCCGGACGACGTGACCCTCCAGGGGAGCCGGTACCTGGGCGTGTACCTCGTCGGTGCCCCCATTGTGTTCAGCTACTTCGTGATGGACGCGGCCTTCCGGGCTGCGGGCGACAACCGGACACCCCTGCTGCTGCTGGGCGTTTCGCTCGGCCTGAATGCCTTGCTGGACCCGCTTCTCATCCTCGGTATCGGGCCCTTTCCGCGTCTCGGGATCCAGGGTGCCGCGCTGGCCACCCTCGTGACCAGGGCGACGGGGTGTGCCATCGGTTACCGCTGGCTTCACGACAGGGGGCTCCTGCGACGGGCGAGACTTCGTTCCCGACATCTCAGCCGCATGGCATGGATCGGCCTGCCCGTCTCAGCTGGTGGCGCGGTGTTCTCGTTCGTGTATATCCTGCTGACGCGGATAACCAGCCGATTCGGGACACCGGCCCTCGCGGCTCTCGGGGTGGGACATAAGGTGGAGTCCATCAGCTACATGACGTGCATCGGGTTCGGGCTGGCAGCCGCCACCGCCGTGGGGCAGAACCTCGGATCGGGCTCTCCGAGTCGGGCTGCAGCCGCCGGTCGAGTGGCAGCGAGGTACGCATTGGCGATCACCGGCGCCGCCGGCCTCTCCTTTCTGCTGGTCCCCGAGGCGCTGATGCGGGTGTTCACGGCTGATGCGGCGGTCATCGCGGCCGGGGCCAGCTACCTGCGAATCGTGGCCGTAGCCCAGATGTTCATGGCGCTGGAGATCGTTCTGCAGATGGCCATGGAGGGAGCCGGCTACTCACTTCTTCCGACCGTTGCCTCGGTGACCCTGACGGTGCTCCGCCTGCCGCTGGCCCTGGCCTTGCGCGGCGTGATGGGCCTGGCGGGCATCTGGTGGACGATCAGCGGGACAGGGGTCGCCCGCGGAGCCGCGGTGGCGTGGATCTGGCATCGAGGGACGTGGAAGGAGAGACAGGTCTGAGATGAGCTTCATCGCGCTGATCACGGATTTCGGTACGGCCGACGCTTACGTCGGTGAGATGAAAGGGGAGATCCTGTCCCGCTGTCCGGACGCTACCCTCGTCGACGTGACCCACGACATAACGCCCGGGGACGTCGAGGCCGGTGCCTGGGCGCTGAGCCGCGTGTGGGAGCGCTTTCCGGAGGGCACGATCCACCTGGTGGTGGTCGATCCCGAAGTAGGGGGCCCGCGGCTGCCGATCGCGGTGCAGGTTGCCGGTCGCTGGTTCGTGGGCCCGGACAACGGGCTCCTGACCCACATCCTGGAGCGTCGCGTCGTCCAGGAAGCGCGCCGTGTCCGGCCGGAGGCGTTGGTCTCGGAGGTGCCGAGCTCGACCTTTCACGGCCGTGATATCTTCGCTCCTGCGGCGGCCTGGCTCGCCGCAGGAGGTGCTCCGGAGCGGCTCGGTCCTATCCTGGACTCCGACGCCCTCGAGCGCGCCGGCTCGGAGATGCCCGCGCGGGTGCGCGACTGCATCCGGGGTCGGGTCGTGCACATCGACCGGTTCGGCAACCTGGTCACGGACATACCCGGCGCCTGGCTTGCTCCGACGGCACTCATCGAGGTCGGCGGGGAAGTCATCTCGGGTCTGAAAGCCAGTTACGCCAGTGTGGAGTCGGGCGCGCTGCTCGCCGTGGTTGGCTCCGCTGGGACGCTCGAGATTTCGGTTCGCGACGGCAGTGCCGTCGACCGGCTGAACGTGCGCAGGGGACACACGGTGAGCGTCAGGCCGGAGCGGGACTAGAGCGACGGCTGGCACCGGAGCGGGACTGGAGCGCCGGCTGGCACCGGAGCTATGACGGGCCCGTCGTGACCGACGTGCGGATGGCCTAGCGGACGAACTCGACGTCGACGTCGCCGAGAACGGCCTTCACATCGATGTCGAGCCTGTGGCTGGCTGACTCCCAGTTCGGCGTGCGGTACCCACCGTCAGTCTTCTCGAAGCCCTCCGACTCGAAGGACACGAGAATGCCGCTCTTGTCCACCCGAACGCCCAGATCCCGCGGGAAGCGCAGGGTCAGCCCGCCAAGCCCCATCGAGATCTTCGCGCTGGCCTCCCCGTCCCCGTCCCCATCCCACTCACCGGTGAAGTCGAGCGTGACATGGCCTATGGCACCCTGGAAAACGAGCTTGTCGAAGCGCGCGTTTCCCAGTCCCGTGGCCTCGAAGTCGGCCGCCCCTGCCGCCAGCTCCATCGACTGCATGTTCACGGGGTTCGGAACGTCGAAGGCAAGATCGGTTTCCGAGGCTCCAGTCTTGTACTCGAGGTGCGTGAGCGGGATACCGCCCAGGTCCAGCCGGCTCCGTGCAGCGCCCACCGCTACGGTGAGGGCGGTTTCCACATCCGGGCTCAGCCCGAGGGACAGAAACCCGAAGTCACCGTCGTCGAGGTCCTTCAGGTCCTCCCACTCCGCGCCTTCGTCGCGGCCTTCGAAGTGCACGCGAAGATGCCCCACTCCGTCATGTACGGACCATTCCCGGCTGGGCTCGAAGCGCAGGGCGTCGTAGCGCAGATGGGCATCGTACAGAAGACCGGCCCGTGCGGGGAAGATCCGCAGCTCGCCGACCATGTAGACGATGTCGGCCTCCATGCTGCGCACTCCATCCGCCTGCCTCTTCGCGGTCATCTCGTACCAGTCGGGCTCCTGCGCGCTCGCGTGTCCCGCCATCAGGAACGCGGCCAGCGCGACGACGGCCGCGCTGTGGTCACGCACTGGCCGACCCTCCCTCCTGGAAACCGTCCGCGGACGTGAACACGTCGTCCAGTCCTGCCGACCGCGTGAATTCGGTGCGGCTGCCCCCCCGCGTGAGGATGACCGCGCCGAACCCCGTCGTCAGGGCGGCCCACGTCAGCACGCCGGCGGCGAAGAAGGTAAGCCCGCGGACGAAGCCCAGCACTCCGCCGAGAAGATACAGGGCCGATCCGATGGCGAAGGGCGCCAGCAGGAATACCAGCCCGCTTATCACGTAGTAGTACGAGTTGTCCCTTCGGAACCGGAAGCGCTCGATCCAGCCGTATCGCTGCAGCGAGATGGCTTCCCCCGCCGCGTGCGCCACCGCCAGGTACCCCGCGGGCAAAGCTATCGCCACCGCCAGCAGGTAGAACGGAATCACCAGCCAGGTCACGATTCCCACCGCCAGTACCAGCAGGATCGGGACGAACAGGAGCTGACCGGCCAGGCCGACTCCGACGCAGCGGCCGAGATTCAGGCGAGCCGTGTCGGCAACCACCTCCAGGCGACGGCGGAAGAAATAGACGACCACGACGCCCAGAGCGCCCAGCCCGAAGAGCCACACCAGAACACCGGCAACACCGCCAACGGCATGTCCTATGTTATGTCCGATGCGACCGAAGAAGCCGGGGCCCCTCACGTGCACCGTCGGCCGGACCCTGATCCTGGATTCCGCTTCGAGGTCGCCAGCTACCGCCCGTCCGACATCCTCGGGGATCATCTGACCGAGGTCACCGGCGAGGAGCGACAGCAGCTCTCCGTCAACATGGCCTCCGGAGTCGATCAGCTCGCCGCCGATCTGCACGACGTTACCTTCGATGCGGGCAGGTGGCTCGAGGATCAGCGTTCCGTCCGCCACCAGGACATCGCCGGCCACTGTACCGGCCAGGCTCAGCTCGCCATCAAGGAGCGCCAGGTTGCCCGGCACGACGTGTTCAGCGGGGATCACGTAGCTGTCGTGGACGACGAGGGCGAAGTTCTCGCCGAAGTCCGGTATGTCACTTCGCAGCTGCTCCAGCGATAGGCGCAGCTGGTCAAACTTGCGCTGCAGCTCGCCGAGCGACAGGACGCCCGGGGCTATGGCGACCTGACGGCCGTCGGGCCCGGCCACGGTGGCTGTCTCTGGCAGCGCGGCGGCCACCTCGGTAGCGGGCGCGCCTGTCAGAGCCAGGCTGGTCAGGGTCTCGCCCAGCACGGCCGCTATCGGTGCCTCCGAACCCACGTCGGGGTTCCAGCGGGCGAGCACCTCCCTGATGTCGCCAGTGTCCAGCTCGGGGCTGCGCAGCAGCGACCGCCAGGCCCGCTCCAGCTCACCTCCCTCGACGTACGAGCCTCTTGCCTCTCCGTCCACCAGGATCTCGCCCTCGGACAAGGAGATCACGTGGCTGCCGCCGTCCGCCGTCTCCAGCTCGAGCGTGGCCGCTCGGGACGAGAGAGTCACGGCGCTCGCGCTGACCGCTGCCTCTTGCGCCTCCAATCCGGCCGGTACCGTCAGGAGCGCGATCGCCGGCATCAACGCGAGCACGGCGGCTGCCCTCAAGGCTCGTCCCATCCTCCTCCCACTCCGTTCTTCGGGATTGCGCATCGTCAGCTTCCTCGGTTCGGACCTCAGCCGCCGATTACGGGCTGCGCCGGGTCCCTGGCCTCGTCCATCAGGCGCAGCATTATCCGTAGGGCTCCCATGCCCACCAGGGTGAGCGTCGCCATGGTCAGCAACGCGCTCGAGACGGTTAGCTGCTCCATGATTTCCTCGAGTATGACCAGCAGACCTGACTCATAGACCAGGCGTCCGATCGCCATGACTCCGGTCCACACCAGCCCCAGGGACCGATCCAGGAGGAAAGTCGCCAGGGCCCACGGCGTGACCTCCGGGTACCTGGCCGTCAAGGCCAACCCTGCCGCGAAAGCGGCTGTCGTCCCGGCGACCACGCCCGACGTCGCCAACCAGTGAGCACGCATGGCACGCGCCACTCTCACCCGCCGCGGTATCGGCAGGCAGACGCGGGACATCACCCGGCCGGCGAAGCCCGCCGCCGGCCGCAGGGGGGCGAGGGCGATCAGCGCCGCGTGAAGCTCGCGGAGCTCCGACGCTTCGCGGCGGCAGCGATGACAGGTGTCCAGATGCTCCGATGCCCCGGACGGAAGCTGGTCTCCGCGGCCGATCGCGATCCGCTCCAGCAGCTCCTTCCCAATGTGCTTATCGGGTCGTCGCCCGTTCCCTGACATGGCTCTCCGTTCGGTGATCGTTTCCAGTTGCCGTACGAGAAGCGATGGCCGGGAGTTTCACCCTCCCTCGTCCCCTTCCCGTAAGTCGTCGAGTTCCTCTCTGAGCTCTCGGCGTGCGCGGAAGATGTATGTTTTCACCGTGCCCAGGGGGATCTCCATGATCTCCGCTATCTCCTCGTACGCCCGCCCTTCCAGGTGGCGCAGGAGGACTGCTGTCCGATACTCGGGCCGCAACCGGCCGATCGCTTCCTCCAGGTGGCCCGCCAGCTGCCGCGCCTCCAGCAGCTCGTCCGGCAGCTCGTCCGTAGACGCCAGCGTCACCGCGGTAGCCTCTTGCCGCTCCGAGGTGACCGCATCTGGTGAGCCGTGCATGGAGATCGTCTGGAGCTCCTTCCTGCGCAGGTGGTCTACGGTGAGGTTGTAGGCGATCTTGAAGAGCCAGGAGGAGAACTTGTAAGAGCGGTCGTAGCGGTCGAGGTTGTTGAACGTCCGCACGAAGACCTCCTGCGAGAGATCTTCCGCCAGCTCCCGGTCTCTGACCATTCGGTACACCAGCGAGAAGACCGGGCGCTGGAAGCGCTCGACCAACTCACGCGCAGCCCGCTCGTCTCCTCGCTGGCAGAGACGGACGAGATCCCGGTCGGTGCTCTCCCTGTGCGTCACGTCCCTCCGTAAGCTCGATCCGCGACGGGCGCAGGCTCGCCTCTGCGAAGAGAAGGCCCACGCCGACCACAGGCTTCCGGCGCCGTTTGCCGATCTGCCAGGCCGGACATAACGTGGGCGCAAGCTAGATTAAGGGGAGTCGGTGCGACAGCGGCCCGCCATCGATGGTCAGCGGGCATGTCGCCGAGTTCCTGGAGGCTTTCGGATCCTGACATGGCACACGCGAATCTGCTGGAGTTCATCTCCTGCCTCGAAGAGGCTGGCGAGCTGCGCCGGGTGGACCGACGGGTGCGGGTAGAGCTCGAGATCACCGAGATCGCCGACCGGTGCATGAAGAGTCCGGGCGGAGGCCCCGCGCTCCTGTTCGAGCAGCCACTCCAGCCGAACGGGAGGGTTGCGGATCAGTCGGTGGCCATAAACCTCTTCGGGAGCGCGCGCCGCATGGCGCTGGCGCTGGGCGTCGCGCGAGTGGAGGAGATAGCCGAGAGGATCCGGGATCTGCTGGAAATGAAGCCGCCGGCGGGGCTGAAGCAGAAGCTGCTGCTCATCCCGCAGCTTGCCGAGCTCGCGAAGTTCCCGCCTCGCCGGATCCGCGGCGCGCCTCCCTGCCAGCAGACGGTGCGGCGGGGAGCCGACGTGGATCTGGAGGCGCTACCGCACCTGAAATGCTGGCCGGACGACGGCGGGCGCTACATCACGTTGTCCCAGGTAATCTCGCACGACCCCGACTCCGGCCGACGTAACGTGGGCTTGTACCGCGTTCAGATCCTGGATGCGAATCGCCTGGCCATGCACTGGCAAAGGCACAAGAGCGGAGCCGCGCACTGGCGCGCCATGGCCCAGCGTGGTGAGAGGATGCCTGTATGCATAGCGCTGGGAGGTGATCCGGCGTGTGTTTATGCGGCCAGCGCACCGCTGCCGCCCAGCGTGGACGAGTATCTCTTCTCGGGATTCCTGCGCCGGGAGCCGGTAACCCTGGCTCCGGCGCTCACCTGCGATCTCGAAGTGCCTTCCGAAGCCGACATCGTCATCGAAGGTTGGATCGACCCGTCGGAAAGCCTCGTCACCGAGGGTCCGTTCGGAGACCACACCGGCTTCTATTCCGAGGCCGACCTTTATCCCTGCGTGCATGTGCAGGCGATCACCCTGCGCGAGGATGCGGTCTACCCCGCTACCATAGTCGGACGCCCGCCGATGGAAGATTACTGGCTGGGGCATGCTTCCGAGCGGATATTCCTGCCCCTGCTGCAGCTTACGCTGCCGGAAGTCGTTGACTACCACATGCCGGCGGAGGGCATCTTTCACAATCTCGTGTTCGTCTCCATCCGCAAGGACTATCCCGGGCACGCCTACAAGGTGATGCACGGACTGTGGGGGATGGGCCTAATGTCGCTCGCAAAGGTCATCGTTGTGCTTGACGAGTGGGTCGACGTGCGGAACGTCCAGGAGGCATGGTGGGTCGCCCTCAACCACATCGACCCGCAGCGAGACGTACTCTTCTCGCGCGGGCCCATGGATGTGCTGGACCACTCCTCGAGGGCTTTCACCTTCGGTTCGAAGATGGGCGTAGACGCGACGCGGAAATGGCCGGAGGAAGGGTTCGAAAGGAGCTGGCCTCCGCTCATCGAAATGGACTCGGAGACGAGGGCCGCCGTCGACGCCATGTGGGCGGAGCTCGGGATCGAGCTTCCTTGAGGGAGACGGTGGTAACCGCGGGTCTCCGCCCGCTGCTCTACACCCAGCTGGTGAAACTCGAGCATACGGGCTTCGCGCTCCCCTTCGCCCTCGTCGGTGTGATCCTCGCTTCCTACCTGTACCCGGTCACCCTATGGGCCGTTCTGTGGATTCTGGTAGCGTTCACTTCGGCCCGCTTCGCGGCCATGGCCTTCAACCGGATCGTCGATCGGGACTTCGACGCTCGCAACCCGCGGACAGCGAGCCGGGAGATCCCGGCCGGGAAGCTATCGGTGCGGGAAGCGACTGTCTCGGTGGTCGCATCCAGCGGCGTGTTCGTGCTGGCGGCCGGTATGCTCAACCCGCTCTGTCTCAGGTTGTCCCCGATCGCCTTGGCGGCCGTCCTCGGATATTCGTACGCGAAGCGGTTCACCACGACGACCCACCTTATCCTGGGCCTCGCCGACGGTATCGCGCCGGCGGCCGGGTATCTGGCCATCTCCGGCGAATGGAGCCGACCGTGGACGCTGCTTCCGGTCCTGAGCCTGTCGGTCGCGTTCTGGATCGGAGGGTTCGACATTCTCTACTCTCTGCAGGACATCGAGATCGACCGGAGGCTTGGTCTCCGGTCCATCCCGGCGCGGTTCGGCGCTCGGGCCGCACGCTGGATCTCGGTGGGCTTCCATGCCGCCGCCGTACTGTGTCTGGCCGCCATACCTGTGCTGGCTCCCGAGCTAGGGGCCGGCTACACGGCGGCCCTGCTCGTAACGGTGGGGCTCATCGGCCTGGAGCACGGTCTCGTCGACCCGTCATCGCCGGAGACGATTGGTAAGGCGTTCTTCACCGTGAACGTATGGATCGCTTCAGCCTTCGCCAGCCTCGTACTGATCGATCGGTTGCTCTGAAGCCTGGGAAGCGGGAAAGTTCGACATGGACAAGACCCCCTGGATCGTAGCGATCACAGGTGCATCCGGTGCGCCTTACGGGCTCCGGCTGCTACAGGTGCTGGCCCAGGCCGGCGTACCGGCGGACGTCATCGTGAGCCGGCATGGATGGCGTCTGCTGGCGTACGAGCTGGACATCGCCGACGAGCCCGCGTTGCGGGAGCGCATCGGCGACGGAGGACGCCTCCGCTTCTTCGACGACGACGATCGTGGCCTCCGGCCGGCTTCCGGCTCGGCTGAATACGGCGGCATGGTTATCTGTCCGTGTTCGATGGGCAGCGTGTCCGCCATCGCCCACGGCGCTTCCCGGAGCCTGGTCGGGCGTGCCGCCGACGTCACGCTGAAGGAGCGGCGTACGCTGATCGTCGTTCCGCGTGAGACGCCGCTCTCGGCCGTGCATCTGGAGAACCTCCTGCAGCTGTCCCGACTCGGCGCGGTCGTTCTGCCAGCCGCTCCCGGCTTCTACGGCCGCCCTCAGTCCGTAGGCGAACTCGTGGACTTTGTCGTCGCCCGGGTGCTCGATCACATGAAGGTGCCGCACCAGATAGGATATCGCTGGACCGGCGAGGAAGAGCGTTAGGAGTCTGTCCGAATATGGGGTACGGCCGCGCACCATTACTCGGACAGGCTCCTAGGGTGGAGATCGTCCGCTGGGGCCTGATCAGCGACACGCACGGCCTCCTGCGGCCGGCCGTGCTGGAGCTCTTCCGTGGAGTGGACCGCATAATCCATGCGGGTGACGTGGGTCGTCCCGAGATCCTGTGGGACCTGGAAGCGGTCGCGCCTGTGTCCGCCGTCTGGGGAAACGTCGACGGGCCCGAAGTCCGGGCCCTGACCCGCGAGTCGCTTGTCGAAACGGTGGGCGAGGTGAGAGTGGCGGTCGTTCACGGCCACCTGGCGCCGGACCCGGATGCACTCCCCGCCGAATTCCCGGCCGTGGCCGCCGTGATCCATGGCCACTCGCACCTGCCGCGGTGCGACCGGTCGGGTGACGTTCTGCTGATCAACCCCGGCAGCGCCGGACCGGCCGTGCCCGGGAAACCCATCACCGTGGCCCTCATGGAGATCCACGGCCGCGGAATCCATGTGCAGCATGTAGACCTGGCGGCGGATCGCTGAACGGAGCCTTTACCCCTGGCAGGCGGAGCAGAAGAAAGTGCTGCGCCCGGCCTGAACGATCCGCCGGATGGAGGAGCCGCACCGCGCACAGTCCATCCCGACCCGTCCGTATACCCGAAGCCGCTCCTGGAATCGTCCCGGGCTGCCGTCCGCGCTTCGGTAGTCCCGCAGCGTCGTTCCGGCGTCATGAATCGCCTGCCGCAGCACCCGCCTCACCGCCCGATGCAGACGTTGGACCTCGGGAGCCCGGAGAGAGGAAGACCTGCGACGAGGGTCCAGGCGAGCCATGTGCAGCGCCTCGCTGGCGTAGATGTTACCGACTCCGGCGATGCGGTGCTGGTCCATCAGGGCGTTCTTGACGGGAGTGCGCGTGCGTCCGAGGATCGCGGCCAGATCGGCCGCCGTGAAATCCGGAGAGAGAGGCTCTGGGCCCAAGTCGTTCTCCAGTCGTTTCCACGCCTCTGCCGACAGCAGGCGGAACCCGCCCAGGCGTCGTACGTCGTCGTAATACAGCGTCCGGCCGTCGTCCAGTACGAACTCGGCGGCGATGTGACCGAATCCTGCCGACTTCGGCGGCCCGTCGCGACCCATGGCGAAGCGGCCGCTCATGCGCAGCTGGACCTGTACAACTCCGCCGTCGTCGAGCCCTATCAGGAGATACTTCCCACGCCGGCCGAGGCTCCGGATGCGGCGTCCGCTGACACGTGTGCGGAAGCGACGCGGCGAGTCCGGCTCCAGGATGATGTCGCTGTGGTGGATGCGAACCGCCTCGATGGCACGGCCCTCCACCTCTGATGCGAGGCTCCGGCGGATGGTCTCGACTTCGGGAAGCTCGGGCACGGCGCGGCCGCGGGCGCTGCCTCAGGTCACTCCGACGGAGCGGCCGCACTCCGAGTGGCCGATGTCGCTCCGCCAGGCTGCACCCTCGAAGCGTATACGAGACGCGGCCGCGCGACTGCGAGAAGCCGCCTCAGCGAGACTCGGCCCGAGGCCCGTCACTCCGAACACTCGCCCGCCTGAAGTCACGAGCCTTCCGTCACTCAGCGCCGTGCCGGCATGATAGACGCGCACATCAGGACCCTCCAAGTCCTCCGGGACATCTACCGGAAGGCCCGTGGGGTACGAGCCGGGGTAGCCACGGCTGACAACGACAGTCACCAGCGCCGAGAGTGCTGTCCGGCCCGGCACCCAGTCGCCGAGACTCTCCCCGCGAGCGACCGCCGCCATGGGCTCCAGAAGGCTCCCACTGGTCAGCGGGAGGACTGCCTGGGCTTCAGGGTCACCCATGCGGCAGTTGAATTCCACCACCCTGGGTCCCGCATTGGTGAGCATGAGTCCCGCATACAGGAAGCCGCGATACGGACATCCACGCTCGGCGAGTCCACGGAGTACCGGCTCGGCGATCTCTCGACGCACTCGCTCCAACAGCTCCTCGGTGCCGTCGGCCACCGGAGCGTAGGCTCCCATACCGCCGGTGTTGGGTCCACGATCCCCCTCGAACCGCCTCTTGTGGTCGCGGGAGGGAACCAGCGGCACCGCCTTCTCCCCATCGGTGAGGAAGAAGACCGAGAGCTCCTCTCCGGTCATGTACTCCTCCACTACGACCTCCCGGCCCGCCTTCCCGAAGCGCCCGCCTACCAGCATCTCGCGCACCGTATTCTCCGCCCTCGAGCGTGAGTCGCAGATGATCGCGCCCTTGCCTCCGGCGAGCCCCGAGGCCTTGACGACGATGGGAGGCTCGAGGCCTGAGACGTAGTTACAGGCACTCTCCGCCTCGGTGAAGATCTCGAAATCTGCCGTGGGCACGCCGCACTCGAACATGAGGCGCTTGGCGAATGCCTTCGAGGCCTCGATGCGGGCGGCTGTCCCTGACGGACCGAACAGGGGCAGGCCCAGGGCCGCGAAGACTTCCGCTATCCCGTCGGCCAGAGGCTGTTCCGGTCCGACGACAGTGAGGTCGATGGTCTCCGACTCTGCGAAAGCCGCTAGTCCGGCAAGGTCGCTGACGGGAATCGGGACGTTCCGTCCCAGGGCCGAGGTGCCCGGATTGCCCGGAGCGATGAACAGGTCGACGGATGGAGCGTCTTCCCGCAGCTTGGCAGCCAAGGCGTGCTCCCGCCCCCCGGCGCCTATCACCAGGATCTTCATATCGACACCATGTCATGCGGGCCAGCGCGCCGCCAGATGAAGAAACGGGTGCGCCGCGGCGCACCCGTTCGAAGGCCTAACCCCGCTCCGTGGGTCCGCCCTGATGTGCGCCCGGCGCTATTCCGGGCGCCCCCGGCGCCACGCGTCGGTGAAGCGGGTCTTGATGCGGTCGATCGTCGCGTCGACCTCGTCCATGATCTCGTGCGCGGAGTCCGTGTATCCCTTCAGTGCCTCCGCGAGGTCCTCCCGATACGGCTTGGTGTCCTCTTCGTCACGCCGCTGGTACTCGCCGCTCATGATCCTGTCGTACGCGCCGCTGTCTATCCAGTCGCTCAGTTCCGCCACCCGCACGACGGCGAACGGGTGGGTAGCTCCTATGGCGTTCAGCACCTTGTACACGGAGTCCAGCAGATCGCCTCCCTCTCTGTACTCCTCCGACTGGGCCACGAACTCGTCCAGGTTCAGTTCCTCGCCCCGCGTGCCGCCCGCCAACTTCATCAGGCTGGAGAGCACGACCTCGCGGTCCTGTACGGCCAGCAGGGCCGCCCTGTCGCAGGACAGCTCCGACTTCCTGTACCATTCCAGCAGTGCCCACAGGATCGGCAGGAGGGCGAGGCCGGCGATCGGATACCGGAAGAGGGCCAGGCGCATGATGAGCAGGAGAAGGGTCCGGTAAAGAACGTGCCCGCTGAGAATATGTCCCACTTCATGCGCCAGTACTGCCTCAACCTCATCGTGCGACAGCACCTCCAGCATGGAAGAATTGAGCACGATGAAGGGGTCGCTCATTCCTACCGCGCCCGCGTTCACCACCGGAGTCTGCGAGACGTAGACTTCCGGAACCGTCCCGAGGTCCAGAACCTCGCACACGCGGAGAGTCCGCTCGTGGATCCACGAATACTGGTCTTCCGACACGCGGACGGCGTTCGCCTTGAAGGCCAGCCGGATCGCCCGCTCCCCGAACATCCCGAAGATCTTGCGCAGCGCCAGATCGAAACCCGGCACTTTTCGCAGCGCGTTGAGTGCCGTGCGGTCCGCCGGATGCTCCCAGGAAACAGCTCCGATCTGGGTCAGGATGCGGCGTTGCAGTCCCTCACCGCCGTCCTCGCCGTTTGTCCCGTTGCCCTTTTCCTCCGCCATATCGCTATCACCCGTCCCGTCGTCTGCCATGACTTTCTCCTTCTGCGCGCGTTCCTCTTCCCATTGGCGATACGCGAGCGAACCGCCGGCGGTTTCAACAACAGGATCCGCAGCGCCCTTACATCATATCTTACTGTGAGAGGCCGGACAGGGCCTGCTCGAGATCGGCAATCAGATCCTCCACATCTTCGACCCCCACCGACAGACGGACGAGTCCGTCCGTGAGTCCCATCGCGGCCCGTCGCTCCGCCGGCACCGAGGCGTGTGTCATACGCGCCGGAACGGAGATGAGGCTCTCGACACCTCCGAGGCTCTCCGCCAGAGCGAACAGCCGGGTGCTGCCGGCCAGGGCCTCCGCTCGCTCGCCGGAGCCCATGTCGACCGTGATCATCCCCCCGAAGCCTCTCATCTGACGCTTGGCGAGATCGTGCTGCGGATGATCCGGAAGTCCGGGATACAGAACTCTCTCAACAGCGGGCTGTCCGGCCAGGAACGTCGCGATAACCTCTGCGTTGTCGCAATGCGCGCGCATGCGAAGGTGGAGCGTCTTGGTCGCCCGGAGCAGCAGCCAGCAGTCCATTGGACCGGGGACGGCCCCGGTGGCCAGCTGCTGATATCGGTAGCGCTCCGCCTGGTCGTCCGAGTTCATGATGAGCGCCCCGCCCACCACGTCGCTATGACCGTTCAGGTACTTGGTGGTCGAGTGCATCACTATGTCCGCCCCCAGATCCAGCGGGCGTTGCAGGTAGGGGGTCGCGAACGTGTTGTCTACCGCCAGCAACGCCTCGGTCGCGTGCGCGATGCCGGCACAGGCCGCGATGTCGGAGAGAGCCATCAACGGGTTGGTGGGCGTCTCCAGAAACACGAGGCGTGTGTCGGGCCGGATGGCCGACTCCAACGCTCCCAGGTCGGCCGTATCCACATACTCGAAGCAGACTCCATACCGCTCCCAGAACCGGAACAGCCTCTCGGTCCCGCCGTACATGTTGTCGCCGCACACTACGTGATCCCCGGCGCTCAGGTTGGCCTTGACGATCGCCTCGATGGCCGCGAGTCCGGAGCCGAAGGTCAGCCCGTGCCGGCCGCCTTCCAGAGCCGCCAGATTCTCCTCCAGCGCGGTGCGTGTGGGGTTGGTGACCCGCGCGTATTCATAGCCCTCTCGCGGCCGTCCGACTCCGTCCTGGACATAGGTCGACGTCTGGTACAGTGGGGTGATGATCGCTCCAGTGGCACCTTCCGGCTCCTGGCCGGCATGCACCGCCAGAGTCCCGAATCGATCACTGGCTGTGGTCCTCATGTCCGGCCTCGCATCCTTACCTCTCCTGAATGAGCGATGAGCGCGAGTCCACGGCACCGTACGCGGGCTCACGTTCCAACCTACGCCATCCGCCGCCGGTCTCGAAACGACCCCGGACAGAGTGGCTTGAGAGCCGGATGAGAACAGGACGTATCCTCGGGGTCATGCTCAACACCGACTCCGCCTCGGCCCGCTCCGCTCACCGGCTGTACGTGCACCTGCTGTGGCCGACCCTGGGTCGGCTGCCGCTCATACCGCAGGCCGTGCGCGGGGTGGTGGAGGGTCACCTCATCGCTCTATGCCGGCGGTTGGACGCGGAGCCCTTATGCGTGCGCGTTCTCGCCGACCGGGCGCACGCTCTCGTTCGCTTCAAACCCAACCACAGCGTCGGGCGACTCGTCAGCCACCTGAAGACGGGATCGGAGGAAGCCCTGGCAGCGGCTGGCCGACCGGTTCGCTGGGGCAGAGGGTATGCGGCGAGAACTGTCGGCGCCGGCGAGGTGCGCCGCGCCAGGCGGCGGATCGTGAGCCTGCGCGACCGGCGGCTCAAGCGCCGCCGGTCCCGACCCGTGCCAGCGCGCCGGACCTACGTGCGTTGACGGTCATCCGAACTCCATGTACTCTTCCGCTGCGCCCCAGCAGCGGCCCATCCTTTGCAGTAGAGCTCTTCCGGAATAGACGCGGCGGCCCCCCAAGGGCCCGCCTTCTCAGCAAAGCAGGACGACTTGACCAGTCCGCTGATAGTCTCGGCTTCAGGCATCCGGGGGGTCGTCGGCGAGACGATGACACCGGAGGTCGTGGCGCGCTACGGAGCGGCGTTCGGCCGCTTCCTGGCGGAGGGCGCGGACGTCCCCGTCGAGTCGGCCTACGTGCTCGTGGGTCGAGATTCCCGTGTCTCGGGGGAGAGCCTCGCCAGCGCGGCGGCAACCGGATTGCGGTCCGTCGGCCTGGACGTACGGCTCGCCGGAATCGCTCCCACGCCCTCCTTCCTGCTTACCGTGGCGGACGATGAGGCCGCTATCGCCGCGCTCGTCGTCACCGCCTCGCATAATCCCATTGAATGGAACGGCCTTAAGCTGGCTTCGGCCGGGGGAAGGTTCATCTCTCCCTCCGCGGGCCGCCGCGTGCAGGAGATCTTCGAGGCGACTCGGGCCCTCCTCCCGGACCGGGGCCACCTGGCGACGGCCTCTGCCGTGGAGGGGGTCCTCGATCATCACATCGACCGGATCCTGGCGCTTCCGATGCTGGCGGCAGATCGGATCGCGGCTGCCCGGCCACAGGTGGCTCTGGACTGCGTGCACGGAGCGGGGGGAGCGCTCATGCCGCGGCTCCTGGAGGGACTCGGATGCAGGGTTGCAGGCATTGGTCTGGAGACGGACGGGCAGTTTCCGCGAAACCCCGAGCCCAGCGCCGCCAACCTGTCGGCGCTGGGAGAACTGGTGCGCGCGTCGGGTTCCGAGCTGGGCCTGGCGGTGGATCCGGACGGGGATCGCCTGTCGCTGGTCGACGGACGCGGCCTGCCTGTGGGTGAAGATTGGACGCTGGCCCTGGCCGCAGAGTACGTCCTGTCGGAGCGGCGCGGCCCGGTAGTCACTAACCTCTCTTCCAGCCAATGCATAGAGGACGTAGCCACGAGTGCGGGCGTTGCCTTCTACCGGACTGCGGTGGGCGAGTCCCACGTCGCCCGCACCATGCTTGACGTGGGGGCTGTGATCGGTGGCGAAGGGAACGGCGGCGTCATGTTGCCGGACCTGAACCTCACCCGGGACGCACCGGCGGCGGCGGCGCTGATCCTGAGCCTGCTGGCCCGCGAGGGGCGACGACTGGAAGATATCCTGGCCGCGCGGCGTGGCTACTGCATGGTGAAGCGCAAAGCCTCTCGCCCCATGGCGGTCCTGGAGGAAGTATACGATGCGCTGGAATCAGAGGCCGCCGCCGGCGCCGACGCCGACCGGGCCGACGGGCTGCGCCTCGCATGGCGAGCGGCGCGGGAGTGGGTACATGTTCGTCCTTCCGGTACCGAGCCTGTTGTGCGTATTATCGCCGAGGCGCCGGAAGAAGATAGGGCGCTGGCGTTAGCCGACTGGGCCGGCAGCCTGCTGGTCGCCCGGGGGAGCTGATACGAGAGAGTTATGTGCGCGGAGGCTCCCGTAACGGCCCGGAACCCCGCCCCCGGCATAGACTTACGACGTTCTCCACATCCGCCTCTCGCCTGGATGGGAACGGATTTGGGAACAGAATCCTGCCTAACTGAGCGCCGTGAGCACCTTCCACGCGCTGCATCGCTTGAAGTGCGGCGTCGCGTGACGTAGCATTCCCCGGAGGCTCAAGCGCCCCAGAGCCTCAAGAGGCAGCCCACCACATCCTCTGCAGGAGACGGTCTGTTGAATCCGAGCGTCGCTGAGGGCTCTGAGCAATCGTCCCTCGATGCGAGCGGTCGCGTTCGCATCTGGAACACCTTTTTCAAGCTGGCGTGGGCCGAGGCCAAGCTTCTGTTTGAGACTACACGAGGTCGGGAGAGTCAGGATGAGTTCGACCCGGACGGCGGAACTTTGGACGATGATGAGTTCCACTCGCTCGCGACGCTCGTTCTCTGCACGCTCGCCATCGAAGCGAGG
Source organism: Gemmatimonadota bacterium (assembly GCA_039589295.1). GTDB lineage: Bacteria > Gemmatimonadota > Gemmatimonadetes > Palauibacterales > Palauibacteraceae > JBDGYE01. The sequence goes on along the minus strand of JBDHHR010000003.1, from coordinate 1,139 downwards.
GCCAACCATCTGCTCGATGAGCTAGTTGAGCAAGGCAAACTGGAGGACGCGGTCGCCGACGCGGCAAAGCGACTGCCTGCAGAGCACAAGTGGTTCCTCTTGCCAACTCTGGGCGGAACGGGAAAAACGATTAGCGCAACCGAAGGTCCGCACCAGGCCATTAAGCAGATCTGCGCTCTGCGAAACGACCTCATCCATGTCGATTATGGGGGCCTCAAGAGGAAGCTGCCGACTCCAGATACGGTGTTCAGCTATTTCGAGCGCTTTGTCGCGGCAATGGAGGGCATGAACGTTGTCCTCCAACGCGGCGGTAGAGATGAGCCTCGGGACGAAGTGTTACGGATTGGCAAGTTCGAGTGTAAGTCGTAGGCGTGATGCTGGCCACTAGGGCAAGCAGCATCGTGTTGGGTGACTAGCAACCCGTTGTGTGGAGGCACTATGGATGACGAAGCTCAGCGCGTTGTCGTCATTGACCTCAACGTACCGTTTCTGACGATGGTGGACCTCATGATCAAGTGGGCGTTTGCCTCGATACCGGCTGCCATCATCATCGCCTTTTGGCTTTGGATCGGAATGAGTCTCATGGAGCGCTTCTTCGGCCTCACTCTTCTGTAGGTAAGAGGCCCGGCAGCAATAGTCCCCCGGCTTGAATAGTCTCCGTACCGGCCTGCGTGCTTCAGCCTTCAGCGCCTCAGCCCGCACCCGGTGCATCTCGGCCCGCTGCTCCGCGTCGCGAAGTTCGGCTTCGGGGTTCATGCGTGGAGGTTAGCGGCGGGCGTCAACGTGACGTCAACCACGAGCGCGGAGGAATCAGCCGCTGCCGTTCTAGGCGCATGGCTAGACAGGGACGGAGGTAACCTCGGGAACGGCCTGCCGTCTCTGCGTCGGGAATCAATCACCCGTTCTCCGCTCTTCACTCGGTCTCCCTACGACGTTCCCGTTCCGACATTAATTCCAGCATGCGTTCCACGTGATTCGGTAGGCTCAACTGAAAGCGGGCCGCATAACCAGGATCGAAGGTAAATGGCTCTGTGATTGCTGATCGTAGAGCCGTTACCCAGCTGTCGACCTGAGTGTCCTCCACGATCATTCCCGTTTCCGCTGTCACCACCACTTTCGCACCCACCATTGGCGAAACG
>JBDHHR010000002.1:0-107006 GCA_039589295.1 Gemmatimonadota bacterium | reverse complement strand
CCGCCAGTGCCGCCTGTGCCGCCCGGCGCACGTCGTGCGCGAGGCCAGCCGCTTCCGGCCACTCCTCGAGGCGGTTCACGTGAACCGTGACGGTCACCGTCTCATCCCGGCCCGGGCGCCTTCCCAACCGGCCGCGTCTCTCCGGCTTCCTCCTGCTCCCCGCTGACCGGGGCGATAGGAGGGCTTTCGTCCAGGGCGTGGACCCCGGACGGATACTCTATGCGTCTGTGGTACATTCCGATCAGGATGCGCGCGAATTCCGCCTTGACGACATCCAGGTCGCGCATGGTCAACAGACACTGGTCGAGCTGGCCTTCTTCGATGCGGGTGGTGATGATCTGATCGATGGCGGATCGGATTCGATCCGGGGTGGGGTCCTGCAGAACCCGGGTGGCCGACTCGATGCCGTCCGCCAGCATCACGACCGCGGTTTCCTTGCTCTGCGGCTTCGGACCGGGGTAAGCGAAGTCGCTGGGATCGAGCTCCAGATCGGGATCTTCCGCCCGCGCCTTGTCCAGGAAGTAAGAGACGACTGTAGTGCCGTGGTGTTCGCGGATGAATTCGTGGACCATCGGAGGCAAGCGGTGCTCTGCGGCCAGCTTGAGGCCGTCCCTCACGTGATCCCGAATGATCGCGGCACTGCGGGCGGGCGGCAGCCGGTTGTGGGGATTCCGGCCTTTGGGTTGGTTCTCCACGAAGTACTGCGGGTTCACCATCTTCCCGATGTCGTGATAATAGACACCGGCCCGCGTCAGCAGGGGGTTCGCTCCGATGGCCATGCAGGCGGCCTCGGCCAGGTTGGCCACATTTATGGAGTGTGCGTATGTGCCCGGCGCCTTGCGCGAGAGATCGCGGAGAACCGGGGCGTTGAGATCGGAGAGCTCGAGTAGCGTCTGATCGGTGCTGATCCCGGTGATCTTCTCCAGGGCGGGAATGAACGCTCCCACCGCCAGTACGGTGCACAGAACAGCGCTGGCCGTCCCCCACAAGGCGGTCGAAAGGAGGCTCCCGGCGGGAAGGGAGAGTAGCAGCGTCAGGGACAGGCCCGCCACGATATATGCGCCGGCGATGGCTGCCATGAGGATCCAGCTCTGGCTGCGCCTGCGAACCCGCCGGATCAGCAGGGCACCGGCGGAGCCGCCCGCCACCATCAGAAACGGGGTACTCATGCCGGAGAAGGTCGTCTGCCCTCCCACCAGACCCGCGGTTACGAGCACGACGGCCACGGCCAGAAGACCGTCGTACAGCGCCCCGATGAGCAGGGCCAGGAGGGCGATGGGTATGAGGGGTGTCAGCTCCGCCGCAGAACCGCTCCCCGCCACGACGCTGGCCCCAACCAGTACCAGAGCCACCAACCCCATGACGATCAAGTAGCCCCGGACGTCCTGGTATATGGAAGGACGGAACAGGTAGAGGACAGCGCCCAGCAACGCCAGCAACAGGGTAGCGTACAGAACCGCTCCAGCCGAGTTCTGTCTGCGCCCGGCTCCGTCGTCGAGCCCGCGGCGCGCGAGCTCGGCGTTGTAAGCCCGCAGCCGCACGATGTCTCTGCGGCCCACCCTCTCATGCGCCGAAATTATGCGCTCCCCCTGCAGGATGGCTCCGGCCGTAGTGTCCACGCCCGCCCGCGCTTGCTCGCGGGCAAGCTGTGTCGTCAGGTCGTCCGGCAGCAGGCTGGGCAGCGAGAAACGCACCAGAAGGCTCTGGTACAGCTGAAAGGCATCCACCGACGCGTCTTGGGGTGCGTACACCAGGGCATCCTGCAGGAACCTCCCGATCGTGATTATCGAGTCCCTGGCCAGGAGCCGGTCCTGTCCCGGGGTGCGGACGAGAACGTGGCCGCCGGCCAGGCCGCTCAAGTCCAGAATCGTGGCAACCCCAGCGGGCAGCATCTGGCGGTACGCGGTCTCCAACGCGCCCTGGAGGACCCGCCGATTCCCGGCACTCGCCAGGTACGCACTCTGCTTCCCGGTCAGGCGCAGGTTGTACGCCTGCAGCAGAACGCTCACTGCAACGCTGTCGGAACCTCCTTCCCCGGCGGTGTAAGCGCTGTCTGCCAGAGCGAAGAACACCTGAACGCGGTGCACCGCCGAATCCACAGCCGTCGGGTCCAGGGTGTAGATGGGCGCTACGCTCCGCTCTGCTTCCCGTCGCTCGGTGGCGAGTTGCTGGGCGGGCTTCCGGACGGTGACGTCGAAGGCGGCGATCACATCGTCCGTGGCCACCATCCCCTCCTCCAGAGTCACGGCTTCGGGCAGAGGCTGGCGAGGGAAGAGAACGGGGATCGAGGCGGCGATTCCAAGCACGGCCAGAACGCGGAACCCGTGGTGCGCCAGATTCGCTCGCCACCCCTCGCCAGGCCGGCGGTTGACGGCACGGAGAGCATCACGCCAGCTCTCGCGGAAGCGCGCCGCGCTCACTCGTCCTCCATGTCGTTCGGCAGCTCTTCCTTCGCACCGCGTTCCGCATACGCCCGGATGATGTCCTTGACCAGGCGGTGGCGCACCACATCGGTCTCGTCGAGGTAGACGAACTCTATTCCCTCCACGGAGCGCAGAAGGCCCTCGATCTCCAACAGACCGGAATCCTCGCGACGCGGAAGATCGATCTGGGTCTTGTCCCCGGTAATCACCGTCTTCGAGTTCAGGCCCAGCCGCGTGAGGAACATCTGCATCTGGGCCGTGGTGGCGTTCTGCGCCTCGTCGAGGATGAGGAAGGCGTCCGAGAGCGTCCGGCCGCGCATGTAGGCGAGGGGCGCGACTTCAATGGTGTGATCCGCGATGGCCCGGCGCGCCCGCTCCGGTGGCATCATGTCTTCGAGAGCGTCGTACAGGGGCCTCAGGTAGGGGTCGACCTTCTCCCGGATGTCCCCCGGAAGGAAGCCCAGGGCCTCTCCGGCCTCTACGGCGGGCCTGGTGAGGATGATGCGCCGCACCCTTTTTCGCGTCAGAGCATCGACGGCCATGGCGACCCCGAGGTACGTCTTGCCCGTTCCCGCCGGGCCTATGCCCACCGAGATGTCGTTGTTGCGTATCGCGGCCATGTAGGCCCGCTGTCCTTCGGACTTCGGGCGGATCAGCTTTCGGGTCCCGGGCAGCGCCAGCGTCTCCTCGTCCACGACGGCCTCGGGCGGGAGAGGCTCCCGCTCGGCCTCGACGAAGAAACGCTCGACATCGGCGGCGTCGAACGATCGGCGCAACTGGGCCAAGCGGATCATCCGCTGCGCAACGGGCGCCACCCTCTCGACGGCTTCCACCGCACCGGACAGGATGAGCCGATCGTCCCGCAGGATCACCCGGCAGTCTCCCAGCCGGGAGAGAATCTTCAGATGGTCGTCGTTTACGCCAGCCAGCAGCAGTTCGTCGGCACCCGCGGTCGAGAGCCGGTGCTGGATCACGGGCGTCTCAACGGACTCCTGACTCAAGGTCTCGGCTCCTCCGTCCATCGATCGCTGGTCTCAGTCACCCTTGATCCGGATGCCCAGCTCTTCCAGCTCAGCCTGTTCCACCTGTGACGGCGCCCCCTCCATGAGTCCGCGGGCCGCGGTGGTTTTTGGAAAGGCGATCACGTCGCGAATGGAGGGAGCTCCGACCATCATGGCGATGAGCCGGTCCAGACCCATGGCGAAGCCGCCGTGCGGGGGTACTCCGAAGCGAAAGGCCTCCAGGAGGAATCCGAACCTCGCGTCGATTTCCTGGTCCCCGAGCCCCAGCACCTGGAGGATCGCTCGCTGAAGGGCCACGTCATGACAACGGATACTCCCGCTACCCAGCTCCGTTCCGTTGAGCACCAGATCATAGGCCCGTGATCTCACCGCCAGCGGATCCTCGAGGATCTGCTCCGGGCCCGCATCCACCGGCATGGTGAACGGGTGGTGGGTCGGCGTCGGCGTGGAGGACCCGGGAACGGGCTCGAAGAGCGGAAACTCGGTCACCCACAGCCAGTGATCCGTGCCCTCGGCCACCGCACCCAGATCCCCGGCGAGCTCTCGCCGTAAGGCGTCCAGCGCCGGCGCGGTCTCCCGGTCGGGCCCGGCTACCAACAGGACGAGGTCTCCCTCTTCGACCCCGTGTTCTCCGCCCATGAGAGCGGCCGTCGGTCCATCGATGAACTTCGCAGGCGCACCCGACCAGGCGTCGGCCCTCCGCTTGAGCCACACGGTGCCGCGGGCACCGAAGTCGCGGGCGGTCTCGTCCGTCGCGTCCAGGCGGGCCCGGGAGAGCCCGGCGCCGTCCTTGGCCACAAAGCCTCGGACACGGCCGCCCGCCTCTGCGGCCGCGTCGAAGATCCCGAAGCCGATCCCGGCGAGCGTCGAGGTGAAGTCCCGGACGGTCCACGGAATCCTTAGGTCCGGCTTGTCCGTGCCGTACTTCTCGAGGGCCTCGGAGTAGGCCATGCGGCCGAACGGGACTTTCAGCTCCCTTCCGAGGGCCTCGCGGTACATCCGCCGGAGCATCCGCTCGCACACGCCGAAGACGTCGTCCTCGTCGACGAAGGACATCTCCACGTCGATCTGCGTGAACTCGGGTTGCCTGTCGGCCCGAAGGTCCTCGTCCCGCATACATCTGGCGATCTGGTAATAGCGATCGAACCCGGCCACCATGAGCAGCTGCTTGTACAGCTGCGGAGACTGCGGCAGGGCATAGAATTCGCCGGGGTGAAGGCGGCTCGGAACCAGATAGTCACGAGCGCCCTCGGGTGTCCGGCGGGTCAGGAACGGCGTCTCGATCTCGCAGAAGCCTTCGCCGGACAGGGCGGCGCGGGCGGCTCCCGTCGCCCGGTGTCGGATCCGGAAGTTGCGCTGCAGGTCCGGTCGTCGAAGGTCCAGGACGCGGTGCCTGAGGCGCAGCTCCTCGCTCGGCAGTTCCTCTTCCGGCGGGATGGCCACCAGGATGGGAAGCGGCTCGGATACGGCGAGTCGGTCCATCGTTTCCACCCGAACCTCGATCTCACCGGTGATCATGTCGGGATTGATAGCGTCCTCGGGCCGCAGGACCACATCGCCACCCACCGAGATGACGTCCTCCGGGTTGAGGTCGCCGGCCAGGTCCAGCGCCTCGGCGGGCGTCCACTCGGGCCCGAAGGCCAGTTGGACTATCCCCGAGCGATCGCGCAGGTGGATGAAGATCACCGCCCCCAGGTCACGCCGCCGGTGGACCCAGCCGACCAGGCGAACCGAGCGACCGGCCCACGACGCGGCAATATGCCCGCACGTCTCATCCCGAAACGCCGTACGGCCGCCGCCATCAGCCGTTTCCCGGATCGCGGCGGGGTCCCGAGCTTCGTTCGACCGGCTTCCTGGACTCGTTTCAGCGTCAACCATATGCAACTCTTCAGCCTGGATTGGCCCGCACCGCCGGGCAGGCTCTCACGACCGGCAACGCATACCGCTCACCAGCAGGCCGACGCCGGCACCGACGACGTCCGTCGCCCAGTCCATGGGATCCGGATCCCGCCCCGGCAGCCATCCCTGATGCGCCTCGTCGAGTGCGGCGAACAGCACGACTCCGGCCGCCGACACGAGCACCGAGCGGCGAGACAGCACTTCCGCCTGACTGAGGGCCGAGGCCAGCCGCCACCCCAATACCGCATACAGCAGGAAATGCCCGGCCTTGTCTGCGCCGGCCGGCGCGGAGGACCATGTGCCCGGAGGCACCTGGAACGTGGTCACGGCGAGGATTACGAGGGCCCAGGCGCCGACCGGCCACCAGACCTTCAATCCGTTCCTCACGCGGCGTCCGCCGTCGCTATCAGAGTGTGGAACTCCACCGGCGATGCGGCCGCGAAGAGTCGGCCCCGCAGGCTGCCTCGACGCAGGAGCCGACTGACGTGACCGAGTGTCTTCACGTGCAGTCCGGCGGCCGAGGCCGGCCCGACCATCATCATCACCAGTCGTACAGGCTCGCCGTCCAGCGCCTGGAAATCAACGGGCGCGGCCGTCGTCCCGGCCATCATGGCCATCGCCTCCAGGACAGGGCTCTTGCCGTGCGGAAGGGCCACTCCGTTACCAATACCGGTGCTGAGGACCGCCTCCCTCTCGACTACAGCGCGATGGACCTCCGTAGTATGTTCAGGGATGCCGCTGGCCCGCGCCAGCAGAGTGCTCAGCTCCCACAGGATACCCGTCTTGTCGAGGGAATCCAGCGGAACCTTGATCCGCTCTACCGTGAGCAGGCCGGAGAGCGGCAGAGGCGTGCCCGGGGATCGGATATTCGTGAACGACCTCCGAGAGGAACGGACTAGCCGTAGCGTTCGTATGAACTGTCGCTTACCGGTCTTGCGGCCGTGAAAGATACCGGCGCCCCAACGTACCAGCAAGCGAAGTCTGGCGCGGCGGGCGCCTTCCGAGAGGCATCGGCGCCTGCATGAAACAGCTCTCCGAGGAACGCGAAAGGCTCGACCTGCTCGGTCTCGGGCGGCGGAGCATAGAGGAGGAAATGGCGCCGCTCATTGCGGCGCTCGGTGAGCCGGGATACAGGGCCAGGCAGGTCGCCGCATGGACCTTCGATCGCCTGGCCGTCAGCTTCGACGAGATGACGAACCTCCCGGCGGCGCTTCGGGCCCGGCTGTCGCAGCGGTTCACGCTCCGCCCGCTGGCGCTGGCTTTCGAGGCACGCTCCGAGGACGGGACGGTGAAGCACCTGTGGAACCTCCGTGATGGCCATCAGGTGGAGTCGGTACTCATCCCGGCCGGGGACCGGGTCACCCTGTGCCTGTCCTCGCAGGCCGGGTGCGCGCTGGCGTGCCGTTTCTGCGCCACCGGCGACATGGGCTTCAGACGTCAGCTGAGCGCGGCCGAGATAGTGGCGCAATACAGGGATTCCGAGCGCCTCGCGCGCGACATACTGGACCGAGGCATCGCCAACGTGGTCTACATGGGCATGGGAGAGCCGCTGGCCAATCAGGATGCCGTCTTCGACTCTCTCACCGTGCTGCACCAGGCGTTCGGGCTCGGAGCACGCCGCATCACGGTGTCGACGGTCGGCCTGGTACCCGGCATCCGGGCTCTGGCGGCCCGCCCGGAGCCGTTCCGGCTGGCTGTCTCGCTTCACGCACCGAACCACGAGCTGCGGCTTCGGCTGGTTCCGGTGGAGAAGCGATACCCGCTTCCCGAGTTGTTCGCGGCGCTCAGGGAGTATCAGGCGCTCAAGGGACGCAGAATCACCTTCGAGTACGTCCTGATCAGCGAGACCAACGACAGCCGGGCACTGGCCGCGCAACTGGCCGAGCTCGTGGGGAGTCTCGACGCGTTCGTGAACCTCATTCCCTGCAACCCCGTTCCGGGTCGGGATTGGATCCCGAGCAGCCCGCTTCGGCAGCAGGCGTTCCTCGGGGTGCTGGAAGCCAAGGGGGTCCCGGCCGCCATTCGGCAGCCGCGTGGGCGAGACATAGCCGCGGCCTGCGGGCAGCTCCGGCTGGAACGGGGAACCTCTCAGGGCGGGTCGCGACCTATCGGCTCGACCCCCGGCCCGGACCGATCAGGGAACGCCAATCCCGACCGAGTATCACCGTTGCGTCGAGATACAGGTCCGCCCGTGGACGGCTGACGACCTCGGCCACTCCGAGCGAGTCGGCTACCGCACGCGCGGCACCGGTCCTTCCGGAGCGATCGAGGACCGAGGATCGCTGCTGGTCGAAACTGGGGGCGTTCCCGAACGTCTTCACGTCGAAGCCCATGCGCCTGAGCTCCTCGGTCACCAGGGCGGCCGCTCCCGCGTCCCCGGCTCCGTTCAGGACCTCCACGCTGATCCGGCCTTCCAGCTCGTCGAGGGAGAGCGAGGCCGGAAGGCCTTCGTATTCGGCCTCGGAACCGGGGCTGCGCAGGCGAGCTCCTCTCCATTCCAGAAGGAATGACCCGATGAGGGCACCAGCCGTCAGCAGAGCGACCACCATCAGCGCCGTCTGGACTCGCGCCGGGACCTTCGTGCGGGTTCGCTTCACGATTCCGCCAGCCGGTTCCACAGGTTGACGGATGACGACATGAGACCGGTTCGCAGGTCAAGCAGCCTGTTCAGGCGGTAGGCCAGCACCGTGACCAGCACCTCACGTCGCTCCGCCGGAAGGCGGGCACGCAACGTCGCACGCTCCTCCGTGAGAGACGCGCGGCCCGGCTCGAGAAAGTCGGCCATGAACATGAACTCGCCGAGGAGATCGAAGTCCGGGTGTCCCACCGGGTGGTACGCCACCGCCAGCAGCAACCCTTCGTCCCGCACATCGTCGGCCCGCAGCCGGGCGGCGCACGCCGGAGCATGCAGGACCGGATCCGGCCACCCCGGACCGGCCAGCGAGCGCAGTTCATCTATGCTCGCGTCCTTCAGCGCGTCGTGCAGGATGCCGGCAGCCCTCCAGCGGACTCGCTCGCGCTCCGGGAGACCCAGCTCGGCAGCCCAGCCGTCCAGCAGCTCGGCGACCCTCTCGGAATGGCCGCGGCGCGTCGGGTCGCTGCGGGCCCATTCCGGCAACTCGGCTCGGAGGCCCGCCGCCTCGATGATCGCGTGCTGTTCTCGCTGCATGGTGACAGATACATATTGAAGTGCGCCCGCCGCATCAACGTCGAGGCCGGCCGCGAACTGCACCGCAATCGCGCTGAGGACTATGCCGATCCGGTACGATTCCCTGCTCGTCGAGGCTCTCGGCCTCGAGATCGCCGACCGGTGGGGCGAGGCCCCGGTGAACCGGCTGGTGCTGGATCGGATCGCTCGCGCGGCTCGGCTCGAGTTCGGCTCCGGCGAGGCCCTGGTATGCCTCCTTCACCCCTCGGCCGGCTTCACGCTGGCCGCGGGCGTCGGGGAGGCGCTGGGCACGGGGTGGTCCGGTGGGCCACCTTTCTCCAGGGGGGTCGCGCAGGAGATCACCTTCCGGAGGCTCCACCTGACGGGGGTGGAGACGCCGCCGGACGAGCGGCTGCTCTTCCTCGACCTGGGGAGCGGCGCCGACAGGAGCTTCCGCCTGGCTCTGGAGTTGCATACCAACCAGTGGAACGCGGTTCTGGTAGCGGAGCGAAGCGGCCGCATAGAGGCGGTCCTGTGGCAGCGACAGGCCGGCGGCCGGCAGTTGCGGCCGGCGATCTCCTATCAGGCGCCCGCTGGGGCACGACGCTGGGAGGCCGCCCCCCCGACCCTGGACGAGTGGCTGTCGCTCCTGACTCCACTGCCTCCGGCAGAGCGCAGGAACGAGGCCCTGCGTCAGGTAGCCGGGGTCTCCGCCGTCAACGTGGAGAGCCTGCTCGGAGAAGCCGCGATCTCCGGCGAGCCGGATGCCCTAGACGCCGCGTACCGGCGCTACCTGCGAGCGCGAGCGCGGCGCGGGGAGGCGTGGGTCCTACAGCGGAGTTGGGGAGCGCAACCATATCCTGATCACCTGGGGGAGGCGGCGGAGAGGGCGCCGTCCCTCCTGGAGGCCATGGAAAGGGCCGCCCGACAGGCTGGAGTGTGGCCCACGCCGCCTTCCGGACCGGCGCCGGTAGCGGCGCCGGGTGCCGGGGAGTCGGCGGAAGCGTGCCAGCTCCGGGAAACGCTCCAGGCCCGGCTACGAGCGGTCCGCAAGCGGCGGTCGGCCCTCCAACGCCAGTTGCAGGGGCCGGACGCAGAGGTCCTGCGCAACCTGGGACACCTCCTTCTGGCGCGGCGCCTGGAGGTACCCCGCGGCTGCCCTCGGGCCGAGCTGACCGACTTCGACGGGACGCCTAGGGAGATCGAGTTGGATCCGGCGCTGGGGGTCGTGGACAACGCCGAGCGTTACTACGATCGTGCCCGCCGCCGCGAGCGGGCCGCGCGAAGCCTCCCCGCCAGGATCCGCTCCCTCGGAAAGCTGGAGGAGAGGCTGAGCGCGGCGCTGGTCAGAGTTTCGGAGGACGGCCCCAGCGAAGATCTGTGGCGGCTGGCCGGCGGGCGCGAATCGGAGACGGCCGGCAGCCGCCGCACTTCGGACCGTGGCAGCGGACAGCGGGAACGAGGGCTGCCGTACCGGCGGCTGCACAGCTCCGGAGGGCTCGAGATACGTGTCGGGAGGTCGGCGCGGGCCAACGATGAGCTCACCTTCCATCACGCCGCGCCCGAGGACATCTGGCTGCACGCCAGGCAGGTCAAGGGAGCGCACGTGATCCTGCGGTGGGGACGGCGCGATCAGAATCCGGCGCAGTCCGACCTGATCGAAGCTGCCATGGCCGCGGCCGTCTACAGCGACGCCCGCCACAGCGGCGTCGTCGCCGTGGATTGGACGCGGCGAAAATACGTGCGGAAGCCACGCAAGGCAGCCGCGGGCACAGTGATTCCGGAGCGGGTGAGGACGCTGTTCGTGCAGCCCGATGCGAAGCGGATCAGGTCGCTTGCTCCAGACGTGTGACCGGGTCACCGTGCCGCACGGCAGGGGTGCCCAGATGTGCCGGATCAGTCCGTCGTCGGCTCTTCCAGTTCCTTGCGAGGCATCATCCCGTCTCGCATGGCCAGATGGTAGGCAGTGGAGGCCACAACGACTGCTGCCTGCCGAAGGTCGTCGAGCAAGAGCCTCTCGAAGGTGTCGGCTGCCGTGTGGTGCGTACGGGTCCCGTACTCGATCGGATCCTGGATGAAATTGAAGCCCGGGATTCCCTCAGCGTCGAAAGACAGATGGTCCGTCCCGCCTGTGTTCCCGTGCTTCACCGCCACAACTCCGAGGTCGCGGAACGGCCACAGAATCTGCTCGAACACGGGGACGACCTTCTCGTTGCTCTGATCCCAGATGCCACGAAGTCGGCCGGTCCCGTTGTCCACGTTGAGGTAGGCCGATATGCTCGCGTGCAGCTCGGGGTGGTTCGTCAACCAGTTGCGTGAGCCGAGCAAGCCCTGTTCCTCCCCACTCCACAGGGCTATGCGGATAGTCCGCCGGGGCTTCAGCTCCAGCGCCTTCAGGATCCGCATCGCTTCCATCATCACCAGCGAGCCCGCGCCGTTGTCAGTGGCGCCCGTACCGTAGTGCCAGGAATCCAGGTGCGCACCGATCATGACGTACTGGTCGGCCAAGTCGGTGCCGGGCAGGTCCGCCAAGGTGTTGTATGCGTGAAGTTCGTTGTCATAAAAGCGGTTCTGTACGTTTATCTCAAGTTCTACTGGAACACTCGCGGTGACGTTCCGATAGATCTGGTTGTATTGCTCCAGCGCGAGGACCAGCTGGGGAGTCGGCTCGGGCCTAGAGGTGTCACGTCCCGCGCTGCTGCCTCCTCCGCGCACCAGGGTGTAGGCCCGGGAGGAGGGAATCAGGATCGCCGCGACGCCTTCGGCTCCCAGCGCGGAATCCACCGCCGCTCTCAGTTTGGCCAGCCGCCGATACTCCTCGACGCGCTCGCGCCGCTCCGCCTCCTCGCGCTGTCGCTTTTCGCCAGCCGCCTCGGGAGGCTCCAGGAGGTCGTCGAGAGGCGTACGCAGAGGTGTCGGCTCGAAGACAGGCTCCGTATCCACGACCTCTCGGGTCAGGACGAACGCGCCGGCCAGCGTCCCGCGGTAAGCCTCGAGGTCATCGAGGTCTTCCGCCCGTACCACCACGGCCGGCCCGCGCACTGTGCCGTCGGTGCTCCCGGTCCAGGCCGTAGGCTGTGCCACTAGCGGCTGTGTGTAGGGAGTGAGCATCCGGCCGGCGTATGAGATTCGCTCCCAGCCTCGCCCGAACTCACCCCACGCTTCGACAGTGACGTTCCGGAGGCCCCACTCGCGGAATGTCTCCGCCGTCCACTCGTTGGCACGCATCATCCCCGGCGAGCCAGTCAGGCGAGGCCCGATCACATCGTTCAGGTGCGCGGCGAGCTCCGCCATCCGGGAGTGCTCGAATCCTTCCTCACGGATTCGCTCGACTACCTCGAGGTCGACGACCTCGCTCGCCACCTGGGCTGCCGCCGGCGTCGTCAGCGATACGAGAGCTACAGCCGCCAGTCCGCGGGCTCGTATACGGATCAGGTTCACTGTCGTCCTCCGGAACCGGTTCGTGATATGGGACCTGCTCAGCTCTACAATACGCGGACGGGGTTGAACGTCTAACGCACGATGACCGCCCTGCCCGAGCGGGTCTCTTCCCCAAGCCTGAAGACGAAGAGGTAGACGCCGGACGCAGCCTCCCTTCCGCCATCCAGGCGGCCGTCCCAGGTGACCCGCGGTGGCGCTCCGGCCGCCGGGACCGTGATGCGCTGTCGGACCAGGCGGCGGCCCGCTACGTCATAGATCTCGAACACCAGCTCGTCGCCGCCGGCCGACTCCGGAACTGAGTAGGAGAAGGTCATCACCCCCTGGCCTACCCGAAGAGGGTTCGGGAACGGCGGCTCAATGGCAAAGGAATCCGTCAGACCCGGGGGCTGCACCTGCTCCGCCCGCAGCTCTGCCAGGCGGGCCGCGGCGGCTTGTTCCGAGTCGGCCGCGAGAAACCAGAAGCGTACGGTGACCGCCTGGCCCGTCTCCAGATCGAACGGTCCGACGCTCAGCAGCTGGGCCTGGTCGGTGGCGGCACCAAAGCCCGGGAGGCCGTCGGGAGGCATGCCCCGGGCCAGATCGAGCTTAACCGACTCGGTCAGCTCACTCACGAGCACCCCCGAACCCGCTTCGTAGAACCGCCCCGGACCGGGAGTGCCCAGAGGAACAGCGGCCCGGGCGACCGGATCGTGATCGCCGGCGAGCACCGCTACCGGGGCCGTCGAGTCGGTGGGTGCCGACACCAGAGCTTCCAGCTGAGGCGACCAGGCGGCCGTCTCACCCGACCCGAAGTCCCAGTCCACGAACATTCCGGGCAGCAGATCGGCGATGCGGCCCCCGCTCAGGTTGCGGATGGTGGCGGTGAGGGTCACCGCTCCCACGCCGTTCCGGTCCGTGGCCTCCGCCCGCGCAGCCACCTCCAGGCCGATCGGCTGCAGGGCTTCGAAGTCGTCGAAGTGGAAAGATGCGCGAGCGGGCTCCACATCGGTCAGCGATCGTCGGGGGGCCCAATCCGTCTCCGCGGCCGGCGGCGAACTCTTCAGGTCCGAGCGACCGAGTACGGTCGAGTACATGCCGTCGGAGATGCGCCCGCCACCGGCGACGAAGAACGCCGCAGCCGGGAGCATTTCCCTGCCCTTCCACGAGAACCCCTGGAAGGCGGCGACCCGCCCGAACCTCCCGAAGTCATTGCCGCCAGCTGCCAGATCTCCGTCTTCGAGCACGTACGCCCCGAACAGGTTGGGCGGAGCGACGTACACCGATCTGGAGAGCACGGTGCTGCCTGATCGGTCCAGCACCGTCACCTGCAGCGACGTCGCTCCCGCCAGATCGGGCTCGAGCTCAACGCCTATCGCGGTGCGGTCTCCCGCCGCCAGCTCGGGAACCTCACGGTGGACCGGTCCGCCGCTCGGAGCCTCCAGCCTCGCCTCGCCGCCGGACCACGGCCCATCGCCCCGGTTCACGAGCTCGATCACTACGCTGTCGCCGCTGCGCCTGGCGGAGGTCAACTGCAGCAGGCTGCCCGCGAATGCCGGATCGACTCGCCGAACCGCCGCCGGCACGTCCAGGAGCCCGAACCCGGTGTCGTTGTCCGGACCCACCGGCGGAAGGTCGGCCGCCGAGTCGAGCAGCAGGCGCTTCGCTTCCTCGGGACCGGCACCGGGCCTGAGCTGCCGCATGAGGGCTACCGCGCCGGAGAGCTGCGCGACCGAGAAAGAGGTTCCCCGCCGCGAGAAACCGGTCAGGCGAGCTGCGTGGGCTCCGTCTGCGCGCACCTCGGGAACGGTTCCGGGCGCCACTATCTCCGGCTTGATACCTCCCCCGCACGGAGAAGGGCCGCGGCCGCTGAAGTCGGCCACGCTGATGGTCCCCCCCGAGCCGCTCGTAGCTCCGACGGCTAAGCTCCGGAGGTTCGGGTCGTCCCGCGCCCCGGGCGGCGTAACGGAGGCCGGGTCCGGGCCCGTGTTGCCGGAGGCGAAGAGCACCGCGATCCCCGCTCCCTCGGCGACGTCGATGGCGTCGTACACAACATCGTCGCACAGGCCGAACTGGCTCTCTCCCTCCAGGACTCCCCAGCTGTTGTTGATCACTTCCGGGGAATCCTCGGTGGCTGGATTACCATCGGGATCCAGCGCCCACTGGAAGGCCTGCAGCAACACCGACCGCCGGGTGTATACCGCACCGCCGAACACCTCGAAGACTCTGGCGGCGATCCATTCTGCCCGCGGGGCAGATCCTGTCACGACGTCGATATCGGAGAGGGCCACGACGCTGCTGCCGTCGGGAAACCTCAGGGTATCTCCGGCCGGGAGCGCACCTACCGCTGCCGCGGCCACCTGTGTCCCGTGCCCGATCAAGTCCTGCGGCTCGGATGACCGGAGGAATGGATCAAACCACGAGGCCCTGGGAATCGTCCGCCGACCCCGCCAACGAGAGGCCAGCATGGCGTTCGCGCCGTCCACTCCCGTGTCGAAGAACGCCACCGTGACCCCTTCGCCGGTCACTCCCCGTTCCCAGACCACGTCGGCCCCGATGGTCTGCATGGCCGTCGAGGTGAACGCCGGGATGGCCAACCCGGAGACGGTCGGTTCGAGGGTCACGGCGATTCTCTCATCCAGGTAGACGTGGCGGACGCCCGGCTGTCCGGCCATGGCAACCACGCTTGAAGGAACAGCATCGGCGAGAGCTGCCGGCACGATCCAGAAGCGCTCCCTGATCTCGATCCCGCCGCCGACCGACGCCGCCAGAGAGTCGAGACCCACGAGCGTCGAGGCAGCCTGGCGCTGAAGGCGGGCGATCATTTGCGCCTGGCTCCGCACGGGCTCGGGTGCCGGTGCCTCGTACTCGATCAGGACGGGAAGCGGCTCGCTCTCGACGGCGCGTGTCATGGCTGCCCGCAGCCGGGCGTCCATGCGCTGCTCCGGGAGGGCTCCGGGCTCCTGCGCCGGCAAAGCGGGTGCCAGCAGGCTCACGGCGGCCAGAGCGGGCGCACCGATGCGGACCGCGCAGCGCGTCCGGTGAAGACCGGGACGGAGGCAGACCGCGCTTTTCACAGTCGGCACATCGTCGCCCATGTGGTGTCCCATGGTTTGCCCGCTCGCTCGGCCGCTTCCCCTCTCGGACCTCCGAAGCCCTCCCGTGCGGCGTCTAGGAAAGACCTACTATAGAAGGACACCTCCCGGATTCCAACATGTAACAGGGGCGCCGACGGGTCCTGGCCGGTCACGCGCGTTCGCGCGACAACATGCCCTCGCTCTTGCACTTCGGTTCCTGTTCGGGTAACTTCCTTCGGTTTCCGTTCGGTCTGGTTACGGCCTCTGGAGGCGATCCATGGCGCTCACGCGACGGCAGAAGGAGATACTGGACTTCATCGAGAGCTTCCTCGATACTCACGGCTACTCGCCGAGTTTCGAGGAGATAGCGGCTTTCTTCGATTACCGTTCGCTCGCCACAGTGCATGAGCACCTCACGAACCTCGAGGCCAAGGGGTACATCCGGAAGCACTACAACGAGAGCCGTTCCATCGAGCTCACCCGGACCGAGATGCGCCTGGCGGCGGTCGACCTGCCCCTTCTCGGCACGGTGGCGGCGGGCGAGCCCATCGAAGCCATCGAACAGCAGGAGGCCATAGCGGTGCCGGAGGACATGGTCGCTGGCTCCGCCGCGGCCCACTACGTCCTGCGGGTTCGGGGCGACTCGATGATAGAGGAGCAGATCCGGGACGGCGACTATGTCATCGTCCAGGCCCGGCAGACGGCCAACAACGGAGAGATGGTCATCGCTCTGGTGGACGGGGAAGCGGCCACGGTGAAGAAGTTCTACCGGGAGCGGGGCGGGTTGGTCAGACTGCAGCCCGCGAATCTCGTCCTCGAACCCCTCGTCCTGGATTCCGGGCGGGTTCAGATTCAGGGGATCGTCGTCGGCGTCATCCGCCGGTACTAGCGCAGGTCGCTGCAGAATCCTGGGTGGCCATGTTGCAGACGCCGACGCACGTGCGGTGGGTGCCCGGGCAGATGCAAGGAGGCGAGGCCTCGTGCCCGCCGGAGCCGAGGCGCGTTGACACCCCTTTCGCCCCTCGGGTAGCTTGCCGCGGTGGACCACGGTGATCCGGCTCGATTCCGCGCCACGGTGCACTACGCCGGCTCGGCCTTCGCTGGATGGCAGGCGCAGCCGGACCATCGCACCGTTCAGGGAACGATCGAAGAGCTGCTCGGCAAGCTGTTCGACGTACCGGTGCGGATCGCCGCGGCAGGCCGCACCGACACGGGGGTTCACGCGACAGGCCAGGAGATCGCCTTCGAGGCGCCTGCCCGCTGGAACGCGGTGGATCTCCGCCGCGCGTTGACCTCCGTCCTGCCTGCTGACATCTGGATCGAGACGGCCCGGCCGACGTCCCAGGACTTCCATCCGCGTTTCTCGGCCACCGGACGCCGGTACGAGTACTACATCGGAACGGAAGAGGAAGCGTGCTCCCCGGTTCGCGCCGGGAGGATCTGGCAGCTGGGGAAGCCGGTGGATGACGAGAGTCTGCGGCTGTCGGCCGAGCTGACCGTCGGGGAGCGAAGTTTCGGCAGGCTTTCGAAGGCGGGGCAGCCCGATCGGGGAACCGTTTGCACGGTTGAATCGGCCGATTGGGCGCGAACGCCGCTGGGAGACCTGCGGCTGGCCATCATCGCGGACCGATTCCTGCACCGCATGGTACGATACCTCGTCGCCACCATGGTGGATGTCGCAACCGGGCGGCGTGGTCAGGACGAGCTGCGGGACCTGATTTCAGAGAGCGGGGACGTGCAAGCGCCCGAGCCGGCGCCGGCGGCAGGGCTGTATCTGACAGGCGTCCGTTACGGGGATGGCTGGAACAGGTCGGAGGGAGTCCCCGGCCTGTGGCCCAGCTCCGACGGGCGATCGGAAGGAACCATGAAGCAGTGAGCAGAGAGAAGCCGAACCGGCGACTTTGGGCGCTTGTAGCGCTTCTCCTGGCGTTTCCGGCCGGTCTCGCCCTGGGAGGGTTGCTTTCGGGAGGAAACTCGCCGCCTGGACGCGACCAGTCGGCCACCGGTGAGCCGGTCGCTGGCCCATCCTTCGCCAGCCTCGCGGCCCGGCGCGAATCCTCGGGAGTGGCAGAGCCTGGAGCGGACGAGCCGGGCAAGGCCGATGCGTCCGCCGATGGACCGGTCACGCCGCAGGAAGGGGATCCTCCCGGGGGGAACAGCCGTCGCTTCACTGCTATCGTAGCGGCGGCCAACCGGGTCATTCCTTCGGTGGTCAGCATAACCGTCCTGCGGTCCGTACAGCGAGTGGGATTCGGCAGCCTGTTCGAGGAGTTCTGGAACCGAAGCCCCTTCCCGCGGGGCACCCAGCGACAGCCCTCGCTCGGCTCGGGCTTCGCCATCGACTCGCGGGGCTACCTTCTCACCAACGAGCACGTCGTGGCGGGATCGGACTCCATCGTGGTGACGGACGCGGAGGGCCGGGTGTACGACGCAGAGCTGGTGGGATCCGATGAGCTCAGCGACATCGCGGTCCTCAGGGTAGAAGGGGGCAGGATCCCGCCTGCACCTCTCGGAACCTCTTCGGACCTGGTGGTAGGCGAGCCCGCCATCGCCATCGGCAACCCCTTCGGATATCTCCTGAACAACGCGGAGGCCACGGTTACTTCCGGCGTGATCTCGGGCGTCGGCAGAGATATCCGCGCCGAACAGGGCGAGACGCTGCTGGCCGACATGGTGCAGACCGACGCCTCGATCAACCCCGGCAACTCGGGCGGTCCGCTGGTCAACGCCGACGGCCGGGTAATCGGCGTCAACTCCTCGATCTTCTCGCGGTCCGGCGGCTCCGAGGGGCTCGGGTTCGCCATCCCCATCGACCGAGCGGTGCGAATCGCCGACGAACTCAGGGAATTCGGACGCATCCGCAGACCGTACGTCGGAGTGGACCCGGTAGCCATGCGATCGGACACGACACTCTTCAGCCGAACGCTGATCCGGCGCGTGGCTCCCGGGTCACCGGCGGAGCGTGCCGGACTCCGGGAGGGAGATCAGCTCGTGGCCATCTCGAATCGACCGATAAACAGTCCGCTGGATTGGGAGGTGGGACTGCTTGACGCCGGAGTCCGAGCCGATGTCGAGGTCACGTACAATCGAGATGGCCGGGTGGGACGTGCCACGCTCCACATCGAGGAGCTTCCATCGGAGCAGGCCGAACGGTTAGAGGTGGTGGCGGGACTCGAGCTCATCACGGTGACGCCGCAGATCGCTGTCGAGCGTCGACTGGGAGTGGAGGCGGGCGCCATGGTCGTCGGAATCTCGGGACAGAACGCCGCCGTGACGGGCATGCGGGAGGGCGACGTGATCGTCGAGGTGAACCGGCGTAAGGTGAAAACAGCCGAGGATGCAGACGACCTCTTCCAGTATTACGCCGGCCGCAGTAGGATCCGGGTGACCCTGTACCGGAACGGCAGGTCCTACTACACCACCTTCTACGTGCGGTAGAGCTTGACTGCCAAGCATGATCGATATCCGCATCCGCTGATCGAGCGCTATGCGTCGGCGGAGATGGCCGAGGTGTTCTCGCCACAGAGGCAGGCGCTCCTGTGGAGAGACCTGTGGATCGCCCTCGCGACTGCCGAGCGGGAGCTCGGTGTCGATGTTCCGGAGGAGGCGATCGAGGCGATGCGGCGGGCCCGCGCGCAGATCGACTTCGCCCGCCTGGCCGAGCTGGAGAAAGACCTCCGGCACGACGTCATGGCGCACCTCAGGCACTACGGAGAGGTCGCCCCGGAGGCACGCCCGTACATCCACCTCGGCGCCACGAGCTGCTACGTCACCGACAACGCCGGCCTGATCCAGCAGAAGGCCGGACTGGAGCTGGTCAGGGCACGCCTGCGAACCGCGATCGCTGCCCTCGCCGACTTCGCCGAGCGCTGGAAGGAGCTCCCCACGCTCGGCTACACGCACTGGCAACCCGCCCAGCCGACCACGGTCGGCAAGCGAGCCACCCTGTGGCTGCAGGACCTCGTCCTGGACTTCGAGTCGGTGGAGATGCTCATCGCGGAACTGCTGTTTCGGGGGGCGCGCGGCACGACCGGAACCGAGGCCAGCTTCCTGGAGCTGTTCGCCGGCGACGGAGCGAAGGTCGAGGCCCTCAACGCCAGGCTAGCGGAGGCGTTCGGATTCGACGGAGTGTACGACGTGATCGGACAGACCTACCCGCGAAAGGTGGATCACCGGGTACTGTCCGTACTCGCGGGCCTTGGCGCCAGCGCCGCTCGCTTCGGACAGGACGTCCGGATGCTGCAGAGTTTCGGGGAAGTCGAGGAGCCGTTCGGTCCCGGCCAGATCGGTTCGTCGGCCATGCCGTTCAAACGGAATCCCATGCGGAGCGAGCGCATCTGCTCTCTGGCCAGGCACCTGTGCACTCTGGAGCTCGATGCGGCCTGGACCGCGTCGGTTCAAGGCTTCGAGCGTACTCTCGACGATTCGGCGAATCGGCGAATTGCCATACCCGAAGCGTTCCTCGCGGCGGATGCGATCCTGCTGCTGGTGGGCAATGTGGCCTCTGGACTGGTCGTTCACGAGGCGGTGATCAAGGAGCGGTTGGCGAAGGCTTTGCCGTTCCTGGTCGCCGAGCGGATTCTCATTGCCGGCGCTCTGGAGGGAGACGACCGGCAGGAGTTGCACGAGCGAGTGCGCCGCCACGCCATGGAGGCCAGGGCCGGGCTCGACGCCGGGGCTCTCGAGAACGACTTCCTGGAGCGTGTGACGGCCGACGGGGCAATTGGCCTCGGCGGCCCGGAGCTGCGCGAGCTGGCCGACCCTGACACGCTTGTCGGCCGCGCTCCGGAGCAGGTGGAGAAATTCCTGCGCGATCGCGTCGGTCCTCTGTTGGCCGATGCGAAGAACGACGACCCGGGCCCGCCCGAGCTGCGGGTGTAGGGTGCGCCACTCGCCCGCGAACCGGGGACCCTGGCGAATGAGCCTGACGTGAAGGCCGTGAAGCAGAGCAGTCTTACCTTTCCTCTCCTGCGGGCGGGGAAGGTGAGGGAAATGTACGACCTCGGTCACCGCATCCTGATGGTGGCCAGCGACAGGATCAGTGCCTTCGACTGTGTCATCCCCCAACCGATCCCCGACAAGGGGGTCGTCCTTACCCAGGTCTCGCGCTTCTGGTTCGACCGAACGGAGCACATCGTCCGCAATCACTGCCTCAGCGCCGACCCGGAGGAAATGGTGGAGACGGAGCCTGCCCTGGCCGGAACTCGGGACCAGTGGGCCGGTCGCGGCATGCTGGTCCAGCACGCTGAGCCGTTCCCCGTCGAGTGCGTGGTGCGGGGTTACATCGCCGGCTCGGCGTGGAAGGAGTACCGGCAGCATGGAACGCTCGCCGGCCAGCCGCTGCCCGAAGGGCTGGTCGAGGCACAAGAGCTGGAGGCGCCCATCTTCTCTCCCGCCACGAAGGCGGAGGATGGCCACGATGAGAATATCCCGTTCGAGCACATGAAACGCATCGTCGGAACCAAGGTGGCCGAGTTCCTGCGGGAGAAGAGCCTCGAGCTGTACGGTTTCGCCCGCCGGTACGCTCTCCGCCAGGGCATCATCATCGCGGATACCAAGTTCGAGTTCGGGACATCCAGCACGGGTGAGGTGCTGCTCATCGATGAGGCGCTGACACCCGACTCGAGCCGCTTGTGGCCGGCCGACGAGTACGAGCCGGGCAACAGTCCGCCTTCGGTGGACAAGCAGCCCGTGCGGGACTACCTGGAAGACCTGGTGCAGCGCGGCGAGTGGGACCGACAACCGCCGGCACCGGACCTGCCGCAGGAGATCGTCCGCTCGACCAGGCAGCGGTACCGCGATGCGTACAGCCGCATCACAGGCGAGGCGGTGCCGGAATTCGCTCGCCCCGACAGCGAAGCCAAGGCGTGACAGCCTCGCACCACCTCTCGGGCGTCCGGGAGGTCGCAGCTCGGCCCACCAAGGGCGATCATGGACGCCGACTCCCCACCTGGCGCGACGACGACCGCCTGCGCGACGAGTGTGGCGTCTTCGGCGTCAGCGGCGCTCAAGGAGCAGCCGAGCTGGCATTCCTGGGCCTGTACGCCTTGCAGCATCGCGGGCAGGAGTCAGCCGGCATCGTGGCCATCGACGAGCAGGGCATCGCGAGCTCGCACCGGGGCATGGGCCACGTGTACGAGGCGTTTGACGAAGCCATCATCCGTGGCCTCCCGGGCTCGACGGCGCTGGGACACGTCCGTTACTCGACGGCCGGCAGCTCCAGCCTGCGCAACGCGCAGCCGGTGCTGGTCGACTACCGGCACGGTCCGCTGGCGCTGGCGCACAACGGCACCCTGACCAACGCTCAGGAGTTGCGAAGCCGGCTCACATCGGAAGGAGCGATCTTCCAGACCGACAGCGATTCCGAAGTGGTCATCCACCTCATCGCCCGCTCCCGGCGGGAGACACCCGATCAGCAGGTCGACGACGCGCTGTCTCAGCTTGCGGGCGCTTTCTCGCTGGTGTTATGCGTGGGGAAGACCCTGTACGCCGTGCGTGACGCCCGGGGGTTCCGGCCGCTGGTTCTGGGCCGGCTGGACGACGCGACGATCGTGGCCTCGGAGACCTGCGCCCTGGACATAATAGGCGCCCGTTATGAGCGCGACGTGGCGCCGGGCGAGGTGCTGCGGATCGAGGACGGCGAGGTGCGCCACCTGAGATCCCTCGAGCCGGCGCCGCCGTCACCGTGTCTCTTCGAGCTGGTATACTTCGCCCGGCCCGATTCGAGCATCTGGGGCTGCAGCGTGGATAGGGCCAGACGGGCGTTCGGCCGACAGCTCGCCCGCGAGCATCCGGCGGATGCGGACTGCGTCTTCGCGGTTCCCGATTCTTCCAACTCCGCCGCCCTCGGGTTCAGCGAGGAGTCCGGCACCCCGTACGAGCTGGCGCTGATCCGCAACCACTACGTGGGGCGCACCTTCATCCACCCGGTCCAGCGTGACCGCGACTTCAGGGTGCGGGTCAAGTACAACCCCGTCGCTGAGCTCATACAGGACCGCCGGGTGGTGGTAGTGGACGACTCCCTGGTGCGCGGAACCACCAGCCGGGGCCTGGTGAAGTTGCTGCGCGAGGCCGGCGCGAAGGAGATCCATATCCGGGTCGCTTCGCCACCCATCATCGCGCCATGCTACTACGGGATCGACATGCCCACGCGGGATGAGCTCCTCGCCTCCAACCATACGGTAGAGGAAATCCGGCAGCATCTCGGAGTCGATTCTCTGGGCTACCTGTCTTTGGAGGGATTGCACGCCATGGTCGAGGAACATGGGCCGTTCTGTGACGCGTGCTGGACCGCGAACTACCCCGCGCCACTCATCGACATCGAGCTCGGGCACGAGGTTGCGAGCGCCGCGGGGTGAGCGGCGGCGAGACCCGGCCTGACAGATCAGGAGATCACCAGCGAATGAAGCACGTGTACTTCTTCGCCACAGGGCAGACGGACGGCGACAGGAATCTCAAGGACCTGCTGGGGGGAAAGGGGGCCAACCTGGCGGAGATGACGCAGCTCGGCGTTCCGGTGCCCCCCGGTTTCACCATCACTACCGAGGTCTGCCGACACCATCTCATCAACTCTCAGCTTCCGGACGGGACGCGGGAGGAGGTCCGCGAGGCGGTGCGGCGGCTGGAGGCGGTCACCGGTCGCGAGTTCGGGGGCGGCGACGATCCGCTGCTCGTCTCGGTGCGATCCGGAGGCGCCATCTCCATGCCGGGCATGATGGATACGATCCTCAACCTGGGCCTAAATGACCAGTCCGTGCAGGGGCTGGCGCGGACTTCCGCGGATGAGCGCTTCGCATACGACAGCTACCGCCGTTTTCTCCAGATGTACGCCAACGTCGTCCTCGGACTCGGCCACGAAGCTTTCGAGACCATCCTCACGGAAGCGAAGGAGCGGGCGGGCGCCGGGGCGGACAATGAGCTGAGCGCCGCGAGCCTGTTGGAAGTGGTGAACCGTTACCGGGAGGTCATCGCCGCGGGCAGCGCGACTCCCTTCCCCGACGACCCCTTCGACCAGCTGTGGGGAGCCATTGAGGCGGTGTTCCTCTCGTGGCGGAATCCGCGGGCGCAGGCGTACCGCCGCACCTACGGAATCCGGCACGACCTGGGCACGGCGGTTAACGTGCAGACGATGGTTTACGGAAACCGCGGGGCAAACAGCGGCACGGGGGTGGCCTTCACGCGGGATGCCTCCACCGGGGAACCGAGCCTGTTCGGGGAGTTCCTCGTCAACGCGCAGGGAGAGGATGTGGTGGCAGGGATCAGGGATCCGCTGTCCATCGACAGGATGCACCTGGACCTGCCGGCGGCACACGAGCAGCTAGTCGAGACGGCCACACTTCTCGAGCGTCATTACACGGAAATGCAGGACCTGGAGTTCACGGTGGAGGACGGGACTCTATACCTGCTCCAGACACGAGACGGCAAGCGCACGGCCCGGGCCGCGGTCCGCATAGCCGTGGACATGGCGAACGAAGGCCTCATCACCCGGGAGGAGGCAGTCCTGCGGGTAGAGCCGGAGCGACTCGAGCAGGTACTCCATCCGATGGTCGACCCGGCCGCCGACTTCACCCCGCTCGCCGTAGGGAATCCGGCTTCGCCCGGCGCGGCCAGCGGACGGGTGGTGTTTACCGCGAGAGAGGCGGTTGAAGAGGCGGAGAAGGACGGTCCGGTCATCCTGGTTCGCACCGAGACGTCGCCCGATGACTTCGAGGGGATGGTCGCGGCGGCAGCCATAGTCACCAGTCGAGGCGGGAAATCGAGCCACGCGGCGGTAGTGGCCCGCGGCATGGGCAAGTGCTGCGTGGTAGGCACCAAGGCGCTGGAGATAGACGAGGAGGCTGGTGAAATTCGGGCCGAGGGAGCAATCCTGCGGCGCGGCGCATGGATAACGGTGGACGGCTCTTCCGGCGAGGTAATCGAGGGAAGGATCCCGACGGTCAAGCCGGAGCCTGGACCGTACTTCCGGAGGCTGATGGAGTGGGCAGACGAGGCGCGGCGGCTGCGGGTGCGCACCAATGCCGACAATCCGGGCGACGCGGCGGCGGCACGGGAGTTCGGCGCCGAAGGGATCGGACTGTGCCGGACCGAGCACATGTTCTTCGGCCAGGAGCGTATCGACGCCGTCCGGGAGATGATCCTGGCACGCGATCCCGAGGGGCGGACCCGGCCTCTCGAGAAACTGCTTCCCATGCAGCGGTCCGACTTCGAGGGGATCTTCAGGGCAATGGCCGGCCTTCCCGTCACTATCCGCCTGCTCGACCCGCCGCTGCACGAGTTCCTTCCCACCGAGCCGGAGGAGATCCGGCGGCTGGCGGACAGCAGCGGCAAGTCGGTAGAGGAGATACAGGCGGCCGTAGAGCGTCTCACGGAGGCCAACCCGATGCTGGGACACCGCGGTTGCAGGCTGGGCTTCTCGCATCCCGAGATCACCCGCATGCAGGCGCGCGCCATCCTGGAAGCGGCCCTGGCGGTCAAGAGAGACGGCGTGGAGGTGCACCCGGAGATCATGGTCCCTCTGGTAGGCCACATCGATGAGCTGTGGAACCAGCGCCAGCTCGTGGAGCGAACCGCACGCGAGGTCTTCGCGGAGCAGGACGACTCGGTGGAGTACCTGGTGGGCACGATGATCGAGCTTCCGCGCGCCTGCCTGACGGCCGGAGAGATCGCCGGGGCCGCCGACTTCTTCTCCTTCGGCACCAACGATCTGACCCAGACGACCCTCGGGCTATCGCGCGACGATGCGGGGAACTTCCTGCCCGCCTACGTGGAGGCGGGCGTGTACCGGACCGACCCCTTCCAGTCGCTGGACACCGCCGGGGTCGGACGCCTGATGGGCCTGGCAGTCGAGGAGGGCCGGGGTGCGAGGCCGGACCTCAAGATCGGGATCTGCGGGGAGCATGGCGGGGACCCCGATTCGGTCGAGTTCTGTCATTCGCTCGGCATGGAGTACGTGTCCTGCTCGCCCTTCCGGGTGCCGGTGGCCCGGCTGGCGGCGGCCCACGCGGCGCTGAAGGAGAACGGTCGATGAACCTAGAAGAGGCGCGGGAACGAGTTCTCGCCATGCCGAAGGCGGAGCTTCATGTACATCTGGACGGCTCCCTCAGGCCCCAGACGATTCTCGACCTGGCCGCCGAGGCAGGCGTGGAGCTTCCGTATTCGGATGCGGAGTCCCTCTACGACTACCTGCACGTAAAGGACGCGCGGAACCAAGCAGACTATCTGACGCGGTTCGACCTGACTCTGTCGGTGCTGCAGCGCGCCGAGGCGATGGAGAGAGTGACCTACGAGCTGTGCGAGGACGCGGCGGCGGAGAACGTCCGGTACCTCGAGATCCGCTACTCGCCGATCCTGCACACGCGCGAGGGGCTGGAGCTCCCGGAGGCCGTCGAGGCCCCCCTGAGGGGAATGCGCCGCGCCGGGGAGGATCTGGGCATCGACGGGGGTCTGATCATCTGCGGGATACGCAACCTGCCGCCGGAGACCTCGGTGGCGTTGGCGGACCTAGCCGTCACGTACAAGGACCGCGGCGTGGTGGCCTTCGATCTGGCCGGCGGAGAGCCGGGCAACCCGGCCGACAGCCATCGGGAGGCCTTCCGCCGCGTCCGCGACGCGAACATGAACGTCACTGTGCATGCCGGAGAGGCCGACGGGCCGGAGTCGATCCACCGGGCCATCCACCGGTGCGGAGCGCACCGCATAGGCCACGGTACCCGGTTATTCGAGGATCCGGACCTCGAGGGCTACGTGAACGACCACCGCATTCCCCTCGAGATCTGCCTGACGAGCAACGTGCAGACGCACGCAGTGGAGGCCTTCGAGGAACACCCGCTGCGCCGGTACTACGATGAGGGACTCGTGGTGAGCCTGAACACCGACAACCGGCTGATGAGCGGCACCACGGTCACCGAGGAGTACGTTCGCGCGTTCCGGTACCTGGGATTCGACCTCGAGGAAATCGGAGATCTGGTGCTCAACGGTTTCCGCAGCGCCTTCCTGCCCCATGTGGAGAAGGAGGCGTTGCTGGCGGAAGTGGAGCTCGAAGTGGGAGGCCTTGCGGCCTGAGGTTGTATGACTGTGACATTAGGGGCACGGTGCCGTGGATTGGTACCGACAGAGCACCCCGCGGACGGCCGCGAACAGGGCCGGAATGTGTCTGGTCTGCGCATTGCCGGATCGCGGAAGGCGTTGTAATTTATGGCCAACAGGGTCATCTTTCCTTCATCATGCCCGCAGATATGTCCAAGGGGACATTTCTACCGCTTTCGTTCATCCCTTATTCGGAGTCGCTTATGAAACCGCATCTGTTAGCCAGGAGCACGGCACTGGCTCTGGTTGCTCTGCTGGCGATCGTGGTATCGGCAGGAGCGCAGGGCGTGACGACCGCTGGACTCAGTGGCTCGGTTACCGACCAGGAGGCCAGGCCGCTGGCCGGTGCCCAAGTCACAGTCACGGACACCCGCACCGGGGGAACGGCCTCCGGGGTCTCGAATGAAGCCGGGCGCTACGTTGTCCCTCACCTTCAGCCGGGCGGACCTTACACGGTTGAGGTTGAGTTGATCGGCCACAGGCCCGAGGCTCGTACCGGAGTCCGCCTCGCTCTGGGACAGACCGAGCTACTGGACTTCGCCATGCAGGAGACGGCGGTGGAGCTCGAGGCTCTCGAGGTCGTCGCGCAGGTCAATCCGGTGCTGAACCGATCGCGAACGGGTACGTCAACCACGATCTCCGCGGAGGAGATCGCGAACTTCCCGACCCTGAACCGCAGCTTCACCGACTTCGCCTCACTCTCCCCGCAGGTGAGCCTCACGGAGGGGGCGCCCTCGGTCGGCGGTCAGAACAACCGCTTCAACAACATCCAGATCGACGGCGCGGCCAACAACGATGTCTTCGGCCTGGCGGACAGCGGCCTGCCGGGCGGGCAGGCGAACGCAAAGGCGATCTCGCTGGAGGCGATTGAGGAGTTCCAGGTCCTGACCGCGCCCTTCGACGTGCGGCACGCCGGCTTCACCGGGGGCCTCATCAACGCGGTCACCAAATCCGGCACCAACGAGTGGCAAGGCTCGGCGTACGGCTTCCGCACCGACGACAGCTTCGTGAGCGAGTTGGAAGGCGTGGAGACGGGCGAGTTCAACGACACCCAGTTCGGCTGGACGCTGGGAGGCCCAATCCAGCGTGACAAGATCCACTTCTTCACCGCCGGCGAGTTCGAGATTCGCGACGATCCCAATCCCGGTCCCGGGTTCGATCCGGGCGGCTCGGCCAGTCAGGCGGGCGCCATCGAGGCGGGGATCGATCCGGCGGATGCGCAGCGCTTCATCGACATCATGCAGAGCACCTACAGCTTGGACGCCGGCACGTCGGCGGCCATTTCCAACGACAACCCGCGCACGAACCTCTTCGGCCGCCTCGATTGGCGGATCAACGACAGGCATAGGCTAGTCCTGCGCCACAACTACTCGCGCGCGCGCCGCGACCTTTCTGCGTTCCGGACGAGCTTTACCTTCGCAATGACATCGAACCTCGCCCCGTTCACCAGCATCACCAACTCCTCGGTGGTGCAGCTGTTCTCGCGGTTGGGGGACCGGTGGAACAACGAGGCCCTGCTCAACGTGGAGTTCATCCGCGACGAGCGAGATCCTCTCGTCACGTTCGCGCAGGTCGAGGTCGACGTCGACAGCGCTCTCGGATCGAGCACGCTGGTTGCCGGTGCCGAGCGCTTCTCGCATGCGAACTCTCTGGATCAGGACATCATTCAGTTCACCGACAACCTCACGGGCTCGTTCGGGAACCACCTGGTCACAATCGGCACGCACAACGAGCTGTTCAAATTCAACAACCTGTTCGCTGAGGGCTCGCTCGGCGTATACGAGTTCGACGACCTGGACGATCTCGCAGCGAACACCCCTGCCGAGTACTTCATCAACGTGCCGTTCCCAGGCGTCGACGATCCGGCGGCGAAGTTCACCGCCCTCTCCCTCGGCTTCTACGCGCAGGACGAGTGGACGGTGAATGACCACCTCAACCTCACCTTCGGCCTTCGCGTAGACGTTCCGCTGATGCTGGACGATCCGCTCGCGAACCCGGACTTCCAGGATGCATTCGGCCTCAGCACGTCGGACATTCCCTCCGGGAACCCCCTGTGGCAGCCGCGCTTCGGGTTCAACTGGGCCTCGAACGCAGAGCGTCAGACGCAGGTGCGCGGCGGGGCGGGACTGTTCGCCGGACGTCCCCCGTTCGTGTGGATGTCCAACGCGTACACAAACACGGGACGCTCGCTGATCCGTCTCACGTGTGACGACGACAACGTCCCGGGCTTCAGTGCCGATGCCCATCCAACGTCGTGCACGGACGGCACGACGGCGACGGCGGGAGGCACGCAGCGGGTCGACTTCTTCGCCGACGATTTCCGGTTCCCACTGGACTTCAAGGCCAACCTGGCGGTCGACCACGAGCTGCCGAACGGCTTCACGGTCACCGTGGAAGGCCTGTATACGAAGTCGGTGGAGCAGTTCTTCTTCGAGGAGTTCAACCTGGTCGGTCAGCAGGGCTCCGGCGACGCCTCCATCGGAGGCCGGCCGGTCTTCGGAACGCCGTCGGACGACGATGGCGGGTTCGACCCGGTGCGAAAGGACGACCGCTTCCAGCAAGTGATCCGCGGGTCCAACAGGAGCGACAACGAGGCATTCCTTCTGACGCTCGAGGTGCAGCGGCAGTTCGCCGACTGGCTGCGTCTCCGGACCTCGTACACGTACTCCGACATAAAGGACCTGCAGAGCCTGTTCTCGAGCCAGGCCACGTCCAACTTCGGCCGCACCCCTGTTCCGGGCGATCCGAACAATCCGCCCCTTGTCACGTCTCCGTTCGAGCGCCAGCATCGCATCGTGTTCTCGGCCACGGGAAGGTGGGAGTTAGGCAGCGGGTTCGGCCTGGAGGTCACGCCCCAGTACTTCGGTCAGTCCGGGAACCCGTACGCGTACGGCGTCCGGGCAGATATCAACGGCGATGGCTACCGCGGACAGGGGATCAACAGGGACAACGACCTGCTGTACGTGCCGACCAACGTCAGCGAGATCACCTTCCGGGATGCCGCCGATGCAGCGTTGTTCGAAGATCTGATCAACGCCGAAGAATGCGTGAGCAGTCAGCGCGGTCAGATCATGGAAAGAAGCGGCTGCCGCAATCCCTGGAGAAACCTGTTCAACTTGCGGCTCGCGGTGGACATCCCGGGCGGACCGGGCAACTTCCAGGTCGTCGCGGACTTCATCAACCTCTTCGAGTCTGAACTCCAGCGCACGAGCAACATCGACCGGATCGTCGAGGTGCTTCGGGCGCGTGGAAGGGTGGGAGATGACCCAGCCGGAGAGATTCAGTTCGACTACACAGGGCCGACGCGGGACGCGAACGGCGACCTGAATCCGTTCACAACGTTCAGCCCGGCATCCAACCGCCAGGTGCAGTTGGGGCTCCGGTACACTTTCTGACCACTCAGACGGTTCCACCCTCCGACCTCGTCGGGTCGGCCGGCCTCCGCCCCCACACGGGCGGAGGCCTTTTTTTTGGTCCATGTCACCCCCGTCGGTCCGGTCCTCAACCGCCCGTTGAAGCAGCCCTGAAATCCTCGGCATACCGGCTAGTCAACGAAGGAGTAAGCATCTATATTCACGCGGATTGTGAGACAGCCTGATCGGCAACCCATTCTTGCTCACCCAGTGGTCGCCTTGGCACGGGGACACTTGTTCATCGACGCGGCGTTTTCTCCAAGCGAGGCTCCACACATCTCAGGACGTGCAGTCATGCCATCAGAACTCGTTCGCTCAATCGCCGCGAGCACCATCTCCTCTTGCCCCAATATGTCGTCTCCCAACTCTCTCAATCACTTCGGCCTACTTGATTAGGAGCAAGCGAATGAACAAGAAGCTACCGTTTGTTCGGGCCGCGACGCTGCTGGCCGTCTTCGGCCTCGCCACGGTCGCTACTGCCGAGGCGCAGGTGACCAGCGGCTCGATACGCGGCACGGTGACCGCCACGACGGGTGAGGCGGTGTCATCGGCAGAGATCATCGTGACCAACGTCGCGACGGGCGTCGCCTTCAGGACCACCGCCAACGAGACCGGGCGCTATGTCCTGCCTTCCCTGCCGGTCGGCCCGTACCAGGTCGAGGCCAGACGCATAGGCTTCCAGGCGCTGGTCAGGGAGGATGTGCGGGTCCAGCTCGGTCGGACGTTCGTGGTCAACTTCGCTATGGATGTCGCGGCCGCGCAGCTGGAGGCGCTCACGGTCACCGCGGCACAGCCGCTGATAGACCCCGACGAGACGGGCGTGGTGGATCTCGTCACGGCGGAACAGGTGCAGGCGATCCCGGTAGCCGGTCGGAACTTCGCCGATCTGGTGGCGCTGTCGCCGAAGGTCGGCGTGGACATCGGGGACGGTACCGGCGGAGCGCTGTCGCTCGGCGGGGGCCGCCGCGGGGCCAACCTGATCCAGATCGACGGAGCCGGCTCGACCGGTACGTTCTTCGGTGGTGAGGCGCGCGGTTCGGACCGTATTCCGTTCGCCTTCTCGATCGAGAGCGTGCAGGAGTTCGAGATCGTCACCAACGGCTTCGACGTCGAGTTCGGCTTCTTCAGCGGCGGGGTGATCAACGCGGTGACAAAGTCCGGGACCAACGAGTACCACGGGTCGCTGTTCGGGTACTTCCGCGACGATGCGATCACCAAGAACGACTTCTTCGATCGGGAAGCCGACTTCAGTTCCAGGCAGCTCGGCGGGACTTTCTCGGGCCCGCTGATCAAGGACAAGCTGCACTTCTACGTGGCGGTCGAGCGGCAGGATCGAAACGAGCCGATCTTCGGACTGCCCGCGCCGGGTGAGGAGCCCGACCCGAGCAGGAGGGTCCATCCGGACAGCGTGGCGCGCTTCCTCGACATCCTGGAGCGCGTGTATGGAGTGACGGACCAGGCCGGCGAAGTTACACAGACGCAGGACGAATGGACGGTCTTCGCGCGGATCGACTGGCAGCTGTCGGACAAGCACCGGCTTACCCTGCGGCACAACTACACCGACCTGGTGCAGGAAGGCGACCGGGTCAACCCGGATGAGACCTTCCTCAACGGAGGGGTGTTCAACAACACGGGGAACTCGACCGTGGCGCAGCTCACCTCCGTCTTCTCCCCCACGGTGTGGAACGAGGCAAGGGCCCAGCTGGCCTTCGAGCCGAGGCCGCGCGAGGCGAACACCTTGCTTCCGGAATCCGAGGTCAACGTGACCAGCGACTTCCCCGATGGCTCGCAGCAGTCACTGCGGGGAATGGAGTGCTGCAACGACGCGGTGCTCCCCAACAACCTCGAGGAGACGACCTTCGAGTTCACCAACAACCTGCACATCCTGGCGGGCGACCACGCTATCAAGCTCGGCGGGATCTTCAACTACTTCGACTTCGAGAACTTCTTCTTCTTCAACCAGCAGGGCCAGTTCGACTTCGACAGCCTGGACGACTTCGAGAACGGCATCGTGGACGACTTCGGCCGCAACCTGCCGAATCCGGGTCCGGACGGGCAGTTCTTCACTGACGACGACGTCCTGCCGCTGGCCCTGTACAAGACGTACGAGATCGGCCTGTATGCCCAGGATACGTGGCATGCGACCGACAAGTTCAGCCTGACCGCCGGCGTCAGGTTCGACATCACGAGGCTGCCTGATGAGGCTCCGCTCAACCAGGAGCTTGCGAACGGAGTTCTGGGGCTCCGAACCGACGTCACGCCGGACGACAACAACATCTCCCCTCGTCTGAGCTTCACTTATGACCCGACGGGAACGGGTAGCAGCGTCATTCGCGGAGGCGTCGGCCTGTTCTACGGCCGCTTCCCATCCGTTCTGTACTCGAACTCGCTGCTCAACACGGGCGGCAACTCGTTGAACCTGTTCTGCCGCGGGGATGATGCGCCGGCCCCAGACTACCAGGCCTTTGCTCAGGACCTGAACAGCATCCCGACGGCGTGCGTGGGCGGCGGGGAGGCCAGCGAGCCTACGGCCAACATCAACAGCTTCGCGGATGACTTCGAGTACCCGCGCACCTGGAAGTTCAGCCTCGGGTACGAGCAGGAGCTGAAGCGCGGATTGAAGATCGACTTCGACGCCCTGTACTCGAGCACCGATCAGAACTTCGCCATCGAGGACAGGAATCTGCTGCCGGTGCAGTTCACCAACGGCATCGAGGGCCGGCCGGTGCACGCGCCGGTCGATGAGATAGACCCAGACGACGGCGAGCCGGGCTTTGGTGACAATCGCATCACGAGCGACTTCGGCGACGCCCTGCTGCACGTGAGCACGGCCGAGTCGAGGACGTACCAGTTCTCGGTCGGACTCTCGCAGCGAGGCGAGACGTTCAGCTGGCAGGCGGGCTACACGTACACCAACAGCAAGGACAACTCGTCGTACTCGTGCTGCATCTCTTCGACCTTCGTCTTCGAGACGCCTACGATCACCGGGAACTTCCTCGGGGAGAGCGGCGACGAGGAGAACGGCACCTGGGGTCCGTCAGATTTCAACCGCGAGCACACCTTCGTGGTGTCGGGCATGGTCAACCTTCCGTGGGACTTCTCTGTCAGCGGTATCTGGCGGACGTTCTCCGGCCGGCCGTGGACTCCGGTCATCGACGGAAACGTTAATGGCGACCGTACCGACAACGATCGGGCGTTCATCGGGACGAACCTCAACTTCGACGATCCAGCGACGGACATCCCGCTGCTGGAAGAGCACCTGTCCAACTTCGAATGCCTGCGGAAGCAGGAAGGCACGATCGCCAGAAGGAACAGCTGCCGCAACGATTTCTTCACCGCGTTCGATCTCCGAATCCGGAAGGGATTCAACGTGGCCGGGCAGCACCGGTTCGAGATCATCGCCGACCTGTTCAACGTGTTGAACCTGGTCAACAGCGAGTGGAGCCGGAACGTAGGCGTGCCGCAGTTCGGAGACGAGCGCGAACTTCTGGAGCTGGAGGGCTTCGATCCGGTCACCCTGCAGCACATCTATTCGGTGAATCCGAGCTTCGGCGAGGAGGTCGATCTGAGGGCCTTCCGGACCGACCAGGGCAACCTTCAACTCGGCGTGAAGTACATCTTCTAACCTGAGACTGCCAGCGCCAGCGCCAGCGCTTCCTTCGGGAAGTACGCGGCAACAACGGCAGGTACAGAGAGGGGGCTTCCGATCGGGAAGCCCCCTCTTTCATCCGCTGAGTTGCGGGCAGCGGTAGAGACCTGCGGGAATCGCTAGAGTCGGCCTGCGGCAGGCCATCCCGGCGCCAACCGGCCGTCTCAGCCCGCAGCCGTCTCCTGCGCCAGGTACTCGGCCGCCAGGTCCACGTACTCCGCGCTCCCCATGTACAGAGGCGTCCGCTGGTGCAGCGCGTCCGGTTCGATGGACAGGATATCCCGCACCCCATCCGTCGCCCGTCCGCCTGCGTGCTCGCAGATGAGGGCCAGTGGCGCCGCCTCGTACAGCAGTCGCAGTTTGCCGCTGGGGTTCTTCACATCCGCCGGGTACATGAAGATCCCGCCGTACAGCAGGGTACGGTGGAAGTCCGCCACCAGCGATCCCACGTATCGATGCGAGAAGCCGGCCCCTTCCTCGCGACCACCCTGGAAGTAGGTAACGAGGTCCTGCTGGGCCCTGTTCCAGCGGGGAAAGTTGCCGGCGTTGACGCTGTAGATCTTCTTGCCGGGCTCCGGGATTCTGATCTCCGGATGCGACAGGAGGAACTCGCCGATGGAAGGGTCGAGGGTGAAGCCGTGCACCCCCTGCCCGGTGGTGTAAACGAGGACGGTCGAGGAACCGTACATGACGTAACCCGCGGCGACCTGGCTCGAACCGCGCTGCAGGCAGTCGTTCAGCGATCCGTCCCGCCCCTCGGTGACCCGGCGGTGGACGGAAAAGATCGTGCCGATCGAGATGTTCGCGTCGATGTTCGAGCTGCCGTCCAGGGGATCGAACAGGAGCACGTAATCGCCGGCCGGGAACCTGTCGGGAATCCGGATGAGCTCTTCCGCCTCCTCCGAGGCCATCACGCAAAGCTGCCCGCCGTGATCCATGGCGTTGTACACGACGTCGTGTGCGTATTCATCCAGCTTCTTCACCTCCTCCCCGTGAACGTTCTCCTTGCCAGTCATGCCAAGGATGTCCACCAGGCCCGCCTTGCTCACCTCCCGGTGAATCAGCTTGGCGGCCTGTGTGAGGTCGTACAGGATGCTGGTCAGCGCGCCGGTCGCGCCCGGGTGCCGGCGCTCCTGCTCCATGATGAAGCGGCCCAGGGTGACGACGTATCTGTCCATGCCTTCCTCCCTCGGGTGAGCCCGGTCACGCTCACGGCGCGGCGCGTAGAAGGCCACGGCTTGCGTCCCACTGCCGGGTGCTCCGATTGCCGAACCTTATTCGCCTGTCATTTTCGCCGTCAAGTCGCGCGTCGCAGGGACGCGCGGAAGTCTCCACTCGGGATCCCCGGCCACGCGCCAGCGTCCGACCCCGTCGACCTCCACGCACAACGTTCCCCGCCGATCCGTGCGCCACACCCGGCCCGCCGCCGCCGAGTCCAGGCGCGCCAGGATCGACGGGTGGGGATGCCCGTAGGCATTGCCGGCCCCGGCGGAGATCACCGCCAACGCCGGACGTACCGTGCGGAGCCAGGCCAGGTGCGACGATGTGCGGCTCCCGTGGTGTCCCACCTTGAGCAGGTCGGCCACCAGCGAATCCCGCGGCCACGCCGCCAGCAGGCCGCGCTCCTCCCGCTCGGTCGCGTCTCCGGTGTTGATGTAACGGAACCCGCCGCTGACGGTCACCCGGAAGCTCAGACTGGTCTCGTTCGCCCGGATGGTGCCTTCGGAGCCAGGCGGCGGGCGCGCGTTCGCACGTGGAGGCCCCAGCACGGTCAGCTCCACGTTGTCGACCCGGAGTCGATCGCCGGCGCGGCCGCGCAGCCACTCGGTTCCCTCTTCCTCCACGGTGGCCAGGAATCGCTGGTAGACGGGCCTCGGGATCGGGTCGCCGCTGTCCAGCACACGGCGGACGCGGTACCGGGAGAACAGCGCCTCGGAACCGCCGATGTGGTCCAGGTCGGGATGGGAGAGAACGAACAGCTCGACTTCACGCGCACCGCCGCGGAGCAGGCGCGGGACGATGACGTCGCGCCCCGCGTCCCTTCTCCCGAAGCGGGGACCGCCGTCGAAGACCAGCCATCGGCCCCCCGTCGTGCGCAGCACCGCCGCATCCCCCTGTCCCACATCCAGAGTACACAGCAGCGTATCTCCCCTACCGGCGTGGGCCGAAAGCGCTGGGCCCGCCAGGAGAAGGGCAGCGGCCGCTCCCAGTGGAACCAGCGCCCCTCGCCGGCCGCTCACTCCGAGGTACCGCCACGCGGCGACCGCCAGGAGCAGCGCGGCCATCCACCCCACCGGCCCCGGGGGCGTTACCTGTCCGTGGCCGAAAGGCAGTCGCGCGAAGACGGTGACGGTAGCGTACAGGAGCCTGAGGAGAACCGTCGCCGCCGCCGCGGCCAGGGCGCCGGGACCGGCGGGTAGCAGCATGGTCCCGCCCAGGCTGGCCAGGGCCAGGGCAACCAGCGGGGTTCCTACCACATGAGAGACGACGGCCACGGGAGCGGTCTGCTGAAAGTGCGCCGCCACGATCGGCGCCGTCGCCGCAAACGCACCGCTTCCGGCGGCCAGCCCTACCGCCAGTCCTATCCCCAGCCTGACGGCGCGACGACGGCCGGAAGGACCGCTGACTGACTTCCCACCCCGAGATCGCAGCGCCTTGCGCGCCACCGCCGCCCCGGCCAGCAGACCTGCGAAGCCGGCGAAGGAGAGCTGAAAGCCGGGGTCAAGGAGAGTGAGCGGGTCGGCAATCAGTGCCGCCGCCGCCGCCACGCCCAGCAGGTCGGCGATCCGGAGGGGACGGCCTCGCGTCCGAGCCCAGGCATAGCCCGCGAACACGAGCGCGGCCCGAACCGCCGAAGCCGGCGCTCCGATTGCGGCAACGTACAGAACGACCAGAACCGCAGCGGCAGGATATGCCCGCCTGGCGGGGAGCAGCAGCGCCGCGAACCAGGCCATCGCGGCCGCGATGAGGCCCACGTGCAGACCCGAAATCGCGAGCAGGTGTGCCAGGCCGGCCTCGGCGAAACGCCGCCTGAGCGCCGGAGAGAGGCCGTCCCGCTCTGCCAGCGTAAGCGCGAGACCGAGCGGCAGGACGTCGGGCGGTAGACGCTCCCGAAGTCGTCCCGAAGCGGTGGAACGCAGACGGAAGAGGATTCCCGGCCCGCGGCCGCTTCGGCTCCGGACCTTTCCGCCGGCCTGCCCTTGCTGCGGAGCATCTGCAATCAGCCGGCCGGAAATATAGCCCTGACGCCGCGGAGCCGTCGGCCAGCGCAGCGAAACGCCCCGGGAGCGGATCCATTCTCCCCGTACGGCCACCTGCAGGCCGGCTTCCAGGTGTTCCTGCATCCTCGCATAGACGGTCACGGCCGGAAGCAAGCAGCGCCGGCCGTTAGCATCCAGCTCCACGCCGAGCAGCGTCAGTCGAACCCTGTCCGGACCCGGGCCCGGGTCCGTCTCCTCACGCAGAATGCCGACCGCTTCCACCACGTCTCCCGTGGAGAGCGTCGTCGGGCAGGCGGACCGAACCAGGCGGGCGGATTCCGACCCCAGCGCGATCCCGATGGCAAGGCTAGCGATCCCGCATGCCACCGGAATCCACGGCTGCGTACCGCCATAACCCCGGAGCCCCTTCGCGAGGGCCAGACAAGCCGCCGCGACCCCGAGCACCGCGAGCGCCAGGACAATGGCCGGCGTCCGGGAGGTTGACTGGCTACTGAGGCCTATGGCTGTGCCCGGAGCGAGGCAACAGGCGAGGAGCAGAGCCGGAGACGCGTACCGATTGATCAGGACTCTTCAGCGAGGGGCGGCCCGGCGGCGGCACCATGCCGGCGGCACCGGTCCGCGAACCAGCCGCCCGCCGGAGGGCTAGTCTTCCTCCTGCCCGCCGTTCCGTGGACCACCGGCCCACTCCTCCCCGCCGAGAGCTTCCCGGTAGCGGCGCAGCATGTGTCGCGTACGGACATCAGCGCGGAGACCGGCCAGGAACACGATGGTCATCCCGAGCACGATGGCGACGAACACCACCACGGGGAGAGGCACGTGTCGGAGCGTTACGAGGCCCAGCCGCAGCGTAACACGCACTCCTCCGTTGAGAGCCGCGAAGCCGGCCGCTGCCGCTGCGAGGACCGCGATAACCACCAGGCGTGAGCCGTAAGCCTTCACGCGACCAGTTCGCCGATAAACGTCGGGCCCGTGGTGGCGAGAAGGTGTACGTGACGGTAGGTGCCGACCCATTCCGGCTCCCCGGGGAAGGCGACCATCTTCCCCGCCTCCGTCCTTCCCAGCATGTCGCCCTCGGTGCGGGCGGCCCGCTCGACGAGAACTTCCCTGACCTCGCCGATTTCTTCTTCCGCTATCTCCCGCTGAATGGTACGGTGAAGCCTTATGGCTCGCTCCAGCCTCCGCCCCGACGTCGCCTCTTCCACGAAAGCTTCACGTGGGAGGCGGGTCGCCGGAGTACCATCCCGCGGGGAGTATCGGTACAGATAGGCGTCATCGAACCTGACCTTGCGCATGAGGGCCAGGGTCAGGTGAAAGTCCTCCTCTTGCTCTCCCGGAAACCCGACGATGATGTCCGTGCTCAGCGAGATCCCCGGAACGCCATCGCGAGCGAGCCGAACCTTCTGGAGGAACTGCTGGGAGGTGTAGCGCCGTGCCATTCGCTTGAGGATCCGGTCGGAGCCCGACTGCACCGGGAGGTGTAATTGTCTGCAGACGGTGGGCTCCTCCGCCATGACCTGAATCAGCTCGGCGGTCACGTCGTTCGGGTGCGGCGATGTGAATCGGACCCGCCTGACCCCGGGCACCCGAGCCGTCTCACGCAGCATGCGGGCGAAATCCCAACCATCGTGCCGATAAGAGTTCACCGTCTGGCCCAGAAGCGTCAGCTCGCTGAATCCCTGGTCCACCGCGTCGCGGACTTCGGCGAGAATAGCATCCGGGTCGCGGTTCTTTTCGGGCCCCCGTACGAGCGGAACGATGCAGAAGGTGCACCGGTGATCGCAGCCCCGCTGGACCGTAACCCACGCACTCACGCCCCGTCGCCGAATCGCGGTGATGCCCTCGTAGTCCTCCGACCCGTCCAGCTCCAGCAGCTGCTGACCCCGGGGCACGACTCCGGTCCGGATCCGGTCGACTACGTCCCCCAAGTTCCGGTACGAATCGGGACCTGCCACCACATCGACTCCGCGTCCGCCTTCGAGCAGAGACGGCCCGAGCCTCTGCGCCATACAGCCGGTCACGGCCAGGACGAGGTGAGGACTACGCCTGCGGTACTTCTGCAGCTGCCCGATGCGTCCCAGAACGCGTCGCTCCGCGTGCTCCCGAATCGCGCACGTGTTGATGACGATGAGGTCCGCGTCCGCGGGGTCGTGCGTCGCGAGGTAACCTCGACGTGCCAGCGCCCCCGTCATGAGCTCCGAATCGCCGATGTTCATCTGGCAGCCGTAGGTCTCGATGAACACCCGGTGCGTTACCGGCGCCGGCGCTTCGGCCGGGCTCCGGCCGGCCCGTCGCAGTTGTATCAGCTCGGACATTCCTCGCGTCCGCGTACCTTCGTAGAGGCCACAGGGGTCACCATACCCAACTCCATCATCGACCGGACAACTCCCTGCAGTTACGGGCGGTCAAGCTACGCCGCCCCACCGCCCCAGGCCACCTTGGGGACCGCGCAAGTAATTGCAGCGGTCGCGAGCGAGAGGTAGCATAACCGTCATGTTCCGGTCGGAAGCGTGCAGGT
Organism: Gemmatimonadota bacterium; assembly: GCA_039589295.1. Lineage (GTDB taxonomy): Bacteria > Gemmatimonadota > Gemmatimonadetes > Palauibacterales > Palauibacteraceae > JBDGYE01. Next base: position 68,137 of record JBDHHR010000002.1, on the reverse strand, counting down.
TCGACGGTTTGAGCGTGCCGGTCGAGATCTGGGGAGGCGACGGGCGGCCGCTCGTCTTCCTGCCCGGTCTGGGGGCGCATCCCGCATACTACCACGACGGACTGCGCCGGCTGGCCCGGCACTTCACCGTGTTCGTGCCCGACCTGTCATTCCGGACGCACACGGCCCTGCCGGAGAGTGTCGCCGGCTACCAGGCCGTCGCCGAATCTCTGGCGGACCGATACGCGCCTGGCGCGCCGTGGGCGGGCCATTCGTTCGGCGGACTGATCGCGCTGCTCGGGTCACGAGTCGCCATCGCGTTGTCCCCGATGGTCCCCCTCACGGTGAGCTGGCCGGCCAACGTGGGCCGAGCGGTGCTGCTCCAGCTGTTCGAGTACCTGGGCCTGGAAGGCCGCAGGGGACCCGGCTGGGCGTGGGGCATCATGTGTGACTACCTGCGCACGTCCGTGCGGCATCCACGCTGCCTGTTCCCGGCAGTCTCCGAGACGTTGCACTGCTTCGGCGACCTCTTCCGGCCGTCCGCACCGCTGGCGCACGTCTTACTGGCCAGGTTCGACTGGCTGTACTTTCGAAGGGAGTATGACGCCTTCCTGGCAGGCATCCCACGGGAGCGGATCGTGGTGCGTCGGGTGCGGCGCGGACACGACTGGCCGGTGACGGACCCGGCGCTTCTCGAGCGAGAGGTGCTACGGGCAGCCGGTCTGCAGTCTGAGACAGGAGCAGCCGACGTTGCCGGAGGTTCGGGTCATTCCTGAATCAGAGCCAGTGAGATGGAGAACCGCTGGAAGCTCTCCTCGGCGCCTGCCTGCCCGAGGTCTCCCCTGCTGCCGATTTCCAGGGCTACGTCGAACAACGCCCGGCCGCCGGCCAGCGAGCCGCCGAGGCCGAACGTGAGAGCCGTCTCCCGCAGCTGCCCGAAGCCGTCCTCGTAGAATGGCAGGTCCGCGAGGCGATAGCCGATGCGGAGTGGAAGCGGCATTCCCAGAGCGCGGGCTGCGTATTCCACCCCCACTCCGAACCACCAGACGTCCGCCGAAGCGAACTGGAGAGCCGAGACGTCCGTGTCCGACCACCCCTTCCAGCCGCCGGCGGCCGTGGCCAGGAAACGTTGAGAGACTTGAGCGCTGCCGCCGACTTCGAGAGCCAGCGGCATGTCGAATCTTCGAGTCGGCTTGGCCTCCGCTACGGTGTCTCGCTCGGCTCTGAGCTCGTCGGTCCATGAGATGGCGGCCGCAAGGGTGGCAGATCGGGCAACTTGCGCCGTGATGCCGGCCCGCAGGCGCCAGGAACTGTAACTCCAGCGAGCCTCTCCGGACGCGAATCCGATGACGTTGTTCGCATCGTCGACGTCGGGCTCGAAGTCCCTTCGGAAGGTCTGGCGGAGGCTTCCCGTAAGAGCGTCCACCGCTGCTCCCACTGCCACCGGGCCCAGCCGGCGGCCGACTACCAGATTCACACTGCTCAGGCCGCCGTCGTGCTCCCGACGTTCTTCGAACGGGAACTTCCCGACCGAACTCTCGAGCGTGTCCGAGATGATGGTGCTCCAGTCTTGATCCAGGTCGCCACCCACACCCAACCCGAACGTCCACCGGCCGATCGGCAGGACCGCCTGCAGGACTGCCAGGCGGCTGCGTCCCGTGGCGTGGGTAGCGCCCGGCGCCTTCACGCTTGCGTCCTCCGGCGTCAGGGTGATTCCCAGGATGGGCGTGCGGAAGAGCGCCAGATCGGCCGGATTCCGGGCGGACAACGAGCCGCCGGCGATGCCGAGCCCCGTACCGCCCAGCGCCGCCGCCCGGGCGTCGATGGGTGGCGCCGGATAACCGAGCCCCAGGGCCGTGACAGGCGTCTGAGCGGGAAGCGCTTCCACGCCGAGAGCTGTCCCGCAGAACGCTGCCAGGAGGGCCGCCTTCAGGGGACTCTGCCGCAGGCTTCGAAACGAGGTCCTCATGGTCTCACGGCAATCGGAACGCGGCTCGCGGGGTAATGAGCAGGCGCAACAGCGGCTGAAGCGCCACTGCATCTTCCACGGACCCGAAATCCCACAAGCCCAGCTCCTGGCCCTCCGGAAACGGTCGGACTCCTATCCTGAGGTCCGGGCTGGAGTCGGGCTCGGCCGCCGCCCACACCTGGACGAAATCAGTGATCAGGAGCTGAAGGCCCCCTCCAGCCGCCAAGGAGTCCGGGTCGAGAACCAGGAACGGACCGAGAGTCTCTCCGATCGGCGTTCGCTCGTGCAGCTCGAAAGGGTCCGCACGAAGTCGGAAGGCGGCAGCCGCGAGCGGCACGTCCAAGGTGAACGGCGACTGCGGCGCGGCCAACGGCCTGAACTCGATGGCTGCACGGTTGATCGTCGACCCGCGAAGATCCAAACCCTGCACACGCTCGGGCAGCTCGAAATCGAAGTAGATGCGAGCCGCCGGCAGGCCCACGAGCCGCAGGGAAGTGCCTGTCGGAGGAGTCGGCGGATCGAAGACCAGGGTGTTCGGTACCGCTCCGCGGGTTACCGTCACGAGGGTGTCCAACCCCTCTGGCCGGGCCTCCGCTATGAGTCCGATGCTCCTCACCCGCAGTTCGCCCTCCGGGCCCTCCGCCACGAGGCCGAAGCCCGGCTCGCCGTTGCCATCCCGCCACGCGGTCAGGACCGAATCAACGTTCACGTCGAGATCGATGAAGATCGTGTCGGTCAGCTCCGAGATGAGCGCGCTGCCCAGCGGCTGGCCGAAGTCGCCTCCCGGAGTGTCCCACGGGTCTCCGTCGGAAGCGAGCTGCCACGTCGCCTCGTCCTCGAGGAAACTCCTGGTGAGAGGTAGCAGTGAGGCCTCCAGCCCCTCCGGCGGAAGCACGCTGCGGGACGTGTCCAGAACGACCCGCACCCTCGCCCCGTCGAACATCTCCACCGCCACCCGGACCGTGTCCACGAAGACCGAATCGGGCAGAGTACTGAATCGTCCCAGGATTCTCGCCTGCAGGTCCGCCCGGTCGGACAGCAGGCGAATGGAGGCCGTGCTCGGAATCTCGAACCCCACATAAGTGGTGTCGCGCCACGCGGGGAGCTCAGCCGCCGGGATCACCAGCTCCACGGTGGGGGGAGACTCGCCCGGCGCGAGGTCACTGCTGAGGTTCGTCAACGCCTCCTCCGTGCAGCCATGCGAGGCGGCGGCCGCCGCCAACGCCAGAAGCGGTACGGTCCGGCCCTTCACCCCTCCTCGCCCTCCCCCCTTCCGAGCGCGTCGGTGCCGGGCACGGGCTCGCCGGTTGCTGTGCGCTCTTGCCGGCCGACCGGGTCGGGCTCCAGGTCGAATGGCGCCGGGAGCAGCTCCGACAGCCGCCACGTCGTTATCGCTCCCGACGTCCCCTCGCTCACCACTTCGAGGTCCCGACTGAACTCGGAGAGCGCCTGGCGGCACATTCCGCAAGGCGGGACCGGGTCCGGAGAGCTGGAGCACACGAAGAGCCGCCCGAAGCTCGAGGCTCCCGCGGCTACGGCCGTCCCCAGCGCCACTCTCTCGGCACACATGGTCACCGGATAAGAGGCGTTCTCCACGTTGCACCCGGCGAACACGCGCCCGTCCTCCGCCTGGAGACTCGCTCCCACCTGGAAGCGAGAATAGGGCGCATGAGCCCGCCGCATCGCGTCGAGCGCTGCTTGCCGCAGCTCGTTCAGTTGGTCCTGTGGTCCCATCATCGCCTGCGTCAACTGTTCACCGGTGCGGTACCGAGGCGTCTCAGCGATCGGTGTCGTTGACCGCGAAGCGCGGCAGACGCTTCGACCAGCCGGTGAGGATCTCGTAACCTATCGTCCCGCAGGTCTCCGCCATCGCCTCCAGCCCTATCTCTCCCGGCCCCTCGCGACCCAGGACCGTGGCCAAATGTCCGGCCGCGACCGGGCCGTGGTCCGTAACATCCGCCACGATCGAATCCATACACACGACGCCCCGAATCGGTGCCTCCCGTCCACCGATCAACACAACCCCGCGATTCGACAGCTCCCTCCGCAGGCCGTCACCGTAGCCGATGGCCAGGGTAGCCAGCCGGGCAGGCGCCGGCGTCGTGTACGTGGCTCCGTAACCGACCGTGGTGCCGGCCGGCACCGCCCGCACGTCCAGCACGCGAGCCCGGACGGAGACGACCGGCCGCGGCGCGGGCTCCCAGCGCCCCCCGCCGTACAGATAGATCCCCGGCCGCACCAAATCGGCCTGCACATCATCACACAGCATCGCGCCGGCGCTGTTGGCCGCGTGTATCAGGCCGGGATCCAGTCCCACAGTGCGCAACGCACCGACGGCATCGCTGAACCTCCGCCACTGCTCTCGCGTAGCGCTTGCATCGACGTCGGCGGAATGGAAGTGGGTGAAAGTGCCCACGAGGTGCACGCCACCCTCCTCGAGGATCCGACGCACCTCCGGAGCCCAAACCCGGGCCTCGTGCCACGGAAGTCCGAACCGGCCCATGCCCGTGTCCACCTCCAGGTGCACGGGAAGGGCCGCTCCCAGGCCGCGCGCTCTATTGGCGCATGAAATCAGCGCCTCGAGGCCGGAAATCGCCGACTCGAGACGCTCTGTCAAAAGGGCCGGTACGTCCTCGGGCAGGCCGGGCGCGAACACGACCGAATGTTGATCCCACCCCAGGCTCCTGACCTCCCTGCCCTCCACGGCCGTGGCCACGCCGAAACCCCACGGATTCAGTGGGGCGAGGGTGGCGACCACCGTTTCCACGCCCAAGCCGTACCCGTCCGCCTTCACCATGGGGAGGATCCGGCACCCCTCCGGCAGGTGCTGCATCAGGGTCCGGCAGTTGGCGCGTAGCGCTGCGAGGTCGACCTCAAGCCAAGCCTTTCGAGTCGCCTCGTTTGACACGTTTTTCAAGGCGCGCATAGTATACCGGCCCTATGTCCGAGGAGCAACAGACGACGACCGGCGGTTCGCCGATTCCGCCGCACCTGGTGCGGGCACGGCCGGGAGACGTTTCCCTTGGCCGCAGTCTGGCCCTAGTCCGCTACCTGAGGGAGCACTGCGCCTGGGACGCGCGACAGACGCCGTCCAGCTTGCGGCCATACCTCCTGGAAGAGGCTCACGAAGTGGCAGACGCCATCCGGATCGGGGACGATCCCGAACTCGCCCGGGAGCTGGGCGACCTGTTGCTCAACGTGGCCTTCCAGGTGGTGCTCGCTGAGGAGCGGGAGTCGTTCGATGCTTCGTCCGTCGTCGCCGGGCTCGAGGAGAAGATGCGCGAGCGTCACCCGCATGTGTACGGAGACGATGAACAGGCTCCCGACTGGGAGCAGCTCAAGGCGCGACAACGGGAGAGCGGCGGCGCGGGAGAGGGCGCGGATGCCGGGCCGAGCGACCCCTTCGACGGCCTTCCCGTCGGCCTGGAGCCCCTCAGCCGGGCCCTCCGCATGCAAGATCGGGCGGCGGCCCTCAACTTCGACTGGCCGGGGGTGGCCGGGGCGGTGGCGAAGCTGCGTGAGGAGATCGGCGAGCTGGATGAACTCCTGGGCTCGGCGGACCGTGGGCGAGGTCCTGCGGAGCCGGACCGGGAGGAGCCGGGCCGGCCTTCAGATGCTGTGGAAGACGAGCTCGGAGATCTCCTGTTCTCGGCGGTCAATGTCTGCCGTCTGGCGGGAGTTCATCCCGCCACTGCCCTCGAGCGGGCCGCCGCCAAGTTCGCGGCCAGATTCCGGCGATTACTGGAATTTGCCGCGCGTGACGGACTCGAGCCGCGGCAGGCTACGCTGCCCGAGCTGGATCGGCTGTGGGAAGAGGTGAAAGCGGAGGGCCGCTAGGATCCGGTCGGTGGCACCAGGCCGGGCTGCATCCGGCGCACCCAGGTCAGCCGCCGGTGATCTGCTTAACCTGTTTCTGCCCGCTGCGCACCCCCAACCCCACGACTATCCCGTAGGCGATAGCCGTGCCTCCGCCCAGTACCGGCAGGAAGGCCACCACTGGTGCGGCCAGCAGCCCGCCGGCGATTGCGGCAATCCACGGGGCGGACGGCCTCTGCGCAGTGTCTACGAAGCGCAGTCGCGTACGTACGAACTCGCGGATCTTTACGAAGCTCAGGCCCATCCCGGCGCCGGCTGCCGCCAGCATGATGAACTCGATCATGATCCCTCCTCTCCGCCCATTCCTACGGCAGCGGACAACGAAAAGTTGCATCCCAAGGAACGGACCCGGCACGGGAGTCACGGGGTGCCGGCCCGTCCGGCGCTCGCGGCCGGGCGGCCGTCAACCGCTGTCCCGGCGTCACGGGGTGATTCGGGCCATCATGCGGGGAAAGGCGATTGATTCCCGCAGGTGGGGAAGCCCGCAGATCCAGCTTACAGTCCTCTCGAGGCCGAGGCCGAAGCCGCTATGCGGAAACGTGCCGTACCGCCGGAGGTCCAGGTACCAGTCGTAGGTCTCCTCAGGAAGATTCTCCTCCCGGATCCTGGCCGCCAGCCTGACGTAGTCGTCTTCCCGTTGACTGCCGCCGATGATCTCCCCGTACCCTTCCGGAGCTAGCAGGTCGTTGCACTTCACGGTCCGGGAGTCTTCCGGGTTCTCCTTCATGTAGAAGGCCTTCGCCTCCTTGGGATAGTCGTACACGAAGAGAGGCAGGGTCCGTCCCTCGGTGAGCAGCACCTCGTCCTCCGCACCCAGGTCCTCTCCCCAGGTAGCCGACCCGCCGCGCTCTCGCAGGAGATCGAGGGCCTCGCCGTAGCTCAGGCGGTCGAAGGGCGGCCTTATCGCCTCCAGCCGGGCGGTATCGCGGTCCAGCACTTCCAACTCGTCTCCGCTTGTCTCAAGCACGCGCTGCACGATGTACGCGACGAATTCCTCCTGCAGGCGCATGTTTCCCTCGCTGTCGAGCCACGCTACCTCCGGCTCGACCATCCAGAACTCCGTCAGGTGGCGGCGCGTCTTCGATTTCTCGGCCCGGAACGTCGGACCGAAGCAGTACACCTTCCCCAGCGCTGCCGCCGCGGCTTCTACGTACAGCTGTCCGGTCTGCGCCAGGTACGCCGTTCCCAGATCGAAGTAGTCGGTCTGAAAGAGGGTCCCCGCCGACTCACCGATCGCTCCGGTAAGGATCGGCGTGTCCACCAGCACGAAATCCCGCTCGTAAAGGAAGTCACGGATCGCCTTCACCACTTCGTCCCGGATGCGCATGATCGCCCGCTGACGGCCGTGGCGCAGCCACAGGTGGCGATGGTTGAGGAGGAAGTCCACACCATGCTCCTTGGGCTGGATAGGGTATTCCTCCGAAGGGCCGACGATCTGCAGCCGGGTCGCCGAAATCTCGTATCCCCCCTTCGCCCGCTCGTCCCGCCGTACGGCCCCCTGTACCGTCACGCTCGCCTCGTAGCCGACGCCGACGGTCGCCTCCCAGGAAGCGCCGTCCACCTCGTTCCGCGCCACCACCACCTGCACGGCTCCCGTTCCGTCGCGGAGCATGAGGAAGGCGATCTTACCGCTGCAGCGAACCTGTGAGACCCAGCCGTTCAACCTCACGGACCGGCTCTCATGAGCGGGAAGATCGCGGATCGTAGTCAGCTCGTGAGTCATGGCGTCTGTTCGCTTTTTGCGGTCGGCGCCGAAGCTAGATGGGCCGCGGCCGGCCGTCAACGCTACTCCGGCCGTCAATGCTACCAGGAGCCTCAGCCCACACCGTACAGCGCTTCACGATCAGCGTAGCGCTCGGCCAGCTCGCGGGCGAAGGCGCGGTTCGGCTGGCTGGCGAGGTCAGGGTCCCCGGCAACGACCCGCTGAGCCTTCAGCCGGGCGTGCTGGAGCAGGTCCATGTCCTTCTCCAGATCGGCGAAGCGGAGGGCCGGGAGCCCGTGCTGCTCCAGCCCGAAGAGGTTCCCCTCGCCGCGAAGCCTCAAATCCTCCCGCGCCAGTTCGAAGCCGTCGGAAGTGCGGGCGAAAGCCAGCAATCGCTCCGGCGGCTCGGAGCCCGAGTAGAAGGCCACGCAGTAGCTTTGATCGGCACCACGGCCGACACGTCCACGTAGCTGGTGGAGCTGGGCGAGGCCGAAGCGCTCGGCATGTTCGATCAGCATTACTGTGGCGTTGGGGACATCTATGCCCACCTCGATAACCGTAGTCGCCACCAGCAGATTCACCTCGCCTCGCAGGAAGCGCCGCATGGTTTCGTCTTTCTCCGTCGTACCGAGGCGGCCGTGCAGGAGACCGAGCGCAAACTCGGGAAAACGATCTTTCAACTCCTCGAATTCGGCCGCCGCCGCCCTGGCCTGTATGACCTCCGACTCCTCCACCAGTGGATAAACGACGTAGGCCTGCCGACCCGCGGCCAACTGCTCTCGGGCGAATTCAAACGCGGCGTCCCGGTCCTCGGGGCCGCGAACCCCCGTGATCACAGGCCTGCGTTCCGGAGGCATCTCGTCGATGACCGACAGATCCAGGTCTCCGTACAGAGTCAGAGCGAGGGAACGCGGGATGGGCGTCGCAGACATGACCAGTGTGTCGGCCGAGCCGCCGAGGTCGCGAAGCGACCGCCGCTGCTCGACCCCGAACCGGTGTTGCTCGTCGATGATCATGAGGCCCGGTAGGCCGAACTCGATCCCCTCCTGAATCAGGGCGTGCGTACCGACGACTACACTCGATTCGCCGGCCCGAATCGCCTCCACGATGTCTTCTCGCTTCCTGCCGCCGACGGATCCGGTAAGCAGGCGTGGTTCCACGTCCAGGGCCGACATGAGCTCGCTGAGCGTGCGGTGGTGCTGCTCCGCCAGGAGCTCGGTGGGCGCCATGATCGCGGCCTGCCGGCCGTTCTCCACGGCTTTGAGCATCCCAGCCGCTGCGATAACCGTCTTGCCGCTGCCGACATCCCCCTGGAGAAGCCGGTACATCCGGTCCCCGCTCTCCATGTCGGCCCAAATCTCCTCCCAGGCCAGGAGCTGGGCTGAAGTGAGGCTGAACGGCAGCCCCTCCAGGAAACGTCCGGAGAGTTCCGCGGGTGCGCTGAAGCTGATGCCCGCGGTCCGGCCGCGGACCTCGTGCCTCGCCCGGGCGTGAAGGAGCTGCAGGAAGAAGAGCTCCTCGTACGCTATGCGGCGTCGAGCCCCCTCTATCTCATCGAGACTGCGGGGACGGTGCATGGTCTCCAGGGCCTCGCGCAGGTGCACGAGGCCCAGAGCCGACCGCCACTGTGCGGAGAAGAGCTCTTCGTGCTCCACTTCGGCCAGAAGTTCGCCCAGGTTCTCTTGCAGGATCGCCCGGATCTGTCTTTGGCTCAGCCCTTCCGTCGCCCGGTAGATGGAGAACACGCGCCCCGTCTCGAGCGCGTCGTCTCTCGACGAGTCCAGAACGATGAATTCGCGGGGCCGGAGTTGTCGACCGTGGAAGAAGTGCACCGACCCGGATACGAGGAGCAGGTCGCCGCGCCTCAGCTTGTTGTCGAGCCACGGCTGACCCGGCCAGGCGCACTCGATGACTCCGGATCCGTCCCGCAGCACCGCATGGAATATCCGCAGGCCCTTGCGCGTGGCGAGCACTCCCTGCGAGACGACGCGCCCGATCACGCTGGCTTCATCGCCGGGACGAAGGGATGCGATCTCGGCGACGGTCGTGGCGTCCTCGTATCGATGGGGAACATGGTACAGCAGGTCGCGGGCCGTCCTGATCCCCAGGCGGGCGAAGCGTTCCGCCCGGCGGGGCCCTACCCCTTTGAGATACTGGACAGACCGTTGCAGCGTGCGGCGCCGGGTCATTCTCCAAGCCTGCCGCTCAGCCCAGGAGTTTTTCCACGTACCGGTCGGGATCGAAGGGCTCGAGGTCGGCTGCTCCTTCTCCAGTCCCCAGATACCGCACCGGCACGTGATACTCGCGAGCAACCGCCACGGCCGTTCCGCCCCGCGCCGAGCTGTCGAACTTGGCCAGCACGATTCCGGTGAGCGGAAGCTCCCGGCCGAACTCCCAAGCCTGGCTCAGGACGTTCTGGCCCGAGGTGGCGTCCACCACCAGCAGTCTCTCATGCGGGGCGCCCGGAACCAGGCGTCCGAGTACACGATCGATCTTCCGCACTTCTTCCATCAGCCCCTTCTGCGTCTGGAGCCGACCGGCCGTGTCCACGATCACCTGGTCCAGGCCGCGGGCCAGGGCCGCCTCCGCCGCATCGTAAGCCACGGCGGCCGGATCTCCTCCCGCCTGGCCGCCGACGAAACCGGCGCCGAGCCGCTCGGCCCAGATCCGCAGCTGCTCCTGCGCCCCGCTGCGGAACGTATCCGTCGCGGCCAGCAGCACTTTCTCGCCGGCTTCCTGAGCGCGCCGAGCCAGTTTCGCGACGGAGGTCGTCTTCCCCGTTCCGTTCACGCCCAGCACCAGGGTAATCCAGGGCCTGGCGGACGCATCCGGACCCGGCCGGCCTCCGGCCGCGGCCAACACGTCACGGATCCGCTGCCCGAGCAGCGCACGCAGGTCTGCCTCGGTCCTGACTCGACCGCGTTGCGCCGCTCGCTCCAGTTCCCCCAACAGGTAGAGCGTCGCTTCGACCCCGAAATCCGCCTCCAGCAGCACCTGTTCAAGACGTTCCAGTGTCCCCTCATCCAGCCCCTTGACCAGAACCGACACGTCCGTGAGGGAAACGTCCACTATCTTCTGCCACAGTGACTTACGGGGACGTTGATCCCTGATGCTCAACCCTGCCTCAGTCATCTGTTCATCCGGTCGACGACTCCATCTCCAGATTGCCTGTCGCTCCGTTCACCGCAGGCCGATGCGTCGCCGCCAGGCCCACTCGAGGCACAGGAGAGCCGCGGCGACGGCGAAGGGCCACACTGGAAACCGGCCGGCCGGCCACGAGCCTTTCGCCTTCCCGCTCGGAACCGAAAGCTCCAGCGGAGCCGCCGAAGCGCGCGGCAACAATTCGGCGCCGCCCGCGGTGACCGTGAACGGCCGCTCGACGCGAAAACCTCCGTCACCCAGCCTTCCGTTCGCGGTAAACCGCGCATCACCGGCTGCCAGGGACGGCCCGGCCAGGATAGTGTCGGGAGCCGCCACTGTGCGCTCCCAGATCACACTCCCGGCCGAATCGGTAACCGTCAGCGAAAGATCGCGAACCCCGGGGTCCACGCGCCAGCGGACGTTGCGGCGGGCGACCGGGCCATCATCCGCCAGGGTCACGGCCTGACTGCTGGCTCGCTCCGAGAGCCAGCCGGCAAGCCCGCCCAACAGGCCCCGATACAGACGCCGGGCCGGGCCGGGCCGGGCTGCCCAACGCCATGTCCCCTCGCCAACGACGATCACGCGGCGGCTGCGCCCGCCGCTGGAGGCCACTACCAGCGGACGGGCCCCTCCGCGTCGGCCGCGGCGCGTCGTGAGAGCTGTCCATTCGGTCGTTCCGGAGAGCCCGTGCTGGCGGAGCACCGGGGGCAGAGCATCGAGGTCGATGCCGATGAGAAACCCCGAGACGGGGCTGGCCGGGGGTGGCCCGGTCGGATACCACTCGCCCGGGAGCGACTCCCCCACCTCGAGGTCGGTCCCCGGCACCTCCCCCGGCCCGCGCACGAGGTGCAGAACACGGGGGTGCCGCTCTGCCGTCGCCCGCAACCACTCGGGCAGGTCTCCGGGAGCACCCTGGACAACCAGTACATCCGCCGAGCGTGCCTCGCGTCTGACTGTCGCCGGTGCGGGGTAGGCGACCGGATCCGGGCCAGTCCCGACGTACTTATCCGCCGCAACCCGGAGGTATCCACGCGCCCCACCCGCCACGGACCTTCGCAGCACCGGTATGAGATAGCGGGTCTCCCAGTCCGGATCCTCGGAGACCACGAGTGCACCCCGAATGCCGGCAGTCACCCGCACCCACAGCCGCCGGGCGTCAGCGACCCCGTACGGATCGGCATCGCCCGTCAAGGCAATGTCGTAGGGTCGCCACTCCGCAGTGCCTACCGCTGGCGCCAGTGGCGACAGCAGCAGAGTGACCAGCGCGGAGCGACCCGGGGTCGGAGCGGGCGCCCGCGTCGTGGTGATGGGCCCGGACGGGCCGCTGAGCGTTACCTCGACGTCCCTTCCGGGCGCCGGGCCGCCCCCGGCGACCAGCTCGGCCGTGATACGGATCGTGTCGCCTGCTCTGGCGCGTTGCGGCGCGGAGACGCCGCGTATTCCGAACCGCCTTACGGGGGCGGCCACCTGTATCTCCCGCACCCCTAGGCCCAGCCGCTCAGCGGTGCGCCGCGCCTCCTCCCGATCGTCGATCTCGCCGTCGGTCAGGATCACCACGCTGTCGGCGCCGGCGAGCCGCGCAGCCTGCAGCGCCGGGCCGAGCCGCGAGTGTCCTCCGGTGCCCGCGAGTTCGTCCCCCCGGAGCTCACCGGTAACCTCTCCGAAGGCCAGGACCCTTGCGGCGGGCAGGCCTTCGGCCTCACGCACGGCTGAATCCCGGCGCGAGCCTCCCCCGGGCCGAGTGGGTAGGCCCATGCTGGAGGAGCCGTCCACCAGGATAACCAGGTTGCCACTCCCGGAATCGATGTTCTCCAGAGAGGGAAGCCTGGGGCCGGCCAGGAGCAGGAACAGCGCCACAGCCCGCAGACAGGCCGCCGGGAGTCGGCCACGGACCGTCTCTTCCACCCGGGCATACCACCAGGCCGAAACGAGCAGCGAGATCGCGGCTGCGGCCGCAATCCAGATCACTCGCCCGGAAATCACGGGCACCGCGATGTCCAGTCCATATGGGAGACTACGGCTGAATCCGGCAGCCGGACAGGCGGCTGAGGACCGCGGCCGGGTCCTCGGAAGCTCAGTCCGCGATCGGGACCGGGGCGGCCGGCGGAGATGAGATCTCGGGCATGGGTACGCCTACCAGAAGCGCCATAGCCGTGTTCCGTACTCCTCTGAATTCGTCCATGTACTCCTGTTCGAGAGCGGGGGCGGACGGCAGATTCATCGTGGCCGGGTTTCGCTGCGCCCCGTTCTGCAGGAACTCGTAGTGAAGGTGGGGACCGGTGGCGAGCCCTGTCGAGCCTACCCGTCCTATCACCTGGCCCTGGTCCACCGGTGTTCCGGCCCGCACCCCGCCGGTGATAGAGCTCAGGTGAGCATAGCGGGTGTAAAAGCCATGCGTGTGTCGGACTTCCACCATTCTCCCGAAGGTTCCCCAAGTGCCGGCCCGCGTGACGGTTCCGGAGGCGGTGGCCTTGACCGGCGTACCGTAGGGAGCGCCGTAGTCGATTCCCGGGTGACGCCGGTAGCGCTTGAGGACCGGGTGGTACCGGCGGTTGGAGAAGCCGCTGGTGATTCGGAAGGGAACAGGGTAGCGAAGGAAGACACCGCGAAGGGCCCCACCCTCCGTGTCGAAGTACTCTCGCCTGCCATCTTGCCTCTTGTACGGGACGGCCGGCAGGAGCCGACCCCGGTTGCGGAGCTCGATTGCCAGAAAGCGGCGGGTGCGTACGGACCCATCGGGCCGAAGCTCGCGCCGGATGGCCACCCGGAAGGCGTCTCCCCGGCGCACATCTCGCGTGAAGTCGACCTTCCAGGCGAAGACGTCCGCCAGATCGTACACGTACTCATTGAACTCGCCCTCACCCAGCTTCTCAACCTCACCACTCAGTTCTGCGAACCACAGGCTGGATTCGATGAGGCCGGCCAGCAGCAGGGTGTCCACGACTATCGGCACGGTATCGACGTGGCTCGCCCACCCCGATTCCTGAGCGGTCAGGCTGAGCAGCGAGTCCTGGTTCAGCTGCAAGACCAAGCGGTCCGGTGACGTTCCGGGCCGGCCCGTGAAGCGCATCACCACACCGGGTCGGAAGGTCCGCGGGCTCTTGTATGGGAGCACGACCTGGATCACCTCGTGGATCCCTTGCGCCGAGAAGCCGTTGGCAGCCATGACTTCCGCCAGCGTCTCTCCTGGCCTCAGAGTGTCGTACCTGCTTTCGGGAGAGGGTGGAGTCGGCACGACAACTGTCTTTGTCCGAGGCCCGCCGCCCCTGGAGCTCCCGGAGATGTCCACGGATCGGAGTCCCCAGAAGGCGAAGAAGATCAAGACGGCCGCCGCCACGCCTGCGCGGCTCTTGCGCAGTCGCTTTCTCCTGCCGGTGCCGTGCGGCGACGATCCTGGCTCGAGGTCGACGAAGTTCAAGGATCCAATAGCCTGTCTGTTCCGTTCTCGCTTGCCGCGCCCGTCTCGCCGGCGTCTCAGTCCATCTGGCGCCGGATGAACGTGGGAATCTCGAGGTCCTCAAGCTGGGGCATTCCGCTGAACCGGTTCAGGATGTCCGTGCCCACTTGTCCTCCGGACTCTTCGATCCCGCCGGCGACCGTCACCAGACGCGGTAGTGGCATCCGTTCGGACTCCGCAGGAACCACCCGAAGCGTTGGAATCGGTTCCTCCCCGGCGTCTTCTCCGAATCCCGTGGCGATGACCGTGACGCGCACTCGGCTGTCCATCGCCGGATCGTGAACCGCGCCAAAGATCATCTCTGCCTCATCGCCCACCGCCTCCTGGACGATCGAGTTGATCGTCGTCACCTCGTCGATGGCCAGATCGGGTCCGCCGGAGATGTTGACCAGCACGCCGGTGGCACCGTTAATCGATATGCTGTCGAGAAGCGGAGAGCAAATCGCCTGCTGAGCCGCGTCTACCGCCCGGCTGTCCCCGCTTGACTCTCCTGTTCCCATCAGCGCCGCGCCTCGGTTTGACATGACCGTGCGGACGTCAGCGAAGTCGACGTTGACCTCTCCGGTTACGCTGATGAGATCGGAGATCCCCTGCGTGGCATGCAGCAGCACCTCGTCGGCCTTCTTCAGCGCGTCCCGGAAGGTCGTCCCCTTCCCTACGACGGAGAGGAGTCGCTCGTTCGGTACGACGATCATGGTATCCACAGACCGGCGAAGGTCGCGCAGCCCTATCTCGGCGTGACGCATGCGTTTCTTACCCTCGAACTGAAAGGGACGAGTGATTATTCCAATGCACAGCGCTCCCAGCTCGCCGGCGATTTGGCCGACCCTGGGAGCCGCACCGGTGCCGGTGCCGCCACCCATTCCCGCTGTCACGAAGATCAGGTCGGCTCCCTCCAGAGCGCGCCGCACCTCTTCCTCGTTCTCGGCTATAGCCTGCCGTCCGATCTCGGGTCGGGCTCCCGCGCCCAGGCCGCGCGTGAGCTTGCGGCCTACCTGGATCTTGAGGTGCGCATCGCAGTTCTTCAGGGCCTGCGCGTCGGTATTGATGGCTACGAACTCCACTCCTTCCAGCTTCTCGTCGATCATGCGGTTCAGCGCGTTGCTGCCTGCGCCTCCCACGCCGACGACCTTCATCCGAGCATTGCGCGCGGCCGTGTCCTCGAATTCGAAGACCATGTTCCCCTCCCGATCGTTGGTGGCGTCGTTCATCTCCGTTCGGATCCCCTTTTCTATAGCCGTCGACGGCTGCCAGCCGTCAGAAGAAGTCCTTCAGCCAGTCGGTAGCCCGCGTGAGTGCGCGCAGGACCAGCCCGTTTCCTCGTCCCCGCTCCCGGTGGCGTCCGTACAGGGCGAGTCCCACTCCGGCAGCGAACTTCGGCCCGCGCACGGTATCAACCACGCCGGCCAGACCTTCACCCGGGGCACCGAGGGCGACGGGCATGTTGAAGACTTCCTGTGCCAGCTCGATCACTCCGTCGAGCTCCGCGCCGCCCCCGGTGAGAACGATCCCGGCCGGAAGTGTTTCGAGCAGCCGTTTTTCCTCCAGCGCCTCGTAGACCAGCCCGAAGATCTCGTCCAGACGCTGCTCGATGATGTGTGCCAGGAGCTCCCGGGAGACCTCGCGGATGCTGCCCGGGATCGGCCCGGCCACTTCCAGCTTCTCGGACGGATCGACACTTTCGCTGCGGGCGGAGCCGTGCTGCTCCTTGAGGCTCTCGGCTTCGGTGCGGGGTATGCCGAGACCCTTCACGATGTCGTTGGACACCGTGGCGGCTCCCCAGGGCAGGGACGCTACCAGGCGGAGGCGACCGTCCTTGAAGACGAGAGCTTCCGTGGAAGCTCCGCCGATTTCGACCATCGCCACCCCCGACTGCCGATCTCGTTCGCGCAGGACCGCCACGTTGCTGGCGAGGGAGGTGAGCACCAGCTCCTCGACTCGGAATCCAGCCCTGTCGATCGCCTTGCGGAGGTTCTGGCACGCAGGGGAGCCCGCAGTGACGATGAACACCTCGGACTCGAGCCGGGTCGCGTCCATGCCCTTCGGATCCTGGATGCCACGCTGCCCGTCCACTGTGTAATCCTGCGGGATCGCGTGCAGGAGCTCCCTGTCCGGCGGGATCACCACGGCACGAGCGACCTCGTGCACCTGGTCCACATCGCTGGAGCTGATCTCGTGTCCGGCCACGGCCACGATGCCTGTCGAGCAGCTCAGCTCGATGTGCTCGCCGGTGATCCCGGCGTACACGCCCTGCACCTCGAGACCGGCCATCGCCTCGGCGTCTCGAAGAGCATCCCGGATGGACTCGGTGGCGGCCTCGATGTTCGTCACGTTCCGGTTTCGGACGCCTTCGGTGGCCGCTATCCCCACGCCGAGCACCTCCGCGCCGTCGCCGTTGTCGGACCAGCCCGCCGCCGCATCGACGAGTACCGCGCAGGTCTTCGTCGAGCCCACATCCAGCCCGGCAACCACTCGTGGGCCGCCGATCACGTCTTCGCCCGCATGCGGACGACTACCTGGCCGCGAAAGCGGGCGTCCGCCGAAACGACGTGCCCGCGCTCCTCGCATTCCCCAACCGCACTCTCGACCCTGAGAAAAGCGCCGACGGGACTGTCCAGGGGCAGAATGATACGTTCGGCGTGGCTACCCGCGACTAACTGCAGTTCCACTCCATCTCCCCGCATCGCCCTCAGCTCGGACACCTCGCTCACGAAGGCGGCGTGGAGGTCGTACAGCTCATCCAGAGCCGTCAGGGCGCGCCGTGATTCCTCATCATCAACCCTCCCGTCGATCAGCCTGGCTCCGGTGAGGATCGGCAGGTCGAGGGCATGCGCAGCAGGATCGATTGCTACCATGCGCCCGCTCGCATCAACCGGAGCCAGGATCGGGGTCGGCACCAGGGCCACCGGTCGTACTTCGGTCAGCTCGATCATCAGCTCGGTGACGCCGCTCCGCCGGACGCGCACGTCGGTCACCAGGGGATGGGCGAGTACCCTCTCTTCCCACGAAGAGGGGTCGTCCCATACGGAGGCGCCTTGCTCGACGGCGGCCAGCGCCTTTGCCAGCTCCGGTTCGACGAAGCGTGCTCCGCTCACGTTCACGGCCTGGACCTTGAACGCGGGCATGGTCCGCAGGAGAGGGGGTCCCCAAACGGGACCGCTCGCCCCGGCCAGGGCTGAGACTCCCAGCACCACGAGGCGCCGACGCACGTGGCGCGTCATGCCGCGGCCCCCACGGAGGCCAACGCTGCGGCGTCGAAGCCCCACAAGACGATCTCCGGCTCCAGCCAGATCCCGATCTCCTCGTGAACCCGGCGCCGCGTTTCCCGCATTAGCCACAGTACGTCCGCCGCGTCGGCTGTCCCCAGGTTGGCGATGAAGTTCGTGTGCTTCTCCGTGATCTGAGCTCCTCCGCGCGTCGCTCCCCGCATTCCGACCCTGTCCACCAGTTCCCAGGCGGACCCCCAGGGCGGTCCGGGATTTTTCCAGATTGAGCCGCAGGACGGCAGATCGTATACCTGCGTCTCGACCTTCGATCTCCTGCGCCGGACGTGCTCGTCCTCGATGGCCCTGGCGTCGCCCGGCGGGGCGTCGAAGCTCCCGCCCAGGAACACCCATTCCGTTGACACGTCGACACGGCGGTATGCTGGCCGGACGTCGTCCGCGGTGAGTCGCACCGTTTCCCCTTCCGGTCGCATCGCGTCCACCCACCTGACGCGATCCCATATTCCAGTCTCTGCCGAGCCGGCGTTCATGCGGAGGGCACCGCCGACGCTACCCGGAACCGCTTCCAGGAAGCTCATTCCGTGGCGGGCCGCACGCCGCGCTTCGCCGACGAAAGCCGGCAGTCCTGCAGCCGCTCCCGCCTCCAGTGCATCCGCTTCAAGACGCAGGTAGTCGAATTCCCCTTCCAGTACTATCACCGCCTCCCCCACGCCCTGATCGGCCACCAGCAGGTTGGCTCCCCAGCCGAGCAGACGGTGCGGCTCGCCACCCAGGGAACCGAGGGCCTCGCGCAGCTCGGCCTCCGACCCCGCAACTCCGAAGAGCCGCGCCGGGCCCCCGAGGCGGTACCGGGTTCGGCCCGAGAGCGGGACATCACTCCTCCACCGCATCGCTGCCCGCCTCCCGGGCCGCCCGGTGCGCCAGTTCGGTCACGTCGCCGGCACCCATGAACCCTACCACCAGATCGCCGGGCTCGTCGGCCAGCCACGCGAGAACCCGCTCGGGATCGGTACCGTGGACGTGAGCCGATCCGGCGTCCACGATGAGCCGCGACGTTACCCCGGCGATTGGTCGCTCTCGGGCCGGATGGATGGGGAGCACGAAGGCGTCATCCGCCGCACCCAACGCTGTGGCGAAACCGGCTGCCATCGATCGGGTCCTGCTGTACAGGTGCGGCTGGAACACGATGGCGATACGGCGCTCCGGATAAGTCTCGCGCAGAGCCGAGATGGACGCTCGAACCTCGGTGGGGTGGTGTGCATAGTCGTCTACGATGATCCGACGATCGCTCTCGAGGAGGACCTGGAGGCGTCTCTCGACCCCCCTGAAGGAGCTCAGAGCCGAAGGCAGGCATTCCGGATCCACACCGAGAAGAAGCGCCGCCGCTATGGCGCCGCAGGCGTTCTGAGCGTTGTGGGCGCCGGGTGCTCCGACGCCGAACTCGAAGTGCCCGGCGGGAGAGAGCAAGCGGCACCGCTGCGCAGAGCGATCGTGCGACACGACCTCCACCAGGTAGTCGGCGCCGGGTGTGAAGCCGTAGGAGGCTCGTGCGCCGGCGATGGCGCCGATCTCCGCGGCACCGTCGTCGTCCGCACACACCAGCACCCCATCACGCGCCGCGGCGCGGGCGGCGAAGTCAGCGAAGGCGGACCGCAGATCGGCGTAGCTGCCGTAGCTCTCGAGGTGCTCCGGTTCAACCGAAGTGACTATCGCCAGGGCCGGGTCCAGCTCGAGGAACGACCGATCGAACTCGTCGGCCTCCACGATTGCCAAGTCGCCACTCCCGAGGAGGGCGTTGCCGTCCCAGCCCGGCACCCTGCCGCCCACCAGCGCGGCAGGCTCGAACCCTCCCGCCTCTGCGGCCAGGGCCAACATGGCGGTGACGGTGGTCTTACCGTGCGTCCCTGCCACGGCGGCCAGCCGGCTCCCGTTCACCAGGGCTCCCATGGCGCGGGCGCGCTTCAGGGTCGCAATCCCGGCCTCCCGTGCCGCGGCCAGGGCCGGGTGATCGGCAGGGATCGCGGAGCTGTAGATCACCGCAACGGCGTCCCGAACCGGCTGCAGGTCGTCCTCGGGGAACAGACTCACCCCATGTCCCGCGAGTGTCCGGGTGGCGTGGTCGGTATCCCGGTCGGAACCGGTGACCCGGAAGCCTTCGCTGGTCATCAATAGGGCCAGGCCTTGCATCCCGGCTCCCGCGGCGCCCAGGAGGTGCACCGCGCTGCCCTGCGGCGGCAGGTCGCCTCGAACAGGAACGCTAACCTCAGCCACCTGCACTCTCGCCTCCCCTTTCCGCGGCCAGGAGTTGCAGCAGCTCACCGGCGATCTGCTCGGCAGCATCGGGTTTGCCACGCCGCTGCATCGCCTGGCCCATGCGCTGGAGACGTTCCTCCTCGCGCAGCAGCCCCACTACGGTTCCCCACAGGTCACCGGCCTGCATGGCACCCTCCTCGAGGACCACCGCTCCGCCGGCATCCGTCAGAGCCGTGGCGTTGTCGAGCTGGTGACCGGCCGCAGCCGCGGGAAAGGGCACCAGGACGGCCGGCACACCGGCTGCGGCGAGCTCGGAGCAGAACATCGCGCCCGACCGGCTGACGGCCAGGGTGATGCAGTCGAGCTGTGACCCAAGGCCAGGGATGAATGGCGTCACCCGCACCCGGTGCGCGTGATCGAGTCGGGCGACCTCGCGCGCTATGCGCTCGTAGTGCGCGGGACCCGTCACCCAGACGAGGGTCGTGTCGCGGGGCCACTGCGAGGCCTCTGCCAGGTCGGCCAGCAGCCGGTCGTTGATGCCTCGAGCTCCTTGGCTTCCGCCGATCACCGCCACGGTCCGACCGGTCGGCCAGTCGAACCGTGCGGGCGGAGGTTCTATCGCCACCGGGTTTCCATATGTGAACAGCCGTGTGTTGCGTCCCGGTCGCAGCAGGCGGCGTGCCTCCGGATAGCCGAGGTGAAGTTGATCGACCATCGGCGCCAGGGTCCGGGTGACGAGGCCGGGACGGGCGTTCTGCTCCTGTAGAGCCGTGCGGCGTCCGGACAGGAGTCCTGCCAGCAGGGCGGGCCCGGAGACGTATCCCCCTGTGCCCAGCACGAGGTGAGGGTCGAACGCCCGGAACAAACGCACCAGGCCGCCCAGTACCGCCGGTGCCGCTCGCACGGTTCTCCAGTTCCGCCACACCTGGCTCCGATACAGCGGTTGCATCGGCAGCAGAGTGTACGGAATGTCGGTGCCCGGAAGGATCTCGGCCTCGATCCCTCGCGCGGCGCCGAGCAGATGCAGGCGGACCTCGGGTGCCGCCAGGCGAATAGCCGAGGCCAGGTTGAGCGCGGGATACAGGTGCCCGCCCGTCCCGCCGCCCGCGACGAGGATCCGCACGGCCATTCGTCACCCGCTCCATCGCTTCGACACGCTCAGCAGGATGCCCGTGGCGCCCAGCATGAGGACGATGTTCGTCCCGCCGGCACTGATGAAAGGCAGATTCACGCCCGTGGTCGGAAACACGCCGAGGGAGACACCGATGTGGCCGAAGGCCGCGAGGACCACCAGCGAAGTGATCCCGACCGCCAGCAGCCGTCCAAACAGGTCCCGCGCGCCTCGGGCGATGCGTAGGCCGAACAGCGCCCAAACGAGAAACAGGCCGATTACCGCAACCGCCCCGGCAAAGCCCCATTCTTCAGCAATGATGGAGAAGATGAAGTCGTTCTGCGGCTCGGGCAGGAACGCCATCTTGAGCCCGCTCTTTCCGAACCCCACCCCGAACAGCCCTCCGGAGCCTACCGCGATTAGCGATTGTTGAAGCTGATAGCCCCCCGTCGAAGCGGCGGCCTCCGGATCGAGGAACGTCGCCAGCCGGGCCGACCGATAACCGGCAGTCATGATCTGGCTCCAGGCGAGGGGGAGGCAGGCGACGGCAAGAAGCGCGAAGTGGCCGATCCGGGCGCCGGCAGCGAACAGGACCACTCCGGCCAGCGCCGCGATCATCAGGGCGGCCGAGAAGTGGGGCTCCAGCAGCACCAGCAGGCAGACTGGACCCACGATGAGCAGAAACGGC
The DNA here is from genome assembly GCA_039589295.1 of Gemmatimonadota bacterium. Taxonomy (GTDB): domain Bacteria; phylum Gemmatimonadota; class Gemmatimonadetes; order Palauibacterales; family Palauibacteraceae; genus JBDGYE01. The sequence goes on along the minus strand of JBDHHR010000002.1, from coordinate 46,737 downwards.
AGCAGGCCGTGCCGGAAGCTGTGCAGCCGGTTCTGCTTCTTGACGGCGAGCGAAGCGGTCCAGATCACGATGGCTATCTTGGCCAGCTCGGACGGCTGCACGGACACTCCAAGCCGCAGCCACCGACGGGCTCCGTTCCAGCGAGGTGCGATCGACTCCGTGCCGGGCAGCAGCAGTGGCAGCAGCAGAATCACGGCCGCGATGAGGATGGGCCAGGCCAGCTTCCGCAGGATGCGGTAATCCACCAGGCTCGCCGTCAACAGGACCAGCGCGCCGACACCGGCCCGGCTGAGCTGCCGGAAGAAGTAATGGCTGTCCTGCAGCCCCTCGGCATGGGCCACGTACGAGCTGGCGCTGTATACCGAGATCAGCCCGAACGAGACCAGGAGGAAGGTGACCACCAGGAGGCCCCGCCCGGCCAGTGAGGCACGACGTCCGGTCGGCAGGGCCGGGAAGCCACGCAGCAGACCACCGCTCTTCATGCCGCGCTTCCCTTCCGCTCGCCGAGGCTACGTACCGCCCGCGCGAACGCCTCGCCTCGGACCTCGTAGTCGGGGAACACGTCGTAGCTCGAGCAGGCGGGAGAGAACAGCACCACGTCGCCCGGAAGCGCCAGTTCCGCCGCCGCCTGCACCGCCGACTCCAAGTCGCTCTCCACCCGCAGAGAGCTTACCTGGCTGCCGAGATCGGAGACGATCCGCTGTGCCGCCTCGCCGAAAGCGACTACCGCTTTGACTTGCTGCTCGATCGCGGCAGAGAGCCCGGAGTACGGCTCTCCCTTGTGACGCCCACCGAGGAGGAGAACGACCGGTCGATCGAAAGCGAGGATCGCCACACGGGTGGCGGAGATGTTGGTGGCCTTCGAGTCGTTGACCCACAACACACCGACACGCTCTTCGACGGGCGCCAGACGGTGCGGAAGCGCGCGGAACGACCCGAGGGCAGGTCCGATCTGTTCGGTATCGCACCCGGCGAGAGTCGCCGCCAGCCCCGCAGCAAGGCAGTTGGCAACGTTATGCTCCCCGAGCAGGGTCAGGTCCCGGACCCGGGTCCAGCGAAGCTCCCCTGCCGCGAGCCTGGCCGTGAGCCAGCCATCCCGGTTCAGGAAGGCGCCCTGTTCGGTCGGCGCGCGCAGAGAGAAGAGATACAGATCCCCATCCACTCCATCGGCGAGGTTGAGCACCGCCTGGTCGTCCGCATTCAGGATCCAGCGCGAAGAGGGGGTTGCGTTCGCGAAGAGACGCCTCTTGTCCGCGTAGTAGCTCTCGACATCGCGATATCGATCGAGGTGGTCCGGCGACAGGTTGAGCAGCACGCCTATCTCCGGTGTGAAGTCTTCAAGGTCGGCCAGCTGGAAGGAGCTGAGCTCCACCGCGACCCATTCGGGATGTTCCGCGGCCAGGGCCGTCTCTGACAGGGGTCGTCCGATGTTACCGACTGCCTCGGCCATGATCCCGCCGGCCTGGAGCACATGAGCCGTCAATTGAGTCGTAGTCGTCTTGCCGTTCGTCCCGGTGATGGCGATCACCCGGCTGCGCAGATCGCGGTAGGCGAGCTCGATTTCGGCGATTGTCCGCACTCCCGAGGCGGCGATGCGCTGGCGGATCTCCGAGAAGGGGCTGATACCAGGGCTCACCACGACGAGATCGCTGGCCAGAATACGCTCCAGGTCATGGCCGCCCGTCTCAACGGCGACACTTTCCGAGCGCAGACGGGAAGCGGCCTCGCGCTGTGCCCGGCCGTCACTCACGTCGCTGGCGTAAACCCGACCGCCGCGCGCGCTGGCAAGCCGGGCCGCCGCCTGGCCGGAGAGACCGAGTCCCAGGACCGACACTGCTGCGCCGGGCTCGAAGGCGCTCCGCCGGCTCGTCATCGCACCTTCATGGTGGCCAGGCCGGCCAGGGCGAAGATGATCGCCACGATGTAGAAGCGGATCACCACCCGCGTCTCGGGCCAACCGAGTTGCTCGAAGTGGTGATGGAGCGGGGCCATGCGAAACAGCCGGCGCCCGGTGCCAGTCTTCCACCGGGTGTACTTGAAGCCGGTCGTCTGGAGTATGACGGAGACCGCCTCGGCCACGAAGACGCCCCCCACGATGAACAGGAGCAGCTCCGACTTGAGCAGCACTGCCACCGTCCCTATGGCACCGCCCAGGGCTAGTGACCCTGTGTCACCCATGAAGACCAGGGCTGGAGGCGCGTTGAACCACAGGAACCCGATGGCCGCGCCCGCCACCGCTACGCAGAACACCGTCAACTCTCCCGCCGGAAGGTACGGCAGGCCCAAGTAGAACGATGTGTCCACGCGTCCTATGACATATGCAAAGACGCCGAAGGCCAGCGCCGCGATCGCGCTGAGGCCGGCGGCAAGTCCGTCCAGTCCATCAGTCAGGTTCACCGCGTTGGAGCTGAAGGCCACGACGATGGCCACGAAGAGCGGGAACGCCGCCGGCAGGAGCACCAAATGGACATTCTTCAGGAACGGGACCAGTCGGTGTGCCACGGGATCCGCGGAGAGCGGCAGGTTGAGAAGAAGCAGGCCCAGCGCCACCCCGGTTGCTAGCTGCAAGACCAGCTTCTGGCGGACGATGAGACCGCGGGACTCGTGCCGGACAACCTTCAGGTAGTCGTCCCAGAAGCCGATCGCGCCCAGGAGCAGGGTGACTACCAGGGCGATTATCACGTACCTGTCGTTCAACGGGGCCCACAGAAGAGTGGCGGCGAGCACCGCCACCAGTATGATGATTCCTCCCATCGTTGGCGTTCCGGCCTTCCCCCGGTGCGACTTGGGCCCCTCCAGGCGGACGACCTGCCCGATGTTGTGCCGTTCCAGTTGTCGGATGACGAACGGACCCGCAACGAAGCTCACCAGCAGAGCGGTCACCATCGCGCCGGCGGCCCTGAACGAGATGTACTGGAAGAGGTTGAACAGGATGTGCCGGTCGGCCAGGGGAAAGAGAAGGTGGTACAGCATCAGGCCTCTCCTGCCCCGTACTCGGCAGCAATCCTATCGACCACCGCCTCGAGTCGGACCCCGCGGGATGCTTTCACCAGCACTACCTCGTGGCCCTGGAGCCGCTCCTGCAGAGCGTCCCATGCATCCTCGACCTTCTCCCGGCAGGCGACGGTCGTGCCGTTGCGTACCGGGCCCAGGGAATCGAAGGCGGGACCGAAATCGCCGAGGGCGACTATGCACTCGAATCCGGCGTCGAGCAGCTCGCTGGCCACGCTGCGGTGCGCCTTCTCGGAGTGTCTGCCGAGCTCCAGCATCGTTCCGACGACAGCGGCCAGGCGGCGACCCGGGAAGGCGTCGGCACAGTACCTGATTACCGCAGCGAACGATTCCGGGTTCGCGTTGTAGCAGTCGGCCACGACGGTGAGCCCGCCGGCCTGGAGTAACGAGCTTCGCATGCCCAGCGGCCGGTACTCGCTGAGGCCGGCCGCGGTCAGCTCCGGATCCACACCCAGTCCATCGGCCGTCGCGGCCGCGATCAGCGCGTCCCGAAGGTGGTGTTCTCCTCCCACCGGCAGGTGGTACATGATCCCGTCCCGCTCGAATTCGAGCTCTGTCGGACGAATTCGATAGGCATCGGGACGGAATCCCGCCGCGGGCGACAGGCCGGCGACGATCGTGTCGGCACGCAGACTGCGCGCAGCGTGCGCCAGCGTGTCAGGCAGCTCGCCGACGACGACCAGGCCTTCGGGCCGGCTGCCCCGCACCAGGTCCAGCTTCTCGTCGAGAACACCTGCGACTTCCCCGAACCCTTCGAGATGAGCTGGACCCACCGTGGTGATCACCGCATCGTCAGGCGCCGCGATCAGGGTCAGCGCATGGATCTCCCCGGGGGCGCTGGCACCCAGCTCGAGCACCCAGACCTGAGCGTCAGGCGGAGCCGTGAGGATAGACAGCGGCAGGCCGATCTGATTGTTGAGATTCCCATGCGTGGCGTGCGTGACCATCCCTCCGGAGAGAGCGCGGGTCAACATCTCTTTGACGGTCGTCTTCCCGGAGCTACCTGTAATAGCGATCACCCGGGCCTCACGTGTCGACCGGTAATGCCGGGCCAGCTCCCCCAGCGCGGCCGTGGTGTCGGGCACCGGAAACCATTCCAAGTCGAGCTCGGGGAGCTCACGGCCTGCCGGCACGACGGCGCCGCGGGCGGCGCGGCGAGCGGCCTCTGCCAGGAAATCGCCGCCGTCAAAGCGCTCGCCGCGCAGGGCCACGAACAGGGCCCCCGGCTCAAGGGAGCGGGTGTCCGTGGACACGGAGAGGTAAGTACGCCGCTCGGTCTGCGGCGGCTGACGGAAGAGAGCACGGAGCTCGGCCGAATCGAAGCGAGCTCCCATCACGCCTCTCCGCCGGCCAGGAGTCCGGCCACGATCCGGGACTCGTCGAACGGGATTCGCCTTCCTCCGACCTCCTGGTACGTTTCGTGCCCCTTACCGGCCAGCAGCACCACGTCGTGGGGCCCAGCCGCATCCAGGGCGTGGGCGATCGCCTCACGACGATCCAACACGAGGCGGTAGGCGTCGCTGGGCAGACCGTCGACGATATCGCGTGCGATTCGCCCCGGATCCTCGCTGCGAGGATTGTCGGACGTAACGATCGCCATGTCCGCTCCCGTAGCGGCGATCCGTCCCATCAGCGGCCGTTTGCCGCGATCGCGATCTCCGCCGCACCCGAAGACGACTATCAGCCGCCCGGAGGCGAAGGGGCGCAGCGCTTCCAGCGCCCGTGACAGAGCGTCAGGTGTGTGGGCATAGTCGCGCAGCACCAGCATGGGCTGGCGTGCAAGCGCCTCCATCCGGCCTGGCACCTGAGGAGTTGCCGCGAGCCGCTCGGGCAGCGCATCAGGATCCGCCCCCAGTTCGAGCGCGGCGGCGGCTGCTGCCAGCGCGTTGGAGACGTTGAAGCTTCCGATGAGCGGAAGACGGACAAGGTGACGCCGCCCCGCGCAGATTAGAGTCCAGCGGCTTCCCGCAGGGTCGAGTCGGACGTCCTCGGCGCGTACATCTGCAGTCGACATCCGGCCGTAGCCCACCACGCGCCTGCCCCGGTAGTCGGCGTCGCGCCAGATCTCATCGTCCAGGTTGACTACGCACGCTCCGTCTGAGCTGACGAGACCCGCGAGTCCGAGCTTGGTGTCCCGGTAGACGTCCATCTCGGAGTGATAGTCGAGGTGGTCACGGGTCATGTTCGTGAACACGGCACAGTCGAAATCCAGCGCTTCGACCCGGCGTTGAGCCAAAGCGTGGGACGAGACCTCCAGAGCTAGGAACGCGGCGCCTGCGAGGCGCAACTCGTCGACGGTGGCCATGAGATCCAGCGGACCAGGGGTAGTGAGCCGCCCCGGCCGTCGCTCGCCGGCGGGGTCCACTACGCCGAGAGTTCCCACCGCGGCAGCCGGCCCAACGGAAACCATCAGGTGGCGCAGGATCAGGGTTGTGGTGGTCTTGCCGTTGGTCCCGGTCACGCCGGCGATGCTGACCCCGACGCCAGGATCCGAGAACTGGAGAGAGGCGACGTGGGCGGCGGCCGCACGGGTGTCGGGCACCACCAGCTGGGGGAGCGAGGACGAACCCACTGCCCTCTCGACGAGGGCCGCGACCGCACCGGCGGCCGCGGCCCTGTCCAGGTAATGGTGTCCGTCCGTCTCGGACCCGCGAATCGCGCAGAAGAGGTCGCCCGGGGCTGCCGCTCGCGAATCCACGGCCAGTCCCGCGAAGGCCGTTGGCGGGTCACCTACCCAGGAGAGCGCCAGGCCCCGCTGGCTCAGCCGTGCCTCAATCCGTTCCCGCGTGATCATTTCACACCACGGTGGCCACGTTGCTGTGGACGTTTCGACAGCCGCCGAAGCATCTAGTTGTCGCACCCCGCCGATCATCTACTGCAGGAGGACCGTGGCACCCGGGACCATGCGGCTGCCGGGAGCCGGAGTCTGGCGCCGCACCTGGCCAGAGCACTCCAGCTTGACCTGGAGCCCGAGCTGGTGCAGCCTAGCCGCCGCAGTGCGGACTCTGAGCCCGGTCAGATCGGGCAACACGAGTCGTTGCTGCCGCCCAGCGGCTAGTGCCGCAGCCCGCGGCATCCCGTCGTCAGATGCCAGACGAAACGGCGATTCTCTTACCTGCCGATATGTGCCCCATTCGAGCCGCTCGCGCGGCTTCCGTGTAAGGTCGGCACCGATGATTCCCACGCCGGGAGCGGCGAGAATGTCCTGCAGGACGGTCCGAATCAGGGGCGCCGCCACCCTCCCGCCATAGTACAGCCCCTTCGGATCCTCCAGCTTCGTGAGGACGACCAGTCGGGGTTGCTCTGCCGGGATGTACCCCACGAAGGAAGCGGCGTAGCGGCGTTCGCCATAGCCGCCGTCGGACGCGATCCGCGCCGTCCCCGTCTTACCGGCCACTGTCAGCGTGGCGAGGGAGGCACGAGAGCCCGTCCCTCCCTCATCCACTACAGAGCTAAGGACGTGCGTGATCGTCCCGGCAATCTCCGGCCGGATGACGCGCCGGATAGGCTCGATCCGTCGTCGCCACACCGGCCGTCCTTCGGGACTGCGGATCTCGTGGATCAACCCCGGACGCAGGAGCACGCCGTCGTTGGCGAGGGCTCCGTAGGCCGCCACCAGCTGCACGGATGTGACCATCAGTTCGTAGCCGAAGGCGAGGGACGCCTGGCTGAGCGCCGACCAGGTCTCCGGTCGGCGCAGGAGGCCTCCCGATTCGCCGGGGAACCGGAGTCCGGTAGGAGTTCCGAAGCCGAAGTCGCGCAGGTAGCGGTACTGGAGTCCCGGCTCGATGCGCTCGGCGAGCTTGGCTGCCCCGATGTTGCTCGAGAAGCGAACGATCTCGGCAACGGTAAGCGTGTCGTGAGGATGAACGTCCCTGATAGTACGGTACGCCGTCCTGTACTCGCCGTGCTCGGCATAGACTCGATCGTCCAGGCTCGCCAGGTTCTCCTGCAGGAGGTTCGCCAGCAGAAAGGGCTTTACGGTGGACCCCGGTTCGAAAGGATCCGAGAGCGCCGGAATGCTGGCGGTTGCGTCCGGCCGCCGGCTGGCCACGGCCAGGAGGTCTCCCGTCCTCGGGTCCGCTATCAGCACATCTCCGCCTGAGGACCCTGTTTCATCGAGCGCGCGGTCGAGGGCTTGCTCCGCGATCTCCTGCAGCTCCGCATCGAGGGTGAGAAAGACATCGTTCCCGGGGGTCGCAGGGGCATCCGGCTCCGTGGACACGACGTAGCGCTCACCTCGGGCATCCTTCTGTTTGAGCACCTCGCCCGGCGTTCCGCGAAGCAGACTGTCCAGGACCAGCTCCAGGCCCGACCGCCCCCGCCCGCTGGCTGCCACGGACCCCAGAAGCGAGCGGGCGAGTCCGCTCTGGGGATACATCCGGGATTCGACTTGCTCGAAGTGGATGCCGCGGCTCACTGAGCCGGCGAGGATTTCCCGTTCCCGACCGCTGACGGTTCCGATGAGATGCCAGCCCCGGTCGGCATCTGTCAGACGGGAGGTCTCGCGGCTGGAGAGATCCAGGACGCGGGCGATGGTCGTAGCATCCCGACGACGGTCGGTGGCCTCCGTCGGTGCAAAAAAGGCGCGATACCGGGGCCGGGACAGAGCGAGAGGCTTGCCGTTACGATCGTATATCCCGCCCCGCGCAGCAGGGAGCTCCACACGCTCCGTCGTCTGGTCGTACGCCTGCGTCTTCCAGCGCTCGCTCTGTACGATCTGCAGTTGCGCCGCACGACTCACGAAGGCGGTGGCGAGGAGCGCCAGCATCGCGGAGACGGTTCTCGTTCGCCGGGCATGTGTCCGTTTCGAGATCCTCCGTCGCTTCGGCCTCATCGTGTTTCGTTTCCCCCGACCTTCACCGCGTGACGTCGGGCAGGTTGATGATCTCCCGGTCCTCGGGACTGCGCAGCCCGAGGCCTGCGGCCACCTCCAGGATCCTCTCCCGCGAGCTGAGCGAATCCACCCGGACAAGCTCCTCGGCCAACTGTGTGCGCAACACTACTTCCTCTCGCGCCAGCGCGTTCAGCGATTCGCTCAGCTTCCGCCCCCCGGCCGTACGGCGTAGCGACACCAGCATCGAGGCCACCAGGAGGAGGGCCAACGCCGCCAGCTGCACACGCCGACGGCGGTTTCCCACACGACGACGTCGCCGGCGAGCTCCAGTGCCACCCGAGCGGGCGTTCGGTTCTGTGGCCCGGCGCTTCGGCGAGCCTCGCGCGTCTCCCTTTCGGGAACCGGCACCCGTTCTTAGCTGCTTTCCCACGCCCGGAGGAGCGCACTGCGCGCTCGCTTGTTGGTCGCGACCTCGGTCGCCGAGGGGCGGACCGGTTTCCGGGTCAGCGTCCGACCGAGAGCTTTCCCGCGACACCGGCACACCGGGAACTCGGGCGGACAGATGCAGCTAAGGCTCCAGGTTCGGAACATTTCCTTCGCGATTCGATCTTCCAGAGAGTGGTAGGAGATGACGACCAACCGTCCTTCCGGGCGCAGCAGTCTCCGTATGCCCTCGAGACCATCCCGCAGGGCTTCGAGCTCGTCGTTCACAGCTATGCGTACCGCCTGAAAGACTCGCGCCTTGACGCCCGGTCCGAGCCCGGTACCCAGCACCGCCGTACAGGCGGCCACCAGGTCGTCGGCCGTCCGCAGCGGGGCCCGACGACGACGACGTACGATCTCCCGGGCAAGTGCCTTCCACCTCCGCTCTTCACCAAACTCGCGGAAGATCCGTCCGAGCTCGGCCTCGGACGCCGTGTTCAGCAAGTCGGCCGCGGTCCTCCATCCGCCGGTTGTCCCGCCCATCCGCATATCCAACGGTGTGCCCCGACGGAAGGAGAACCCGCGTGCCGCAGTGTCGATCTGGTGTGACGAAACCCCCAGGTCCAGGAGCGCGCCGGTCAGACCGGGTTCCCCTATCTCCGTTTCCAGCAAGTTCTCGGCAGCGCGAAAATCTGCCTCGACGATCCGTACACGTGTTCCGTATGCGGCCAGCCGTCGGCGTGTCGCCGTCACCGCCTCCGGATCGCGATCCAGCCCGATAAGGCTCACCTGCGCGTTCGCCTCGAGCAGCAGGGCGGCGTGTCCCCCTCCGCCCACTGTGCCGTCCAGGTACAGCCCTCCCTCTTCGGGCTGTAGGAAGCTGAGCGCTTCTGCCGCCAATACCGGCGCGTGCTCGAAGCTCTCCTGCGTCACCTCCCTGCCGGCCGGCGCGGTGCTACTCGCCTGCCGTCAGGCGAAGATCCCGGCGGCAAGCTCGCCGAATTCATCGCCAGGTTCCTGCATCGCCTCACGGAAGCGATCCGGGTCCCAGATCTCTATCTTGTCTATGGCTCCAACCAACTGCGCTTCGCTCCGGACGCCGACCCTCTCGCGCAGGCGGTCGGGGATCAGAATGCGGCCCTGTTTATCGGGCGCGACCTCGTGGGCGTTGGCGGTGAGCGCCAGCAGGAAGTGGCGGGAGCGCGGAGTGCGCTTCGCCAGCTCGCGGAGCCGTTCCTGCACGGCACCCCAGTTCTCGGATGGATAGAGCGTCAGCGCGTCGGCGTGGTATTGGATCAGGATGAAGGACGCCGCCTCTCCACCCCGACGAAAAGCTGCCGGAAGCGTCACGCGTCCCTTCTCGTCCACCTGATACAGGTAGCTGCCGAGATAGCCGCCCAAGTCGCACCGTTGAGGCAGGAATGAGATATCCCCACAATGTCCCACATTTCCCCACTGCGTCCCATTCTACCTTTCCCACGGTTCCCGCGCAACCCCCTGCACCCCGGGTGCCTGGCGCACCAAGAAAAAGCCCGGCGGGACCGAAGTCCCGCCGGGCTCACCGAGGCGGCCGTTGGCCAGGCCGGGCTACGCGCCTTAGGCGCGACCCGGCATCCGGCACATCAGGCCATCATCCGTTGCAGTTCTTCCTGATGATCTGTTCCTGTCTGTAGAGGTAGACGTCGGTGCTCTCGCGTATCTGTGCCTGGCTCTGCGGCTGCTCGTTGCCGGCTCGGTTCAGGTTCGGGAGCACCTGCTGGAACTTGGCCAGCGCGCGCTGGGCAGGCTGGCAGGCCTCCGCAGCCTCATTGGCGGAGTCGATGGCCACTCCCTGCTGGTAGTAGCCGTAGGCGGTGAAGAAGTAGAGCTGATCCTGCACCCTGCCCGATCCCGTGAACTCGGTGCCGACCCGGAACATGGCCAGAGCCTGGTCGTACCGGCCTTTCTTGAAGAAGTCGTTGTAGCCCCTCGCCAGGAGCTGCCCGGCCACCATGTCAGGCTCCGCACCCGCATCCACCGCATGCCGCAGATCGGCGACGGCTCCTGTCGCATCCCCGGCCCGCAGCTTGAAGAAACCGCGTCTCAGGTATCCGTTCGGATAGTCCGCATCCACCTGTAGCGTACGGTCGAGCGCCGCGATAGCATCCGCGAACCGGTCCATTCGGCCGTACACATCCGCTCGGATGGACCACAGACCCGCGTCGTCGGGCATCAGCGCCTGGGCCCGGTCGGCGAAGTCGAGGGCGGCGTTGTGGTCGCCCAACTCCAGGTTGGCGGCGATCACGTTACGGAGAATCTCCGGGTCTATTTCCTCGCCCTTCAGCTCCAGGACTTTGTTGTACGCGTTGACCGCCATGCGCACGGAGGCCTCATCGCTGATGGACGCCTCGCTGCCAGTCTCTTCAGCGCCTTCGGTTGTGCCTTTCCGAAGCGCCACGTTGCCCAGGAACTGCCACAGGTCGGCGTTCATGGAATCGATGGCTATACCATCCTGCAGCAGAGTGATGGCCTGGTCCTCGCCGTCCGCCTGGGCGAGCTCGAATGCCACGTTGAGACGGACGCTGGCATCCTCCGGATTGAAGTTCAGGTACTCCCGATACAGCTCTACCGAGCGCTCCTTGTTCCCCAGCTTCAGCTCGGTGAAAGCCAGCGACTGCAGCGCCAGAACCTCTGCCGGGTTGTTTTCGACGACCACGGCGAGGTCACTCTGGGCCGCCGACCAGTCTTCCATCCCCATTGCGACTCGACCTCGGAGATAGTGACCCGTCATGCTGTTCGGGTTCAGCTCCAGGGCATCGTCGCAGTTCCGCTGAGCATCTTCGTACTGTTCGGCGCTCAGATAGTCCTGGCAGAAAAGGATCGCCCGCTGATAATCCACCTGGCCCTGGAAGGCGGTCACTATGACGCCCGCCGCCTCGCGGACCTGGTCACCGCCGTCGCCGGCGACAGCGAACTGTGGGACCGGAAGCTCGTCGCCGTTCTTGGAATCCACGAAGACGACCTCGACGGTATTCCCCGCTCCTCCCGGCTCGACGCTGCCATACATGACTACGTCAGCGTTGAGACGGCCGGCGAGCTGCCGCCACTGGACGAGGCCGAGGTCCTCTTCCTTCAACTTCAGACGCTTCAGCTCGTCCCGAACCGTCCCGTTCTCGATGGACGTCAGGGTCGGGAAGTCCTGCAGCCTCTTCTGCACTTCCTCCGAGACCTTTTTGCCAAAGTCCTTCCTGACTCCCTGTCCCGTCTTCAGTGGCGCCACAAGGACGCGCGCCCGTCCACCCGACCCTCCGTTCCCCTCCTGCGACAGTGCGTAGCCGGCTTGAAAGGCTACCAGCGCCAGTGCAGCCGAGAGGCTGACCAAGTGCCTGACAGACGTACGTACAGCTCGGTCCATTTTCCGTCCTCGAATGTAGGGCCTTCAGAACAGGGCACGCCCTGCCTGCGCAACCAATACGACACTCCGAGCGAAGCTATTGTTCCGCGGCTCCGTCTTCCGGGGCGGCCGCGGGTTCCGCCGACGAACAGTGGGCGAAGCTGGATTCGAACCAGCGACCTCCTGCTTGTAAGGCAGGCGCTCTAGGCCAAGCTGAGCTATTCGCCCGGTTCTCCTCCTTCATCCCCGCTCACCCTCCCGAAACCGAGAAGAAGACCAGCAGGGATCAGTACCACATAGCCAGCCACCAAGAGCAGCGGAGCCGCTATGATCGAGCCTCTGCCCAGAATCACATAGCCAAACAAAACGACCACGACTCCAGCCAGCAGGAGCAGCAGGTTCGCACTCCGCAGGCCGAATGGTCGTGGACTCGTCGAACCAGCTCCGGTCTTACTTGAGCGGGTCACGTCCATCGATCAAGCTTATTCTCCGGCGCGTTGTGAGTCAACTTATGGCGCCGGGTTCTCGTTTTCCATCTCCTCCGCCCTTAGGGCCTCCAGGCGTCGCCGGTCCTGTCGGACCCGACGAGCCGTAACCGCGAACAACAGGATCGAGACAGCGACCCAGAAGAGGCCGGCCCGGGAGAGGACATACACCCAGCCGTAACGGTCCAGCACGCCGCGCTTCCATCGGGTCTCGAACTGCTCTTCGGTAACTCCGAAGACTCTCCGCAGGGCAGCGTCGAAGGAGTCCCCGGCCCGCAGCCGTGCGAAGAGCGCTGCAAGGCCCGCCTCTCCACCCATCGCTGCCAGCTCGTGAACCGCCGTATAGGATAGCAGGTACCCCAACCGAACCTCGAGCGGCTGGCGCCGGAAGCGCAGGTCCAGATCCCGAAGTGACCCCCCACCTTCGCGGAAGAAGACCAGCCGGAGCTGCCACGCCTCGTCCCAGCCCCAGAGCCCGGCCGCGAACTGAGCATATCCCTCGCCAAGCCACGTGGGATGATGCCCGCCAGTCGCCTCGTGCAGGGCCAGGTGCGCCAGCTCGTGCCGGAAAATGCCTCGCAGGCCCGCTGCGTCCTCGAAGTCACTGCCGACCCTCAGGGCGATCCGGCGTTCCTCGGGCACGGCCAAGCCGGCCACCCACTCCTCCGGCTGTCCGAGTCGGTGTTGTGCGAGCGATGCCAGGTCGCGCACCAGCCACACATCGATCGTATCGGAGGGCGATGGCCGCAGATCGCCTATACCCGGAAACGAGAGCCAAGCCATGCTATCGCCGGTGAGTATCTCGGCCAGGCGCTCGAGGCCCTCCTCCGCGTGGAGACGCAGCGGCGCCCCGGAAGCACCCTGCCCCCCGGACGTCGACGGGCCTCCGGGAAGCTGTGTAACGACGAGAGCCGGTAGCAGCATGGCCAGGGCCGCTGCCTTCCAGCGCCGGCCCGACGCCATGGGCTGGCCCGGCGGCCGGCGGACGCGGACCCTCAGCTCGTCTCCCGCGCCCATTTCGCCGACGAGCGCAGCGGCTCGGGAAGTGACGACGAGAAACTCAGAAGCTCGTCGCCGCGGGGGTGCTGGAACGAGAGTCGAGCAGCATGTAGGAAGAGCCTGCCGCAAAGCCGCGCGAACTCGTCCGCCCAGCGACCGCCGGCCCCCAGGAGGCCTCGCTCCCAACCGTGCCCGTAGACCGGATCCATCACGATCGGATGTCCGCGTGCCCGCAGGTGAACCCGGATCTGGTGTGTACGTCCAGTCTCCAGGCGAACCGCCAGCAGGTCAGCCGCCCGCCATCGCTCGAGTCGACGTACGTGCGTGATGGCACGGCGACCGCCTTCCACGACCGCCATACGCTTGCGGGCTTTCGGGTCGCGGCCTATGGGAAGGTCGACTGTCACCTGCTCGACGCCGATGTGACCCCAGGCGGCGGCCAGATAACTCCGGCGGAACCGCCGCCGGGCGAGATCGCGGGCCAAGCGTCGATGCGCGTAGTCGCTCTTGGCCACCACCAGCAGGCCGCTCGTATCCTTGTCTATTCGGTGAACGATTCCCGGCCGGTCGGGCAGGCCCAGCGAGGAGAGCCGTCCGGCGTGATGGAGGAGCGCGTTGACGAGAGTGCCGGAGCGGTTTCCCGGCGCCGGGTGGACCACCAGGCCGGCCGGTTTATCGACCACCAGTAGATCCTCGTCCTCGAAGATGACTTCAACCGGAATGTCTTCTGGTCGGATCTCGACGGAACGCGCTGGAGGAATCGAGACTGTTATTCGGTCCCCCCGTTGCGGTCGATAGCTCTTGCGGACTGGGGCGCCGTCGATGACCACCAGGCCATGGTGAATCAGGCTCGCGACGTGGCTCCGGCTCAGATGCAAACGATCGGCCAGAAAACTGTCCAGCCGATCGTCCTGATCCTCATCGATGTCGAGATGGTGAATGTCAGGCTTCGGCCCGCTTCCCGTCATCGTCGCCTTTCTCCTCGAAATAGAAGGAGATGAGGAGGAGGATGGCTCCGACACTGACCGCCATGTCGGCGACGTTGAACACCGGCCACCGGTGCGTACCGATGCCCACGTCCAGGAAGTCGACCACTCCGTCCGAGTAGCGGAGCCGGTCCAGAATATTGCCGACCGCGCCCCCGCTCACCAGCGCCACGGCCAGTAGTCTGAGCCGGTCGGTCGCGGCGGTCGCACGGTAGATCACAGCCAGCACGACCAGAGCTGCAACCGACAGGACCAGGAAGAATACGCGGGAGTGTTCGCCGACATTGATGCCGAAGGCCGCGCCGGGATTGTGCGTGTATGTCAATCTGAAGACGTCGCCCAGAATCGGTCGGTAGTCCCCAAGGGAAAACGTCTGGACCACCCACATCTTGGTCAAGTAGTCGAGAAGGACCACAGTCCCGACGACCAGGAGCAGCAGGGCTGACTTGTTCAGCCCCGACCGGGGGGGAGCGATATCGAGGGCCGCCTCAGTCTCAGCGGGATACACCGGTCTCCTCACGCTCCTTGCACCGGATGCAGAGGCGCGTATGGGGGAGCGCGTCGAGCCGCTCGAAGCCTATCTCGTCTCCGCATTCCTCGCACACTCCGAAGCTGCCTGGTGTCCGGTACAGGCGGCGCAGGGCTTCGTCAATGTGGTAGAGGTAGCGGCCCTCCTTGCTGGCAAACAGGAACGCCTTCTCCCTCTCCATGGCGTCGGTTCCCTGGTCTGCCATATGGAAGCTGTATGCCGAGAGATCGCCGTCCGACGCCTGCGGCGTGTTGGCGAACGATTCACCATAGTGACCGAGGTCCTTCAGCGCCCTCCGGCGCATCTGGAGCAGCCGGTCCTCAAAGTGCTTGAGGTCCTTCTTCTTCATCCCTTCTCCCCGATCTAACCGATGTGTTCCGTGCGTCTGGCTGGCGGGCTACGCTCCCGGCTCCGCCATTCTGCTGACGCCCAGCCTCACCGGCTCGTCTTCTATGTGAACCGCTTGAATGTGCTCGGACGCCGACACAGCCTCGTCACCCTCGAGCAACTCCAGTGCCAGCGTCTCGCCGGCAATATAGGCCCGGTGCGACGAGACGGCTTCCTCCAGCCGCCTGGGTCCCGCCACCGCCAGGCGAATCCGGTCGCTGACGTCCAGTCCCGAGTCGCGACGCAGGCGCTGCACCCGGTTCACCACTTCCCGAGCCAATCCCTCCGCCAGCAGCTCGTCAGTGAGCGAGCCGTCCAGACCGACCAGGTACCCGTCTGCCGCCTGTACCGTCAGCTCGCCGGCGGCCTCCTCTTGAACCCTGACATCCTCCGGGTTGACGACGACCTCTTCCCCGCCGACGCGGAGCGTAACACCTCTCCCGGCCTTCAGTTCCCGAACGAGATCCGGCTCAAGCCCCAGGATCGCACGGGCGACGGCCGGAGTCCGCCGACCGAAGCGGGGTCCGAGCCTTCCGTAGTCAGGCTTCGCAGACGACCGCACAATATCGTCGCCGCCCGACGGGAATACAACCCTCTTAACATTCAGTTCCTGAAGGAGAACCGCCTCCAGAGGCGCCGGTGGACGGCGCCCGCCGGGTATCACGGCCCGCAGGCTTGAGAGCGGCTGGCGGACACGGATCCCGGCTTGCTCACGGGCCGCCCGGCCGAGAGTGGCCAGCTTGCGTACGTCCTCCATCACCTGCTCCAGTTCCACGTCCCGAGCCAGTCGTGGCCGCGGGTAGTCGGCCAGGTGCGCCGGAACGCCGGCCAGCGCCCGGTACAGCCAGTCAGAGAGAAACGGCGCCAGCGGAGCCAGGAGAAGAGCGCAGGCCGTGAGCGCCTCGTACAGGGTCGCGAAGGCGTCGGCCGACTTCACCTCAGCTTCGGCGACGGCACGGGTCGCCCAGAATCGATCTCTCGTCTGGCGAACGTACCAGTTGGAGAGATCGTCGAGTACGAAGCCCGTGATGCGCCTCGCCGCGCTGGTGAGATCATACTCCTCCATGTTCCACCGCACGTCCGCCACGAGCCCATCCAGGCGGCTGAGCAACCAGCGGTCCATCAACGGCCGCGACTCCAGCGGCGACGGCTCTCCCGTCTCGTGGTTCCAATCCTCCAGGCCCGCATACATGACGAAGAAGCGGTATGTGCTGCGCAGGGTGTCGAAGAGCTTGCGGTTCGTCTCCCGGATCGCCGCCGCGTCCCACCGCTTCGGAAGCCAGGGATTGCTGGCAGCCAGAAGGTACACTCTGATGGCATCCGCTCCGTGCCCGGCGATGGCTTCCCATGGGTCTACAACGTTGCCCCTCGACTTGGACATCTTCAGGCCTGTCTCGTCGAGGATGAGGTCGTTGACGACCACGTTCAGGTAGCAGGGCTCGTCGAACAGCAGCGTCGATATGGCCAGGAGCGAGTAAAACCAGCCTCGTGTCTGATCCACCCCCTCGGCGATGAAATGCGCCGGGAAGTGGTCCCCGAACGCGCCCTCCCCCTCGAACGGGTAGTGCCATTGGGCGAACGGCATCGAGCCGGAGTCGAACCACGCGTCGATCACTTCCGGAACTCTCCGCATCACGCCGTCGCACTTCTCGCCCATGCAGGCCCAAGTTAGCGCGTCGATCTCCGGTCGGTGCGGGTCGAAGCCGTCAGACAGCGAACCGGCCAGCTCGGCCAGCCGCTCGAACGATCCAACTACCTCTCGGTGGGATTCGGCTCTGTCGCACATCCAGATCGGTAGAGGCGTGCCCCAGTAACGATCGCGGGAAACGGCCCAGTCGACGTTGCTCTCCAGCCACTCGCCCATGCGGCCGCTTCCGATCTCCGGCGGATGCCAGCCGACGGACGCGTTGTGCTCCAGCAGTCGGTCCTTGACCGCTGTGGTCCGGATGTACCATGAGTCGCGCGCCATGTAGAGCAGAGCGCTCTCACAGCGCCAGCAGTGAGGGTAGCTGTGCTCGTACGCCTGTCGGCGATAGAGGAGGTCGTGATCACGCAAGTAGTCCGCGATGGCTTCCTCGGTCTCAGGATCCTTCACCTGCCGCCCGGCCAAGCCGCCGGGCACCCGTTCGACGAAGCGCCCATGGGTGTCTACGGTATGCTGAAACGGGAGACCCGCCCGTCGGCCAAGCTCGAAATCGTCTTCTCCGTACATCACGGCCGTATGGACGACGCCGGTGCCCTCCTCGTCCGTCACGAAGTCGGCGGCCAGGATCGTCCAGGCCGCGCCCGTATCGCTACCGGCAACGGCTCCCGGAAAGAGCGGACGGTACCGAAGCCCCACCAGGTCTCTGCCCTTCAGCTCCTGGATGACCTCGTATGGATGGCGCAGAGTCTCCTCCAGAAGAGTCGTGGCCAGTATGAATACCTCGCCCGGCGCTGCTTCCTGCGGAGAACGCCGGGTTCCGGCACCATCACCGTCCGTGCCGGTCTCCGCGACGGTACCGGGCTCCCTTATTCGCACCCGCGCATAGTCCAGGTCTTCTCCGACCGCGAGGGCGAGGTTGCCTGGAAGAGTCCACGGGGTCGTCGTCCAGCTGAGCACGCGCGCGTCGTCCGGATCGTCCTGGAGGTGGAACTTGGCGTAAACCGAAGGCTCGGTGATCGTCCGATAGCCCTGGTCCACCTCGTGGCTGGAGAGACCGGTACCACAGCGGGGGCAATAGGGCAGTACCTTGTAGCCTTTGTACAGTAGCCCCTTCCGGTCTATCTCACTGAGCGCCCACCACACTGACTCGATGTACTCCGGCGAGCAGGTGATGTACGGACGGTCGTAGTCGAGCCAGTATCCGATGCGCCGCGAGAGCTGCTCCCAGTCCTCCTTGTAGGTGAAGATGTTCTCGCGGCAAACGTCGTTGAACCGTCCGACCCCCAGGCGCTCTATGTCCGGTTTTCCTGAAATGCCCAGCTGCTTCTCGGCCTCGATCTCCACCGGAAGGCCGTGTGTGTCCCAGCCCGCGACTCGGGTCACATGCCAGCCGGTCATGGACCTGTAGCGGGCTACGGCATCCTTGATGGCTCGGGATATTATGTGGTGGACTCCGGGCCGGCCGTTAGCCGTCGGAGGGCCCTCGTAGAAGACGTACTCCGGCGCCCCTTCGCGGCGTGAGAGGCTCTTCTCGAACGTGCCTTCGGTGTCCCAACGGCGCAGGATCTCCTTCTCGAGCTCGACGATGCCCTGTGGCAGCTCCCGATACGTCATCGGTGCCCGTGTCGACCCCTTCAGAGAAGACGGGGAAGCACGGCCCGCACCAGGTCCGTCAACCTGGGCTCCGCGTTCTCCGCCGTTCGGATGATCGTCTCTATGTCGGCCGGCTGCAGGGCATCCGGCAGGCAGCTATCGGTAACGATCGACAACGCCAGCACACGCATCCCGGTGTGCCGCGCCACGATCACCTCGGGAACAGTGGACATCCCGACCAGGTCCGCTCCGATTCCACGCAGCATGCGGTACTCGGCAGCGGTCTCGAGATTCGGCCCGGGAACGGCCACATACACCCCCTCGCGGAGGGTAAATCCGAGCCTCAGCGCCTCCTCCCGCGCAATGCGTCGCAGCTCGGGATCGTACGCCCGGGACATGTCCGGGAATCGGGGGCCCTGCGAGTCGACGTTGGGCCCGACCAGGGGGTTGTCGCCGAGGAGATTGATGTGATCCGAGATGAGCACCAGATCACCCGGGACCCACAGCGGATCGAGTCCACCACTGACGCTGGAGACGACCAGCGTCCCGACTCCCAGCTCCCGAAGAACGCGCACCGGGAAAGCCACTTCCTCCAGCGTATACCCTTCATACCGGTGGGTGCGGCCCTGAAGGATGGCCACCGGAACGCTGTCCAGTTTCCCGCCCACTAGACGGCCGCGGTGGGTCTCGACCGTGGACGTGGGGAAACCTGGGATCTCCTCATAGGGCATGACGTTGGCATCCGCGACGTGTTCCGCCAGCCTGCTGAGACCGGTCCCCAGGATGATTCCGACCGCCGGCCGGTCAGGCCAGCGGGCCCTGACCTCGGTCGCCGCGCGAGCGATTCGCTCCTCGGTGGAGGGGTGTGGACTCACGCTCACTCCTCCGGCGCCTCATCCCCGGGTTTCTCTCCGGAAGGCGAGATCTCATCCAGGTCTGACTCCTCGGCCTTCAACTCCAGTTCTTCCTCCCCGACCTCGTCGAGGAATCGCTCCAGAGTGCCTCGCAACGCACGTAAGAAGCCGGCCCGTCGTAGACGTAGCTGGCGCAGCGCCTGGCGTGAGCTGTCCACCGCCGTCTGTGCCTGCCGCGTGACGTCGTCCGCCGTCTGTTCCGCTTCCCTGATCCTCAGGTCGGCTGCTTTCTCTGCTTGAGCCCGGGCTTCCTCCCGTAGCTCCTGAGCCGTGACCAGCGCCTCGTTCAGAGCCCGCTCCCTCTCCTGAAAGGCTGTCAGTTGTTCACGCAACAGATCCACCTGTTCAGAGAGCCGGACCTCGATCCGGACGAGCTTCTCCATCCTCTCGGCCACCAGGTCGAGGAAGGCGTCGACCTGAGACACATCGTACCCGCGGACGCTGCGTCGCAAGTCCTCTTTCTTCTTGCGGATGTCGAGCGGTGTGAGATCCATCA
The DNA here is from genome assembly GCA_039589295.1 of Gemmatimonadota bacterium. GTDB lineage: Bacteria > Gemmatimonadota > Gemmatimonadetes > Palauibacterales > Palauibacteraceae > JBDGYE01. Next base: position 27,058 of record JBDHHR010000002.1, on the reverse strand, counting down.
GCCCCTCGGTCTCTCCCCGAGCAAGATTGTCCCGAGCCTGATCTCCGTGCTGCCCTCTTCCACGGCGATCTCGAAGTCGTTGCTCATTCCCATCGAGAGTGTCCGCCCCTCGAAGCCGGCTACTTCATCCCGGCAACGCTGGAGACATTCCCGGGTGTGCCGGAAGACATGTCGGAGGATCTCCTCATCGGAGGTGTACGGCGCCATGGTCATCAGTCCTCTGACCTCCAGTCCGGGCAGCGAGCATATGCGGTCCATCTCCTGCACGGCCTCCTCCATGGCGAAGCCTTCCTTGGTAGCCTCACCGGACGCGTTGACCTGCACCAGAACCGGGAGAACCTCCCGTCCAGCGCGCGCGATCTCAGCGGACAGCTTCAACCCAAGGCGGAAGGAATCGACCGAGTCGATGGCGTCGAAGGTTCGCAGCGCTCTGACGGCCTTGTTGCGCTGCACATGCCCAACCATGTGCCAGCGCAGGTCGAGCTTGCCGGCATGCGTGCGCTTCTCTTCCGCCTCTCCGACCCGGTTCTCCCCGATCGCTTCGAAGCCCGCCTCCGCCACCAGGTGGAGCATCTCCGGCGGGTGACCTTTGGTAATCGGCAGTATCCTCACCGCCCCGGGCCACCGCCCCGACCGGTCAGCGGCTCGGGACACGCGCTCAAGAACGGCCTCGAGTCTGGCGCTCAGTGCAGTGGCGTTCACGGCGGGGAGTCTACAGGCAGGACCCACGACTTGCAACGGATCAAGGCAGGTCGCGCCGCCTGTGAATCGCTACCCGGCCGACCCCCCCATCGGCGAGACCCCGAAAGCAGAAGGCCCCGCCAGACGGGGCCTCCCACTGTGTTGTACTTGGTCGCAGCCTTCCCGTTCAGCCCGTCACGCTGAAGTCGATGGGCTGCGCGATCCACACCCCTACCGGCTTGTCGCGGTTCATCGCCGGCGAGAACTCCATCTGCTCCACTATCTGCTCCGCCGCGTTGTCGAGAGCCGGATATCCGCTCGACGTGTGGATCTGGTGCTTCATGGCCTCCCCAGCCTCATCGACGAAGACCCACAACAGGACGCGCCCGCCGATCCCCGCCTCACGCAGCATCGATGGGTAGAGCCGTTGCAGGAGCCGCTGGATTTCGCGGCCGTTTCTCAACCGTGGCTCCACATCGCGCGGGATGTACGACGGCATATCGGAGGGCGCTGCTCCCGCCGGCGGCGGCGGCAGATTCTCCACCGGGTTGTCCTCGAAGGTAGTCGGCGCGATCGTGATGTCCTCGTCGACCGCGGCCGCTGCTACCCGTGGCGTCGCGGGTCGCGCGATCTGTTCGGGTGGCGGCGGGATCTTGACCTCGGGCGGCAGCTCGATGGCTGCGAGCTCTTCCCCTACCACGCCGAGGTCCGCCGCCTGCAGCTGCGGGAACCACTCGAAGAGGGCGAAGTGCAGGAAGGTCGCGGCCAAGACGCTGATGTACATCAGAGTCGTGTACGATCGCTTGAAGCGATCGTTCGCCGTCATCCATGTCGCGGCGCCTATCTTCCGCGACTGTCGTTCCTCCCTCAGCTCGTCCCTGAAGCCCATTGAGCTTACCTCCTTGCCCGCTGCACTCGCTGCTCGACACGCGTTGCAAACGTCACGCGCACGGCCCCCGCAGCCTGGAGCTGCTCGGTGATCGTGTTGATGTCGCTGTACGGGACATCACGATCTCCTCGAATCGCCACCACCAGCTCCCGATTCTCCGCGTAGATGGGTCGGATCAGGTCGCCGATGTTCTCGTAAGGAACGATCTGGTCGTTGATGTAGACCGTGCCGTCGGCATCGACCCAGACGTGCAGGATATTCTTGCGCTTCTCGTCGATCTTCTCCGTGGACTCCGCCGTGGTCCAGTCGATGGGACGGTTCTTCTCCTTGCGAAAGACCGTCGAGACCATGAAGAAGATCAGCAGCAGGAAGGCGATATCCGCCATGGAGGACGACGGGATCTCGCTGCTCGCCCCCGACTTCCGCTTGAAACCCGCCCTCTTCGCCATGCCTACTCCTCGAGCATCTGCAACGAGATCCGCTCGGCACCCGACAGCTTCACCTCATCCAGCACGTTGATCATATGTCGATACGCCGCATTGGGATCCGTCTTTATGGCCGCGATCAGATTCGGGTTCTGCAACAGCTCCTGCCGCAGGATCACCTCGACCTGGCTGTACGGAACCACCTGCTCCTGCTCGCTCTCGCCTCGCCTGACCACCACCGTCCCATCCGACCGCACGATGAAGAAGATGAGGTTCTTGGCCGATACTTCCTGCTCCGCCGCCTGCTCGGGCAGCACTATGGGCAGTCCCTTTTCCTCATTGAACACGGTTGTGGTCAGGAAGAAGATGAGAAGAAGGAACGCGATGTCCGCCATCGAGGCAGTGGGAATCTCGTCCGAGACTCGCTCTTTACGATGAAGAATCGGCATGGTCTGAGCACCTCTGTGTTGCGGGCGCGCCTGCTACGACGCGCGTCCTGCCAGTGTCGACGCGGTGCCGTCGCTTCCGCCTACGCGTTCCCGGCGCCACCCTCCGCCTGCCAGATCAGATCGAGGACCGCCACGGCCCCCTTCTCCATATCTGTTATCAGCGTGTCGATCCGACTCACGAACCAGTTGTAGAAGACGTTGACCGGGATCGCGATGGTGAGCCCGGCGGCCGTGGTGATAAGGGCAACCTTAATTCCCGAGGCAACCAGTGCCGGCTCGACCTGGCCAGCGGCCTCGATGGCCGCGAAAGCCGAGATCATGCCGATGACGGTGCCGAGGAACCCCAGCATCGGCGCGACGTTGGCTATAGTGGCCAGAACCACCATGCCCCGTTCCAGGAAATCGAGCTCTATCGTTCCGGTGGTGGAGATCGCCTTCCTGATATCCTTACCCGTGTGCCTCTCCTGCAAACGCTGGAGGCCCGACAGCAGGATCGCGGCCACGGGGCCGCGGGTCTCTCGCGCCTTCTGGATGGCCTCATCTATGCGGCCCCTGGCGCCCAGCTCTTCCATCACTTCGAGCAGCCTCTGGGAATCGCGGTGGGCCACGAACAGAGTCCAGGCTTTGGCGATGATGACCCCGAGCGCAACCAGCGAGCACAGGACGAGGGGGATCATCATGAAACCCCCGTCTCGGAAGATCGTCAGCAGTTCGTAACTGGTGTCTTGCACCCGGCCATCTCCCTGTGACCCAGTAGCAGTTGGGCTACGCTGCCTCAAGCCCGTTGATTCTACGCCTGACCCGCGGATGCGTCAACGAAGTCAACGCCGGGCCTCGCTTCCGGCGGTGACCATCCCCGATCGCTCCAGCGCTTCGCCCCCCAGGGTGACCTGTCCGGAGTCACCCTCCGCCAGGAGAGCCTCGTCGTCGCCACCCGCCTCCAGGCGTGCTTTCAGCTGGTCTGGTCGGAGTCCCCGGAATAGCTGCCCCCGATGGGCCAGGGAGATCTGACCCGTTTCTTCCGACACCAGGACGACTAGAGCGTCGGTCTCTTCCGACAGGCCCAGGGCCGCCCGGTGCCGGGTCCCGAGTGTCCGGTCCAGGGCGGGGGACTCGGAAAGGCGCAGAATCACCGAGCCCGCGTAGGCGATCTGATCACGTTTTACGATCACCGCACCGTCGTGCAGAGGCGAGTACGGCGTGAATATCGTGGTGAGAAGCTCCGAAGTCAGCTGGGCGTTGATGGGGATGCCATGGTCCACGTGGTTGACCAGATCCACCTGTCGCTCCACGGCGATGATGCCGCCGATCTTGGCCTTGGCCAGTCGGTCGGTCGCCCGGACGATTTCCTCGACGACCTCCTTCCGCTCGAGCCGGGCGAAGATCTGGAAGAGCCGATTCCTTCCGAGCCGCGCCAGGCCCGCTCGCAGTTCCGGCTGGAAGATAACGATGAGGGCGAACGCGCCGTAGGTGAACACGGTCGAGAGGATGTACGGGATGAGTCGAAGCTCGAGCGCTTGCGCCAGGGCATAGACGGAGATCAGGAGCACCAGGCCGATGAGTACCTGGAAAGCTCGGGTGCCTGTGTAAATCAGGAGGATCCTGTACACCAGGTAGCCGACCACTAGGATCTCGACCAGATCCTTCCAGTCGAAGCCCAGCAAGCTCACGTAGTCAAGTATGGCCTGCATTCCACTCCATGCTCAGAAGACTGGGGCAGCAGAACGGCGCGCCGCGTTCCTGATCGCATCCGCCATGTCCAGCGCGCGCCTGGCCGGGCCGACGTCGTGGACGCGGAAAAGACGCGCACCCCTCTCCAGCGCCGTCAGGCATGCCGCCAGCGTCCCCTCGAGCCGCTGCTCCATCGGGAGATCCAGCGCTTTCCCGATGAACGACTTGCGCGACGGCCCTACCAGAACCGGTTGGCCGAGTTCCGTGAAGGTCCCCAGTCGGGCGATGAGCTCCAAGTTCCCCTCCGCCGACTTGCCGAACCCCAGGCCGGGATCGATGACGAGCTGATCACGCCGGCACCCCCTGCGTAGCGCCTTCTCTATCTGCCCGGCCAGGAAATCCCTTACCTCGCCGACCAGGTCGCCGTAGGCAACGTCATCCTGCATCGTCCGCGGGTCTCCCCGCATGTGCATGATGACCAGGCCCGCCCCCATCTCGGCGACGAGGTCTGCGATCTCGGGCTCGAAGCGAAGGCCGGATACGTCGTTGACGGCCACGGCTCCAACATCGAGCGCCCGGCGCGCCACATTCAGCTTGGTCGTGTCGACGGACACCGGGATCGAGCGTTGGGCCAGCCTTTCAATGACCGGTCCGACACGTTCCCACTCTTCGGCCCAGGGCACCGGCTCAGCATCGGGACGCGTGGACTCCCCGCCCACGTCTATCAGGTCGGCCCCCTCGTCCATCATCTCCGCCGCTCGCTCAACCGCGGTCTTCACTGTGGAATACCGTCCGCCGTCGGAGAACGAGTCGGGCGTTACGTTGAGGATACCCAGAATGACCGGACGCTCCAGCGAGGTTCCGCCGCCTCGATGTGCCCATGGAGCCAGGCATCTCTCCACCTGGGACGCGCAGCCTCGGTTCAGGCCAGGGCCGGCGAGGGTTCGCCGCCTGCGCCTTCGAGCGGCGATTCCTCTGATGCCGGACGGTCCGCCTCCTTCGCGGGAAGCGCGGGGCCCGGCTCCTCATCGGAGGAGGCCAGTGGCGGCAGCTTCTCCCCCTTCTCCAGCAACTTGAGCTCGTCGGCGTCCAGAGTCTCGCGCTCGAGGAGCGAGTTGGCTATGTCGTCCAGCAGGGCCCGGTTCTCCGTCAACGCCCGTTCTGCTTCTCCGTACGCCGCGTCGAGGATGCGTTTGATCTCGTTGTCGACCAGCTCCGCAGTTCTCTGGCTGACATCTCGACGCTGGCTCAGCTCGCGGCCGAGGAAGATCTCATGCTCCTGCTCGCCCACCGCCACGGGGCCCAGCGCCTCCGACATCCCGAACTGCGTCACCATGCGGCGGCCGATGTCTGTTGCCCGCTCGATGTCGTTTCCGGCTCCAGTCGTGATCTTCTTCTCCCCGAAGACGAGCACTTCGGCGACCCGGCCGCCGAACAGCATCGTAAGCTGACCCTCCAGCCACTCCTTGGTATAGTTGTGACGATCTTCCTCCGGCAGGGACGCTGTGAGCCCCAACGCTCGACCGCGCGGGACGATAGTGACCTTGTGCAGCGGATCCAGGCCCGGCACCCGCAAGGCGATGACTGCATGGCCCGCCTCGTGGAACGCCGTAACCCGCCGCTCCTCCTCCGAGATCACCAGGCTCTTCCGCTCGGCCCCCAGCATCACTTTGTCCTTGGCGGCCTCGAAATCTTCCATATACACGCGGTCTTTGTCGAGCCGGGCGGCAAGCAGCGCCGCTTCGTTGACGATGTTCTCCAGGTCTGCCCCGGACAGGCCGGGGGTGCCTTTGGCAAGAACCTTGAGCGAGACATCGTCCGCCAGAGGGATCTCCTTCGTGTGCACGCGCAGGATGCCTTCGCGGCCGTTGATATCCGGGCTGTCCACTACGATCTGCCGATCGAACCGCCCGGGGCGAAGGAGCGCAGGGTCCAGCACATCGGGGCGGTTCGTCGCGGCGAGCAGGATTACCCCTTCGTTGGACTCGAAACCGTCCATCTCCACGAGGAGCTGGTTCAGCGTCTGCTCGCGCTCGTCGTGACCGCCGCCGAGACCCGCCCCCCGGTGCCTTCCTACGGCATCGATCTCGTCGATGAAGATGATGCACGGAGCGTGCTCCTTGCCCTGCTCGAAGAGATCTCGGACCCGGCTCGCGCCGACTCCGACGAACATCTCCACGAAGTCCGATCCGCTCATCGAGAAGAACGGCCGGCCAGCCTCACCTGCGACGGCCCTCGCCAGGAGCGTCTTGCCGGTGCCCGGTGCCCCGACCAGCAAGGCACCCTTGGGAAGGCGTCCGCCGAGGCGTCGGAACTTGGCAGGATCCTTGAGGAACTCGATGATCTCCTCCAGATCCTCCTTGGCCTCTTCTGCCCCTGCCACATCTGCGAAAGTGACCTTTGGCGTATCGCCCGTGAGCAGTTTGGCGCGGGACTTTCCGAAGCTGAAGGCGCGCGATCCACCAGCCTGCATCTGGCGAAAGAAGAAGAACCACAGCCCGATTATGAGTATCCAGGGAAGGATGGAGATCAGGTAGTTGACCCAGTTCGCCCCCGACTCCTTCGCCTCGGTCTCGACGCCGGCCTCCTCCAGCTGGTCCAGCAGTTCCTGGCTGGCCTCCATCGGCAACAGGGTCCGGAATCGGGTGACCGACGCACCTCGCTCCTGCAGCGGCGTCTTCAGCTCGCCTTCCACTTTGCGGGTCTCGGAGAAGGTGACCCGAAGAATGTTGTCGGCCGCCAGCTGCCCCCGGAACTCGCTGTACGACAGTTCTTTTTCTACCTGGCGACCGGCCTCCATCATCTGGTAGATGGCCAGAGGAATCAGGATGATGAGCGCCCAGAAAGACGCCGTCCGCAGGAAACGGGTCGCTTTCTGATTCCCCCGGTCTTTCTCTGGCTGCGTCATGGCCGCCCTTTAAGGTCCCTTACTTCCCTTCCGTCGCCGTCCAAAGCCTCAGATGCTTGCGACGAACGGCAGATGGCGGAAGTCCTCTGCGTGATCAAGGCCGTAGCCCACGAGGAACTCGGCCGGCGCATCGAAGCCGACCCAGCGTGGTTCAAGGATCAGCTCGGGAGCGATGTTCTTGTGCAGGAGAGCGCACAGCTCGAGCGACGCCGGACGACTCTTGGCCAGCGCCCCGGCGAGTCGATTGATCGTGTTTCCGCTGTCCACTATGTCTTCCACCAGGATGACGTGCCGCCCCTCGATGGGGGCCGTGGGGTTGTAAAGGAGCTTGACGTCCCCTGAAGTGGCAGTCCCGGTTCCGTAGCTGGAGACGACTATGAAGTCAACGTGCAACGGATGGTCGATGTGGCGAACCAGATCGCTCAGGAAGATGAACGAGCCTTTCAGGAGCCCGAGAACGAGCAAGTGTGCGTCGAACGCGTAGTGACCGTTGATTTCGGCCGCCATCTCCCGAACCCTCTGCTGGATGACATCCGCCGGATACACGACGCGCTTGAGCTCGCGTCCCCCTGTACGGGCACGGATACCGTCCTCGGTCAGAAACGGCGCTCCGGCAAGCAAATCTTCACCCATCGCTCAGTTCGATATGCAGAACGGGTTCCTCAATCTTGACGTTACCCGGAGGAACGCCGACGGCTACGCCCGCCACCCACAATACCCTACCCAGACAGTCCACGAGCACTGCGATCTGCCCGCGCTCGCTTCGCGGGATGCGGAGGTCGCCGAACAGCTTCTTGAGCTTTCGCGAGCCCTGACGGAGCCTGATCCGGTCACCTGGACGCCAGCCCCGCAGCCTCATCGGATAATGCCCTCGTGCGATACGAACGGCAATGCGGTCGCCACTTGTGTCGGCCACGCCGTCGGGGCGCCACCTTACCCGATAACTCTTCCCGGCCAGTGTCAGCGAGCCCACTCCCGCCGCCGGTTCCGGGATCGACACTTCCAGGTCGGCTCCCTCGCCAGGCATCTCCCTCAGCAGCGTGAGAAGGTCGTACTCCCGTCTCAGCTCCAGTCCACCGCCCAGACTCACGCCGGCTCCGCTTCGGCCCCGACTGATAAACTCCACCCCGGCACGGGTTCCTCCTCTCGTCAGGGAAACGCCCAGCCTCCGGGCCGCACGCCGGAGGACGAGCGCCCTGATCTCCGTACTCCACCTGAGGAGCTTACGCCGGTCGAAGTCGTGCGTCCGGTCCCCGGTTGCGGGCCGGCAGGAGAGGAGCGCCTCCGACTCGGCGTGCCCGGCGATGCATTCCAGGAGACGGCCGGCATTACCCGCGGCGGCCGAGAGGGCCAGCAGCCGTCCCCGAAAGTCGGGGCCGCACGTTGCCTCCAGGGCCGGCAGCACCCGGAAACGGATCCGGCTGCGTGCCCACCGGGGGTCGGCGTTCGAGGCATCGTCGAGGAAGGGAATCTCCCGTTCCTCCAGATACCGAAGGATCTCGGCCCGAGCGAAGGGAAGCAGCGGACGCACGATTCGACCCCGGCGGACAGGGATTCCGGCCAGTCCGGGCACCCCCGTCCCCCGCATGATGCGGAACAACACCGTCTCCGCCTGGTCGTCCTCTTGATGGCCCAGGGCCAGCCGGTCGGCGCCGCACTCGGCACACAGGCTCATCAGATAGGCGTAACGGGCGTCTCGAAGAGCCGCCTGCGCCGGCGCGAGCGGTCCGTCGGCCCGGCCGATGTGACACTGTACATCGAGGGTAGCCGCCCACCCTGCCACCACCCGCGCTTCCGCCTCGCTGGTCGCCCGCAGGCCGTGGTCGAAATGGGCCGCCTGCAGCACCAGCCCCCAGGCTTCCCGCATCCCAACCAGAAGGTGGAGAAGGGCCACGGAATCGGAACCGCCGGAGAGGGCTACCACGATGTTCCCGCCGAACGGGATCAGATCCGGCCGGCGCTTCAGCTCGGCGCGAAAACGGACGGCCAGATCAGAGGTCACGGGCGGCCTTGCCGGACCGCGGTCCGAGTCCTTCAGACGGGGGAGCGGCCGGGACGGAGTCCGCCGCCCGGAAGGCGGCTCCGCCATGTTCCGGCATTGCGCTGGAACTCAAGCTGTTGCGGCACCGGTACTCCGAAGCACGGCTCCCTCGAGGGATGGCTCTCTCCGGTCCCGGCTGGCAGCGTTCCGCCGACATTCTCCGGTGGCGGGCAGCCGGCGGCTGCACGCTTCTCTTCCGGATCGAGGGACCGCGAACGGCCCGTCACGTAGACGCGGAACGCCGCTCTCGTATCCAGGCGAAGCGGCAGGTCGATCTTCATATCGGCGGAGCGGCGATCGACACTGGCCGAGGCTTCTGGAATCTCTTCCATGTGCCTCAGACCTCCATCACTTCGGCCTCTTTCTTCGCCAGCATCTCGTCCAGTTTCGTGATGTGCCCGGCCGTAAGCTCCTGCAGCTTGTCGAGCTTCCGGTGCATCTCATCCTCGCCGATCTCGCCATCCTTCTTCCTGCGCTCGATCTCGGCTTTGGCCCTGTGGCGGGCGTGACGAACTGCCACCCGGCCTTCCTCGGCCATCCGATGGAGCAGCTTGACCATTTCCCGGCGACGCTCCTCCGTGAGCGGCGGAATCTGGACCCTGATGAGATTTCCGTCAACGTTCGGGTTGAGGCCCAGATCGGCCGCCTGGATGGACTTCGCGACCGTTCCTACCAGGCTGGTGTCCCATGGCTGGACCACCAGGAGCTGCGGTTCCGGGGCGGTGACGGTGGCGGTCTGCTTGAGCGGCATGCGGGATCCGTAAGCCTCGACTTGCACCGTGTCGAGGAGGGCAGGCGTGGCCTTACCTGTGCGAACGCCGGCGAACTCCCGTGCGACCGCTTCCAGGTTCTTGTCCATCTGCGAGGACGCTTCCTTGAGCGTTGGGCTGAGCATTCTCGATCTCCCTCACTTTACCAGGGTCCCGATCTGCTCTCCCTGCAGCGCGGAGAGGATCGCCCCCGGTCGCCGGATGTTGAGGACGATCACGGGAAGATCGTTCTCGCGGCAGAGCGAGATAGCCGCGGTGTCCATCACCTGGAGGTCGCGGTTGATCACCTCGCGATACGACAGGTTGGGAATGAACTCGGCCTCCGGATGTTGCACCGGGTCTGAGGTGTAAACGCCATCCACTTTCGTCGCCTTGAGGATGACGTCGGCCTCCATCTCGATGGCGCGCAATGCCGCGGCGGTATCGGTCGAAAAATAGGGATTGCCGGTGCCACCGGCGAAGATCACGACGCGGTCCTTCTCCAGGTGCCGAAGGGCGCGGCGACGAATGTACGGCTCCGCAAGCTGTTCCATGCGGATGGCGGTCATCACGCGCGTCTCGATGTCGTGCCGCTCCAGCGCGTCCTGAAGGGCGAGAGCGTTGATGACGGTAGCCAGCATCCCCATGTAGTCCGCCGAAACCCGGTCCATCCCCTTCCGGCTGGCAACGGCGCCGCGGACGATGTTCCCTCCGCCGACGACCAGGCCGAGTTTCACTCCGGCCCCATGCACCTCGCCTACCTCCCGGGTAAGCTGCTCCAACGGCCGGGGCTCGATGCCGAAACCCTGCTCACCGGCGAGGGATTCGCCCGAGAGCTTCACCAGCGCCCGGGGATACTTGAGCTTCGTCACTGCCCTCCGATCTCGAACCGGACGAACCGGCGGACCCTGAGCTCAGGATCGCGGCTCGCCAGGAGTTCCGAAATCTTCGTGTCAGGGTCCTTCACGAACCCCTGTATGAGCAGGGCGTTCTCCTCGAAGTACTTGCGCATCCGACCTTCGACTATCTTGTCGACGATCCGCTCGGGCTTGCCCTCGAGCTTGGCCTGCTCGGCGAGCACGGCCCTCTCGCGCCGCTGCTCTTCTTCGGGAATGTCATCGGGCGACACCGCCGTAGGGTTCGTCGCCGCGACGTGCATCGCCAGTTCCCGCGCCAGGTCCGCGACGTCCTCCGACTCCGTACCCTGCAGCTCGACCAGCGCTCCGATCCTGGAACCGAAGTGCAGGTACGAGCCGACGGTGCCCTCGCCCACCTCATAGCGCACCGCCTTCTGGACCTCCAGGTTCTCGCCGAACTTGGCTGTGAGCCCCTCCAGCTCTTCCTTCAGCCGGGCGAACGCCGGCTGCAGCAGCAGACTCTCGCCACTGAAGATCTCTCCATCGGCAAGATCCGCAGCCGCCGTTTGCTGCGCCAGCCGGCTGGAGAACTCCTTGAATGCCTGGTTGCGCGCCACGAAGTCCGTCTCGCTGGACACCGCCACCATGGCGACTGCCCCATCTCCGAACTCGATCAGCACGGCACCCTCTCGCATCTCGCGCCCGGTGCGCTTCGCGGATTTAGCCGCGCCCCACTGGCGAAGCACATCGATGGCCTGCTCCTCGTCACCTCCAGCCTCCTGGAGAGCTCGCTTGCAATCCATCATTCCAGCACCGGTACGGTCGCGCAAGGATTTTACCGCCTGTGCTCCTATCGCTGGCATTCGTGCTGTTCCTTCTCTACGGTTCAGTCCCGTTTGCGACCCTCGACCTCCGTGAGCCCGGCGCTCATCTGCCGGCTGCCGAAGCAAAAAAAAAGGCCACCGAAGTGGCCCGCCTCCCGCCGGACTCAGGATGAGCTGGGAAGGGACCCTCCGTCCTCTGCCGACTCGCCCTTTTCGGCAGCAGCCACCGTCTCGGCCGGGGTTTCTTCGGACATGACTTCCGCCAGGCCCGTCTCGGCAGCGGCACCTTCAAGGATCGGGGTCTCCGCCTCTTCCGCCTCCGCCTTTTCCACCTCCGCCTTGTCCGCCTCCGCCTCCACGCTCTCGGCAGCATCCGATCCGCTGGCCGCGGCTGATGTGTCATCCGACTCGGTTGGGCGACGGCGGCGCTTGATCAGTTCCGGACGCGGCCGGCGCTTTGGCCTCTTCTTGCGGCCTCCGGCGGCGGTTTCCGTCTCGCCCACATCCGACGAGTAGGTAAACACCTCCTCATCGGCAGCCTCCGCCATCTCGGGCATCTCACGCCGGGCGAGGTCGATCTCCTCCGCAATCACTCTGGAGATCAGTGAGACCGAACGAATGGCGTCGTCGTTTCCGGCGATCGGTACCGTCAGCACATCCGGATCGGCGTTAGTGTCCGCTATGGCCACAACCGGAATGTTGAGCCGATTGGCTTCCCGGACGGCGATCTCCTCCTTCTTGGCGTCAACGACGAACACCAGACCCGGAAGACGCGTCATGTCCTTTATACCCGCCAGATATCTGTCGAGCTTCTGGCGTTCCCGCTCGAGGAGAAGCTGCTCCTTCTTGGTGTAGAACTCGAAGGCTCCCTCTTCGACCCCGCGCTCGAGCTCCTTGAGCCGCTTTATGTTCTTCTTGATGGTCTGGAAGTTCGTCAGCATTCCTCCGAGCCAGCGCTCGGTTACGTAGAAAGCCCCACACTTCTCGGCCTCGGAGCGCACGGTCGCCTTGAGCTGGGGCTTGGTGCAGACGAACAGGACGTTGCCGCCGCGACGCACCGTCTCGCGCACCAGATCACGCGCCCTGTTCAGCTCCCGCAGGGTCTTCTTGAGGTCGATGAGATAGATCCCTCCACGCTCGGCGAAGATGAACTTGCGCATCTTCGGGTTCCACCGGTGAGTCTGGTGGCCGAAGTGTACGCCCGCCTGGAGCAGATCTTTCAGACCAACTTCTGACATTCGGTCGCTTTCTCGCTGATCGGGTTCGTCGTCGGGATCGCTACCAACTAGCGCTTCGAGAACTGGAACCGCTTGCGCGCCTTGGGCCTGCCGGGCTTCTTGCGCTCGACGATCCGGGGATCCCGCGTCAACAGATCGTCTGCCCGAAGAGCAGCTCGCGTTTCCTCGTCCGCCGACAGTATGGCCCGTGCCAGCGCCAGCTGTATCGCCTCCGCCTGACCTGTCGGGCCTCCGCCCCGCACTCGAACGTGCACCGCGTAGGCTCCCTCGCCGCCCGTGGCCGCGAAAGGCCTCTCGATCTCGTGGCGGTGGCGAGCCAGGGGGAAGTAGTCCTCTAGCGTACGGCCGTTGATGCTGAATTCGCCATCCCCGTGTTTCAGCCAGACCCTCGCTACTGCCGACTTGCGCCGGCCCACCGCCTGGAACTGGATTGTCTCCGCCAAACTCCCTCCGTGGTCGCTGCGGCCCTCGGGCCTCAGAATTCCAGTCGCCGCGGTTTCTGCGCGGCGTGAGGATGCTCAGGCCCCGCGTATACCTTGAGCTTGCGGAACATATATCGGCCAAGCCTGTTCTTGGGCAGCATCCCCTTCACCGCTCTACCGATGACGCGCTCGGGGTACCTCTCCATCATCCTGCGGAACGGGATGAGGCGCTCCCCACCTATGTATCCGCTGTGGGTAAAGTACTCCTTCTGGGAAGCTTTCCTGCCAGTGACACGGACGTCCCGAGCGTTTATCACCACCACGTAGTCGCCTACGTCCAGATGTGTGCTGTAGGTAGGCTTGTGCTTCCCCTTGAGGATGCCGGCTACCTGGCTGGCGAAGCGACCCAGAACCTGATCGCGCGCGTCAACCACGTACCAATCACGCTGTATTTCGCCCGCCTTGACCGAGTACGTCTTCATTCCGGGTCGTGTTCCTCGCCAGCACCAGAACCGAGTTCCAGCAATGTCGAAACCTCAGGGGGACATAAAGCCGGCCGCCCCGCGCGCGGCGAGGGCGGCCGAATCGTTCCACTCGCAGCCGAGCAAGCTACCGACGGTCATGTTAGGTGTCAAGCGGCTCAGAAGCGCATTTGGGAGGCGTCTCGCAACCTAGCGGAAGCTCTCCAGGACCCTCCCCGTGGAACCCAGCCGCAGGCGAATCAGGGCCCTGTCCTTGATCTGGCGGACCCGCTCACGGCTGACCCCGAATTCACGTCCGATGGACTCCAGCGTATGCGGCTCTTCTCCGTCAAGCCCGAAGTACAGCTTGAGCACCAGCGCCTCTCGCTCCGGCAGGTGAGTGAGGCTGGCCTCGAGCACGTCTCGCAGAGCCTCCCGCTGTGCCTTCTGGTCGGGTCCCTCCCCTTCCGTGTCCGGAATCAACTCGAGCATGGAGGTGTCCTCACCGTTGGGCATGGGAGCATCCAGCGAGACGTAGCCGCCCTTCATTTCCATGGCGCGTTGAACCTCATCGGGAGCGAGGCTCAACTCCACCCCGATTTCCTCCGGCGTGGCGCGTCGGCCGAGCTGCTGGCTGAGTGTCCGGGCCGTGCGGGCGACTCTGTTGGCCTGGTCCATGCGACCCACGGGAACTCGTACGATGCGAGACTGCTCCGCGATCGCCTGCATCACCGCCTGACGGATCCACCACACCGCGTACGAGATGAAGCGGACACCCTTCGTCTCGTCGAAGCGGCGGGCTGCCCGTATCAGGCCGAGGTTCCCCTCGTTCACCAGGTCCCCGAAGGCAACTCCATGGTTGCGGTATCGCTTGGCGACCGTGACTACGAAGCGGAGGTTGGCGGCTACGAGACGGTTGAGGGCATCCTCGTCGCCTTCGCGGATCAGTCGGGCGAGCTCAACTTCCTCCTGCCGCTCCAGGAGAGGGTGTTCGCTGATCTCCTTCAGATAGAGATCCAGCGAACCGGGATGCTTGTCTTGTGGTTTCCGCGCCATCGCCTGTACGACCGTGTCCACCCTGCCGGTCCTTCGGGCCGAGATTTGACACCGCGGCACGCTCCGGGTGGTTCGGGTGCGAGCCGCGCGGATTCGCTCTACCGGATCGGGCTCAGCAGCCGACTCCAGCGGATCTCCGTCAGCCACGGGAAGGGCGCGATCTTGTTCCGGTCGTAGGAGAAGTAGATGATCAGCGGGCGCCCTTTCATGCCGTCTCTGGGCACGAATCCCCAGTATCTGGAATCCTCGGAGTTGTCGCGGTTGTCGCCCATGACGAAGAAGCTGTCTTTCGGTACGACGATGGGCCCCCAGTTGTCTCTCGTGGGCCGGTACTCCTGCAGCCTTCGGCCGTTTCTTACGAGGTACCTGCCCTGCCAGTCGAACTGCGGGCTGCGGGGATCTTCATACGGACGAGTGTGCCTCGCGTACGGCTCGGGCACAGGCACCCCGTTCCTGTACAGAGCACCCTCCACCATCAGCAGAGTGTCTCCGGGCAGCCCGACGATCCGCTTGACATAGTTCGTCTTTTCTGCCTGCCTGGCTGACTCGGGCGGCTCGAAAACGACAATGTCCCCGTGATCCGGCGGGTCGACGGCGGGCAGCCGGACCGTCGTGCCCGGGATCTCCGCGCCGTAGACCATCTTGTTGACCAGCAGGAAATCACCCACCAACAGGGTGTTCTCCATAGAGCCGGTAGGGATCTGAAACGCCTCCACGACGAACGTTCGCACCAGGAGAAACAGGACGAACGCCACCGCGATGGACTTCGTCCACTCCCACAGCCACCGTCCGACTGAGCCCTCCTGCTCGACTCCTCGCTTCTCTTGCTTCTTTTCCTTGCTCATCGCCACCCAGCGAATCCCGTGATCGTCCTCTACCACCCTGTCGGTGGCCAATCTACCCACGCGGTGCGGGCTCGTTCCGTCCGGATACCGACTGCCCGGGGCGCAGATCCGAAGGTAGGAGCGGTTCTCAACCGCCATTCATCGCCGGCCCACCGACCTTCATGACCACGAATCATAGCACCTGACGCCGGATCCCGCCCGCGGTCGCCCGGCACACGCCGCCCCCCACGTGAGGCGCTCGCGCGGGGCAGGACCGTTGCACTCGGCATCAGTTCCCTTCCCCCCTGGTAAGAATCAGCTCGCCGGGGGTCACCTCGATTCGGGTGACCTGCGGTGGAATAGGTACGAGGAGGATGCTTCCCGTCGACTCCACGCCTGGAATCTCGAGGGTGCCCAGGATCCACGGCACCATGAGCGACGGAACGGCTATCGAGCCAGCCTGCAGGCCCGCAACCCGAACAGCGGCGACTCCGGGAGTAAAGACCTCTGTCACGAGCTCGGTCGTGACCCGCGTCGAGTCCGACAGGAACTGCCGCAGGATCTCCTTCGAGGCGAGGCCCTCCAGCTGCTCCGGGTGTAGCTGCGCCGACAAGATCACGGAGCTGTCGCGGACCTCGACCACCGGATCATCGATCCCCTCCGCAACAAGCGGCATTATCCGAAAGGTGAGAAGACTCTGCAGCTCGGCCTGAGACAGGACGAGCCGCCCGCCGGACCTGCCGTCGGCGAGCTCCTGGAGCTTGCGCCCGGCATCCCGGGCGAGTTTCTCGCTGGGCTCCGACGAAGCCGAAATCTCCAGGCGGTTCCACCAGCCAGAGATGTCGTTCCTGAACACCCATCCGGTCGCCAGGACGAGGATTATCAACGCGAGGCAGCCAACGCGGGACAGACAGCTCTTGATCACGCGATCTACCTCCTCCGCCCGCCATCGCCCGCCGTCGTGCCGAGACGAGCTGCCAGGATCCGGGTATGAACGGCACCGTCAGGTTCCAGCCGACTGCGCATCAGATCCAGGTGCGTCACGTCGTACGTGGCAGTCACTCCCAGCCCGCGAGCCGCTTCCTCTAGCGCCCTGAAGTCACCTGCTTCCGCTCCGCTGGCAGCGCGCCCCAGGGTAATGTGCGGCTGATACGGACGCGCTTCCCGCGGGATTCCCAATTCGGCGAGGGCACGTTCCAGATCGTCCTTGAGGAAGCGCATCTCCGGAGACGGCTCCACTCCCAGCCAGATCACGCGAGGGCGGCGTGGAGAGGGAAAGGCGCCTATGCGATCGAAGCGAACGGTGAAACGCCTGAAACCGCCGGCTACCTGCGTCAGGACGGTTCGGATCTCGTCGAGCTGCGACGAGGGAACCGCACCGATGAACTTCAGAGTGAGGTGAACCTGATCCGGTCCCACCCAGTGACACGGAATCCCGGCCTTCTCCAGTGGACCGGTGAGTCGTGCAATCCTCTGCCGGAGCCGGGCCGGAAAATTCACGGCCACGAACAAGCGCATCCGACCCCCGAGATCTTTCAGTTCGCAGACGGGACGTTCCCGCCCACAGGCGGAACCTGTCTCCCCGCGCCGGCCGGCGGCAAGGCCTCGCCCCGGCCGCCGATCTCGAGTACAGTCGTACCCGGGCTGCGCGGGTTTCCTCCGGGTGATACGATGGTCGGGGCATTCGCGTGTCGACCCGCTTCCGGGAACCGGTCGTTGGACCGATGACACGGCGAGGTGGCATGACCCAATACAGCATCACCGTGAGCAAGGAGTCACTCAGTTTCGCCGCCGGTCACTTCATCACCTACGGGGGTGGCCTGTGCGAAACGTTACACGGACACAACTACCGCGCCGGGATCACGCTCACCGGCGAGCTCGACGAGCACGCCCTGGTCTACGACTTCGTCCGGTTGAAGAGCGAAATGACTGAGCTGACGGGGAAGCTCGACCACAAGATGCTGTTGCCGCTGGACAACCCCCTGCTGCAGATCCACCGGGACAGCGGCGAGGTTGAAGTGAAATACGGCGCCAATCGGTATGTGTTCCCCGAACAGGATGTCATCTTCCTCCCCGTGGCCAATACGACGGCTGAGCTCCTGGCGGGGCACCTTGCAGATCGGCTGGTGGCCCACTTGGCAGAGGTCGGTGCAACGAACATCCACCAGATCGAAGTAGAGGTGGAGGAGTCGTTCGGACAATCCGGCTGGTGTATCCGCCGCACC
Source organism: Gemmatimonadota bacterium (assembly GCA_039589295.1). Lineage (GTDB taxonomy): Bacteria > Gemmatimonadota > Gemmatimonadetes > Palauibacterales > Palauibacteraceae > JBDGYE01. Next base: position 9,338 of record JBDHHR010000002.1, on the reverse strand, counting down.
GACCCTGAACCGTAAAACGGTCGGTGTAGCGGGAGAAGCAGCCGCGTGGAAGCGATTCTGATCCGGGAGATCCTCAACGCCCCACCGCCCCAGGAAATCTTTCCGCAGGTCGAGAGCCGGCCCTACGCACTGTGGCTGGACAGCGGACTCCGGCATCCCGATATGGGGCGCTGCTCATTCATCGCCATGGACCCGTTCGCCGTCCTCCGGGGCACGGATGGGCGGCCCGAATGGTTGGGGTGGGGTGGAGCGCCGGCCTCGGCCGAAGATCCGCTGGGCCAACTCAGTTCGGCGCTCCGCCGGTTTCGAGTCGAGTCGGCTCCCGGCCTTCCTCCATTCCCCGGCGGGGCGGCGGGGTTTCTGGGATACGAGCTGGCGCGGGACCTGGAACGGCTCCCCCGCGCGCAGGCACATGACGTGCCGCTGCCGGACATGGAGCTCGCGTTTTACGACGTCGTCGTCGGATGGAACCACCGGCTCGACACGTGCTGGATCGCGTCGACGGGCTTCCCCGAGGCAGGCAGGGCACGGCATAGAAGAGCCGTCCGGCGTCTGGAGGCAACCGCAGAATGGCTGTCGGGAGGCGCGCCCCCGCAGCGCGATCAACCGCTGCCGTCGCCGGAACGCCCTCCGCGGACGGCGGAACAGGGGCCGGCTGGCTACGATGTTCCGGGCGCCAGAGGCGTGTTCTCTACCTTCACCCCGGACGGATACGCGGAGACCGTCCGCACGGCAATCGAGCTCATCCGCGCCGGGGACATCTTTCAGGTAAACCTTTCGCAGCGCTTCGTGACAGAGCGGTCTCCGAATCCGTACGAGCTGTACAGCAGGCTGCGGGAGAGGAGTCCGGCACCGTTCGGGGCCTTCTTCCGGGGAACCGAAGGTACGATCCTGAGCACTTCGCCCGAACGCTTTCTTCGTCTTGCCACCGACGGCGCGGTGCAGGCGCGGCCTATCAAGGGAACCCGCCCGCGAGGGAGATCGGCCGCCGAGGATACAGAGCTGGCCCATGCTCTGTCGGCGAGTGAGAAGGACCGCGCTGAGAACCTCATGATCGTGGACCTGCTGCGAAACGATCTTTCGCGGGTCTGCCGCCCGGGGACGGTGGCCGCGACCGATCTCTTCCGCCTGGAATCCTTCGCGACGGTGCACCACCTGGTGTCGACCGTTGAAGGAGAACTCAAGGAGGGACACGGCGCTGTCGATCTCCTGCGTGCGACCTTTCCCTGCGGTTCGGTGACTGGCGCCCCGAAGATTCGAGCGATGGAAGTCATCGCCGAGCTGGAGCCGGTGACCCGGGGACCGTATTGCGGGGCGATCGGATACATCGGGTTCGGCGGCGAAGCCGACCTCAGCGTCGCAATAAGGATTCTCGTTCTCGATGGGAAGTGTGCCCGCTTCCACGCCGGGGGTGCGGTGGTGGCCGACTCGGATCCGGAGGCCGAGTACGCCGAGACGCTCGACAAAGCCCGCGCCCTGATGGACGCCCTGGGAGAGGCCTGGTGATCCTGCTTCTGGACAACTACGACTCGTTCGTGTTCAACCTCGCTCGCTATCTGCAGGAGCTGGGGGAGGAGGTGAGGGTGGTGCGGAACGATGCCATCACGGCCGGAGAGGCGTTGGCCGCCGACCCGTCGCACCTGGTGATCTCACCCGGCCCGTGCACGCCGCGGGCGGCCGGGGTGGCCAACGAGCTTATCCGCACGGCAGCCGGGGTCGTGCCCATCCTGGGCGTGTGCCTCGGACACCAGTGCGTGGGGGAGGTGTTTGGCGGCCGCGTAGTGCGCGCCCAGCCGGTGCACGGAAAGCTGGCCAGTATCCACCACACCGGCCGCGACCTGTTCGAGGGGTTGCCGAGCCCGTTCAAGGCTACCCGTTATCACTCGCTCAGCGTGGACGCGTCGGCGCTGCCAAACGTTCTCCGGCCGACCGCCTGGACCGCCGATGGGGTCCTGATGGCTCTGCGTCACACCGAACTGCCCGTGTGGGGAGTCCAGTTCCATCCTGAAGCCGTCCTTACCGAACACGGGCACGCGCTACTCAACAACTTCCTGGTACTTGGCCGCGGAGGTTCAGCGCCGGGGCTCGCCGTGTCTCTTCCGCAGCCCGAGATATCGACGCCCGGCCGGCCGGCAATCACACCTCCGCGGCAGGGCGGGGATTGACGGCGTGGTCTGCTGAGCCATTGCCCCACGATCGTCGGTCCAGTGCGCGGTACTGAACGGCCTCGGCGACATGCTCGCTGAGGACGCGCTCCGAACCGGCCAGGTCCGCGATAGTGCGGGCCACCCGCAGGGCTCGATGGCATGCCCTCGCGCTGAGACACAGCCGCTCTGCCGCGGCACTGATCACCGACTCCCCTTCCGTGTCCAGGCTGCAATGCTCACGAAGCATCCTCGGAGACAGCCGTGAGTTCATCGCACCCCCACCCGGCCACCCCGGCAGCCGGCGCCTCGCTCTGTCACGCGCCTCCCTCACCCGCAGCCGTACGCCTGAGCTCTCCGGACCGGAACGTTCTTCCCGCAGCTCTCGCCACCTGATTCCGGGGACATCCACGTGCATGTCGATGCGGTCCAGCAGCGGACCGCTTATGCGAGACAGATAGCCGCGAACCCTGGCTGGATCGCACGTGCACCGGCCCGTCCCGTCCGTGAGCAATCCGCACGGGCAGGGATTCATGGCCGCCACCAGCATGAATCGGGCGGGGTAACGCACCGCGGCCCGTGCCCGCACCAGGCTGATACTGCCCTCCTCAAGCGGTTGACGCAGCGCCTCGAGACATCGCGCTCGGAATTCCGGCAGTTCATCCAGGAAGAGAACCCCGTGGTGGGCAAGCGAGACCTCGCCGGGTCGCGGAGGATTACCGCCGCCTATGAGGCCGGCCTCGCTGATGGAGTGGTGTGGGGCGCGGAACGGGCTTCGCAGGAACAGGCCTTCTCCGGGTGGGAGCTGGCCGGCCACGCTCCGAATCACGGTTGCTTCCACGGCCTCGCTCAGCGTGAGCTCGGGAAGAATAGTCGGAAGGCGGCGGGCCAGCATCGTCTTTCCCGAGCCCGGCGTTCCGCGCAGCAGGATGTTGTGGCCGCCGGCCGCCGCCACCTCCAGTGCTCGTATCACCCCCTCCTGCCCACGCACTTCCGCCAGATCGGGAGTGTCATCGGGGCCCGGCGGGAGCGTCGACCGACCCCGGGTCGCACCGCGCGAGGCGCAAGCAGTATCGGTGGTACGCGGAAGATCGCCCTGCCCTCGCAGGAACTGAAGCACTCCTGCGAGGGTCCGGGCGCCGAACACCGGGAAATCCTCGATCGGCAGCGTTTCCCCGAGGTTGTCGAAAGGGACGATGAGCCCGGCCAGGCCGGGGCGGCTTCTGCAGTGGAGTGCGATGGGCAGGCTTCCCCTGACTCCTCGCACCGTGCCATCCAGTCCCAGCTCGCCAACCATGGCGTACCGGAGTGAGCGCGCCCGGGGAAGCTGGCCGGACGCAGCCAGGATCCCGACGCTGATAGGCAGATCGTATGCGGCGCCGTCCTTACGAACGTCTGCGGGTGCCAGGTTGACCGTTATGCGCAGGCCGGGAACGTGCAGGTCCAGCTGCGCGGCCGCGGCGCGAAAGCGTTCCCGACACGCCGCCACGGCGGCAGGTGCGAGCCCCACGATCTGGATCATCGGGGTTCCCCGGCGGATCGAGACCTCCACGGTGATGGCGCAGGCCTCCAGGCCGACGAGGGCGGCCGTGGGAACGGTCTGGATCATACGGCCAGCTTGGCCTATATCTTCAACGCTGGATCAAGCGGGCAGGAAGTTGCCGGACTCGTGCGGCGCGTCAGGCCTCAGTGCAGACCGGGATACTCGTTCTCCGGATCGATATGGTCGCGGCCTTCCGGCCAATCGCGCCGGCCTGCACCTTCGATTCCTGCTCGCTCACGGCGTGAAAGACCGGGTACCGGGCGCCGGTGACAACATGAGACCATGTCTTGAGCGAGGCCCGGGACAGGCGGACTCTCGGTCGGGCTTACACGAAAGTGGTTATCTCCTCCAGCGACCGCCGCTTCAGGTCCGGGACCGTAGCGTCCTCGGCCGGAAACCCCACTACCAGTATCAGGAACGGCCTCTCGTTGGCGGGCCGCGACAGAAGCTCGCCCAGGAAACCCATGGGACTCGGCGTGTGCGTCAACGCGACCAGGCCGGCGTCGTGAACCGCGGTGATGAGGATTCCGGTGGCGATTCCGACCGACTCCTGAACGTAGTAGTGCTTGATCTTGACCCCATCGGTCGAGAGGCCGTAGCTGCGGGCAAAGACGACTATCAGATACGGGGCATCTTCCAGAAACGGCTTATGCTCGTCAGTGCCGAGCGGCGCCAGGGCCTCCAGCCACTCGTCCGGGGCCCGGCCCCGGTAGAACTCCCGCTCCTCCGCCTCGGCGGCTTCCCTGATCCGCCGCTTGACGGCGGGATCGGACACGACGACGAAGTGCCACGGCTGCAGGTGCGCCCCGCTGGGAGCGGTGCCGGCGGCCCTGATGCAACTCTCCAGTACCTTCCGGGGCACCGCTCTGCGGGAGAAGCAGCGAACCGATCGTCGACGGTTCATCTGGGCGTGGAATGCCCCGGCCCGCCGGATCATCTCTTCCTCCGGGTACGGGCGGTAGTCCGATAGAGGGATATATTCAGGTCGCTCCATACGCCCTCCTCTCGCAGGGGTTAGCCCCGCCGCGACCGTCTCCGGTGGCGGACAACCACCGATCGTTCCAAGCTCGGGTCGCAGGCCCGGTCCTGCAAACCGAGAGGCACCGGGAGGCATGTCTTTTGCCCCCGCCCTTCGCCCTTCCTATTCTTGGTGCCTAGTCGCGCCCGCCGGGGGCGCGGGGCGGTCTCTCGATCGCCCTCACACCTGAAACGACCGACCGACAGATCCGATGGCCCTCAGAACGCGTGTGACGGGCTATGTGAGCGCGGTGGGAGCGGGCGTGCTGTGGGGCACGACTGGCCCTCTGAGCACTGCTCTGTACTCCGCTGGCGCCGAGATCACGGGCGTCGGGTTCTGGCGAATATCGGTGGCGACCGTCGGCATGTTGCTGTTCGGCCTGGTGTGGAGGGATCTGTTCCGGGTCGATCGCCGCGCTCTGTTCCTGGTAGGGCTGGGCGGCGGAGCGCTGGTTGCGCTGTTCGAGGTGGCGTACCAGTACGCCATAGCCGGAGTGGGAGTGGCCGGGGCCGCCGCCCTGCTGTATACGGCCCCCGTCATGGTGGCTATCCTGGCCAGACTTCTGCTCCACGAGTCGCTCACTACGGTCCGCCTCCTCCTCGCGGTAGGGGTCATGGTCGGCGCCGCCCTCACGGTCGTCGGCGGAAGCGGACTCGAAGGGCTGTTCGCTTCCCGGGCCGCAGGGGTCGCAGCGGGCGTCACCGGGGGACTCCTGGCCGCCGGTGCATACGCCGGGACGACTCTCATCGCCCGCTACGCCGTACCCAAGTACGGAGCGGTCCGGGTGCTTTTCCTGGAGCTGGCCGGCGGGACGCTGTTGCTGGCGGTCCTGCTTCCGGCCTCGGGAAATCCTCCGGCACCGCCACCCTCGGCCGGCGGCTGGATCTTCATCCTGCTTCTGGCCCTGGGAGCCGTGCTCGGAGCCAACTTCCTGTTCTTCGCCGCTCTCCGGAGGATCGAAGCCGCGCCTACGGCTGTCGCCGCTACCATCGAGCCGGTGGTCGGAGCGGTGCTCGCCCTCGTCCTCTTCAGCCAGGGACTGACGCTCGTGGGCTGGCTCGGGCTCGGGCTGGTGGTCGTGAGCGTCTCAATGGGCTATTTGCGGGAAGCCCGGGGCGAGCCCGGAGGGGCCGAGACGTTACCTTAGCGCTCGCCGACGGCGCGAGCGGCGATCCGATCCACGAGCCCTGGCGCGAGAAGCTTCAACCACCGACCCGTCTTTCCTCGAAACGTCATTACCGCCTGACGGCGGCGCAGCCAGGCTGCATCCAGAATGACAGCGGCGCACTTCTCGGCGCTCATCATCCTGCCTTCGTCATGGCGACCGCGTCCGTGGCCGGCAGCCCGCTCGCGGATTCCCGTGTCGACGAAGCCCGGATAGGCGACCGTGACGCTGACACCGTGCCGCCTGAGCTCGATCCGCAGAGAATCGAAGAAGCCAGCCACGGCGTGCTTGGAAGCGGCGTATCCGGTTCGCGTAGGCACGCCTGTCAGGCCGGTGAGGCTGGACACCGCTACCAGGCGCCCTCTTGCCGCGATGAGGTGCGGCATGGCGTAGTGGGAGCAGTAGACGCTGCCGAAATAGTTCACCTGCATGATCCGCTCGAGCGGACTGATGTCGTCCAGAGCCTCGAACCGGGCGAGCATCGATATGCCTGCGTTGTTGATGAGAGTGTCCACGCGACCGAACTCGTCCGCCGCGGCCTGCACCAGTCTCGCGCAATCCGCTTCGATCGCCACGTCGGTGGGAACGGCAATCGCCAGTCCTCCCCTTCCGCGACATCTCGCCGCCACTTCGTCCAGCTCGTTCGCGTTCCGTGCCGCCACCGTCAGCCAGGCGCCTCGCTCGGCCAGCTGCAGGGCAAGCTCCCGGCCGATGCCACGTGAGGCGCCCGTGAGGATCACGACATTCTCGTCGAACGGCGAATGGGTCATGGCGGGCTCTCCGCATCGCGGGTGACAACGGTTTCGCGCCTGGAGCGGCCTGTTACATTAGCCGGTGTGGACAGCTCGACCAAACCCGGTGACGCACCGCGGCTGGCCTGGCTCTCGTGGGCACAGGCCGCCGAATGGTTCCGGCGTGACCCCCGCCTGCTGCTGCCGGTGGGGACGTGCCTGCAGCACGGGCCGCATCTCCCGCTGGGTACGGACACCGTAATCGTCGAGCGGCTGGCCGAGGACGTCTCCCGACGTACAGGCGTCCTTCTGGCCCCCACGCTCTCGTACGGTGTGGCGTCGGCCACGGAACGTGAATACGCAGGCACGGCGTCCCTGGAGAGGAAGACGCTGCATCGCGTCCTGAACGAGCTGGTGGATGCCTGGGAGCGGCAGGGTCTCGAGGAGATCATACTGATGACGGCCCACGGGTACGGGCCGCACATTCAGGCGCTGGCGGCGGTGCTCGCGGACACGGTCAGGGTCAGGGCCGTGGACATACACGCCATAGACCTCACATCCTTCCTGGAGTCCCGCGACATGGCGGAACACGCCGGTGAACTGGAGACATCGCTCCTGCTTCACCTCGCGCCGGAGTCCGTTCGAGGCGAGGCGGTCGTGGATTACGTGCCCGGTCGCGGAAACGGGTGGCCCGCGGAGAGAGATGAGCCGGTCCCCGCGCCGGGATCGCCCGGGGTAGTGGGGCGGCCCACGCTCGCGTCCCGGGAAACCGGAAAAAGTGTCTATGCCTACCTTGTGCAGTATATCTCGAAGCGCCTGCAAGGTTGACGGCCGGCGGGCCAGGTGTGCGACGGCCATCGCCTGGGCTCTTGCAGTCACGGCGCCGCCGGGTGCTTCCGCCCAGGCCCGCAGGACGGTGGATACGGGGCAATTCGAGCTGAGTTCTGGCGGGCGGGTAGTGGGAAGCGAGACGTTCGCCATCCGCCGGGTGGGAGAGGAATACATGGCCGTCGGGCGGGTGACTATCGAGAACGGAGTCGAGTCGCTGAGCTCGGTGGAGATCGGGTTGCGATCCGACCGGAATCTGAGGCCCAGAAAGTACGAGCTGAGGGCCCTGGAGGGCCCGCGCACGAACATCGCCGTCAGCCGTTCCGGCAATCGGCTCCGGTTGAACACGGTAAACGAAGCGGGAGAGCGCCTGACCGAGTTCCTCGCCGGCCCGGACCTGCTGTTGCTCGAGCGGGACGTGGCACACCACTACTACTTCCTCATCCGGCGCCTGCAGAGAGAGAGTGACCCGCTGGGGGCGGTTCTGAAGGTGCTGGTCCCGGCCGAAGGTCGACAGGTCATGCTTAGTGTCCAGGCGATAACGCCCGACAGCCTCCGCCTCGGGAAGAGCAGCTGGCTGGCCACCAGATATGATGTGCAGCTGGCTGAAGAGGCCGGTTCGATATGGGTGGACCCCGACGACGGGCGAGTGCTCCGCGTCGCGGTTCCCGGCCGGGGCTGGTCCGCAACCCGAATTCCCAAGGAGTGAGCGATGCACGACACGCATGATGCAGGTGCCGGGCCGTCGGAGGGCGTGGCGACGGAACTGCCGAACGTCGGCGTCCGGCTCGTCCAGGTCTTTACCGCTCCTTCGGCTCTGTTCGACCGTCTTAAGGAGCGGCCCGTGTGGATCGGTGCGGTCGTGACGATCATCGTCATCGGGCTCGTGGTGCAGGCCTTCATCCCCGAGCAGCTGGTTCGCGAGATGCTGCTGGCGCGCCTGCCAGGGGACGCCAGCCCCGACCAGGTGCGGGCCACCGAGCAGGCGGCCGGGGTGGCAAACGTGATGCGCTGGGTGGGCACGGTGGCCTTCCCACCAGTCTTCTTCGCTGTCCTGGCGGGCTTTCTACTGCTGATCTACAACGTCCTCATGGGCGGCGAGGCTGCGTTCAAGCAGCTGTACAGCATCTCGGCGCACGCCAATCTCATCGGGGCAGTCGGCGGACTCATCACCCTTCCGCTGGTGCTGGCCAGGAATTCCCTCGAGACCGTGCTGTCTCTTCACCTGCTGGTGCCGGGGCTCGCTTCGGAAACGTACGGGTACAGATTCCTGAGCGGCATCAGCCTGTTCGGGCTGTGGACGACGATCGTGCTGGGGATAGGTGTGAGCCGGGTTTATCCGAAGGTGTCCACCGGCGGAGCGGTAACTCTGTTGCTGGTCGCCTACGTCGTCGTCAAGGCGCTCTTCGCCATCGGCGGCGGGATCTGACCGGACGGCCGGAGCAGGACGCGGCCTGGCAGGGTCCTCGTGGGCCCAACGACGGCTCGGTGTCGGGTGTTATGGTGGCGGTGGACGGCCGAAACTCGGTTCCCTCGTCTTCCGTATTCCCCGAGGTGGGAGCTTATCCCCTAAGACATGACTGGGGGAAAGAGATACATGTCTAGCAAGAAGAAGTTGCTGATCGGAATCGGAGTGGTAGTGGTGATCGCGGTCATGGCCTCCATGTCGCTTCGCGGGGGCAGCGAGAGCATCGAGGTGCGGGTCGAGGGGGTGGAGCGGCGGGACCTGGTCGCCAGGGTCACGGCGACCGGCCACATAGAGCCCAAGACGTCCGTAGACATCAGCGCCGACGTATCCGGACGGATAACCGAGCTGACCGTCGAGGAAGGTGACGATGTCGAAGAGGGCGAGCTCCTGCTCGTAATCGACCAGGCCCGGTTCCAGGCGGCGGTGCAAAGGGCGGAGGCA
>JBDHHR010000001.1:0-385531 GCA_039589295.1 Gemmatimonadota bacterium | reverse complement strand
CCATGACCTCCGCGAACTCGCCGTCCGTGATCTCCAGATGCACGTCCGACAGGGCGTGCGTCTCCATCTCGTCAGTCAGGAAAACCTTCCTGATACCTTCCAACCGGATCAGCGCGTTATCCGACATTCTTTCCCCTCCATTGCCACACGTAACGGCCGGCGCGGCCGACGCCATTCCCGTCCGCCGTTGGATCGCCCTGTCCCGTGCAGGTCCAGGTTCCCCTCTTCCACGGGCCGACGACACGCCCGATGCCCTCCCCTACGTGGAGCGTCATCTCCAGGTTTCGTCGCGCCCCGATCGGCTCCGCGAGGGCCGACGCCGGGGTGCGTGTCGGCCTTTCCCAGCCTGAGCGACGCAGGGTATACTTGGACCCGTGCCGGTGTGTGGATCGGTGGGGCTGTCTCTCTCGTGGAGCGGGTTCGGGGGGTCGCTCCTGGCCCCGGGTTCCTTGCTGACTCTCTTACGTGAGGTCCAGAATGCTGGACAGACTACCCATCCTGGTGGGCGGCTTCATGGCCCTCTGCGCGGCGCCAGCGGCCGCTCTCGCGCAGCAGGAGAACACGATCCTGGCGGTCGGCGAACTCGCGCCGGACTTCGAGCTAGTCGGCGCGACCCGCTTCGGCGTGCTGCGGGACCCGGTGAGGCTCCGCGACTTCCACGGCAAGACGGTGGTGCTGGCGTTCTTCTACCAAGCCCGGACCCCCGGGTGAACGATCCAGATGGAAGCGTACCGGGATCAGTACGCAAGTCTTTTTCGCGGCGGCCGCGACATAGTGCTCCTGGCGGTAAGCACCGACTCGCCAGAGGAGCTGCGGGACTGGGCACGCGACGCAGAGTTTCCCTTCCTGTTTGCCAGCGACCCGGGCTCGACGGTGGGCCGCCGATACGGTGCGTACCGTGAGCTCGATGGCGGCCGGTACATCGACAATCGGACGCTGTTCATCATTGACGGGGAAGGGAGGATCGCCTGGCGCGCCGTGCCGTTCCGGGAAGTGGACCCGACCGCCTATACGGAGCTGGGGGAGGTGCTGGACCGAATCGCCCCGTCCTCGGAAGGGCGATAACGGCCCGCCCGGCAGTCTGTTTACCCGTCGTCCTCGGCCGCGGGCAGCGCTCGTATCGCCGCGTCCAGGTCCTGATCGCGGCCCATCCCCGTATAGGCGACGCGGCCCCCGGCGTCGAGAATGACGATGTACGAGGTCGCGGGGGTGCGAAACTCACGCACCGCCTGGCCCGTGCCATCCCACAGGGTCGGATAGGCAACCGGACGCTTCTCCAGATGTAGCCGGACACTCCGTCTCGACTGTCCGACCGCGACCGCGATGGCGAAGAAGGCTACCCGGTCGCCGTACCTGGCGTGTGCCTCCTGCATGCGCGGATGGAGGGCCTCGCAGTTCTCGCACCAGGTGGCCCAGAACTCCAGGAGGACGGGCCTCCGGCCGAAGTACTCCCCGAGGTCGACGCGGCCTCCGTCGACCTTCTCGAGAACGAGCGGCGACGGCGTCGATCCCCGCCCGATGCCTATCTCGTCGGGGGCCTGGCCCGCGGCCCGTCCCGGTGCGGCCAACAGGATCCCGACAGCCAGGGCCGCGGCGGCCAACCGAGAGAACCCGTCCGGCGTCACGATTCTTCCCACCTCACAGGACCAGCCAGGCCAGGTACACGTAGTACGCGGACATGATCAGGAGCACGACGCCCGCCCCGTGCTTCGCCCAGGCCATCCAGCGCCCGGCGCGCGGCAGGAGACGTATCGATCCGCTGAAGATACCCACCATTACGAGGATGGCCGTCATGCCAAGGGAGAAGGCGAGAAGGTAGGCGAAGCCGCGGAACGCGCTGCCGGTGGTGGCGACCCAGGTAAGAACCGCCGCGAAGGCCGGTGCTCCGCACGGCGCGGCGACGATTCCCGAACTGGCCCCCAGCAGGAACACGCCCGGGTACGAACCACCCTCCAGTCCTGCGGCCCACGCTCCCAGCTTCGAGGGTACGTCGACGCGCAGTGTCCCCAGCATCGCGAAACCGAACCCGGCCAGCAGGATCGCGATCAAAAGCCTCGCCCACACGCTGGCGGCAATCGTGCCGAACAGCGTTCCGGTGAGCCCCGCGATCAGCCCCGCCGTCGAATAGAGTAGCGCGAGACCGGCCGCGTACGTCAGCGTCAGTCCCACGATCCTGCCGCGGCTCGGGTTCTCTCCGGCACTGCCCGTGATGATTCCGGCCGTGATGGGGATCATCGGATAGATGCACGGGGTGAGGCTGGTGAGGACGCCCGCGCCGAACAGGAGAGCCACCGCCGCCAGCGGCTGACCCTGCAACGAGTCTCCCAGACCGATCTGGAGAGCCAGAATGTTCAACACGCCGCGGAGCATTGATCCGAGGTTCTTCCGATTGCCACCCGTCCCTGCCGATAGTCTTCCGTTTCATACAACGAGAACCGATGCTCTCGGGGCAGGGTTCCTTCACCACGGCTGAGGGTGCCTCGGTGCGCGGCGGGGGCGATCAACGGGGTCGGAGCTGGGCGCGCGGCTCCTCAGCCCGCCCGCTCGACTGTCCCGACCGGCTCGACCAGGATGTCTCGTGCGATGTCGGGGTCAAGGGCCAGCTCCGTCTCCCCGACACGGATCACACATGCTGGCTGTCGCTGAAGGAGGGTGATCTCGGCTCCGGGCAGGACTCCGTAAACCGTGAGCGCCCTGTGTCGATCGGTGGCCGTGGGCCCGAGACACACCACGGTTGCACTCTCGCCGTTCTTCAGCTCGCTCGCCGTGCGCACCCCCGGCGGCAGTCCGGCAACGACTGGCAGCCTTCGGCGGAGAAGCCTCCGGACCCAGGAAACGGCGCGTGGCGTCTCCGGGAACTCGTACTCGCAGTTCGGGCACCGGATCAGGTGACACAATGCCCCTAGTGGACAACCGTGTGCACACAGGGTGTCGGCTCTGGCGAATTCGAATCCGCACATCGGGCAGGTCAGAAACTCGGAAGCCATGTTCTATACTTTGCGCTCGTCTATGGTCGGCTTGTTTTGCCTTTAGTCATGCGCCTATTCGCGATTCTCAGGCTGTACCGCTCCACGCCGGATTGCGTACGTTTGTTCCCGTTTGTTCCCAAGAATGTTCCCAAGAATGTTCCCAAGCCGCCACTCGTCTCAGCGAACAAGCTCGGCAAGCTCGCCCCTATCGGGCTGCTCGACAAGGGTTCGCGGGTGCTCCCGGACGAGGTGCATGTATCGCTTGGTCGTAGCGAGTGCAGCGTGGCCGACGGCCTCCTTGACCAGCGTGATGGGCTACCCTCCGCAAGCCATGAGGTCACGCGTCTGTGCCTGAGACCCTCGTCAGTACGCGACGTGGTTCAAGTAATGCTCGCGGAGTGTTCGTGGAATGCTGGGCAATCGCGTGCGGACGTGTCGGTTAGCGCTCGTCCCGAGCGTGCGAAAGTGAGCGTTTTCGGGGCTTGAGGGCGTCTACTGTCGCGGATCGTTAAGAGCGGTTAGTCCCGTTCCCTTCTTCTGCCTCTGTCACCACAACGACCGCTTTCATAAAGGGATGGGGCCGGCAGTGGTAAGTGAACTCGCCCGCCTCATCGAAAGTGACCTCGTACGTCTCTCCGGGACCGATCAGCGGCGAGTCCCACGCCCGGCCGTCGGCGGTGCTGGTGTGGGCCACCGGGTCGCGGTTCACCCATCGCACCTTGGTGCCGGCCGTAACCTCGAGCCTGTTCTCGTCGAACTTGAAGTCCTTGATCTCGATTTCCACAGCCATACCTGGAGGCACGGCGCGCCACCCGCGCTCCGCGGCAGCGCCGGTCCCCGGCTCCAGGGCTCCGTTGGAGGTTCCTGTCTCCGGCGGTGAATCATCGGGGTCGAAGATCTTGCCCCACCGGGCAAAGCCGCTGAACGGGACCGTGAACTCGAACCCCCAGTAGAACGTGTCGTCAATCCCGGTGCTGACTCCCTGGAGCGTGCCGCTGGAAACGTTGGTCGCCATGATGGAGAAGGTGTGCGGCGTGTGCGGAATCCCGACGTGCAGCCCGGCGCTCCAGCCGGCCGGCGCGTTCACCCCGGACACCACCTGCCCATAGTCACCAGCCAGGGTAACGTACCGGTTGAGCCGAATGCCCAGCCCTCCGGCCAGGGCGAGCGCTTCCTCCCCGGTCTCCTCATCCAGCAGAGCGAACGCGTTCGTGAACGAGTCCGTGAAGCCGCGAACCGTGCCTATGAGGAACAGCCGGTTCTCTAGCAGGTCCACCTGGCCGGAGAGCTCCGCGTCGAAGCTTTCGGCCGCCCCGTTGTACGCTCCGGTCAGGGACACCGACCAGGCGGACTCACCGCTGCGGTAGAGCGGCGACCACTTAAGGTACGGCTGCCACTCGTTCACCTGGTTGGCCACCAGCGAGTTACTGCTGTAGCGAAAGCCTGCCATTATCTCTCGCCCCACCCCGTACGACAGGGCGAAGGTCGGGTAGTTGACGATCTTACCGTCGGAGAAGATGTCGGTGATGTCCTTGTCATCCCCGGCCACCTGAAAGCGGTGCGCGAATTGAAAGTGGAGGTTGCGCGGGGAGGTGACCCACGTGCCCTCCAGGTTTGGCGTGCGCTCGGTCAGTGGCTGCGCGCCGGCGGCAGACGCGCCCACCAGGAGCGCGACGGCCAGCAGCACGGTCATCACGATGGGAGCCGGCCTCATGATGTTCCTCTCTACTGCGCGGTGATGGTGGCCCCCAGCATGATCGACGGATGGACCTCGCAGAAATACTCCCACACGCCGGCAACATTGGGCACGAAACGAAATCGCTGGCTAGTGCCCATCAAGCCGCTGTCGAACGCTGCGCCGCCTGGCGGCTCGACGTTCGATGTCGCCGTATGCTGAACACCGTCACGGTTAACCCACTCGATGGTGTCACCGACCGCTACGGTCGCTTCGGCGTTTTGATTGGTGCCTCCGTTCGGGTCCACGAAGGCGGTGCCCTGCATCCTGATAACCAGCACCGTGGTCTGGGCGGTGAAGGTGACTGGCGAGCCCTGCAAGCCGGATACGCTCGCCGTAACGGTGTTCTGGCCGAGTGCCGGCCCAGGGGTGAGTGTGACCGATGCCTGGCCCTGGCTGTCGGTTTGTGTAGAGGCAGACGAGAGGTTACCACCTCCGTCTGTCGCAGCCCATGTCACTGTCACGCCGGGCACTCCGCCGCCCTGATCGTCGGTCACCCGCACTACGAAGGGATTCGACAGCGCCTCCAGCGTCTTCCCGTTTTGGTTGTTTCCCGAGACACCGGCAATGGTGGTGGCTGTCGGGGCAGGCGACGGAGGCGGTGGCTGCGTGCTTGAGCCACTTCCATCTCCACCACAACCCAGCGCCAACATGGAAGTAGCTAGAACGCAGGTAACAACAACGTGGCGCTGCATGGCTCCTCCATCTCCGTCTCGTGCTAGGAACAACAGTGCACCTTGCACTCAACCAGCGCGACCGGAGGATGGTTCCAGGAGACCCCCGGCGGAATTCGGGTCGTCGATATGTCGATACGCTGGCCCAGCGTGGATTCCATGCTCCTTCCGGTTCCGCGTGAGGCCTTCCTCCTGTGACGAACGAGAGTAGCTTAGGAACAGAAGAGTCCTTAGTCAGGGTCGGTTCAATGAAGACGTTTGCTGCTGCCTTGGTCACCGTCCTTAGCCTCGGGTTGGCGTTCGGCTGTGGTTCCTCGTCGTCGACGAACGACACAGTAGGCGGCACCCCGACGGCACCCCCACCTCCTCCATCGAGCCCGACAAGCGGGTCGGTAAGCATCCAGGACTTTACTTACGCCCCGGAGACGCTGAACATCACCGTCGGTGGTGAGGTGACCTGGAGAAACAACGGCCCGTCGGTTCATATGACCGTCTCGGATGCTGGCTTGTGGAACAGCGGCACGCTCGCCGCACCCGAAGGTGGGGGAGGCTCTTATGGTGACGGAGGTTCCGGGTCTGGGGGAACCTTCAGCCGGGTCTTCAGTCAGGCGGGAACATATGCCTATCACTGCGAGATCCACCCTTACATACGAGGGTCTATCATCGTTTCGGAGTAGCACTCCTGATCAGCTGCGCCAGACTTCGACCGCACTCGATCTACCGCGTCGTCCTGCTCAAGCCCCCCAGTCGCTACAGTGAGACCGAGTAGAGCAGCAATACGGGGGGCGGATTGACACGTGGACCGGGGCACCGCAAGTCTGATCCCACACCGAAAGCAGATCACCGTTCGCGCAGGAGGGTTCAGGTGAACGTGCCGGAGAAACGCTATCGAGAGATCGCCAACGGGATCGCGAACGAGCAAAGCCCGGTCGGGATCGACGCGAAGAAGACCCACGTCATGATCCTGTACATGTTGGAGGAGATCGACAAGCGGCTGGCTCGCGTCGAGGAGAACGTAGCGGCGCAATAGGCATATGCCGCCGCAGCGGTTACTGTCGCCGCTGCAGCCGGCTTCCCATGAATCGTGTCGGGCGTACCGCGCTATGACCCGCAAGCTGACTCTCGTGGCCGTGGTGACATTAGGGCTGCTCATCTCTCAGTCTGTACCCGACGTTCCTGACGCCGACCTCGTCGATATTCCGGGTGGTACGTTTGTCATGGGCGATCCGGAAGGCGATCCAAACGAGACTCCACGGGTCGTCACGGTGGGCCCCTTTCGACTGATGCGCTTCGAGGTCACAAACCTGATGTTCGCCGAATTCGTCCGCGAAGGCGGTTATCGGACGGACGCGGAAGTGTCGGGCTCAGGCCGGGTGTGGGACGGCTCGTGGCGGCCCATCAGCGGCGCCGATTGGCGTCACCCGCAGGGGCCGGCG
Source organism: Gemmatimonadota bacterium (assembly GCA_039589295.1). Classification (GTDB taxonomy): domain Bacteria; phylum Gemmatimonadota; class Gemmatimonadetes; order Palauibacterales; family Palauibacteraceae; genus JBDGYE01. The sequence goes on along the minus strand of JBDHHR010000001.1, from coordinate 378,717 downwards.
AGCTCGATCGCCGGTAGGGAGGACCACCCGGTCGTCCAGGTATCGGCTCTCGACGCCAAGGCGTTCTGCGCCCACTACGGTCTGCGCCTCCCCAGCGAGGAGGAGTGGGAGTTCGCGGCGAGCGCCGGGGACGGACGGAGATACCCTTGGGGCGACGCCCCGCCCGCAGGCACTGACGGCAGCCGCCGCGCCAATTTCGGCACAATGGCATGCTGCGCTGCGGATTCTGACGATGGCTTTCTCACGACATCGCCGGTCGGAAGGATCCCGTCAGGCGCGTCCCCGTTTGGGCTCCTCGACATGGCGGGGAACGTGTGGGAGTGGACCGCGAGCCCGTTTCCGGGACGGCCGGGGTTCGTCTCGTTGCGCGGCGGGGGCTGGGGGAACAATCCGTATTGCCTCCGGACGAGCTATCGACACGCCAACCCGCCAGATATAGGGCTCGACATGGTCGGTTTCAGGTGTGCCGGCGATCGGTGAGCCGTAGGGCGGTCACCCTCAACGCCATGCGGCTGGCGAACCTCGAGCCCTGAGGGCCGTTCCCTGATTCCTGCGCTTGGAGCCGTCCGGAACGGCATGGTGGGGGCGGACCTTCCACAGTGTCTTCCGCCTTGCGGAACCTCCTTGACCGGCAATGGGTTGGGGGGTAGAATGAGGAAATTTAGCCGACGCTAAATTTGGCCGGGGTCGGCTAGGGCCCGGCGGGCGCGAGGCGGGAGAACGGAAGTCGAGGGACGTGAAGACGGGTGTTAGAAAGATGGACCGGAGAGACTGGCTGAAGCTCGGTACGGCGGGCGTGGCGGGTCTCTCGGGCGCCTCCATCCTCGCGTTGGCCCGCCGGAGTGGGGCCGCCTCGGCACTGGCCGGGAGCGGGCTCCAGGAGGTCAGGCATTCTCCACGCGGCACGGCTCAGCTCGGGATGAGTGTCGTCGGAGACCATCCCCCCGGGGACGGCTTCGATCCCATGAGCTTTCTCACAGACTTCGAGTACGGGCGGGTGAGCCGCGACTCCGCCGGCCGGACCGTCCGAGACTACGAGATCGTGGCTGTGGACACCGAAATCGAGGTAGCCCCCGGCGTGTCGTTCTCGGCATGGGCCTACAACGGCCAGGTGCCGGGGCCCACTCTCCGCTGCACCGACGGCGACCTGCTTCGCGTCCACTTTTCCAACGCCGGCTCGCACGCCCACACGATCCACTTTCATGGCACCCACCGTCCGGAGATGGACGGGCTGTTCCCCATCGTCGAGCCGGGCGAGCACTTCACCTACGAGTTCGAGGCCAGGCCGTACGGGGTGCATCCCTACCACTGCCACACCGTTCCGCTGAAACGTCACATCCATAGGGGCCTGTACGGCACTCTGATCGTGGATCCACCCGGAGGCCGCTCGCCGGCCCGGGAGCTCGTGGCGGTGATGAACGGCTTCGACACCAACTTCGACGGCGAGAACGAGGTTTACGCCGTCAACACGGCCGCCTTCTACTACCAGACGCACCCGATCCGGGTGGGCGTGGGAGATCCGGTGCGGATCTACCTGGTGAACATGACCGAGTTCGATCCGATCAACTCGCTGCACCTGCACGCCGGCATGTTCCGCTACTACCGGACCGGCACCCGGATGGACCACTACGAGCTCACCGACACCGTGATGCTGTGCCAAGGTGAGCGCGGGATCCTCGAGCTCGAGCTGGAGAACCCCGGCCTCCACATGCTCCACGCCCATCAGAGTGAGTTCGCCGAGCTCGGCTGGATGAGCTTCCTCGACGCGGTTCCCCGGCTGGCGGCCGACGAGGGCGTCCCGGTCCACCGCTATGGATGAGCGCCATGCGTGATCGGGAGCCTCGCGGGAGACGCGTCCGCCGGTGGGCGCTGGGGCTGTCTCCGCTGGGCCTGCTGGCGGCTCTCGTCGCCGCGTTCCTGTTCTTCGACCCGGCCGGAGCCCTGAAGACAGCCTTCCCGCCGGTGGAGGATCTCACCATCGAGCGGGTCGCGCTGCCGGAACCGGGCCTGATGGAGATCCACGTGGTGAACGGAGGACCCGAGCCGGTGACCGTCGCCCAGGTGATGGTGGACGAGGCCTACTGGACCCACGTGATGCGGGAAGGCAGGATGGTTCCGCGGCTCGGGCGGGCCCTGATCGTTGTGCCCTATCCCTGGGTGGAGGGGGACCCGCACGAGGTCACGCTCGTCACCTCCACCGGACTCACCTTCACCCACGAGGTAGAAGTCGCGACCCTGACCCCCAGACCCAACGCTCGCTTTCTGACCGTGTTCACCGTGCTGGGCGTGTACGTGGGTCTGATCCCCGTGCTGATCGGCATCCTGTGGTACCCGTTCATGCGCGAGGTAGGGCGGCGCTGGATCCACTTCTTCCTCAGCCTGACGATCGGGCTGCTCATCTTCCTCGGCATAGAGGCCCTGGCGGAGGCCCTGGAGACGGCGGGAGCCGTGCCGACGGCCTTTCAGGGAGTGGGCCTGGTGCTGCTCGGCGTGCTCGGGAGCGTCGTCGTGCTCCGAGCGCTGGCCGGCGTGTCGCCCAATCCCGGACACCGCCCTGCGCTAGAGGGCGTGCGCCTGGCCTATCTGATCGCGCTGGGCATCGGCCTGCACAACTTGGGCGAAGGCTTGGCCATCGGGTCGGCCTATGCCCTCGGCAAGATCACGCTCGGGAGCTTTCTCGTGATCGGCTTCCTCCTGCACAACACCACCGAGGGACTGGCAATCGTCGCTCCCGTGGCCGCGGAGGGCTCGCGAGCGGCCCCGGAAAGCTCGCAAGTGGCCGCCGGACGGCCTCCCGTAGGCCACTTCCTCGCCATGGGCGCCGTGGCGGGGCTGCCGACGATCGCCGGCACGTGGATTGGAGGCTTCTCCTACTCTCCCATCGCCGCCACTCTTTTCCTGGCCGTGGGGGCGGGGGCGATGTTCCAGGTCGTGCTGGAGATCGCTCTCATGCTGCGAAGCGAGGCGGACGGCGGAGCGCTGGCTCCGCTCAACGCCGCGGGGCTCATCCTCGGCCTCATCCTCATGTACGGAACGGCCCTCCTGGTGACGGCCTGAGGAGATGACGCTCTTCGTCCGCTCAGCTCGATCGTTCCGATGCTCGATGGAGCGACGGCGTCCCGAAGAGGGTACCGTGTCGTTTGCAGCTCTTTGTGCTACTCAGCGCTCTGACCCCGCGGATCGGGATAGCCGACCAGATACGTGACCTGGCCGTGGGTCGATGGAATCGGTCGCCTGCCGACGCTCCACACGTAACCGCTGTGTGCGAAGGGCGCGACCAGCGCCTCGAACTCGGACACTGTGTACGCCCTCAAGTGCGATACCACCCCATCCCACAGACAGGTGAGCGGCACCAACGGAATCAAGTACGTCCACAGCAACCGCCGCCAGCGAAATGGACGAATCCACGGGGTGGCAAGCCAGACAAACAGCGGCGTTGCCAGCAGCGCCAGGATGAGAGGAACCGAGCGGTCCGGAACCTCGAAAACCGCAATCGGCTGCCGCGCAATCACAGCATTCCGAAGTATGGCTTGAGCCTCGCCAGGCTGGAAATGGTGGAACGAGTTGAAGAAGGTACGAACTCCACTCAGCGTACTTGGAACGGCGCGCGCATCTACCGCGTGCCTGACGAACGAGATGGCGCCGCCGGACGCTGCCTGAGCCGCTTCAAACGCAGCGATGTTTGGATATCGGTCTGTGAGAATGACTCGGACGGACAGCCCCTGTGCCTGGAGAGCTTTCTGGAGCGCGGGGATCGGGCCGCCGCCGCCCGAGCACAGATCGACAATCTGCCGAGAGTGAGTTTCCACCAGAACCCGCTCGAGCAAGGGCGCCACCGGCTGGTGTAGCCGAAACCTGATCGCGATGAAATGAATGTAGTCGGTAGCGAGATCTCGGATGGCGGCCGGGAACCACCGCTGATCCTCCAACTCGAAGAGATGAAGCCGCGGAATTGCCATTTGCCATCGGTCTCGGTCCTGACGGGCTGCCGTTCGCGCAGCAAGGCGTATGTCTACCGTCCACTATAATACCCAAGGCGACAGATACTTTGCAGGCTGCTACATACCCAGCAGGTACCGTTCCTGGGGGCTAGCCGCCGAGACTAGAAGGTCAGAAACTCGGAAGCCACCGGCCCACGTGGTTCAGGATTCCCCCCACCAGCAGCGCGAACGGGAAGATGAACGCCACCATGCCCAGCGCCACGCGCTTCCCGTGCTCCTTGGCTATGACCAGCAGGCTGGCGAAGCACGGCATGAACAGCGTGATGGTCACCATGGAGACGAGGATCTGGTGCGAGCTGAGGATCGGCGTGGGCGCGGTTGCCGCATCGAGGATATAGACGGCCCCGAAGTCTCGCCGCATGAAGCCCACCAGGAAAGCGTTGGCCATTTCCTGCGGAAGCCCCAGCCAGCCGGTTACGAGCGGTTCCGCGAGACGCGCGGTCTTCTCCAGCAGGTGGAACCAGTCCATCAAGAACAGCACCGCCGTCCCGACGACGAACACCGGGATGACTTCCCGCAGGTACCAATCGAGTCGACTGGCCGTCTTGGTGAGGACGTTTCCGACCTGCGGCCGCCGCATGGGAGGGATCTCGAGTATGAATTCGCTCGTGCCACCGGGGAACACTCGTGCCGTCAGCCAGCCGACGGCGACGAGCACGCCCGTCATCAGAGCGAGCCACACCAGAGCGCCTCCAGGTGACAGGGAAGCCATCAGCGCCAGCAGCACCCCGAGCTGCGCCGAGCACGGCACCGCCAGGGCGAGCAGCATGGTGGTGACCAGTCGCTCCTTCCGGGTCTGCAGGATCCTGGTGGTCATGGTGGCCATCGTCACGCAGCCGAGGCCGAGGATCATCGGCAGCACCGCTTTACCGTTCAGGCCCATCATGCGGAAGGTCCGATTGACCATGATCGCCATGCGGGAAAAATAGCCGGAGTCCTCCAGGATGCTGAACACGAAGAAGAACACGGTCACGATCGGCAGGACGATGGCGAGCGCGTAGCTCAGGGCCATGGTGATGGCGCCGTACGGTCCCACCAGGAAGTCGTGCACGAACCGCGCCACCTCCTGGCCCGTGCCAAGCGCCGTCCCTTCGCTGATCGAGTAAGCCGGCCGGATCGCTTCCCGGTCCATCCGTCCGAGTTCGATCTGGTGAGCCGGCGAGACCGGTAGCGAGAGCGCGTAAGGAACCACTTCGCGCACGTGCTCGTGAGGAAAGGGCAGTATCCTGTCGACCGCCTGGATCGTCGCCGGACTGATTCTCTGGTCGAACCCGGCTACCTCCAGGGCATCGACCAGCGTGCCGGCTCCGAAAAGGCCTACGAACCAGAAGACCGTCAGCAGGATCAGCGCCAGGAAGACGAGCCCCTTCACGGGGTGCATGGCCCAGAAGCCGAGGCGCACCTTGAACGGTGCGTCGGCGGGTCTCTCGATGGAGTACGTTTCCGCCAGTATGTCGTTGACGCGGGAAAGGCGGTCGCGGCCTCCGCCGAAGCCGTCCCCCAGGTCAATCGTTCCGGGAGGGGACTCGCCGGCCGGAGCGAGATCTTCCGGAGAGCGGGGAACACGCGCTTCGGGGATGGCCCGCATCAGCTCCCTGGTGCCCCGGCCCTCAGGAGCGACGGTGACCACCACGGGGACGCCGAGCACATCGCTCAAGCGAGCCGTGTCTATCTTCCCGCCACGTTCCTCCAGCTCGTCGAACATGTTGAGGACGAGCACCATGGGGCGCCGTAACTCCGCCAGCTGCAGAGTGAGCAGGAGCGCACGGCGCAGGTTCTTGGCGTCAGCCACCTGGACGATCGTGGCCTGCTCGTGCTCCGCAAGGAGGCTGCGGGTGACTCGCGCTTCGTCACTGCGCGGGGAGAGATCGTTGAGGCCGGGTGTGTCGACGACTTCCTGCTCGCGCCCGTTGAACCTGGCCCGTGCCCGGACCACCTCCACCGTGGTGCCCGGGAAGTTGGACACGGTCACGTAGCGCCGGGTAAGATTCCGGAATAGAAGGCTCTTGCCCACGTTCGGGTTGCCCACCAGAACGGTGGAACACTCGACCGCTGGGCTCTCGATATGTGTCGACACCTACTTCGCTACCGGTTCCTGCTATTGGAATGAGAATCAATCTCGTTTACCTGCCTGCGGAACGCAACATCGCTGGTGGCCTTCAACGGCGGGGCAGTTTACTCTCGCCGGGCCAGGTGACCCAGTATCGATAGGCCAACGTCGCGGCCCGCACGGTCATCAGCACCACCAGTCCCCACCAGACGCCCTGCAGGCCCCATCCCAGGGGGAGGACCAGAAACAGGACGCCCGCCGCGCAGGCCGCCGACAGCACGAGCTGGAGTGCCAGGAAGCGGAAATCCTCCGCGCCCAGCAACACACCGTCCCACACGAAGACCAGCGCGTTCAGGGGCTGCATCGCCACCACGAACGGGTAGACACCCAGTAGCGAAGCGATCACCGCGGCCTCGTCGGTGAACACTCGGGGAAGAACAGGCGTCAGCGCGAAGAACAGCACACCGAGGCCGACGCCCACGCCGACGCCCCAGACCAGCAGGCGGTTTGCCGCCGCCCGCGCCCCGGCCTCGTCTCCGGCCCCCCGGTACCGGGCCACCATCGCCTGTGCCGCTACCGCCAGCGCGTCGACGATCATGGCCAGCAGCAGCCACACCTGGGTGGCCACGTGATGGGCGGCCACCTGCACCGTTCCGACCCGCGTCGCGATCGCGGTGGCCAGAGTCATGGTGCCGATGAGTGCCAGGGTACGGACAGCCAGCTCACCCCCGACTCTCAGGAAGGGAAGCAGCTCCGCCAGGCGCGGTCGTCGGACCCGGATTCCCAGCCGCTCCCTGCGCCGACGCAGCAGTAGATTGAGAAACCAGGCGGCTCCCCACCACTGCGCCGCCAGCGTGGCAAGGGCGGCGCCCTCGAGGCCCCACCCGAAGCCGAAGATGAACAGTGGATCCAGGATCAGATTCACCACGTTGAGACCGAGCGTCACGAGCAGTGGGGTGCGCGTATCGTGGAAGCCTCGGAAGGCCCCGTGCCCGGCTGTCACCAGCAGGACGGCCGGACCGGCCAGCGCCCGGATGCGAAGGTAGGCGACTGCCGGATCGCGGAGCTCGGTGCCGGCCCCCATCAGGGTCACGACGGGCACCGCGAAGATCTCCAGTGAGGCAGCCGCCAGCAGGCCTACCAGGACAGCCAGCGTCAGTGCCTGGACGACCACCCGGCCCGCAGCCTCGTGGTCGCCTCTTCCCACCGCCTTCGCCACCATCGGCGTGGTGGCGTACGCCAGGAAATTGAAGATGACGAAGGAGAGGGCGAAGATCGACGTGTTCACCCCCAGCGCCGCGAGCGGCAGCACCCCCAGACGGCCGACGAAGGCCGTGTCTACCATTGAGACGAGAGGATCCGCCGCCAGCGTGCCGAGGGCCGGCAGCGCGAGCGCCAGAATCTTCCGGTCAAGCTTGCTCGGGAATCTCGACATGGTCACGGGACAGAAACGCAGCCGGCCGTGCAGACGTCAACCCTGTGGCCCCGCTCCGGGTCTCCGTGGCGAAATGCCGGGCCCCGCGACAGAAAGCGGCAGGGGCTCGAGCGTCCAAAACGCGTGCCGCGGCAGCCGGGCTCCCGGCGCGCTTCGTGCCGTCCAGGCCAATCAAGCTGTCCGGCGACCGATCTGACCGAGCGACAAGTGCTTACGACGCCCCGGTCCACCGGGCGAGGCTCCCTGCCTGAAGCTGCCCCGTGGTCCCGCCAGCCGCTGGTTCACCTCTTGCCCTTATGGTATACCGAAGCAGGAGGGACGCCCCCGGGCTGCACGCGGGAGCAATCAACAGAGAGAAATAGCCGGCCTGTGCCCCGGCGGGCGTCCCCGCTTCGCCGCTCCCCTCCGGGGATCTATGCGCTACCCGCTTCGAGGCTCGGCCGGCCGCGGTCGGCGGGTATAGATGGTCACGAATCGCAGCCGCGTGATCAGCTGGCAATCCTCGCAGTCCTCCATCATCTCCTCTACCCGGATCGGATCTGCACAGACCTCGTATCCCAGGCTCGCGTACAGTCTCATCGCCTCTTCGGCCCGGGTCGAGTCGGCGATGAACCGCCGCTTCCAGCCGTCGGCCAGCCGCTGCGGGTCACCTTGAAGCTGAGCTTCCGAAAGCACCCGCCTCGCTTCGGATCCAACGAGGATGCCCAGAGTGCCGGCAGTCGGTCGGCGCTCAGGCGGCTTCCGACGCACGGGCCGAGCCCTCCTCCTGCAACTTCTCGAGGCGCCGGTGCCCCAGCAGGGCGGCTCCCAGGGCCGCCGTAAACTGCACCAGATCGCCTTGCGGGACGTTGACCTCGGCCTGGAGGTGATCGCGGATTACGCTCACCATTCGCTCGAAGCGCAGAATACCACCGATGAGCGTGAACTCCGGTTCCATGCGCACGCGCTTCATGAGCTGGACGGAGCGCCCCACGAGGGATATCACCGCACCGTGCATGATGTCGGCGGGCGCGGCGCCCTGGGAAAGGTGATTGATGACCTCCGACTCGGCGAACACGGCGCACACGCCGGAGATGGACACCTCTTCCTTGGATGTGGCCACCAGAGGGCCTATCTCCTCCGTGGTGTAGCCCATGTAATGGGCCGTCTTCTCCAGAAACGCCCCCGTTCCTGCAGCGCACTTGTCGTTGAGGCGGAACGACCTGACCTTGGCTCTCTCATCGAGTCGACTCGCCTTCATGGTCTGGCCGCCGATGTCCAGCACAGTCCGCGTACCCGGAAACAGGAGGGCCGCCCCTCGCGCCCCGGCCGTCAGATCGGTCACCTGTACATCGCTCACCAGCGCCTGATGCCGGCCGAAGCCAGTCGCCACGGTGTAGGAGACGTCGTCGATGGTGAGCCCGGCATCGGCTACGGCTCTGTGGCACGATCGTTCCGCGACCTCGGCCAGCTTGAAGCCGGTCTGCTCCATGGCCCGCCCGAGAATGTGCCGATCGGCGCCGAGAACTACGGACTTGGTGTACGTCGAGCCTACGTCGATTCCCACCGTGCAGATCATGGCCCGACCCGCCTCTCCGCCGCCGGCACGCGGCTAACGAGGATATGATCCAGCGCGAAGAGTGCCGCTCCAAGGGCGCCCATGTAGTGCGACTCCTCGCTCACGTTGACCTTCAGATCCAGGCGCTCGTTCAACGTGTCGATCATGGCCACGTTGAGGGCCACCCCCCCGGTGAACGTCACCTCCTCCCGGATCCCGACGCGGCGCAGCAGACCGGCCGACCGCCGGGCGATGGACTTGTGCACGCCCAGCAGGATGTCCTCGATCTTCTTCCCCTTGCCGAGCCACGAGAGCACCTCGGACTCGGCGAATACGGTGCACGTGGTGCTGATCTTCACGGGACGCTCTCCCAGCAGCGCCGTGGGGCCCAGCTCGTCCAGGGGAATGTCGAGAGCGCTGGAGGCCGCCCCGAGGAACCGGCCCGTTCCCGCCGCGCACTTGTCGTTCATGCAGAAATCGAGGATCTCGCCGGTGGCGGAGACACTGATCGCCTTGGTGTCCTGGCCTCCCATGTCCACCACGGTGCGAGTCGCCGGGAACATCTGAACTGCACCGCGCCCATGACAGCTGATCTCGGTCACCTGCGCGTTGCCGAAGGTGACCTTGTAGCGGCCGTAGCCGGTCCCGACTACGTACTCGACCTCCTCCTCTCGAACGTTGCCAGCTAGCAAGGCCTGCTCAAACGTGGATTCTGCAGCCCGTATGACGTTGGCCCCCGTGTCGGTCAGGGACCGGGCCACGATCTCCTTTTCCTCGTTGATCACGACGGCTTTCGTCTGCGTGGACCCGACGTCCACACCTGCCGCATACGCCATTAGATGGCCTTTCCGGAAGTTCGTTCAGTCCTGCCCGATCGCCGCCCGCTGCTTGCGCGAGGCGAGCCCCTCGAAGAAAGCGTCCACGCGGTTCTTGAGCTGCGCCTCCGAAACGACCCGGCGGTCCATCATGTCCGACTCGATGAACAGCGTCGCCACGTCCCTCGCTTCCATCACGGCGCGCCGGTTGTCAGCCAGACCGGTCGACACCGTTCTGCAGCTCTTGATCGGGTGATAGACGACTCCGTCCGCGTGATAGTCGTCAACCATGGTCGTCAGGATCTTCGTCTGGAAGAACATGCTGTCCATGGCGTCCCGCACGCTTATCAGCAGACCCTCGGCCAGGCTCTGCAGGGGCCGGGCGAGGTCGTATTGAAAGCCGACGTTTGCCCCCCCGGAGGCGAACCACAGATAGGTGGAGTTGACGAAGGTCCCGCCTGGCTCCGTAAACAGCTCGTTGAAGCGCCTGAAGATCGGGTAGCAGGGAACGCCGACGAAGATCAGCCGGTACAGCTCCTCGGTGAGCGAGCCCAAGCCGGTGGTCGCCTTGTATTCCATCTCCTCGGCCAGCTCCTCGAAATACACGGCGCCCTCCGGCGTTCCGCGCAGGGCGTTGGCCACCCCGAGATAGATCGTGCCGTCCGTGAGGGCGTTGAAGGCCGCCGGACGGCTCCTGTTCAGCTCCAGCACACGCTGCCAGCCGCGATTCATGGCGTTGGCGTGCCTCATGTTGTCCCGCAGCCTGTCGATATCGAACTTGATCCCGCTCACTTCCTGGCAGAGGTCGATGAGCTCGTCGATCTGCGCCGCCACGTATTTCCTGTCGTTCTCGAAAGTGGGGTCTCCGGGCCACGTCTGCCCGCCGGCCGCCCGGGTTCCCGGAACGTCCAGGGTGAACGTCGGGATCCCGTACATGCGCTCCCAGATCTCCGCCCACTTTATGTACGTGTTGCACGCGTTCGTGTTTACGGCGATGGCCGGACTCGGGATCCTCCCCATGGGGTGCTCTCCCCTCCGCAGCTGCACCGCCACATCGGCTTTGACGTAGCCGCAGATGTCGGGAGAGAAGCCGTAGTCCTCGGCCTCGTTCAGGTACTCGTGGGCGACCCGCCGCACGGCTGTCTGAAGGGAGTTGATCTCGGGAAAGACTATAGGGAAGTCGAACACGCGAAGGAGCTCGGCCAGACTTCCCATGACGAACACATAAGCGGCGCCACGGCCCTGTTCGGCTGCCTCGGTGAGCTTCTCGAACCACTCCCGGAACAGGTCGGCACCATCTCGGTTGCCCCGCCCTACGATCGTCTCACCGCTGCCCGCAGCTTTCATCTCATTAACCGGATCATCAGTCGAACAGGATGTTCTCGAGGAAGGTCTCGAGCTGTATCTCGAGCCCGTCGAAGCTGGTCATGTTCTCCTCGAACTCGCTCACGAAGTACGGGATGTTCTCCCGCTCCAGCGCCTGGATGTAGGCCACCTGCTCCTCCAGACCCGGCTCGCACATCTTCGCTGCCGTGACGATCGCCGCCTGTGCCCCGGCCGCTCGAATGCGCTGCAGGAGCATCTCCTCCTTCGGCTTTCGCAGGTCGTGCTGGACGGGGCTGTACGACGACTTCTCCAGATAGGCGGAAGCCAGGTTTAGCAGCGGATCTCCTTCGAGCGGAACATCCTCGAGAAGCCAGCGCAGCCCGATGAGCAGGTCGTCGTCGACCACGTAGCACGACTGTCCGATGGAGCGGATCAGGTCCAGCGGAGGCTGCTCGCAGAACCCGCCCTCGAACACGACACGGATCTTGTCCTGCCGCCGGGCGGGACGACTCTCGATCTGGGGCAGCACCGCCTTCAGGAGCTCGTTGTGCTCCTCCCTGGGGATCATTCCCCCGACGGCGACCAGGACGTAGGCCTCGTCCGCGGAGATCGCCCAGGGCACATCCCTCTTCAGCGCGTAGAGCTGGCGCATCAGTGCCCGGTTCTCGTTGTACACGACGAGGGAACCGCGGATGCCGTCGTCGGTCACCTGGCGTCCGGCGACCTCCTCCAACGTGCCCTTGAGGCGAAGGTACTCGTTGCGCAGGTAGAGCGAGGCGTGACCGGAGTTCGCGTTCTGCGGCAGGTAGAGAATCTGACACGGGTACTCGAAGTTCCGGCCGAACACTCCCGCCAGGTTGCGAGCCGCATCACAGATCGGATGGGTCACGAACATGTCGAGCTGGATGCTCCCGCTCAGCGCTATCTCCAGAGAAGTCTTGAGGATCGAGCACAGGTAGGATCCGAAACGTGAATCCGCCTCGACGGCATCCACCGGAGCCCCCCGCACCTTGAATGGCAGCAATCCGGCCGCGTGCGCGATCTCCTCGGGGAAGTAGACCTGGAAATGGCCCACGACCCTGCCTCCGGCATCGCGCCAGCGGCTCACCGTGGGGTACCGATCGTCCTCCAGCAGCTCGCGACACTCGTACAGCACCTCGTCGAGCGCCCGATCCTTCCACTCGGGGAACACCTGCGGGATCGCTTCCGGTGCCGTACTCATCGATGGCTCCATTCCGGGCGCCGCTTCTCCTGAAACGAGTGCAACCCCTCCAACGCATCCTCGGTGGCCATCAGTTCCTTCACGTACATGTCACCGGCCCTGGAGAGGGCCGCTCGTAAGGGCGACTGATCTCCGCGCAGCATTCGCTTCCCGATGCGCAGTGTCGCCGCGCTGTGGCGCGTGATGCTCCGCGCGAGCTCCAGCGCCGCTTCCGCCAGTTCCCCGTCGGGAACTACCCGGCGGACCAGGCCGGCCCGCTCCGCTTCGGTCGCGCTCAGCGGCTCCCCCGTCAGCACAAGCTCGGCGGCCGCGCCGGGCGGACACAGGTATGGCAGTAGCGCGCACGCCACCGGTGGCAGGACACCCAGCATGATCTCCGGCTGCCCGAAGCTGGCGCTCTCTCCGGCAACCAGCACGTCCGCCGCCATGGCCACTTCGAAGCCGCCTCCGAGGCAGCGACCCTGAACGGCGGCTACGACGGGCAGGGGGAAGGTCGCGATGGCGGCCACCGTATCCATGAACTCCGGTATCAGGTCCTCATGTTTGGGCGGCAGGTGCTCTCCCACGTCCGCCCCGACAGAGAAGTGCTCACCCTCGGCCGATAGGAGAACCGCCCGCAGGGACGGCTCGCCCTCCAGCTTCCGGATTCCGGCAAGCAAGTTCGCCAGCACCTCGCGGGTGAGGATGTTGAGCGGCGGATGGTCCACGACCAGCCGGCCCAGGCCGTCGTCCAGGGATACTCGAACGCTCATGATGTTCCTCGCACTCTCCGCCTTGCCGACAGGCTCATATGTACTGCCCGCCATCGACCTTGATCACCTCGCCCGTGATGTGCCGAGCCCGGTCCGAGCAAAGAAACACGACTACGTCGGCGCACTCCTCGGGAGAGGCGATGCGTCCGAGGACTGTCTCGTCGACCGCCCTCTCCACGAACTCCTCCGGCAGCTGCCGCGCCATCGGTGTCATCACCATTCCCGGGGCTACCACGTTGACGTTCACGTCGTATCGGCCCAGTTCCCGGGCCAGCGCCTTGCTCATGGCGATCTGTCCGCCCTTGGACGCGCAGTAGTTGGTCTGCCCGAACTTGCCGCGCAGGCCGTTGACGGAGGAGATGTTGACGATCCTGCCGCTCCGCTGCTCTCTGAAAACCCGCGCCGCTGCCCGGTTGTAGTTGAAGCAGCCCTTGAGGTTGACATCGAGGACCTCGTCCCACTGATCCTCCGACATCTTCCACATAACGCCGTCCCGGTTGATCCCGGCGCTGCACACCATGATGTCCAGCCTCCCGAACGAGCCGACTACCTCCTGAACGGCCTCCTCGGCCTCGGCGAAGCCTGTGACATCGGCCTCTATGAGCAACCCGCGGCGCCCCGCTTCTTCGATGTTTCGCAGCACGCTCCGGGCCTGTTCGTCGACCAGGCGATCGACGATGGCCACCTCGCATCCCTCCCGGGCCAGAGCCAGCGCGATGGCCGCCCCGATCCCCGAGCGCCCTCCGGTGACGATGGCACCACGGCCGGTCAGTCCCGGGTCCACAACCTGGGCTCCTCCAGCGCGGCGGGGCCGCGTGGCGCGGCCGGGCCGCGTGTAAGACACGGCATCCCCCGTCTCACGTCGTGTCCTGGTACTGCGGCGAGATGGCGCGGAGCAGTTCGTCGTTCCAGGGATGCCCCTGCGCCAGAAGCTGTCTCAGCTTGATGAAGTCCACCTCGCGACGGCCCTTGGGCCCTTCGTTGAACGCCCTGAAACCGGCCCTGGCCTCGGTCATCATGTTCAGCGAGAGCCATTCGCGGTTGGTCACGTTCGTGTTGTCCCAGTGCCACTGCTTGTGCTTGCGGAGACTGTTGACCGTCTTCGACGTGCAGTCGGGCATGAGCATCAGAAGGCGGGTGCACAGCGCCTCCACCGCCTCGTCCAGCCTGGCCAGGTCTGTCTCAGCCTTGGCGAGGACCGCCTTCGCTTCCTCTCTCGCCGCGCCGCGCTTGACGTCGCCGAAGACGATGACCCCGAACTCGTCCACGAACCGGTCCGTGACCACCGTCGGGTTGGGAATCCAGTCCCCGTCGAGTCTGAGAACGGGCACGACCTGATTGATCAGGCCGTAGTACAGAGCCTTGTGAGCGCTCCACATGTCGCACAGGACCCCGCTCTCCATCGCCCGGGAGAAGCCCACGTAGAGCGGCAGAAAGTCGGTGGACCCGCCGTCGGGGGCGGACCCGTGCCTCGGACCCGCCTGGCCGAAGCGAGCCGTATCGGCGGCGATGCTGAAGTCGCACGCCATCCCTATCTCCTGCCCCCCCGCGATGCGCATACCGTTGACGCGGTTGATGACCGGCTTGTCGCAGCGCAGGATGGCGTCGATCATGTCGTTGAACAGACGCATGTACTGCTTGTATTCCTGTGGATTGCCGGCATAGTACTCCGCGTACTCCTTGGTATTGCCGCCGGTGCAGAACGCCACGTCGCCCACCGCAGTGAACACGCAGCAGACGACGCTCCGGTCCATGCTGGCCTGCCGGAAGGCGAGAATGACCTCCTTCACCGTGTCCGTGGTGTAGCTGTTGTACTGGCCCGGGTTGTCCAGGATGATCCAGGCGTTGTACAGGCCCTCCACGGGTTGGCCCGCCTGGTCGAGGACGGGGCGCAGTTCATAGCCTATCTCCTGGTAATCCTGCTGCGGCACCAGTGTGTGATTCTTCAGCATTGGGTTCTCTCCGTACCGTTCGGTTCGCGCACGGACCCGTGTCATGCCTCCCGATCCGGGACCAGGATCGCTCGCCTCATGATCTCGTGGTTCGCCACCTTCTGCAGCACCTCGGCTCCCTGGCTGAGGGAGAACTTCTGTATGAACGGCTTGAGGTCTATTCGCCCGTCGGTCACCAGCTTCAACGCCCCCGGGTACAATTCCGGCCGGCATCCCCACGATCCGTGGACGGAGGCATCGAAGGCCATCAGATTGCTCAGGCGGAGTTCCGTCTTGGCCAGGGTGAAGCCGATCACCATCAGGGTGGAGGCGTGGCTGAGCAGCCCGTAGGCCGTCTCCTGGCCGCCCGGATGCCCCGAGCACTCGAAGATCTTCCTGCCCTGCGGCGGGCATCCCCATTCGTCGGATCGTGCCGCCACCTCTTTCCGGATGGACTTGAAGTCCGTCTCGGCTGAATTCACCGTGAGGCGGGGTCCGTAGTCCGCGATGGCACTCAGCCGCGCCGGGTCCACGTCGATGGCTATGACATAGGCACCCAGAGCCGCCGCGATCTGGGCACAGTATCCGCCGACGCCGCCGACTCCGATCACCACCGCCAGGTCTCCGGCGGCGAGACCGGATCTCACGATGGCCTGGTACGGAGTCGTCACCGCGTCAGCCACCACCGAGAGTTCCGCGAGCTCGTAGGCTCCCTTATCTCCTGCGGGGCAGAGGCCGCGGCCGGGCGCCAGCACGAATTCGGCGAAACCACCGTCGATGTCGTTGCCGGGCATTAGCTGGCGCCGGCAGACGTTGCTCCGCTCCTCGCGGCACAACTGGCATTCGCCGCAGGGAATCACGGCCGGCACGATCACCGCATCGCCCACCAGGTGGCGGTAGCCGGCGCCCGCATCCACCACGGTACCGCTGATCTCGTGCCCGAGGGTCAGCGGCAGCGGCTTCCTGGTCGGAACGCCGTCGATCCAGAACCCGATGTCGGTGTGACACACGCCGCATCCGGCAACCCGTATCAGGACCTCGTCCTCACCCGGCTCCGGCCTGGACAGCTCGCGCATCTCCAGGGGCTCCCCGACCTCCACCAGTTGTATGGCGTTCATGCTCTGCTCTCGTCCACCGGGATCGCCACCCGGCGCCCTGTCGGGGCGGCCGGAGGCATTTCGTGCTTGCCCGCAGTCCCGATCATCTACAGATCAACCCTCCCACCAGATGGTCGGCGAACTCGGAGCCGATCTCATCGGCGTGCAGGGAGCCTTCCGGCCTGTACCAGCGAGCGATCCAGTTGATCGCGCCGAGTATCGCGAACACGGCTACCTTGGATTTCACCGGACGGAACTCCCCGCTCTTCACCCCCTCGTCTATTGTCCGCCGCAGCTCCCTCTCATACCGGTCGCGCTCCGCTATGACCTCCCGTTGCCGCTCGTCGGAGAGCGAGGTCACCTCGAAAGCGAGGGGAGATCCTTCCAGGGTGTCCGTCATCACGCGCACGTGCTTCCGGATGAGAAAGGCCAGGCGCTCCGCCGCCGAGCCGAGGGTCCGAGCCTCCGCCATGAGCCGCTCCAGCTCGGCCAGCGAGCGTCGGTGGCACTCGTACAGGATGGCTTCCTTGTCCGGGAAGTAGTGGTACAGCGCCGTCTTTCTCACCCCGACGTGCCTGGCGATGTCGTCCAGGGTGGTGTGGTGGTAGCCGTTGTGGCGGAAAGCCTTCAGAGCGGCGTGCAGGATCTCGTCACGCCTTCGCTGTCGCTTCTCGCGGACATACGGAGAGGTGGTGCTTGCGGCTTTCCCGTCTGCCATCGGCCGGCCTCCGGAGAGCGAAATATGAACTCCGGTTCAAAATTTGAATGGCCAGTCGAACTATGTCAAGCGGGGGTCTGCCGGTCAGCCACCTGCCAGACAGTGTCCAGCACCGTTCCGTCCACCCACTTGATGACGGCGACGGGCCTGTCGAGGAGTGCGGGCTTTCGGGGCGGGCCGCCGACGATGCGCTCCACCTCGTCCTTGATCTCCTCGATGGGGCGGATCGGGAGGTCGGAGGCTCCCAGGCTCTCGAGCAGGTCTGTGCGTCGCGGGTTGACGGCGATGCCCCTTTCGGTAGCCACCACGTCGATCAGCTCGCCCGGGCCGGTGATCGTGGTGACTTCGTCGACGATGACCGGGATGCGATCCCGAAACGACGGGACGGCCAGCACGGCGCACCTGGAGGATAGACAGTTCTGCCAGCCACCGATGCCGTGCAGGAGGAGGCCGTCCGAATGGGTGACCACGTTGGCGTTGAAGTTCACGTCCACCTCGGTGGCACCCAGGACCACCGCGTCCACCAGCGTGGCGAAATTGCCCTTGCCGTGGAAGTTGTACGAGGTGAACGGGGACGTTGGTATGTGCCTGGGATCGCGGGCGATGGACTCGACCCCGGCGAGGTCGAACGTCTGTCCGTCGAGGATGTAATCCGTGAGTCCCTCGTTGAGCAGATCTACCAGGTAGCTGGTCGAGCCTCCGCGGACGAAGCGCGCCTTGACCCCCCTTTCCTTCATCATCTCCTTCATGAACTGAACGAAGGCCAGCGCGATCCCGCCCGCGCCCGCCTGGAAGGAAAAGCCGTCGCGCAGAATTCCGGTGTCGCGGAGAAAGCCGGCCACGTGCTCGGCGATAACCAACCGATCGGGGCTGCGGGTGATTCGGGTCGTGCCGGATACGATGAGCGAGGGATCGCCTATGGAGTCAACCTCTACGACGAAGTCGACGTTGTTCCCCTGAATCTGCCACGGCACGCACGGGAACGGGACAAGGTTGTCGGTGACCACGATGACGCGGTCGGCGTAGATCGAGTCCGCCAGAGCGAACCCGAGGGAGCCGCAGGCCGAAGGTCCGTGAGAGCCGTCGGCGTTGCCGAACGAGTCGGCCGTGGGAGCGGCGATGACCGCTATGTCTATGTGCACCTCCCCATCCTGGATCGCCTGCCACCGCCCGCCGTGGGAGCGCAGCACTCCGAGGCCCCGCATCCGGCCCCGGGAGCAGTACTCGCCCAGAGGACCGTTCATGCTTCCCTCGATGTGATGCACGATTCCCTCGTCCATGAGATCGATCACCGGCTCGTGGCACGGGAAGGACGCGCTCGGCAGCCACATCAGGTCCTTTGCTCCGAGACCGGCCGCCGCCTGCAGAGCCATGACCGCCACGCGGTCCCCGTTCCGGAGGTGGTGGTGGGTGGAGATGGTCATCCCGTCCCGCAGACCGCACAGTCTCAGGGCCGTCTCGAGGTCGGGAACCAGCTTGTCGCCGTCGCCTGGGTAGTCCGCTACGGAGCGGACCGCAGGCCCGTGCTTGGCCCCGCCGGGTGCGTAGCCTCCGACACCGGCGAACGGGACCTGCTCCTTTCCGTTGACCACCCGCGGGACCTTCCGCCCGGCGGCGTTCGTCACGAACTCCGGCGTACGCTCGCTCATTTCATTCTTCCTCGATGAGCCCGACTCGACGGGCCAGGCTCACCAGCCGCCGCGCCCGCCGTACCACCGGCGGGTCGATCATCCGCGTTCCGAGGCTCACCACGGAGCGCCCCTGTGCCTCTGCTTCCTCGAACGCACGCACTATCAGACTTGCTCTCTCGATTTCCTCCCGCGAGGGCGCGAAAGCCTCGTGAATCGGCCGTATTTGACGGGGGTGAATGCACCCCATGCCCTCGAATCCGAGCCCTCTAGAACGTTCGGCCCATTCCCGCAGACCTTCCTCGTCGGCCACGTCCCCATAGACCGAGTCGATCGGCTGAACTCCGGCGGCCCGGGCAGCGTTCACCAGGCGCATGCGGGCATACAGAGATTCCTCGCCTTCCGGGGTCTTCCGGACTCCCAGATCGGCAGTGTAGTCCTCCAGCCCCACGGTGAGGGCAACGACCGTGTCCGCTGCCCCGGCGACGGCGAAGGCGTTTTCCACCCCGAGCGCCGTTTCGAGAATCGGCATCAGCCAGATGGGAGGCGCTTCCGTCTCGCCGTCCCCCGTCGAGCGCAGCTGGGTCTCCAGAATTCGCGCCGCCACCTCGCGCACCTGCTCCGCCGTCTCCGTCTTCGGCAGGAGGATGAGGTGCGGGCTCTCCGGGACCACCGCTTCCAGGTCGTCGTAGCCGACCGGAGGGGGGTTGATGCGAACCATCCGCTCCGCGCCCAGAAAGTCGACGCAGCGCAGAGCGTTTCGAACGACCAGCCGCGCCGAGTCCTTCTCATCGGGATGAACCGAATCCTCGAGGTCGAGGATGATGCCGTCGGGCCGATGGAGGCCCGCGTTCACCGCGAGCTTCGGCTGATCTCCCGGAAGATACAGGCGCGATCGTCGCAGCCTGTCCCGCGCGGTGGGCTCCGCGGCCGCGGCCGTCCGCTCCGGCTGCCCGTCACCGCCCACCACTCCTGCCCTCCGCGCCGCCGCTTCCACCCGCGCCGCGATCACATAGGGAAGGGCGCCCTTGTCGTCGACCCGGACCCGAGCGTT
This sequence comes from Gemmatimonadota bacterium, assembly GCA_039589295.1. Lineage (GTDB taxonomy): Bacteria > Gemmatimonadota > Gemmatimonadetes > Palauibacterales > Palauibacteraceae > JBDGYE01. Next base: position 359,151 of record JBDHHR010000001.1, on the reverse strand, counting down.
CAGCACGCCAAGCCCGCGCAGCGTGTCGGTGACCGTTTCTTCCACGGCCGGGCCGTACAGCGCTCCGACCTTCGAAGTGAGATCGATATCGAGGCCGCCGGTCTCGGCCAGATCGAGAACGACCTGCAGGTCCGATCGCACATCGTCTCCCGCCGGCCCGGCCTCTCCGCGGCCGCCGCCATTGCTCTCGGACACGGCGATCCTCCTCAGTCCAGGTGGTCGATGATCGCGTCGGTTAGCCCGGAGGTGGAAGCCGCCCCTCTGTCGAGTACGCCTGGGCCTCCCGCAAGCCTCATCATGTCGTATGCACGTACGTTCCCGTCTCTCACCACGGCCGCCACCGCATCCCGAACCGCGCGACCCCTGTCCAGCTCACCCACGTGATCCAGCAGCATGGCCGCACTGAGAATCATGGCCACTGGATTCACGATGGGGGGCTCCAGCTCGGCGTACTTCGGCGCCGAGCCGTGGGTCGGCTCGAACACGGCCACCTCGTCGCCGATGTTGGCGGAACAGGCGAACCCGAGTCCGCCCACCAGCCCGGCGAAGGCGTCGGAGACGATGTCGCCGAACATGTTGCCCGCCACCAGCACCGAGTAATCCTCGGGGTTCTTGGTCAGCCACATCATCTGGGCATCGATGTTGGTCGACCGTAGCTGGATGTCCGGGAAGTCCCCGGCGACCTTGCGGGCCTCCTCCTCCATCATCCCCGAAGTCTCGCGCAGCACGTTGGGCTTCTCGCACACGGTTACGGACGGATAACCGTGCCTCCGGGCGTATGCGAACGCCGCCCGCGTGATGCGCCGGCAGGCCTTCCGGGTGAAGATCCGGGTGGAGATGGCCAGGTCGGCGCCGGCTGTGCTGGTGAAGCGCTCGAACTTGGGGTGCTGGCTCAGCGCCGCGCGGACGCCGTCCGGCGGGTCCGTCCACTCCACTCCGGCGTATAGGCCCTCGGTGTTCTGTCGGAAGATGACCGCATCTACCAGCGGCTCCTCCCAGCCTCCGTCGGCCGAGCGGCGGATGAAATTGAGAGGGTTGCCGGGGAACGATCTGCACGGCCGGATGCACACGTCCAGGTTGAATCGCTGGCGCAAGCCCACGATCGGGCTGTAGTAGACGTGTCCCTGATCCCGCAGCTCGGGGCCGAGCTCGGCTGCGGCCTCGTTCTTCGGCTTGGAGGTGATGGCTCCGAACAGCCCCAGACCATGTTCCCGCAGCAGATCCACGGTTCGTTCCGGGAGCGGGTTGCCCTCGCTCACCCAGAACTCCCAGCCGATGTCTCCGTGAACGTAGTCCGCCTCGAACCCCACCGCCTCCAGGACGCGGATCGCTTCCGGCAGCACGACCTTGCCGATCCCGTCGCCCGGCATGGCCACAACCGTTGGTCGAGACATGTCGCGTTCCTTTCGACGTGCCGTCAGTCGGCCAGATCGAGCCGGGCCCGGACCTGGTTCTCTATGCCTCCCGCTATCACCAGCGCCTGCGGCACTGCTCCCAACGGCGTGAAGCGATACTGATCCGATCCCAATGTCACCGTTCCCCGCGCGAACTCGATCCGCACTTCGTCACCGGGCAGCAGCGTCGTCGCCCCCGCTGCGATCTCGGCGGCGAAGTCTTCCCGGAGGCGATCCACGAGGTCCGGGCACTCGATGCACACGAAGCCGTTGTTGAAGGCATTGCGCAGATATGTTTGCGAGAAGCTGCCGGCGATGACCAGGGCGATGCCCGCCGCCTGGAGAGCCGTCGCCGCCTGCTCACGGCTCGAACCGGTGCCGAAGTTGTACCCGCCGACCAGAATGTCGCCTTCCACGACCCGATCGGCGAACTCGGGATCGTAGTTCTGCATGACGACGCGGGCCATCTCCTCGCGGGTCATCCCCTCCCGGTAGGTGTAGTCCTTCCCGTAGATGCCATCTGTGTTGAGGTTGTCCTGCGGAACGAGAACGACCCGACCTTCCAACTCTTCCGGAAACCCGGGCTCGATCCGCACCTTCTCCTCGAGGCTTCCCGCGCCTGCGGCGCAGGGCGTGTACCGGTACCTCGGGGTCTCAGGGCCGAAGTGAACGGGACCGCGGACGTATCCGGCCACGGCGGACTCGGCCACCACCGCCGGGCTGGCCAGGTACGCCTGCGCCTCCCGGCTTCCCATGCGGCCCTTGAAGTTGCGGTTCGTGGCCGAAATGCCGACCTCACCCGGCTCCAGGAGCCCGGCTCCCAGTCCTATGCACGGACCGCACCCCGGCGGCAGCGGGCGCGCACCGGCCTCCAGCAGCGCGGTCCAGGCGCCGGAGTTCTCGGCGCCTTCCTGCACCTCCCGGCTCGCGGCGGCCACGTAGAGTTCCACGCCTTCCGCGACGCGCCGACCCCGCAACACCCGGGCTGCCTCTTCCAGGTCCTCCAGGCGGCTGTTGACGCAGGAGACGAGGTACGCCTTGTCCACCCTGATTCGTTCTTCGGCCACCTCCGCGACCGGTCTCATCACCTGCACTGTGTCCGGTCCGGACACGTGAGGCGTGACGCGAGAGAGATCCAGCTCGATGCATGCCGCGTACGATGCCTCGGGGTCGGGCCGCGGCGGGTCGGATTCCCAGGCCTCCAGCTCGGCCTCCGTGAACCGGTCGAAGCCCTCGCCACTCCCCAGCAGGTCACGGCGCCGGCGCAGGTAGGCGGTGGTGACCCCGTCCACGGGGAACCACCCGACCAGAGCCCCCCACTCGGTCGTCATGTTGGAGATCGTCATCCGCTGGTCGATCGAGAGCGAGGCGACGCCTGGCCCGCCGAACTCGACCGCCGCGTTCAGCACCTCACCCCGGTTGTACAAGCCGCACAGGGTGATGATCACGTCCTTGCCCGTCACTCCCTCACGCAGCTCTCCTTCCAGCACCACCTGCACCGAGCAGGGGATCGGCCACCAGAACTCGCCGGTGCTCCAAATGGCCGCCGCGTCGGTGCGCACGACAGGAGTTCCGAGGGCGCCAAGCGCGCCGTACATGTTGGAGTGCGAATCCGAACCGACCACCAACGCGCCCGGAACCACGAATCCGTGCGAGACCATGATCTGGTGTCCGATGCCGGAGCCGGCTGGATAAAACCGGATCCCGTGATGTGCCGCGAATTCTTTAATACGAAGGTACTTATCCAGGTTGACCTCAGATCGATTCTGGATATCGTGGTCGAGGATGAAGACTGGCTGGCCGGGGTCGGCGATCGCCTCCGCGCCGATTGCCGCGAACTTCTTCATGACGGCCGCCGAATTATCGTGCGTCATTACGTGACGGGGTCGCAGGGAGATCACGTCACCGGCCTGGAGCGGCCTGGCGGGCCCCTCCACGAGATGGTTCTGGGCGATCCTCTCGACTACCGTCTGGGCCATCGTTCCCGCCTCACGAAACGGCGCGACACAGGTCGAGCAACGCGGTCACGGACTCCAGCTCGTCCACACGCCACACCGCCTCCATGACCCTGCGGGCGCCCTCCTGCGTTAGCACAGGCGCGGCCAGCGCGTCGAACTTTACCTCGATCTCTTCGTCGGTCAGCGGGTTCCGCGGGTCGCCCTTCGGGTAATCGAGCTCGGCGCTCATCTCGCGGCCGTCCGTCGTTTCGATCGTCACTCCCACGCGCTGGAGTCGGGGGAAGACCTTCTCGATCTCCGGGTCGGCCACGACCTCGACCTTCTTCAGCTGGTCCCTGATCCGAGGGTCCATGATCTTCTCCGGCTCGAACTGGGCCGGGGTGACCTGGCGATCCACCAGCGCCGCGGCGATCACGTACGGCAGACTGTGATCCGCCGTCTCCTTCGAGCGCGGATCGTACTTCGTAGGGTCTGCAAGGATGTCCGCCGCCCGGGCCAGCGACCGGATCCGGACGCGCTCCACCTGTTCGGGAGCGATGTCGTTGTCCACCACCAGTTGCAGCACCGCGGATATCGGCGCGTGCGTGAGCGCCTCTGTGGGGAAGGCCTTCATTCCGCACCGTTCGATGCGCCACGACTGTCCCAGTCCTTCGGTCAGGACCCCGAGCTTCCACTCCGGGCCCATGCACTGGACCAGGCCTTCCTTGCCGTCGATGACGTGTTCCGGACCCGAGTAACCCCTCTCGGCCAGCAGCGCGGCCATCACGCCCGCCCGGGTGGCCATCGGGTCGACGGTGTTCTTCATCATGGTCAGCTTGCCTGCCGTCACCGCGCCCAGAGTGGCATGATGAGAAGCCGAGATTCCCACCGCATGCTGAATCTTCTCCCAGGGTAGATCCAGCATCCGTCCCGCCACGATCGGCGAGACGAAGGCGGTGAGGGTGGCGTGATGCCAGCCGCGCTCCCTGATGCCCGGGAAGGCCGCCTCGCAGAGCCGCATCTCGAACTCGTGCCCGAGCACGATGCCTACGATCAGCTCCCGCCCATCCTTCCCCTGTCGCTCGGCGCCGGCAAGGGCCGCGGGGATGATGTCGGAGGGATGGGACGGGTCCTGCTGCCAGTAGATGTCGTTGTAGTCCATGACCCGGACCATCAGGGCGTTGGCCAGAGCTGCGGAGACGACGTCCGTTCGTGTGCCTGCGCCGATCACCGTCGCCGGACCGTCCCCCGCGATCTCCTCCAGCACCTCAAGAGCGATACGCGCATCTTCCTGCCGGTAGCCGCCCAGTGCGCAACCCAACGAGTCGAGAAGATAGCGGCGCGCCTCGTGGACCGCGGCGTCGCTCAGATGCTCGAAGCGTAGATCGGCTGCCCACCGCGCCATCTCGGCGGTGACTGTGGTGGATGAGGTTGCGAGGGTCGACTCCGACATGACCGGGCCTCCTGTGGTGTCTGTTGGGCGCCGTTATCCCGCCCGGTTCTTGAAGGGCAGATAGCTCATGAAGTCCGCGTGGTGCACTATGACCGCCTCGGTGCTTCGCCGGACGAGATCGCCCTCGCCGGCGTGCGCCGCGATGATGTGGCAGACGGTGTCCGGCACTCCGCAGGCCAGAGCCACAGCCACCCCCGTGAACGGGTGCCGCAAGGCCTTTCCCCGGGCACTCTGGTGGACAGCGCCACCCTCCCTCTCGTACTCGAGCACCTTGCCGACGTCGGCCAGGATCGCGCCGGCGATCACCGTGTCCAGGTCGATTTCGAGAGAACCGCCGAGGAACTGCTGCATGGCCTCCGCACCCCGTCGAGCGATGTGAACGACGCAGCGCTTGTGCTCCATGAAGGTCGCGGGACAGCCGGGTACCAGGAGCGTGAACGGGATCTCTTCCAGGTCGTTCGGGTCGAGGGGGCTCATCTCCAGGGCGCGCACCCAGGTAAGCGTAACGCTCTCCCGCAGGCCGGCTTCCTGGATCCAGCTCAGCTCCGGCCACAGTTTCTCCACCGCCTGCCGCATAGGGTCCTTCCTTCGCATGTGAATCGCGTCGCCGCGCCAGGTCGAGGGGAAACCAGTCGCAGTGCCGTCCGTGCAAGATGAGTACCGCATTCGGCTCCTGACGCAAGACCTGGCAGCTACCGCATCCATTGCGAGACTCGCCAACCGTGCGGCTCGAGGGCGAACACCCGGATTTCGACTACAACCCGCGTCGTCTCGGCGACCTGGAGCTTGGCGCTCCGACAGCATCAGGGTCACCCGGAGGCGCCCGATCTTCGACATGCCCGGGAGGTCTTCGGTGAAGTTCCAGCTAGATGACGATGGCCGGGTGGGTGGGCTGAAGGTGCGCTTCCACTATCCCCTGCACTTCCGCCGCATAACGGGGGACGCGGCGGAGAAAGAACCGGGGACACGGCGGAGAGAGAACCGGAGACCGGATCAGCCGGAATCCGGTCGGTGCCTTCCCTTGACCGCCCAGGCCAGGGCCGCCCCGAGCCAGCCGGTGAACGCCGACGAGACTGTACCCACGCCGAGCAGCGACCACCGCTGGTCGCCGAGGACAACCGCCAGGAGAATACCGACCGCCGCTCCGACGGCTCCGATTGCCAGGCCGCCGCCGGAGGCATCGCCGAACCTCATCGACCGTCGGGCGGCGTACAACCATCCGACGATCAGCGGGATGCCTGTCCCGAACACTCCGGAGAGGTTTCTGACGAGCTCTGAGAAGTGGCCGGTAACGACCATCAGGAGCTGGAGGACGAGCGCGACCAAGACGTACTTCCGCATCCGCTCCATTCAGCCTCCTTGGCAAGGCGAGTCATCCAGGGCTGTCGCGATGGCCCAAGGTACTTAAGCGCGTACGGTAAAGGCAATTGCGCTCCGGCCGAGCCGACGCCGCGGAGTTCAAGGCCGGCGACGTTTGACACAGTTCCCCCGCCCGACCCACGTTCGGTGCGCCCGACAGCGCCGGCGCCCCGGCCAGGCGCCGAGCAGCCAGGCGACGAGTTGACCCGAACCGGTGACGAGACATGAGCGAGCCGTACATCAACCGGGATCTGTTCGACTTTCTCGCAGCGCTGAAGAGGAACAACGAGCGAGTATGGTTCCAGGAGAACAAGGATATATATGAGACAGCTGTGCGTGGGCCGCTCCTGCGTTTCGTCAGAGACTTTGAAGAACCGCTCATGCGGATCAGTCGGCACATGGTAGCCGACGACCGGAAGGTGGGAGGGTCCCTGTTCCGCATCCATCGCGATACGCGCTTCTCGCGGGACAAGAGCCCGTACAAGACCTGGGCGGCCCTGCAGTTCCGTCATGAGAGGGCCAGGAGTGTGCACGCCCCGGGTTTCTACCTCCACCTCGAGCCCGGGAGGGTCTTCGCCGGAGCCGGTATCTGGCAGCCGGAGCGGGCCTCCGTGGAGAACATCCGCGACGCCATCGCCGACGACCCGGGAGGCTGGCAACGAGTGACGGAGGACATGGCAGGCGCCGGATTCGGCTTCGAGGGCGAGTCGCTGAAGCGGACGCCGAGGGGGTACGATCCGGAGCACCCGGCAGCGGAGGACCTGAAGCGGAAGGACTTCGTGGTTACTTGCCACTGGAGCGAGGAGGAGGCTTGCGCCCCGGACTTCCTGCGGCGCTATGCGGCCGTGTGCGGGTCCGCCGTGCCGCTCATGACCTTCCTGACGGGAGCTATCGACCTGCCATGGTAGACGCGTCATGGCGAGTCGGCCGGATTCCGGTGGTCCGGCGAATGGGGTGCCCGAGACTGGACGATCTACCGGCGAGTCAGCACGTTGTGGTGGTGAGTCGCTCCGGAACGACAGAGAGAGGAATGCCATGAAGGTACCTGTACTGGCCGTAACGGTTCTCGCGGGCCTCGCCGTCGTCGCCTGCGACAGCGGTAGCTCCGAACAGGCGGAAGAGGCCTCCGCCGAAACGTCTGCCGTCGCTGCCGCGGGACCGGTGACGGTCTACAAGTCACCTACCTGAGGCTGCTGCGAAAAGTGGGTGGGTCACCTGCTTGAGAACGGATTCGAAGTGCGGACTATCGAAGTTGCAGACCTGGGGGAGCTCAAGGCCCGCCACGGCGTCCGGCCGCAGCTACAGTCGTGCCATACCGCGGTGGTGGGCGGCTATGTGGTAGAAGGTCACGTTCCGGCCGACGTGATCGCCCGGCTGTTAGAGGAGCGCCCGGACATAGCAGGCCTCACGGTGCCGGGAATGCCGATGGGCTCGCCGGGGATGGAAGGGCCGTACACCGAGTCGTACGACGTCTTGGCCTTCGACGCACAGGGAAATACCTCCGTCTACGCCAGCCGCTGAAGCGGCGAGCGCCCGCGTGGCACGGCTGGCGGGCGCTGCCTTCCGGCCGGCGGTCAGCGGGACGAGCCGCCGGCTGCCCCGTCCTCTGCCGGATCCGCATCGAGGAGGGAGAACGAGGCCAGGATCTGCAGGTTCACGGTGTCGAGCTCGCCCTTCGCCCGGAACTCGAGACCGAGCATGCGGTCCCTGTGCGGGATGACGTAGGATCGCATCCTCGAGCAGAAGGGCCCGTCGCAGTGCGTATATTCGTATAGCCTCCCTGACTGCCCCCCGAGTCGGATATCGCCGGTCGGTTCGTGGCCCGGCCACAGACCAAGGTGCTCGCCCGTGCTCTCGTCCGCGAAGTACACCTTGACGGGAACCCTGCCGTTCCACCGGAAGAACACCGCCGCATCGTCCGCCTCCTCGTCGACTGAGTACACATCCGGGACCTGCATGGAGTAGCCCACGGCTCCGTTGACGTACGTCGTCCAGCTGAAGCCCGACGGGTCAGGGGTCGGTGGCGAGCCCATCTCGCAGGCGTGAATCAGTATCAAGGCGGCGACCAGGGCGAGTCTCATGTTGCATTTCTCTCAGAAGTACTGGCAGGCGTGGGCTGTCTGGTGCCTGGTGCGCCGCGTGCGCACCGGGTTTGCTTCGGGGGTCGCGGCGGGTACGCCTCCGAAGCGCCTCTCGCGCTTCCGATACTCCTGTACGGCTTCCTCGAGATCCGCCGATGTGAAGTCCGGCCAGAGTCGCTCGGTGAAAAGGAGCTCCGCGTAAGCCGATTCCCACAACAGGAAGTCGCTGAGGCGCCTTTCCCCCCCCGTCCGGATGACGAGATCCACGTCGGGAGCGGGTCCCGCGGAATGCATTCCGCGAGCCAGGAGATCTGCGAAGGCCCGCCTGCCGATCGGGCCGTCCGGGCGCAGGGCTGCGGCGGCAAGGATCGCGTGGCGGGCCGAATAGTCGAGAGCGACCCGCAGCAGCAGCCGATCCGACCCGCCGGTCCTGGCTTCGGCGGCCTCGATCTCCCGTATCAGCGGCGGAGCGAGCCGATCGCGACGCCCTATCACCTCCAGACGAGCTCCCTGGCGGGCGCAATCCTCCGCCTGGGAGCGCAAGTAGGCCTTGAACAACCGCATCAGGGAGCGGACCTCGTCCGGCGGACGCGTCCAGTTGTCCGAGGAAAAGGCGTACAGGGTAAGAATGCCGATGCCCAGCTCCGGTGCCGCCTCGACTATGCGGCGCACCGTTCTGGCTCCCGCCCGGTGCCCATGCGAGCGGGCCTTTCCCCGGGCAGCGGCCCAACGGCCGTTGCCGTCCATTATGATGCCCACATGCAGTCCCGGCAGCCGTGTCTTCTGTAGAGTACTCTGTATCATAGAGTCCACCCGTACAAAAAAAAGACGATACCGTGGGCGCAGCCGCTCTTCAGGTCTCGCGCGTCGCCCTTATCAACGACTCCATATGATCGAGATAGGCCTTCAGGGAACGCCGGCCCCGTTCCGTCAGGCGGTACTCGGTGTGCGGTATGCGGCCGGCGAAGGACTTGTTGCACTCCAGGTATCCGGCCTCTTCGAGCCGCCGCGCGTGGGCGCTCAGATTGCCGTCGGTCGTGCTGAGAATCTCCCTCAACTCGGTGAACGAGAGGTGGTCGTTCACGGCGAGCGCGCTGACGATACCGAGCCGCACCCGCTCGTGTATGAGTCCGTCGAGCAGGAGGGGACCGCCCGCCACCCCGAGTCCCGTCACTGTCCGCAGCCCGCGAGGGGGTTGGTCCTTGTCCGGGGAACCGCCATCTCTCCGATCCAGCGCCGCCGAGGCTTTCCTACCCACCGTATCTCCTCGCTATGATGGCCCCGCAGACGATGTGCGCTCCGCCGAATCCGGCCGCCATCAACAGGTTTCCCGCCTGCGGCCACGCCAACGCGAGCGCGCCCAGAAGCATGAACACCAAGCCCGTCAGCGGCACGACTCGAACGGAGAACGCACCGCCCGTAACCACTCCGGTGCCATAAAGCAGGAGCCACACTCCCGGAAGCGCCTCCGTCAGGCCGGCCTGGTACAGCGCGACCGTCAGCACCGCGCCGGCGACAATCGCGGGGCAGAAATTCAGCACGAACTTCCGTCCCGGCCCACGCACCGCCGAGGTGCTCGCCGCCCTGGCCTTGTGGACGATGGCCGCGCCCGCCACGACCGCCGACACGACGGCCGCCGCCAGCCAGATGGCGAGCCAGGCCGCCACGCTCTCCTGCTGTCGCGCCAGGGCGGCTGCGCCGAGCGCTATGAGGCCCATAAGGATGCCGCCCCAGCCCGACACTGCCGTGAAGGTCCCCGACAGCTCCATCGTCTTGCGGATGTAGCTCAGATTCTCGATGGCGCGGTCGCTCAACGCGAGGTCGGGGTCCGACTCGCTCAGGCGTGGTGCTTTCTGCAGCATACAAATACACATACAACTATTACTGAATCATGTCAAGTACTTTGTGCCGCAAAGTATGCGCTGCCGGAAATGTATGTCCGCCAGACCGACGGATCCTCAGGGCGCGAAAGATGCATCTCCGGCGGGAGGAACACCGTCGCATGTGCCGCACTGAAACGGTGAGGCCGAAAGCCATGCCGCACGTTCCCGTCATACCGCCGGACGGCTCGCCGCCGTCGCCCCGAGCGCGCGCCCTCAGCCAGCGTATCGCCCAGGTCATTCGCGAGTTCCAGCGGGAGCATCCCGACACGAGGCCGGCCGATATCCAGCGGGCCATGCGTCTCGCCTGGGGCGAGGCCGGGGTCCGCACCTCCCAGCAGGTGGTCCTGCTAGTCCTGCTCGCCCTGGTCGTTCTGGGATTGGCCCTGGGACTTTTTGTCGTGGGACAGTGACTCAATGGCGCGCGTGACGAGAGCCAAGTGACCGGACGTTGACCGGGAGAAGAACGCAGCGCTCCGCCCCGGGGCGCCTACCATCGCCCCCCGGCGGCCTACCGCCGCCCCCCGGCGCCTACTGCCGGACCACCAGCCGCCCCGCTGCTTCGTCGTACATGATGAGGGCGACGGAGGCCATCGGCAGCACCAGGTTCGCGTCCAGCCGGAGTGGCGGTGGCACCGCCGCGGAAGCTCCGGGCCCACGGGCGCAGTCTTCGGGGTCGGCCACCGTGAACGCCACTGAGATACGGTGCCGGCCCGGGGCAACGCTCACCTCGCGGAAGACGTAGACCGGCCTATCCTCCCGGACCCCTGACGGCCGGACCGTGTACGCGGCGACCTCCTCGCCATCTATCCGCACCGTGAGCATGTATGGAAGGACCTGACCCTCACACACTTCGGGCCGGCGCATATGGGCGGGCCGCGCCGCGAGCTCCTCCTCGCTGAGCTTGCGGCACTCTTCGACCCGTGCTACTGGGGAGCGCCAGGACAGGCGCACCACGGCCCTCTCGGTGCGATCCAGGGCGAGCGGCACGCGCGACAGACCTCCCGTCACCAGCGTGACGGCCACCGCCAGGGCCACGCCGGCCGTCCGGCGGAGAGCGTCTCCCCTCATACGACAGCCTCTTCGCCGGCCTCGTGGCATTCCTCCACCAGGTCGATCTCTTCCTCACGCTCGGTAGCCTCGAGCGTTCCGATCTCGGCCCTGAACGCCTCGAGCGCCTGTCGAACCACGTCCGGCTCTCCGCTCCCGGCGTGTGTCAGGCGGACCCGCTGCCGGTCCACTCGCTCGCGCAGCTCCGCTTCCCGGTCGTGATACATCCGCTCTTCGACCCACTCGGGTCCTTCCCGATTCCAGCAGTCGCGCGCCGGACAGGCTGCCACCAGCACCCCCCCCGCCCCGGAGCGCACGAAGTACTCGATGACGGAAGTGTGGAGGCTTCCGGCACAGCTCACCCGGAACACGGGCGAGCCGGCGAAAGATGGCCAGCCGGTGACGCCTCCAGCTCCCCGTCCGCATGCGATCAGCACCACATCCGCAGGTCCCGGCTCCACAGAAGCGAAGAACCGCCCAGCCTCCGCAAGCTGCTCGCGGCCGGTGCGCTGCGGTGGACCCACCCCCATCGGAGCACACGAGCCGAGGCAGATCCCGCAGCTCACGCACAGCTTCGGATCGACGCGGGCTACGAGCCCACCGCGGCCGCCCTCCCGCGGGACCATCGAGATCGCATCGTACGGACAATCCAGGGCGCATTGCTCGCAGCCGGTGCAGAATCTCTCGTTCACCACCGACGGCGCCGGTCGGGCGGGGACCGGTGGCCGGACCCACACCGGAATCAGGAGGAGGATCAGGGCCGTTCCGCTGCCGACGGCCCACGTGGCCGCGGCGGGCAGCGCCCGCGACATCGGCACCCAGAAGGAGTACAGCAGATCGTACGGGGCCCGCACGGAAAGGCGCAGTGCATTCGCCTCGGGTCCCATCGGCATGGGCCAGGCCACCGACAGGACGAGAAGGAGTCCTACGACGCCCCACATGAGGCGCGGGGGAGGCAGCAGGCGGGGCCGGGCGACGCGCGATACGTGGATCCACAGCAGGACCCCCAGACCTATGGGGAAGGCGATGTGGGCAAACAGGTTCAGGAAGAAGAACGCGCCGGGCATCGGCCGCTCTCCGGTGAAGGAACGGCCAATGGGCTCCGAGAAGAAGGGCACCACGTCGAGCAGCTTGGCTCCCTCGACCGCCAGGGCCTGCCCGTGCACGTCCCAGATCATGACGTATCCGGTCCACCCGGCGATGAGGATCAGGAAGACGAGCGCCAGGCCCGACACCCACGCCACGGTGCGCGGTCCCCAGCTCCGGCCCTGCCCGAACATGCGAGCGGCGTGCACCGCGGCGGCAATGAGGACCGCGTCCGAGGCGTACCTGTGCAGGCCGCGGATCCAGCGGCCGAGGAACACCTGGCCGGTGATCCTGGAGACCGAGTCGTAGGGTGCCCCCACCCGGTAGAAGAAAGTCAGGTAGATGCCGGTCACCAGCAGCACCACCAGCAGCGCCACCACCAGCGCGCCGCTGTGATACAGCGGATTCAGCCGCCACCCGTACAGGCGGTTCATCGCCGCGTCGGCTGCCCCGAGGAGACGCCTGATCGCGGCTTCCAGGGCCCTCAGCGATCGCCGCATTCGCCGCTCCTAAGAAACCGGGTCCCCCACGTCAAGCAGGGGACCCTTGCATCACAGATATTATCATAACATCATGAGATTAACAAGAAAGGAGGCCGGGATGACCCATCTGCCCGACGAGTCTCCCCGGAGCCCCGATGTGCCGTTGGGCCAGCGGCTCTACGACAGCCCGTTCCTGCTTCTGGTGGCGGGCCTCGTGGTGATGGTGGTCTGCTACACGCTGTGGGGGTTGTGGGAGATCCTGACGTTGCCACAGGCGCCACTTCCGTAGAGGAGGGACTCACGAATGCATACCGGGATCGAGTCGCCGAAGGGCGTCTGGTGGAAGCCCGTTCACGGCGCGGAGAAGACCTGGGTGGCCATCGCCTTCGTGTGGTGCATGGTACTGTTCGCGATGATGCCCTTCTGGCACATCAAAGGTGGCCAGAACCCGTCGGGTATCCGCCACCGGGTGGAACCCGAGGCCTATCAGGCCCGTACCGAAGAGTTCATCTCCCAGTACCAAGTCGGTGAGGAGAACGGCATCCCAGTCGTGGAGCCGCCGCCGGGCAGCGATGTGTACTTGCTGGCCCAGATGTGGAGGTGGACGCCGACCCTCAAGCTGAAGAAAGGGGTCGAGTACATCCTGCATCTCTCCTCCCTCGACGTGAACCACGGCTTCAGCCTCATTCCCCTGAACATCAACTTCCAGGTAGTCCCCGGATACGACTACGGCCTCAAGGTGCGGCCGCTGGAAGCCGGGGACTTCAGGGTGGTGTGCAACGAGTTCTGCGGGGTGCTGCACCACGCGATGGTCGGGCGGATCATAGTCGAGGACGACGCGACGGCAACCGCCAGCGCCGGAGGTGGCCGATGAACATGGGCTTCCGCACCTGTCCGACGACCGGGCTCAAGGTTCACTCGCAGGCGGACGCCCTCATCAAGGCCAACGCCGTGGTGGCGACCGTGGCGCTCCTCATAGGGGGGATCGCGGCGGTCCTGGTTCTCCTGACCCGCTGGCAGGCGGTCCACCTCCTGGATGCGACCTGGTTCTACCGGATCCTCACCGTGCACGGGATGAACATGCTCATCTTCTTCATCCTGTTCTTCGAGATGGCGATCCTGTACTTCGCGGGTCCCGTCCTGCTGAACTGCAGATTGCCGGCGCCCAGGGTTGGCTGGAGCGCCTTCGCCCTGATGGTTCTGGGCATGGCTCTCGTCGAATGGACGATGTGGACCGGCCGGGCGGACGTGCTCTTCACCTCGTACGTGCCGCTCAAGGCGCACCCGGTCTATTACCTCGGCGTGATCCTGTTCGCCGTAGGAGCGCTGATCGCGGTCATAGTGTTCTTCGCCAGCCTGGTGGTGGCCAGGAGGGAGCGGACCTACCAGGGATCGGTGCCGCTGGTGACCTTCGGAGCGGTCACCGCAGCCATCATCGCGGTGATCACGCTCGTGCACGGAGCTGCCATCTACATCCCCACCTTCCTGTGGTCGCTGGGCGCGATGAACGTCGATCCCGAGGTCTACCGCATGGTCTGGTGGGGCCTCGGCCACTCCTCGCAGCAGATCAACGTCGCGGCGATGGTGGCGGTGTGGTACCTGCTGGGGGCGTTCACCTTGGGGGCGGTGGTCCTCAACGAGAAGGTGAGTCGCACGGCGTTCGTCCTGTACGTCCTGTTCATCTCCATGGCCTCGGCGCACCACCTGCTGGTGGATCCGGGCATGGGGTCCGCGTGGAAGGTATGGAACACCAGCTACTTCATGTACATGGCGGTGCTGGCCAGCCTTATCCACGGCTTCACGGTGCCTGCGGGGATGGAAGTCGGCCAGCGACTGCGAGGTATGACGCGGGGCCTGTTCGAGTGGCTGAGAAAGGCTCCCTGGAGCGATCCCGCCTTCAGCGCCCTTGTCTTCTCGGTGATCATCTTCGGCTTCTTGGGCGGCATCACCGGCGTCACCTTCGGAACGGAGCAGATCAACATCATCGCCCACAATACGCTGCGGATTCCAGGCCACTTTCATGCCACCGTGGTGGGCGGAACGGCCCTGGCCTTCATGGGGCTGACCTATTACGTGATCCCCCTGATCTTCCGCAAGCGGGTGGCCTTCTGGTCGCTGGCCAAGGTGCAGCCGTACCTGTTCGCGGCGGGGATGCTCATCTTCTCCATGGCCATGACCTTCGCCGGCACTTTCGGTACGCCACGGCGCCATTGGGACATCACCTTCTCCAACGCCCCGTACGGGGTCGAGTTCCCTCCCGCGGTCGATCTGATGCTCGGGATCACTGCGATCGGCGGGCTGCTGGCTGCCCTCGGCGGCGGGATGTACATCCTGATCACCGTGTGGTCGGTGTTCTTCGGACGGCCGCTGCCGGCCGGCGAGCTGGCCGACGTCAGCGGCGTGCCACCAGGCATCCGCCGCCCGCCGGTGCCGCTGCCGGCCATCCCCGAGGGCACCGAGCGCACACTGCCGAGCCATGGCAAACTCGGCCCCGCCCCGGGAACCATGATTCTGGTGCTCGTATTCCTGGCGGCCTTCGTGACCTACTACTTCGTGAACTGGAAGCTGCTGTCCGTCCTGTGGCAGGTCGGATAGCGAGCAGCGGCGATGCTGGAGAAAGGGGAAGCGCCCGCCCTGACGGCTCTCGTGGCGATAGTGCTCATCACGGTGGCGTGGTGGGCGCTCGCCTTGTGGCCGGCGGCGGCGGGTACCCCCGACTGGATCCACAGCGTGCGCTCGGTGTGCTTCGGCACCCGGCCTGACGGTTTGCCCGACGGTGGCGGCTGGCTGTTGCTGGTCGGGCAGCCGGTAAGCATGCTCGGCTTCCTCCTCATCGTGTGGGGAGAGCGAGTCTCCGCCGCTCTGCGCTCGCTGGCGCGGATTCGCTTCGCCCGCCTGGTGCTGGTCGCCGCGGCCATTGCGCTGCTAGCCTGCGCGGGAGTGGCTTCCGCGCGGGTCATCACGGCGCGAGCACAGGCGGCGGCACCGATCTTCGAACCCGGAGAGGAGGCCTCGGTCGTCCGGCGGCACGAGCCCGCTCCCCCCCTCAGGCTCGTTAACCAGTCGGGAGTCCGGGTCTCCCTCTCGGGATTCGACGGTCGGCCGGTGATCCTCACCTTCGCCTTCGGTCACTGCGAGACGGTGTGCCCGGCAGTGGTGCGGCAGGTGCTCGGCGTCCAGGAGCAGCTGTCCGACCTGGCGCCCGTTGTCCTGGTGGTGACGCTGGACCCGTGGAGAGACACCCCGGGGCGGCTGGCCCACATCGCCCGATCGTGGGAGCTCGGACCCGACGCCCACATCCTGGGCGGGAGCGTTGCCGAGGTGGAGGCGGCGCTCGACCGTTGGCAGGTCCCGCGCTCCCGCGACGCGAGCAACGGCGACATAATTCACCCGCCGCTGGTGTACCTCATTGATGCCACCGGACGAGTCGCCTGGTCGGTAACCGGCCCGGCAGATACGCTGCGCGACCTCCTGCCGGAGATGCAGGTTGGCTGACGAGCTTCGTCGGGAGGCGGTCGGGGTGGCACCCGGACTGGCTGCCGCCGGCCGCCGGATCCCGGCTCTTCGCCGGGCGCTGGCCGACTATGCCCAGCTGACCAAGCCCGGCATCACCTTCTTCATCCTCATAACGGCCGGCATCGGCTTCAGCCTCGCCCCCGTGACGCAGAGCTCACCATGGGTGTTCGTGTGGGCGATGTGCGGCATCGGATTGGTGACGGCCGGCGGCGCGGCCCTGAACAACTGGATGGACCGCGGTGTCGACGCCCGTATGAACCGGACTGCCGGCCGCCCTCTGCCTTCCGGGCGGCTGCCGCAGCGGCCGGCGGCCGGCTTCGGGACCGCGCTGGCCGCAGTGGGCCTGGTCGTCCTGTGGATTCTCGTGCGCCCGCTCACGGCCGTGCTGGGTGTCGTGAGCCTGGTCAGCTACGTGCTCGTTTACACGCCCCTGAAGCGACGCACCACCCTGTGCACGGTGGTGGGAGGGGTACCGGGCGCGCTTCCGGCGCTGGGAGGCTGGACCGCTGCCGGCGCCGGCCTGACACCGGCGGCCTGGTCGCTGTTCGGGATCGTCTTCCTGTGGCAGATCCCGCACTTCCTGGCCCTGGCCTGGGTATACCGGGAGGACTACCGGAGAGGTGGACTGCGCGTTCTGCCGGCGGTGGACCCTACCGGACGCCGCACGGGGCGGCAGGCGATCGTCTTTTCCCTCGCCCTGATTCCCATGAGCCTGCTGCCCGCGCTGTACGGGCTGGCCGGCGGGGCCTACTTCCTGGGAGCGCTGCTGGCCGGATCGGCTTACGCCGGGCTCAGCCTGGCCTTCTTCGCCCGTCCCTGTCGCGAGAGGGCACGCCGGCTGTTCCTCGCCTCGCTGGTATACCTTCCCGCCGTGTATGTCCTGATGGGGGTCGACCGGCTACCCGGCTAGCGGCCCGGCTAGCGGGCGGCGCAGGCCGCCCTCGGATCCCCGACGGGTCCAGTCATCCACCGCAGCCTGTTCCGCCACCTAGTCCGGCGCCTCGTCCGGTGCCTCGTCCCGTGCCTAGTCCGGCGCCTCCTCGCTCTCCGTCGCTTCCACCGCCTCCTCCTCCCAGGGACCCCGGATAGTGCCGTCGTCGAGGAAGATCAGGCCCGCCTTCGGGAAGTCACGCGCCGTGAGCTCGGCCATCAGGCGAAATGCCCGGCGCTCCGTATCCATCCGCGGGATGCCGAGCCCTGCCTGACGCGCACTGTGAACCCGGGCGGCTAGAAGTAGCCCGTCCCGCGCCAGCTCCAGGTCGACTACCGGCGCCAGGCCGTTCGGTCCCCGCAGGTTGAAGCGACCGTAGGTCCAGAAGTTCCCCAGGCTGTATGCGATGAAACGCCGTCGATACACTTCGACCGCCCGCGGGACATGCGGTCCGTGACCAAGCACGACGTCGGCGCCGGCATCCACCACGGCGTGCGCGAACGCCCACACGTCACCCCGGCGCTCGCCATAGAACACCTCCGGCTCCCGAGGGACGCCGGTGTGATCGGCGCCCTCGGCCCCCCCGTGGAACGACACCACCACGATGTCGTGCTCGGAGGCCAGCCGACGGACGATGGCCTGCGCACGGCCCAGGTCGTTTATGCTCAGAGTTCCCTTGTTCGGCGAGAAAGCGACTATCCCGGCGGAGGTGCCGTCGCCAAGAGACAGAACGGCCGTTCGCGCTCCGGCATGGTCCAGGCCGGCGAACTCGATGCCGACTCTCCGCAGGGCGTCCATGGTCGCGACCCGGCCGGCCGCGCGGAAGTCACCGCTGTGGTTGTTGGCGAGAGACACGATGCTGAAGCCCATGTCGGCCAGGAGCCCGGCGTAGAATTCGGGGCTGCGGAAGGTGTAGCACAGCTCCGGGTTCCTGCAGGACTTGGTCTCGCCGTCGCCATCGAACAGCGCTCCCTCCTGGTTGCCGAAGACAATGTCGCCGGAGTGCAGCAGGCCCAGCAGATCCTCCCCGATCATGGACCCGAGATCCACCCCCGGAACCAAGGCGGGATTCAGGTAATCCCGGCTGGGGAAGGAAGTGCCCATCATGATGTCGCCCACCGCGATCAGCCGGACGGTGGACACCGCTGCCGATTCGGGCTCCTGGGCCAGTCCGGTCCCAACGCCCGCGGGCCATGACAGCGCTCCCAGAAGGAGCCCGAGGCCCGCGGCGACCGATCGGCCGCCGGGCGCGCGCCCCGTCCCATACGGAAGCCGCTCCTCCAGCCGGAAGACGTACCTGGCCAGCAGGTAGCAGACCGCGAACACGAACAGGCCCGAGAACACCACATCGCTCAGGAAATGGGCTCCCTGTACGATGCGTGCGAGCCCCGCCAGCGCCCCGAGGCCGGCCGCTGTCGCAAACCACAAGCGCCTGCGCCGGCGTACTACGAAGGCCACTGACGCCAGCCAGAACAGGACCGACGGGTGACCCGCCACGAACGAGCAGTTGCGATCACATTCATCGGAGATGACGAACGCCGGCGTGAAGCGATCGTTCCCGCCGAACTCCGCCACGTCGCGGGGACGGGCACGCCCCCAGTGATCCTTGAACACGACGTTGACGACTAGACCCGGTCCCAGGGCGAGCGCGAGGACGAGATACAGCACGCGCCGGTTTGTAAACTGCCCCAGCGGCCTCTTGCGAATCAGGTTGTGGGCCAGGGTCAGCAGAGCGGCCGCCGTGATGACCGGGACCAGCTTCGGTATGAGCTCGTACGTCGCCTCGGCCCACCAGGCCTCCTTCAGGAAGAAGCCGCGCGAGCCGTCCCAGAACAGGGTGGAGAACCACAGATCGATTCCCGGGAAGGCGACGAAGACAACCGCCGCCACGGCCGTGAGAATCAATAGGGTGAATCGCATGCGGGATCCCTGCAGGGAGTCGGTGTCGCTAGACGGCGAGCGGCAAGTATAGCATGAGGGTCCGGAGGCCGCACCAGGAGGAGCGGGGAATGAAGGCGACGGCTGCTCGCCGGCCGGGACACCGTGCGAACCCGGGTCTCAGAGGGCCGGCCCGACCCTCGACTCTCTGACCCGCCGCGCGAACGAACCGAGCCGGGCAGACACCGCCAGCGGGATGGCTACCATCAGAGCCGCCAGGAGCCCCAGCGGAAGCCACCGGGCCTCGGCCGGCCAGCGGATCAGGTTTACCAGCGGCACCAGCAGCACCAGTCCCACCGCCCAGCGCCAGGTGCGCCGCGGCGCCAGGTATCCCATGCCGGCACTCAGAAACAGAAGTAGCGGGTAGGAAACGGCCCAGTACCAGCCGCTGTCCCACGCTTCCGGCTCCCCGGTGAGCGTAGAGGTCGTGACCCACACCAGGAGGCCGAGAAACACCGAGGCGAGGAACATGCGGGTCTCTCCGGTCGGGCGGTCCGCTCACACGATGCGGACGATGGTCGCCACCGCGAACGTGACCAGGAAAGCTATGGCCAGCGGCATGAGCGCGCCCACCGTCGTCCACTTCGCGCTGCGCGTCTCCTTCCAGGTGGTGAGGATGGTGGTGGCGCACGGATTGTGGAGCAGCGAGAACAGCATGAGGCAAACGGCCGTGAGCAACGTCCACCCGTGCTCGACAACCAGCAGCTGCCGCAGCGCGTCGAACGAGGTCACGTCGGTCATCACGCTCACGCCCATGTATACCATGAGCATGGTCGGGACGACGATCTCGTTGGCGGGAATCGCGATGACGTACGCCAGCAGGATCACGCCGTCGAGCCCGACCGCCACACCCAGCGGATCGAGGAATCCGGCCACGTACTGTGCCAGGTTCACCTCGCCCACGTTCACGTTGGCCATGATCCAGATAACCGCGCCCGCCGGTGCCGCGACCACTATGGCCCGCCACATCACGAAGATCGTCCGGTCGATGAGAGACGTGTACAGAATCCGCAGAACCCCCGGCCTGCGGTAGGGCGGCAGCTCCAGGGTAAAGGCGGAGGCTTCGCCCTTGAGGACGGTCCGCGACAGGGCCCAGGAGACGATCAGGGTGAAGGCCACTCCGACGAGCACCACCGCCACCACCGACCCCGCTGCGGCCAGCGAGGCGAAGGCCGGCGGGAAGGCGGCGGCCACGAAGACGGTGGCCAGCATGATCAGGGTGGGGAATCGCCCGTTGCACGGCACGAAGTTGTTGGTGAGGATGGCGATGAGCCTCTCCCTCGGAGAGTCGATCACGCGGGTGGAGATCACCCCCGCCGCGTTGCAGCCGAAGCCCATGGCCATGGTGAGCGCCTGCTTGCCGTGGGCTCCCGCCCCACGAAACAACCAGTCGAGGTTGAACGCCACCCGCGGCAGATAGCCGAGGTCTTCCAGCAGGGTGAACATGGGGAAGAAGATCGCCATCGGCGGCAGCATGACGCTCACAACCCAGGCCAGGCCCCGGAACACACCGTGCCACACGAAGCCGGTCAGCCACCACGGAGCCCCCAGGCTTTCGGAGGCCGCCGCCGCCCAGGCCTCGACCCAGAAGAAGCCTCTGGCCAGCATCTGGGAGGGATAGTTGGCACCGATGATGGTGACCCAGAACACGCTCGCCAGCAGCACCAGCATGATCGGCAGGCCGAAGACCCGCGAGGTCACCAGGCGATCCACCCTCCGGTCCAGGCCGAGCCCGCGAGCCGACCGGTTGCGCACCACCGCTCCGGCGATGGTCTCGGCCTCACCGTACAGCGACTGCACCACCGCGTCGCGGAAGCCGTCCCGCAGATCCCGCTGGAACACATCGACCTCTGCCAGCAGTTCCTCGGCGGCCGCAGCCTGAGCCGGCGTCATGGCGCCCCCGACAGGGCCGGCTCCCTGGCATCGTCAGCGCTCGGATCCGCCGATGCCCCCGCCAGGCGACGGAATTCGCCGCCCAGGAGGGCCTGTCGGACCCGGTGGTCGCCGTCCAGGAGCCGGTAGGCGATCCAGCGCGCGTTCGGGACTCCCGGAGCGAGCTCCTCGATCATGGGAACGAGCCGTTCGAGAGCTTGCCTCGCTTCCGGGGGCGGAGCCGCACGGCGCGGGCGCGTGCTGGTGCCACCATCGGTGATCCCGTGCACCTTCTCCACCAGATCGGCCAGTCCCTCTCCGGTACGGGCCACCGTTCCCACCGCCGGTACGCCCAGCTCCCCGGCCAGCGCCGGCACATCCACGTGGATCCCCTTGCGCTCCGCCTCGTCCTGCAGATTCACGCACAGGACCACCCGATCGGTGATCTCCAGCACCTGCAGGACCAGGTTCAGGTTCCGCTCGAGAGCGGTCGCGTCCACCACCACGATCGTGCAATCGGGACGCCCGAAGAGAAGGAAATTCCTGGCGATTTCCTCGTCCTGCGATGCGGCGAGCAGGGAATAAGTGCCCGGAAGGTCCACCAGCTTGAAGCGGACGTCACGAAACACGAAGCCGCCCTCCGCTCGGGCGACAGTCTTCCCGGGCCAGTTGCCCGTATGCTGCCTGAGTCCCGTCAGCGCGTTGAATACGGTGGACTTACCGGTGTTGGGGTTCCCGGCCAGCGCCACCACCCGTTCGTAGCGCCCCATCGATATCCCCATCTGGGTCAATTGCTCGTACGCGGCGCAGCTCTCGCAGGCCTTCACCCTTCACCTCCCGGTGTCACGCGCACCCAGATTCTGTCGGTCTGCTCGTTGCGCAAGGCCAGCAGGCACTCCCTGACCCGGTACGCGCGAGGTCGTCCGAACGGTGGAGTGAGCTCCGCTCGAACGGTCACCCCGGGAGTGAGGCCGAGATCCATCAGGCGTCGCCTGGTGAAGCCACGGATCGCGGGATCTATGGCCACAACCTCTGCCTCACGGTCGTCCTCGAGGTCGGTAAGCGGCACGAGGCCGGGCGGAGGAGCGGCCGGTCGTTGCACCACCGCCACGTGCACGTTCGTCGCAACCACCGGCGCCAGGGTGAGCTCGTGCTCCGCGTGACGTACGCGCAGCCCTTCCGGCGACTGATCGACGATCCTGACGACTTGTCCCGTCCTCAGTCCGCTGCCGATGATCTCCTCGAACACGGCCTGCGGTTCGTCCTCCAGGTGGGTGATCTCGGCGTCCACTCCCACGGGCCAGTCGGTGAGCGGAACCGCCTCGAGCGACTCGATCTCGCCTTCCGCCGTAGGTATCGGGTCGCCGTGCGGGTCCCGGAGCGGATGACCGAGGTGTGCTTCCAGGGCGTCCAGCTCCTCCCGGGACAGACGATGCTCCGCACGGTCGGCGGCCTGATGAAGTCGGGTGAGAGGGTACCGCGCCTCGTCGACCAGGTATCTCTCCCACAGCCGATGGGCACGGAGAACCTGCACGGCATATTCCCGCCCCGCGTCGGTCAGAGCGAAACCCCCACCGTGGGAGCGCAGGAGTCCGGCCTCCTCCATGCGCGCCACCAGGCCCGGTACCCGCTTGACCGGCAGCGCGAGGATTCCGGCTACCGACTCGTGCGTCGCCGGCCGGTCCGAGTGTTCGCCGGCGAGCAGGTGCTTGAGGGTGTCCTCGACGCGGATTCGCGCCTGCATGGTTCGACGGCGCTTCCAGCGTACGCGCCCGCCGTGCCGGGGAAGTAGCCAGGCCACGACCAGGACGGCCGCCGCCAGAAGAAGCCATGAAAGCGATGCGTTCACCATATCTTACACCCGGGCCTAAGCCCTGGGAATGCAATTTAGCCTAGGCTAAATTTGCTTGTGGGGGCCGCGATGCGCAACCTCCGTGTGATGTAATCCAGTTTACCGGAGAGGATGTAGGAGATTCCCACCCGACGGTGCAAGAGCGCACTACCGACCCTTCCCGGGCGCCGCGCTTTCGGCTCGTGCACCCGCGGTCTAGCTTGCGGCGTATGGTGGAAGCAGTTTCGCACCGGCTGGCGCAGCTCCAGAACCCGGACGGGGGATGGGGCCCGCGAGCCGGGGTGCACAGCGTGACCGAGACCACGGCGCTGGCTCTACTAGCCGTGGACGGCTCGTCGCCCGGCGTGGCCGCCGATCACGCGAACCGGGCCGCCGGATGGCTGGTGACCAGGCAGGAGCCGGACGGTTCCTGGCCCGTCGCCAAGCACCTGCCCGGCCCGAGCTGGATGACCAGCCTCGCGGTGCTCGCCCTCGCCAGCCGGGATTCGTCACGGGGGGAGGCTCTTGCCGGCGCCCGCTGGCTGGCGAGACAGAGGGCGCGGCGAGTGTCCTGGCTGGCCCGCCTGCTGCACAGGCTCGAGCGGAGCGATGAGAGCGCACCCGAGCCGGTCAGCCTCGACTACCGGCTCAGCGGCTGGCCCTGGCTTCCCGGGACGTTCGGCTGGGTGGAGCCTACCGCCTACGCCCTGCTGGCACTCAAGACCTTGAGGTCGGAGCTGCAGCCGGCCCAGGTGCGGGAGCGGATTCGGGATGGCGAGGCGCTGCTGTGGGATCGGATGTGTCGCGGCGGCGGCTGGAACTACGGCAACCCGAGGATCTTCGGCCAGGACCTGTGGCCGTACCCCGATACGACCGCCTGGGCGCTGATCGCCCTGCAAGACTCGCGGTCCGCGGAGCTGGCGGAGAGCCTCGAAGTCCTGCGCGCGACAGCAGGCGAGTCAGGCTCCACCATGGCCCTGTCGCTTGGGATCCTGGCCCTCCAGCTACACGGAACGGAGGTCGGTGACATGCGGACCGCCCTGGCCTCCCGGCTGGAGCCGAGCGCGCCCGACCCCGACGTACGGTCGCTGGCCCTGGCGTCTCTCGCCCTGGACCACGCCGCCGTGCCTTTCCTCATACCGCCCGATGCCTGACCGCCGGGCCTTCCTTCGCACGTCGGCTGGCGCCGCCGTCGCCGCGTCGCTCCCCGGGTGTCGCGGAGAATCGGTCCGGTGGGAGCGCTCGGCCTACGCCAAGCGCCATCTCTCGCGTGTCGCGGTGCTCCCCGCCGAGGGCTATGAGCCGTCCCTCACCGCGACGATCGCCGCCGGTCTGCGGCTGTTCCCACTGCGGGTAGCCGGAAAGCGGGTGGTGCTCAAGCCGAACCTGGTGGAGTTCGACGCCGACGGGGTCATCAACACCCATCCGGCCGTGGTGGCGGCCACCGTCGAGGCGCTGAGGAGCCTCGCCGCGCGTGACGTAGTCGTGGCCGAAGGTCCGGGCCACCGCCGCGACAGCGAGTACCTGTTGCGGGCCTCGGGCCTGGGAGAGACGCTTTCGGCGGCGGGTGCCCGCTACGTCGACCTGAACACCGACAACCTGCGCGCCGTGCGGCTTCGGAGCCGGTACACGCGGCTGGAGAAGCTCTACCTGCCGGAGACGGTCCTCGACGCCGATCTCCTGATCTCGATGCCCAAGCTGAAGACCCACCACTGGGCCGGGGTCACGCTCTCGCTCAAGAACATGTTCGGCATCGTGCCGGGCTCGGTGTACGGCTGGCCCAAGAACCTCCTCCACTGGGAAGGCATACACAACAGCATCCTGGACATAAACGCCGCTCTCGAGGTCCCGCGCTTCAGCATCGTGGACGGTATCGTGGGCATGGAAGGCGATGGCCCCCTAAAGGGTGACGCGCGCCGCGTGGGGGTGCTGGTCATGGGTCCCGACCCGGTGGCGATAGACGCCACCTGCGCCCGGCTGATGAGCATCGAGCCCGAGAGGGTCGAGTACCTGGTCGAGGCAGACAGATTCCTCGGGAACCTGGCCCCCGAGCGGGTCGAGCAGGTGGGGGAGGACCCCATCTCCTACCGCCAGGACTTCCGGGTTCTCGGAACGTTCCGGAGCCTGAAGGACGGGCCCAAGCTCACCGGAAGCTAGGGGACGCCGGTGGCCTGCCCCTGCCCCTGGCCCGCCGGCTCCGCCCGCGCGGCCGCCGGGCCGAGCCGCCTTCCCAGCGCCGAAGCCACCGCGGCCAGCTCCCGCATCATCCCCTCGAAGGTCTCCGGGGTGAGGCTCTGCCGTCCGTCGCTCACCGCCTGATCCGGATCGGGGTGAACCTCCACCAGCAGCCCGTCCGCTCCGGCGGCGACAGCCGCCCGGGCCAGGGCCGGCACCAACTCCCGCCGGCCGGCAGCGTGGCTCGGGTCGACGATCACCGGGAGGTGCGTTCTTTCGCGCAGCACCGGCACCGCGCTGATGTCCAGGGTGTTGCGGGTGGATTTCTCGAAAGTGCGGATGCCGCGTTCGCACAGGATTACCCGCGGGTCTCCCGCGGAGACGATGTACTCAGCCGCCAGGAGGAGCTCATCCAGAGTCGCCACCAGACCCCGTTTGAGGAGCACGGGACGGGGTTGGTCGCCCATGGCCTCGAGAAGGCGGTAGTTCTGCATGTTGCGCGCGCCGATCTGGAGGATGTCCGCGTAGCGGGCGACGAGCGAGACATCCTCCGGGGCCACGACTTCCGTGACCACCGACAGGCCCGTCGCCGAGCGGGCTTCCGCCAGCAGCTCCAGGCCCTGCTCACCGAGTCCCTGGAAACTGTACGGCGATGTGCGGGGCTTGAACGCTCCGCCCCGCAGGACGCTGGCGCCGGCCGCGGCCACCGCGGCCGCCGCCGCCAGGATCTGCGGCCGGGATTCGACGGCGCACGGCCCTGCCATCACGACCAGCTCCTCTCCCCCGATGGCCACGCCGTCGATCTTGACCCGCGTCGTTTCGGGTCGGTGCTCACGGGACACCAGCGGATACAGCGGGCCGACGGGCCGTATTTCGACCACCCCGGGCATCTCCCGCAGTCGCTCGGAGAGTACCTCCGCCCCCTCTCCGATCACGCTTACGTAGCTGGCCTCCTCCGTCTCGCTCACCTGGACGCGGAAGCCCTCCTTCTCCACCAGACGGACGATCTCCGCTTTGGTTCGCACCGGAGTGTTCTTGTCGAGCACGGCGATCACGTTCGCATCTCCTTGTCCGGGACGGCGGCAGCCGGACCCCGGGTCGTGAGGTTTCGCAGGAAGGCGACGGGGTCCTCGCCCCTCTCCAGGGCCTCGACGAGGGCGCTTCCCACGATCACCCCCTCCACCAGGCCGCCCAGCGTCTGAACCTGCTCCGGGGAACGGATTCCGAAGCCCGCCAGGACCGGCACAGGCGACCGCTCCCTGACCAGGCGGAGGTACGCGTCGATGCCATGCTCGTCCGCCCGCTCTCCGGTCGTCCCGGTCATCGTCACCGCGTATACGAAGCCCCTGCTCTCGGCGCAGATGCGGGCGATTCTCTCCGGGGGGGTTACAGGGGTGACGAGCTGAACCAGGGCCATGCCCCGGCGGTCGAGCCGGTCGCGGAACGGCCCGGATTCCTCCAGTGGCAGATCCGGCACGACGAATCCGGCCACGCCCGCCTCGGCCGCCCTGAGCTCCAGATTCTCCAGCCCGAAGGCCAGCAGCGGGTTCAGATAGCTCATGAGCAGGACGGGAGCTTCGCGCCGGCTGCCGCGAAGCACATCCAAGATCCAGGCCAGCGTCGCTCCGGCCTCGAGGGCGATCCGGCTCGAGCGCTGGATGGTCAGCCCGTCGGCCATCGGGTCGCTGAACGGAACGCCGATCTCCACCAGGTCGGCCTCGGCGGCCGCGGCCGCCAGCACTGCCGGGAAGGCGTCCAGATCGGGGAAGCCTCCGGTGACGAATGCCGCCAGCGCCGGTCGGCCTTCATCGTTGGCTGAGCGGATGGCCCGGGCGATCACGGACCTCATCGCTGCCGCTCCTCGCGTCCGGCCGCCTGCCGGTCGGCGTCGGCCACGATCTGCAGGTCCTTGTCGCCGCGGCCTGACAGTCCGACCAGCAGGCAGGGCGATGACCGACGCTCGGCCAACCGCCTGGCCCCGGCCAGGGCGTGCGCGGACTCCAGGGCAGGCAGAATCCCTTCAGCCTCCGCGCACTCCGCCAGCGCGGCCAGTGCCTCGTCGTCCCCCGCGGTGGTGTAGGTGACCCTGCCCACCGCGTTGAGGAAGGAGTGCTCAGGTCCGACGCCCGGATAATCGAGGCCCGCCGAGATGGAGTGCGTTTCCCGCACCTGGCCGTGCTCATCCTGCAGAAGCAGCGAGTGGCTTCCGTGCAGGACTCCCGGGGATCCCAGGAACACGGTCGCGGCGTGCTCTCCCGCGCCCACACCCGTTCCGCCGGCCTCGACGCCGACCAGGTCCACGTCCCGATCTGCCAGGAACGGGTGGAACAGCCCGATGGCGTTGGAGCCGCCGCCGACGCACGCCACCGCCGCGTCGGGGAGCCGGCCGGTCTGCGCGAGCATCTGGTCCCGCGCCTCACGCCCGATAACCGACTGCAGTTCTCGCACCAGCCACGGGTACGGGTGCGGGCCGACGGCTGAGCCAAGGAGGTAGTACGTACCTTGCGGATCGGCGACCCAGTCGCGCAGCGCCTCGTCGATAGCCGCGCGCAGGGTCTGGTCGCCGCCCGTTACCCGGACCACCCGGGCGCCGAGCAGCCGCATTCGCTCCACGTTGGGCGCCTGACGCCGGGCATCGACGACTCCCATGTATACGGTGCAGGGAAGACCGAGTCGGGCGCAGGCGGCCGCCGCCGCCACCCCGTGCTGGCCCGCTCCGGTCTCCGCGATCACCCTCGCCGCGCCCATGCGCTGCGCCAGCAGCGCCTGACCGATGGCGTTGTTGATCTTGTGCGCCCCGGTATGCGTCAGGTCCTCCCGCTTCAGCCACACTTCCGCGCCCCATATCCCGCCGAGCCCGGCGGCGTGGGTGAGAGGGGTGGGCCGGCCGACCCAATCGCGAAGCTCCGCGTCGAGCCGTCCTCGGAACGCCTCGTCCGCCAGAGCCTCCCGCGCCGCTTCCTCCAGGCGTGCGAGAGCCGGCATCAGCGTCTCGGGAACGAAGCGTCCCCCGAACGGCCCGTACCGGCCACGCTCGTCAGGAAGCCGGCCATGTAGAAGATCGTTCAGGGAAGCGCGGCTGACAGCCTCCAGCGGGTCCCGATCGGTGGTCGGCGGATACTGCCCGCCCCGCACCCCGGTCACCGCTCGACCTCGCGGCTCCGGTCCTCCGATCGCGCGGTTTCGAGCGCCGCCTCGGCCCGGCGGACGGCCATGATGAACTCCTCGATCCGCCGCGGATCCTTCCGGCCCGGGCACGATTCGACTCCGCTGCTCACGTCCACCCCGAACGGGCGAACCCGGTGGATCGCCCTCTCCACGTTGGCCGGAGTGAGACCGCCGGCCAGAACCAGGTCCACCAGCTCGGCCGCGGCGGCGGCCCGGTTCCAGTCCGGAGCTAGGCCCCTTCCGCCCTGTCCCGCCGCTTCCAGGAGAATGACCCCCTCGCCCTTCGCGTCCGTCAGGCCCGGCCGCAGCGAGCTACGAACCCGCCCGACGAGGCCGGGTCCGTCATGGAACACCGCCAGGAGACCCGTCCCGTCACCAGTTTGCCGTGCCACCACGGCCGTCGGCTCGCACTGGATCCGGTCGGGCCGCACGGCGTCGATGACGGCTTCGACCAGCTTCGCGTCGGGATACCGGAACACAGCCACCCGCTCCACCCGCTTCGGCAACAGGGCCGACAGCTCGGCCGCCTGCGACGGAGAGACCCGGCGCGGTGAGTCGGCGAAGACGAACCCCACGGCGTCCGCTCCCGCCGCGGCTGCCGCCCGGGCCCCCTCGCGGCTGCTCACCCCGCAGATCTTGACCCAGATGCGGTTCCCGTCTCCCGCCCCCGTCGCTGTCTCCCGGCCGGCATCCAAGGTGGCCGTGCGCCCGGCGGCCAGCATCTCCGCGGCCAGGCCCGATGGATCTGCGGAACTCACCAGAGCGCTACCCACCAGGGCCGCCTGGTAGCCCAGCCCCGCCACCTCACGCGCGTCCGCCGGCCCTGCCAGCCCGCTTTCGGCCACCCGGGGATAGCCGGCCGGGAAGCGGTGAGCGAGACGCCGGAAACGGTCCGGACGAGCACGCATGGTGGTCAGGTCGCGGGCGTTGAGGCCCACCAGGGCCTGCACCCCGCGCGCGGCGCCCTGGTCCGCCGCCGCCCCGGCCCGCTCCAGGTCGCCCTCGTCGAACGCCTCCAGGAGGACGAAGAGGCCCATCTCGGCTGCCGCAGCCAGCATCTCGTCCAGCCGGCCGTCGTCCAGAATCCGGAGGATGAGCAGCGCCCCGGCCGCGCCCGCCGCCCGGGCTTCCAGGAGCTGGTAGGGATCCACGAGGAAGTCCTTGCGCATGACCGGGAGCCGCGTCGCGCGGGCGGCGGCTTCCAGGTCCCGCAGGTTTCCCGCGAAGCTCTCGGGCTCGGTGAGCACGGAGATGGCCGCTGCGCCTCCCCGCTCGTAAGCCGCGGCCAGCCTCGCGGCCAGCGCCTCCGTGCCCGCCTCGTCTCTGGCCAGACGGCCGGCCGACGGCGCGCGGCGCTTCACCTCGGCTATGAGCTCGAACCCGCCGGGCCCTGCGGGACGGGCTTCCGCCAGGCGAAGGCGCGGCGGAGGCGGAGCATCCAGGGCGCGGCGGCGCAGGGATGCCTCCGGCGCAGCCCGACGGGCCGCCCGGGCCCGGACCTCGCTCGCCCGAGCCATCTCCGCCAGGAAATCAGCCATGCGCCGCCATCCGGTCCACCGCGCCCTGGGAGAAGCGCCTGAGCTGATCGAGCAGTGCGCTCGCGGATCCCGAGTCGATGGTCGTTACCGCCCGTTCCAGCCCACCGGCCAGAGAGCCCTCCAGGCCGGTTACCTCCAGGGCCAGCGCGGCGCCCAGGGTCAGGGCATCCCGGTGTGCTCCCCGCTCCCCGGCGAACGCGTCGAGCAGCCGGCCGGCGTTGTCCTCGGCGTCGCCGCCGGCCAGATCCTCCGGCCTGCATCGAGGCAGCCCGTAGTCGGCCGGATCGCGGTCCATGCGCCGGATGTCTCCCGGCCGGACATCGAAAAGGGAGAAGGGTCCCAGCGGCGTCGGCTCATCCCACCCGGAAGCGCCGTGAACCACGAACGCCCGCTCGATCGGGAGCCCGGACAGGGCCTCCGACATGAGTCCGGCGGTTTCCAGGCTGAAGGCTCCGATGACGTAGAACGGCGGCTCCGCCGGGTTGGTCAGCGGGCCGAGCAGGTTGAACACCGTCCGCACGCCGAGAGCCCGACGCACCGGCGCCAGTGCCTTCATGGCGGGGTGATAGTACGGAGCGAACAGGAAGGTGAAACCGGTCCGCGCCAGACAGCGGCCGGCCGCTCGCTCGTCGAGCGGCAGCTCCAGGCCCAGCGCCGCCAGCACGTCCGCGCTGCCCGAGCGGCTCGAGATGGAGCGGTTTCCGTGCTTGACCACGGCCACGCCGCTCGCCGCCGCCAGGAGGGCCGACCCGGTGGAAAGGTTCAGGCTGCCTGAGCCATCGCCGCCCGTTCCGACGATATCCACGGCCCGGAGGCCGGCGGAAAGCTCTGGCCGGCGGGCCAGGTCCCGCATCGCCCGGGCGAAGCCGCGGACCTCGGCCGGCGTCTCTCCCTTGAGACGCAAGGCGGCCAGGAGCGCGCCGGCCATCGCGGGGGCCACCGACTCGTCGGTGAGAGCGACGAGCAGGTCCGCGGCCTCGCTCTCGCTCAGGTCGTTGCCGGCCAGCAGGCGCTCGAGCAAGGGCTTCATGCGGCCCTCCCCGGCACATCGAGATCGAGGAAATTGCGCAGCAGACGGTTCCCCTCAGGGGTCAGCACGCTCTCCGGGTGGAACTGAACGCCTTCCGCCGGCAGGGTCCGGTGACGGATGCCCATGATCTCGCCGTCCGACGTGTACGCGCTTACCGCCAGCTCCGACGGCAACGACTCCTCGGTCACGGCCAGGGAGTGATAGCGGCCCGCCGTCATCGGATTCGGCAGCCCCTCGAAGAGGGTGCGGCTGTCGTGGTACACGGTGGACGACTTCCCGTGCATGAGGCTTCTGGCCGGCTGCACCGACGCTCCGAAGACCGCCGCCAGCGCCTGATGGCCGAGGCAGACACCCAGCACGGGGATGCGTGGGGCCATCGACTCGATGAGCAGCATGGAGATTCCCGCTTCCTCCGGCCGTCCTGGTCCCGGGGAGACGACCAGGTGTGAGGGGCCGAGCGAAGCTGCCTCCGCTACCGAGACTGCGTCGTGGCGACGGACCGTGACCTCGGCGCCGAGAATCGCCAGCGCCTGCACCAGGTTGTAGGTGAACGAGTCGTAGTTGTCGATGAGCAGTACGCGCCTCACAGTCCCTCCTCCGCCAGGGAAAGGGCGGCCTCGAGGGCCGCGCTCTTGGCCAGAATCTCATCGTGCTCCCGTTCCGGGACGCTGTCGGCGACGATTCCCGCTCCCGCCTGGTAGCTGTAACTCCCGTTGCGAAAGACGAGCGTACGAATGGCGATGGCCTGGTCCATGGTTCCGCCCGCCCCGAAATAGCCTACCGTTCCCGCATAGATGCCGCGCCTCACCGGTTCCAGCTCGTGTATCAGCTCCATGGCTCGGATCTTCGGCGCTCCCACCACCGTCCCGGCCGGGAAGGTCGCGGCGAACAGGTCGAACGCGTCATACTCCGGCGCCAGGATGCCACGGGTGCCGCTCACGATGTGCATCACGTGGCTGTATCGCTCTACAGTCCGGTACGGCTGGACCTCGATGGATCCTGGCACGGCCACCCGGCCCAGGTCGTTGCGCGCCAGGTCCACCAGCATGACGTGCTCGGCGTTCTCCTTGGGGTCGGCCAGGAGGTCCCGCTCGAGAGCCTGGTCCTCCGATTCGTCCTTCCCCCGCGGTCGCGTTCCGGCGATGGGCCGCAGCGAGGCGTGGCGCCCTTCCAGGCGGACCAACGCCTCCGGCGACGAACCCACCACCGCCAGGTCCCCGAGGTCGACGAAGTACATGTACGGCGAGGGGTTGAGGAGGCGAAGCGCCCGGTAGGCTTCGAACGGTTGCAGGTCACACCCGCCGCCGAACCGGATGGAGAGGACGAGCTGGTAGACATCGCCGGCTCCTATGTGGCGCTTCACCCGTTCCACGCCGCCCAGGAACTCCGTCCGTTCCAGGCTGGGCCCTGGGGCCGCGTGACCGCCCGTCGGAGGCCGGAGCGGCAGCGGCCCGCGCAGGATCTCCGCTAGCTGGTCACGAAGCGCCCGGCGCTCATCCTCCGCACCGTCGTGCAGCAGAGCGGCTCGCCGCGTGAGGTGATCGAAGGCCAGCACCGATCGCGGCGCCAGGTAGGCAGCTTCGGGGGCGCCGTCACCGTCGCCGGCCGGCACGCGCTCGAAGCGCGCGGCAGTCTCGTAACCCGTCACTCCCACCAGCCCGCCCGTGAACGGGAGGCCCGAAACGTCGGGCGCGAGCCGCGGCACTTCCTCCAGCACCCCGCGCAGGGCCTCGAGCAGCTCTTCCTTCGATCCGGGCGCCGGATGGGAGCGGCCGCCGACCTCTAGCCTGTCGGCGGTCAGGCGGACCTCGAGCGCCTCTCCGAAGCCGATGAACGAGTACCGACCCAGCCGCTCTCCGCCCTCGACGCTCTCCAGGAGGAAGCGCGGGCGCAGCGGTCCCAGCTTCAGAAAGGCCGATACCGGAGTGTCCAGGTCGGCCGGGATGTCGAACGGGTGCTGCATGCGTCCCCTCTTCTTCCCACCGGGGACGCGCGGAGGCGGACTGATGCAGAAAACCCACCCCCGCACGCTCGAAGGTGGGCTCGTTGCTTGCCTGAATACGGCTTAACTCAGGCGGATTCCACCTCCGGGCGCACCCAGCTCCACCACCACCAGCCGGAGGTGTCAGCACGCGCCATCGGTGAAATCGCTGTAAGCCGCATAGTGAAACATGAATAGAGGAGTGGGCGCGTGGAGTCAAGTCGGCGATCCCGGCAGGGCTTCGGGCGACGGGCCGCCGGCCACCGGGGCGAGGCGTCCACGCTCCTGCAGGCGATCCAGCAGGCCGCGCAGCTCCCTTTCCCGCTTGGCGACGCTTCTGGCGTAGATAGTCCGCGCCAGGAGGTAGGAGCCACCAACGAACAGCGCCACCCCGCCGAAGGCGGCCAGTGCCGAACCCAGCGCACCCAGCCCGACTCCCACGGAGATGCCCATCCCGCCTCCGCCAAGGCCGCCCATCAGGCCGCCGAAGAGGGCTCCAGCCAGGCCTCCCAAGTGCTCCCGGATCCGGATCTCCGTCCGTCCGTCTCGGGGGGTAATAGTGACGCTGACCGAGGTGGCTCGCCTGTTCTCGAGTTGCTTGGAGCTCTTCCACGTGAGGGTCCGAGCCGCGATGTTCGTCTCGCCCGCGTCGTCGAGAGTCCGCTGAACCTCCTCCACCACCAGTCCCAACCCTTCCAGCGACAGCTCCCGGTCCAGCCTCGCGGAGACGTCTATCTCCATTGGACTACCCAGGAAGCTGGAGAAGCCGCGGACCGGCGGAGAGGCTCCGACCTCGGAGATCGCCCTGCGCACGTAGGCCGGATCGATGCCAGCCTCGAAGGCGGCCTGCTCGAGATCGGTCTCCGAGAGGCCGAACGGCTGATCGGCACCGGGCTGCGGTCCGCTGTGCTGGAGCTCGGCGGCCCGACGCAGAATGAGCGCCGCGGTCTCGTCGTCGAAGCGTCGGCTGGGGGGGTAGTCGCTCATGGCAGGGAATCTATCCGGCGCCCGCATCGTGCGACCAGCCACACGCGGTGCGGCACCGGCGCGGAGCGGTGGGGCGGCCCGGCGCTCAGGGCGTCGCATTCGAGTCGTACTCCAGCACAAACGTGAGGAAGTACGATACCTCGAGCATGTCCTGTCCCACGAAGCGGATGGTGTGCGAGTCGACCCGCTCCACCATGGGCAGGTAGCCCAGCACCTCGACCGGGCGGTAGTGCTTGAAGCTGACCTCGAGCTCGATGGGAGGCTCCAGGACGAACGGGTCGAAATCGTCGATCCGCCTGACAGCCGCTCCGGCCTTCTCGGCGATCAGCTCGTATGCCGCCTCGGGCATCAGCGTCTCCACCGAATGAAATCCGTACGCCTTCTTGACCGCCGCTCCCTCGATGTTGCCCAGAATGCCCCGCGCTTCGGCCACGATACGGTCATCGCCCGCGATCATGATTACCGGGACGCCGAAGTGGCCGGCGATGGCCGCGTTGATCCCGGCCTCCGGCATGGGCACCCCGTTCAGCTTCACCGAGGTGAGTCGGGCGCTGGACATGGTGTGGGCCCGCACTCCCCGCGGGTTGTCGGTGCTCGTGTGGTAACCCAGGAAGATCACCCCGTCGAAGCTCTCATCGATACCGGCCATCATGGCCAGCGGGCGCGGCCAGGAGCGAACCACCCTTATGTCGCCGGGCAGCTCTTCCAGGAGCAGGTTCTGCGCGTTGCCGTGGGAGTCGCTGACCAGGATCTCCGTCGCGCCCGCCTCACGAGCCGCGCCTATGGCAGCCTTGACCTCTTCGGTCATGAAACGGCGGAAGCGCTCGTACTCGAATCCTGACGGCCCGAGCTGCTCTCCCGTGACGGCACCCACGACGCCCTCCATGTCCGCCGAGATGTATATCTTCAGTCCCTGTCGCGCCTCTTGCGCCGGGGCGGGCGATGCCAGGAGAAACGCGGCCAAGCACGCGCCGAGAGGCGCAGCGGGAAAAGGTAACGGGCTCCTGCGCGACATCATGCTTCCATCTCCGTCGGGACTGGTGGGCGGAGCCGGCCGGGGCCGGCCCGGGAGCGTTAGCGAAGCGTACGGCGAAGTCCCGATGGAAGCCAGCGACTGAAACGAAGACGCGACGCCGGCGATGGACACGTATACATTGTCCCCCATGCACAGCCGGGAGCTGATCCGACTCACGTCCGGCGACCCCTGGCGCATCGCTCTGTCCGTCTCGCAGGTGGGTCCCGACTTCCTGTGCCGGATCCACGGGGGCGACCGCCATATAGGCGCCGTAGCGCTATCGGAGTGGGCCGCCGACCGTCCCAGCACAGGCTGTCTGAGCGCCACGGGACACAAGGAGCAAGCCATCGCCACCGACGCGGCGCACAGACTCTGTGCGGCCACCCGGCGAACGGTGACCTGCGTGGCCGGCATTCACTTCGATGCCCTCACCCGCGCCGAGATCGATGAAATCTCCGAGGCGGCGTACGATCTGACGGCCCGGGCCGCACGGGAGCTTGCCGACAGACGCATGCGGGATAGGCTCGAATCAGAGGCCCCGGCCATCGCGCAAAGAGAGGACAGAGAGGAGCCCTGATGAGAGTCGAAGCAGGGGAGGTTCACGAGTTGGCAGGGCTCGCCGAATACCAGGACGGGTCGATAGTGAGCCGCCAGGTCATGAAGGGAGACAAGGGCTCCGTCACCCTGTTCGCCTTCGAGGCGGGCGAGGGGCTGAGCGAGCATACCACCCCATTCGAGGCGCTTGTCCACGTACTTGACGGGCGGGCCCGGATCGCGATCGCGGGCCAGATGTTCAGCGTGGGCGCGGGCGAGGCGATCATCCTGCCGGCCGACGTACCCCACGCGGTCCATGCGGAAGACAGGTTCAAGATGCTCCTGACCATGATTGGGGCGTGATATGTCCGCAGGGGGAAGCACCGAGGCCCACTGGCAGAGGATCTACGATTCCAGGGCGCCCGAAGAGCTGAGCTGGTTCCAGGCCGAGCCGCGCTCGTCCCTGCGGCTGATCGAGACTGCCGGCCTGGACAGACAGGCCAGGATTCTGGACGCCGGGGGCGGAGCCTCCCGCCTGGTCGATGCACTTCTCGAGAGGGGGTACGAGAACCTGGGCGTGCTGGACGTGGCGCCCACAGCCCTGGACCTGGTTCGCGAGCGACTGGGCGAGCGCGCGAGCGAGGTCGAGTTCATCCTCGGCGACGTAAGGGACTTCACCTCGCCTGGCGGGTGGGATCTGTGGCACGACAGGGCAGTGTTTCACTTCCTCATGCGTCAGGACGACCGGGAGCGGTACGGCCGCGCCCTGCGCGCGGCGCTGGCTCCGGGGGGTCGGGCGATCGTGGCTACCTTCGGGCCGGAAGGGCCCACCCGGTGCAGCGGGCTGGATGTCGTGCGCTACAGTCCGGAGTCCCTCCGAGAAGCGATCGGCCCGGGGTTCGAGCTGCTCGCCAGCCGTGAAGAGCAACACCGGACTCCCGGCGGCGCGGTGCAGCAGTTCATCTACTGCCTGTTCCTGCGGACCGGCACCTGAGAGCGCCGGGAGCGATCGCCTTCCGCGTCTAAGCGGATGTTTCGCCCGGTCGTCGCTGCCGCCACATTGTCGGCTTGCCAAGGCAACCACCGCTCAGAAAGGACGATACATGAGAGTCAGCTTTCCGACCACGCTCGCGGCGGGCGCGGCCCTGGTGCTCGCGGCGGGCGCGACCCTCGTGCTCACGGCATGCGGCGGAGCCGGCTTCGACGACGCGGAAGCCTCGATCGCGGAGCAGACCCTCGCGCAGCACATCCGGGACCTGTCGGCCGACTCCATGGAAGGTCGGGCTCCTTCCTCGTGGGGCGAAGAGAGGACGGTCCGGTACCTCACGGACCGCTTCGAAGGGATGGGCCTCCAGCCGGGCAACGGAGACAGTTGGTTCCAGGACGTGTCGCTGGTCTCCATCGAGGCCGACCCCGGCATGGGAGCGGTGATCCGTGGCCGGGGCACGGCCAACCGGCTGGAGTTCGGCACCGATTACGTGGCGGTGACCGAACGAGTAGTGGAAACCGTCGAGCTGCGCGATTCGGAGCTGGTCTTCGCGGGCTACGGGATCGTGGCGCCCGAGTACGAATGGGACGATTACGCGGGCGTCGACGCACGCGGTAAGACCGCAGTCGTCCTGGTCAACGACCCCGGCTACGCGACCGGTGACACGGCACTGTTCAAGGGCCGAGCCATGACCTACTACGGCCGTTGGACCTACAAGTACGAGGAGGCTGCACGCCAAGGCGCAGACGGTGTGCTGGTGGTGCACCAGACAGGGCCGGCCGGCTACCCGTGGGAGGTCGTGCGGACAGGTTGGTCGGGCCCCCAATTCCTCCTCGACGGGGGCGACGGGCAGGGGACGATAGTCGGTGTGGAAGGGTGGCTGTCGGAGGAGACGGCACGCACCGTTTTCGCGCAGGCGCGGCTCGACTTCGACGGCCGGGCCGCCCAGGCGGCGACCCGGGAGTTCCAGCCGATACCGCTGGGTCTCACCCTGTCGCTCGATGTGCGCAACTCCATCCAGCGGTCGACCTCGCGCAACGTGCTGGCGCTTCAGCCCGGCCGCACACATCCGGAGGAGGTGGTGATCTACATGGCTCACTGGGATCACCTGGGGAAGGATCCGGCCCTGGAAGGGGATCAGATCTTCAACGGCGCTCTGGACAACGCCTCCGGCACCGCCGGACTCCTGGAGCTAGCGCGCGCCTTCAAGAAGCTGCGGAGGCCGCCCGAGCGCTCGGTCCTGTTCATGGCGGTCACGGCTGAAGAGCAGGGGCTGCTCGGTTCGGCCCATTACGCGGCCCATCCCGTCTACCCGCTGGAAGAAACCGTGGCGGCGATCAACATGGACGGCCTCAATATCTGGGGACCAACCGCCGACATCACCGTGGTGGGATACGGCATGTCCGAGCTGGACGACTACCTGCGGTCCGCCGCCGAGTCACGGGGCCGGGTCCTGGCGCCGGATCCCGAGCCGGAGAAGGGCTACTACTATCGTTCCGACCATTTCGAATTCGCCAGGATGGGTGTGCCGTCGCTGTACGCGGATCCCGGCATCGACGACCTGGAGCACGGTGAGGAGTGGGCGAGGAGCCAGCGCGAGATCTACACGGCCGAGAGGTACCACTCGCCCGCCGACGAGTACGATGCTTCCTGGAACCTGACCGGGGCGGTCGGCGACCTGCGGCTCCTGTTCGCGGTCGGCTACGAGCTGGCGAACGGAAGAGGGTGGCCCAACTGGCGCGAAGGAACAGCGTTCAGGTCGATTCGCGACGAGATGATGGGAACCGAACAGGAGGCGGCAGGGCCGGAGTAGCGCTGCCGGCAGGCCTCCCGTTCTGATCCGGGCGCGTTCGACGACCCCGCGCCTCGGCCCGGCGGCTCACGGGGCCAGCCACAACTTCACGGCGAAGACCATGATCATGGCGATCACCACCCGCCGAACCCACGCGTGCCCCTTGAGTACGGTCAGCCGAACGCCCGCCAGCCCGCCCAGCAGGTTGCCGGCGGCCAGCGCCACGCCCATCCCCCAGTCTACCTTGCCGGCCGCGGCGAACATTGCCAGCGCCACCGGGGTGTAGACCAGCACCACCAGTACCTTGAGCGCGTTGCCCCGGACCAGGTCCAGCCCGGCCAGCGTCCCCACCGCCAGGATCAGGAAGCCCGCACCCGCCTGGACGAACCCCCCGTACAGGCCGACCGTGAAGAACGTCACGGCGAGCGCCGGGACGGGGACGCTGCCCAGGTCCTTTACCTCGGCTAGCCCTTTGCCCGCCCGAATCCGCCGCGGGCTCCACAGGGCGAGCACCACGAACAACACCATGATGGCGGCGAGAATGCGCTGGAAGGACGCGTCATCGAGCCGCACGGCTGCCCAGCTGCCGGCCATCGCGCCGAATACCGCCGGCAGGGCCGCCAGGCGGACCCACCTCCAGTCGATGATCCGGTGCCGCCGGAAGCTCCACACGGCGCCTGTGTTCTGGGCCAGGAGCGCCACCCGGTTGGTGCCGTTGGCCACCGTGGCAGGTAGACCGAGAAAGATCAGGAGCGGGAGGGTGAGAAAAGTTCCGCCGCCCGCGACCACGTTGAGCGTTCCTGCTACACACCCGGCACCGAACAGAACGAGGTGGGTGAAGAAGGGATCCATGGTGATGAATGTCGCACGAGCCGCGTCCCGGCAAAATGGTGGCCCGGTCGCCAGCCTCGCCTTTCGCCCGCACCACCCGCAGCCGCCGCAGGTCGATGCTTGACAATCGTCGGCCGAACAGGTACTATGGTGGAGCATCGTTCGGTTGTAGGGGGTTATCTAGATATGATCGACAGAATTGACGCTCAGATACTGACAATTCTTCAGCAGGATGCTCGCAGGTCGAATGCGGCCATCGCGCGAGAGGTGGGCCTGACTCCATCCGCCATCCTGGAGCGGATCAAGAAGCTCCAGGCCCGGGGCGTGATCACTGGGTTCGAGGTTCGCCTCGACCCTCGGGAAGTGGGGCTCGGGCTGACGGCGTTCGTAGCCGTTGTCTCCGACGAGGTCGGTGGAGACCAGGATGTGGGCAGAAAGCTGACCGAGATCCCGGAGGTGCTGGAGGTGCACAACATCGCCGGGGAAGACTGCTATCTGGTGAAGGTGCGGGTGCGTAGCGCCGAGGCCCTCGGCGAGCTCCTGCGCACGAAGGTCGGCACGATCGAGGGCGTGAGACGGACTCGCACGACGATCGTCATGAGCACCCTGCTGGAGGCGGGGCTACTGCCGCTGGAGCAGGCGGTGAAGGGGTGAAGGGAGGGGAAGATGAATGAGAGAGGACTCCGCGGAACCACGCCACCCGTCGCGACGGGTTCGGCGGGCGTCAGCCGGACGCCGGGCGGTACGTCCCTCGTCCTGGCCTTCGCGGCGATCTACCTCATCTGGGGCTCGACGTACCTGGCGATCCGATTCGCGGTGGAGACGATCCCGCCGTTCCTGATGCTGGGGATCCGGTTCGTCACGGCCGGCGTCATCATGTACGGGTGGCTGCGGCTGAGAGGCGCTCGCCGGCCCGCCGGTCGTGAATGGGCCGGTGCGGCTGCGGTCGGGGGGCTTCTGCTCCTCGGGGGAACCGGGGCGGTGGGCTGGTCGGAGCAGTGGATCCCATCGGGCCTGGCCGCCCTGATCGTGGCCATCGTACCGGTGTGGATGGTTCTGCTGGACTGGCTGCGACCCGGCGGCCGGCGCCCCGGCAGGGCGGTCGTGGCGGGTCTGCTCCTCGGGTTGCTGGGGGTGGCGATTCTGGTGGGACCCGTGGATTTGAGCGGCGGCGGACGGACCCAGTTCCTCGCCTCGGCGGCGGTGGTACTGGGAACCATCTCTTGGGCTACCGGCTCGGTATTCGGCCGGCATTTCCCGCTGCCTGGCTCCTCGTGGATGACCGCGGCCCTGCAGATGGTCATGGGCGGGCTCCTGCTGGTTCTGGCCGGGACTGTCCTCGGGGAATGGTCGCGGGTGGACATGTCCGCCCTGTCCACGCGCTCGTTGCTGTCCCTGGCCTACCTCGTGGTTCTCGGCTCGCTCATCGCCTTCGCGGCCTACGTATACCTGCTCAAGCACTCGACGCCAGCACGCATAGGGAGCTACGCGTACGTGAACCCGGTGGTAGCCGTGTTTCTCGGGTGGGCGCTGGCCGGCGAGCCGGTCACCGAACGGACCGTCCTGGCGGCCGCGATCATCATCACGGGCGTGGTGCTCATCGTCACCCAGCGGTCCACGACGCGGCCCGCGACGGTGCAGCAGCAGCCGGAAGTGGCCGACGAAAGCCCCGAGCGCCTGAAGATGCAGCCCGGCAGCCGGCCCGATCCCGCGGTGACCGGGCCGGTGGCGCGCAGCCCGATAGGGTGCCGGTGCTCCCCGCCGCCGGACCCCGGGGGTCGCTCGCCGGTGCGCCGGGTTTCGTAGCGACCGGAGCGGGCTCGCTCGAGCGTTGGGCGCCGACCTGCCGACTTGGCGGCTCAGCGCGCGTGCCGGATTCGGATCCTGTCCCACTCGCCGTCGTAGCGAACC
The DNA here is from genome assembly GCA_039589295.1 of Gemmatimonadota bacterium. Taxonomy (GTDB): domain Bacteria; phylum Gemmatimonadota; class Gemmatimonadetes; order Palauibacterales; family Palauibacteraceae; genus JBDGYE01. The sequence goes on along the minus strand of JBDHHR010000001.1, from coordinate 318,391 downwards.
TGAATACGGCCCACGACCGCTGACTCCGGCTTGCCCTCGGCTCGCACACGTACCGTCAGGCGGTACTCGCCCGGCGGATATTCCAGCAGGATACCCGAGCTGATGCGCAGCGGAGTGACGATGCGGACCAGGCGCTCGCCCCGGAACGCCATCACCAGGGGAAGGCCGTCCGAGACCGCGCCCGAGGCGAGGTCGATCTGCGACCGGGCCCCTACAGCCCTCCAGGGGAGCTGGAGGGCCAGACCGAACCCCGGATGCCGCAGCCACTGGGCTCCGTTCCAGTACTCGATCCGCTCCAGCATGGCCGTGCAGCCACGTGCCGTCTGTCCGCCCCTGTTAACGACGTGGACGGAGTAGACCATCGCCGGCCGGTTTTCGACGCGGACCAGTTGAGGACTGGGGTCGGGTTCGACGAACAGCCGCAGGCGCGGGCGGCGCGTTAGACGCCTCAACAGCTTCAGCTCGCTCATGGCGCCACCCTCCCGGCTTCGGGACGCTACCGCCGGTTGCACGGCGTCGGTTGCTGCCGCCGGCTGCTCGGTGTCGGTCGCATCCGTCCCAGCGGACTTCGCCGCCACACCTTCTCCCACCCTAAAGGGGCAAGATGCCTGCCCACCGCCGCCCGAAGCACAACAGGGCACTTACAGTGGCTATATGTTGTTGCAAAATAGGGGATAAGATAGACGGATCTAATGTAACTTCGATCACCCTGAAAGCTGGCAATCCGATCCGAATCCTGTAAACTGGTCAGGCGCGACAGGATCGGGCTCCCGACGGCTCCCGCCCACGGCGCCACCCGCCGCGGGTCACTATGGGTTCGCCCGAATGAAGTCCAGCGTCACCCTCGCGAGCTCCGGCCCGCGGTCCTCCTGAAGGAAGTGGCCGGCTCCCTCGATGATGGTGTGCGGCTGGCCCAGTGCCCCGGGAACCCGTCGCTGAAACACGCGCTCGATTCCCCGCATGATCGGATCCCCGTCGCTGAACGCCGTGAGGAACGGCTTCTCCCATCGCTCGAGCACCTGCCACGCAACCCTGTTGGCGGCGGATGCGGGATCCTCGGTTCGGGTCGGGACGAGCTGCGGAAAGGCGAGGGCGCCGGCAAGGTAGGCCGGCCCGGGGAACGGCGCCTCGTAGCCGGCGACCACTTCGGGTGGTAACGGCGTCTTGCACCCCATGCGCAGGATCCAGCCCACCGGGAACCTGGGGGACCAGCGCACGAACGCCCGCCAGGCGCGAAAGGCCACCGGAGTCCGCTCGTCGCCCGTGGGCAGGACTCCGTTCGCCACCACGATGCGGGCGAAGCGGTCGGGATCGGCGGCCGCCAGGCGCAGGCCGATGAGCGTCCCCCAGTCCTGGCAGACCAGCGTGACGTCGCGCAGGTCCACCTCCGCCAGCCAGTCGGTCATCCACTCGATGTGGCCCTGGTACGTATAGTCGGATTGGGACGCCGGCTTGTCCGACCGACCGAAGCCCACCAGGTCGGGCGCCACCACCCTGTGGCCGGCCTCCGCCAGCAGCGGGATCATCTTGCGGTACAGGAAGGACCACGAAGGCTCCCCATGCATGAGCAGTACTGGATCACCGGCGTGCGGATTCTCGTCTACGTAGTGAATCCGAAGGCTGTCCAGCTCCACGTAGCGAGGCTCGAACGGGTAGCCGCTGAGATTCGAGAACCGATGCTCGGGGGTTCGCAGTACGTTCATGGCTCGCTTCCCGGATGGTGAAGCAGGCGCGCCTCGCGCTCGGGTTGCTGGGCGCCGGGTCTGCTTGCCCTACGGAGCCAAGGTGCCTCGGGTTGCAGCAGCGGCGCCAGGCCCGAGCGCAAAGCAGCGGCGGCGCCAGGCCCGAGCGCACAGCAGCGGCAGCGCCAGGCGGCCTCGCCTGCTGGCGCGGACGGAACGCGTCCACCAAGCTCTCGTTGAAACTTCACGGCCGCGAATCCGATAAGGAATAAGGAATACTGTGCAGGTTGACTGAGCAGTCTGAAACCCAGGGTCTGGAGACTCTCATGCGAAAGGCACTCGGCCTGACCGCCCTCGTACTCGCCTCGTTCCTCGGCGGGTGTGTGGATCTGGAGTACGGCATCGTCCTGGACGAGGACCTGTCCGGCACCTCCACACTCGACATGAACATCGACCTGGATCGCATCGCCTATATGGGCGCGGTCATGCAACGAGCGTTCAGCGGCAAGGAGGGGCCACCTACCGACGAGGAGGTGGACGCGATTCGCCAGAAGCTCCTGGAGGAAATGGACGATGAACAGGAGTTCAACGAGGCTGAGATGCGGGAGGAGATCGAGGACGACCTTCCGGCCGGAGTCCGGCTTCTGGGCGCCACCTTCTCGCGCGACGGGTTGGAAACGTCCGTCGGCCTGCAGTTCGCCTTCGACAACGTGGCGAGTCTGAACGAGCTCCACATCGAGGCCGGCGACGATGAAGACGGTGACCCGATGGGCCAGGTAGGAGGGTCCCGCCCCTTCAAGGGCCTGCAGATCATCGACGAGGGGAACGCGCTCGTGGTTCGGAACGAGCCCATCAACCCGCTCGATCTGCAGGATGAGAGCGCCATGTTCATGCCTGAGGGACTTCTCGCTTCCGTGTTCGAAGACCTGCGGATCGCCTTCAAGATCGAGACGCCGTTCGCAGCCGTGGAACACAACGCGACTCGGGTCGAGGGACATACCCTTTACTGGGAGTACGATCTGGAGAACCTGTCCGACGACCCGAGGGCGATCTACGTGCGGTACCGGAAGTAGCCGACGGCACGATCCGGTCCCTGCGGTTGCTCTGCGCCTCCCACGGTCGCCTTGCGCTCGCCGCGGTCTCTTGCGATTCAGCCCACGGATATCCAGAGTGAGACGGGTGGCACGCCCCGTGGCTTCCGACCGGCGCCGTTTTCCGTGGGAGTCGGGCACCCGCGTCCCGCAAGGTCAGCTTCCAACCGGACAGGAGACGTCGCATGCTGAAGGAGTTCAAGGAGTTCGCCATCAAGGGGAACATGCTGGACATGGCCGTCGGCATCATCATCGGGGCCGCGTTCGCCACCATCGTCCAGTCGCTGGTCAACGACGTCATCATGCCGCCCATCGGGCTGGCCCTGGGCGGGGTGGACTTCGCCGAGCTGTTCGCCGTGGCGCAGGCGGGCGATCCGGCGGGGCCGTACGCCACCCTGGCCGCCGCGCAGGAAGCGGGCGCGGTGACCATCAACTACGGGATCTTCATCAACAGCGTCATCACCTTCCTCATCGTGGCCTTCGCGGTGTTCATGGTCGTGCGGAGCTTCAACAAGATGAAGCGTGCCGAGGAGGTCGTGGAGGAAGCCGCGCCGACGGAGCCGTCGGCCGAGGAGCGGTTGCTGGCCGAGATCCGGGACCTGCTCAGGGTGCGTGCCTGAGCGGATCCTGAGCGAGTCGGGCTGATTCTATTCAGGGCCGCGCCGGGCCCCTCGCGGGAATCGCCCTCTTAGTGAACTGGGTCCGTGCCGGACGGGCGGCGTGGCTGGATTCGGTGGATGCGCTGCGGAGTGCTCGAGGGGTCGCCGTTCGGTCGCTTCGGGAAGTCGGTGCGTGGCTCTGCTTCGGGGAGTCGGTGCGTGCCTTTGCTTCGGGGAGTCAGCGCTCAGCCTCTCAGCGCCGCCGATTCCGCCTGGCCGCCCGCAGCTTCCTCCGACGTGCGGCCGCAGCCTTCCGCCGCTTGGCGGCGCTGGGCTTCTCGTAGAATCGGTGCTTTCTCATATCCTTGAACAGACCCGACCGGATCATCTTGCGCCGGAACCTCTTCAGCGCCCAGTCGAGGCTGTCGCCATCCTGGAGGCTTACTTCCACCATTATCTCTCCCGTACGTAAGGTGAACGACGACGGGGCCGGAATCCGCGCAGGAGACCGGCCCCTCCCCGTCCGTTCTTTATGCGGAGCTCCGTCAGTCCACCTTTCTGACGTTCTCCGCCTTCGGTCCCTTGTCGCCCTGGATCACTTCGAACTCGACGCGGTCCCCTTCGTTCAGCGACCGGTAGCCCTCGGTCTGAATGGCCGACTGGTGGACGAAACAATCGCCTGTGCCATCGTCCCGCGTGATGAACCCGTAGCCCTTGGTGGCGTTGAACCACTTCACTGTTCCGGTGACTGCCACTGCATGCTCCCTGCTGTGAGTGTTCAGGTCAGGAATCGCCGTCCCGCGCTCGTCCCCGTAGCCGTCCGAGCCGTCCGGGGGACAAGAAAAACGGGCCCCGCGCCAGCCAGGTCCCCTTTCGATCGCGTTAACTGGTCATCCCCTGAGACGCACCATACAAGCGCAGACCTTTCGCGTCAACGGAAGGCGGGACAGAAGCGCGGGTTAGCGGGGGTCGTCGCCGGTGTAGCGGATCCACCACGGGATTCCGAGAGGAAAGACGTAAGTAATTGTCGGATCATACTTTGTGTTCCGGCATGGGGGATGCGTGCTTATTCTCACCTATGACCGAACGAGCGTACTGGCACTCGGATCCCGACGCGCTCATCGCCGATGCGGCGCAGGCAATGCAGGCCAAGCGAGAACTGGCCGGCTGGCTGGGGTGCAGCTGGGAACAGGTGGATTCGAACCTGGGCCCGGCTCTTCTGGAAGCGGTACGCCATCTGCCGGGACGTGACCAACAGCGGCGTCGTGAGGATCGCAAGCTGCTCGGATGGGTGAGCCGCCTGGTGTCCGAAATCGCGCCCGACGACCCCTACCGGACCCAGATCCACCGCCGCCTGCGCGAGAAAGTCTGACCCTGTGGGCGGCATGCCTCTTCCTCTCCCGGGATCCTGACCGGCCTCCTCATCGTTAAGTAGACGAGTCCGCGAGAGACGTGCTCTCTATGGTCTGAGGGCTATCAGTCGCACCGACCGGGGGAGAGGGCCGTGACCAGGATCCGCGTTACCCACCGCTCCAGCGGGACCGTACTGGCCGAGGGGCCCAAAGGGTGGGGCATCACTCCGTTCGAGGGGAATCTGTACATACGTCGGCGACACCTGCGGATTAGGGCCTTCCGGCCTAATTACGTTCCAGGTATCTGCCTCTACAAGTTCCTCTACGTGTGGATGGATCTCAGGCTTCCGAGCGAGGAGCCGATCCGAAACGCCGGGTGGCTGTACTGGCTGCCTAATCCGCTGTTCCCGTTCATCTGGTACCGAGTGGCCATTCCGCGCTCTCACCCCGAGCTACTGGTGGAGGAGTTCGTGGACCGAGCCGTCGCAGACTGACCGGAGCGGGGAAGAGCGGGACGGCGTAGCGCGGATCTGGACCGTCGCTCAGTCGTCCCGGCCGGAGAGTACCGCGTCCGCCCACGCTTGCCGTCGTCCAGACGGGCGATGAGATTGCCCGCCGTTCAGGTCGCCTGCCGAAGGCGACCGCAGGGGCCGCCGGGACCGCGGCGGCCCTTCTCTATGATGACGATGCGTTGAAACGAGGGTCGGAAGATCATGAGATTCTTGAAAGCTTTCCTGACGGCGGGCTGCCTCATGGCGGCAGCGGCGTGTGGCGCAGAGGGTGGCGACCAGAATGCAGGCACGGACGAGGCTGAGAGTGTCGGGACAGATGCGGCCCAGGCCCAGACCGGCCAGACGGCAATGCCGGAAGGGCATCCGGCGGTCGAGGGCATGGAGGCCGGGCCGGCGGTAACCCGAATCAGCTACATATGCGCAGGCGACCAGAGGTTCGAGGCCGCGTTCATGGAGGGGCAGCGAGCGGTTACCCTGGCGATGGACGGGACCGTCTACGAGCTCACGCTGCAGGAGTCCGAGTCGGGTCTGCTGTTCTCGGATGGCAGCCTCACCCTGCACGGGCAGGGGATGGCGGCCTTCGTGGAGAGGGACGGCGAGTTGCTGCGCAGCGACTGCAAGGCGACCGGTCACGCCACGGAGCCGGTGGACAAGGAGTAACCGGGCCTACTGGAGTCGGAGAGGAGCATGAGATCGCTCGTGAGAAGCGCGGTGCCGGCCATGTGCGTGGGCGCTGTCCTGCTGCCGACGGGAGCTCACACGGCGCACGCGCAGGAGGAGAAAGAGCTCGGCTGGTTCAACACGGCCGATTTCGCCCTCGTGCTGACGGCGGGCAACTCGGAGACGAGCACCCTCGGCCTCAAGAACGTGTTGCAGCACATATGGCCGCGGGCCGAGCTGCGGATCGAGGCCGGAGGCATCCGTACGGAATCGTCTCTCAAGACACGCACTGCGGTCGGCCTCTCGGTGGACGACTTCGTGATCGAGGAGGATTCCGAGAGCGAGACGACGGCCGAGAGCTACTGGGCCAACGCCCGGTACGACCACGCATTCTCGGATGCCTGGTTCGGATACGGTTTCGCCGGGTGGGAGCGGAACCAGTTCGCCGGCTTCGATAACCGGTACACACTGGTGGGCGGTCTCGGCAGCCGGCTGGTGGACAACGACCGGACGAAACTCAAGGTCGACCTCGGGGCCACCTACACCGTGCAGAAGGACATCATCGAGGCCCCGGGGGCAAGCGATAACTTCGCCGGCCTGCGCTTCACGTGGGACTATCTCCAGAAGCTCACGTCGAGCACGGACTTCACCAGCGTTCTGATCGTGGATGAGAGCCTTGATGATACAGATGATCTGCGGGCGGATTTCACCAACTCGATCGCCGTGTCGATGAGCGATGCGCTGGCCCTCAAGACCGGCCTCCGGCTGCTGTGGGACAACCAGCCGGCGCTCACGGGGGTGCCGCTGTTCCTGCCTGACGGGACGGATACCGGCCAGATGGTACTGACGGAGCTGGACAAGCTGGACACCTACATCACGGTGGCGCTGGTGGTGAAGATGTGAGGTCGGGAGAGCGGGCGCGCGAGCATGCTCCGGGGCCCGCGCGCGACATGCGCGACGCATAAAGAGCGGACACTCTACGGAGATGAGGCCGTCCCTAGACGCGATCGGGGAACCTTCGTTGACAGGAGTGCAGAGTGTAGCGACCGCGCTCAGTCCCGGTGCTCGAGGAGCCGCTCCCGCCTGTCACGCGGCCGCTGCGTCGAGGACGTCGGCTCGATACCGCTGATCCGGTTCTGGCGAGTCGAATTGCCGAACGGCTGGGCCACGAGCTCGATCGTCTCCGGCGGCAGGTTGGGCTGTCCCGCGGCACCAGGACTCTCCTGCCGCAGGCCGGGGTTGCGGAGTGACTCGCCCTTGATCTTCTCCTGGATCATCATGATGCCATAGATCAGACTCTCGGGACGCGGCGGGCAGCCCGGGACGTACACGTCCACGGGTATGATGGCATCGACGCCTTGGACAACGGTGTAGTTGTCGAACGCTCCTCCCGAGCAGGCGCACGCCCCCATGGCGATGCACCACTTCGGCTGCGGCATCTGGTCCCAGATCCGACGCAGGACCGGCGCGAGCTTGTAGGTGACGCGACCGCCGACGATCATCAGATCCGCCCGACGGGGACTGTAGGCCAGCCACTCCATGCCGAAGCGGCCGATATCGAATCTCGCCCCGGAGGCCGCCATGCACTCGTTGACGCAGCATGCCGTGTAGAACGGCATGATCCACAGGGAGTTGCGTCGCCCCCAGTTGACCACCTCGTCGAGCCTGGCTGTCATCCAGGGGCGAGCATCCGCGCCCATGTCGGTCATGAGCTCCGCCTTGAAGCCTCGGATTGCCGCGCGCCTGCCCGGTGCCGGCCGCCGCGCCGACGGCCCCCACCAGCAGGATGATGACAATGTACGTCGCCGGCTAACGAAAGGCTGCGGCGAGGGCGCGGTCGAACGTCCTGATTCGGGTGACGTCATGGCGGCGGCAGCAGGCGAGGTGAAGAAGGTCGCGGGCTCCCAGCTCCGGATGGCGATCGACCAGCAGCCGCGCGAGGCGAACATCGTCAGGCTCCACCCTCCACACGGAAGAGATCCTCGCCTCGGCAAGTGTGAGCGCCGCGTCAAGCGTGGCGAGGCGGTCGACGGGGAGGTAGGCGTGCAGGAGCTCCTGCAGCACCTCGGCCGACGTCACCAGGCGCTCGCCGCGCTCGAGACCTTCCTCGAAGAAGGAGCGTGCCTCCCGCCGCAGAGGATGCTCGCCTCCGACGGCGTACATCAGCACGTTCGTGTCGACGAAGATCACGTGTCCGCCGCCCCGCTCTTCGCGGAGCGCTCGATGACTCGCCGGTGCTCCTCCCAAGCTGGTTCCCGGTCCGTCTCCTGCTCGTCACAGGACCGAAAGAAGTCCCCCAGTTCCTCGAGGGTGTCCAGCTGCCGCCCGCCGCCGGCCTCGGCGAGAACCCTTCGTGCCGCGTCTCGCAGCCACGAGCTCAAGGACTTGCCTTCCTCCCGCGCCCTGAGGCGAAACCGCTCCTTCTCCGTTTCGTCCACCACAATGTGAATGCGCTTCTTCATCGGTATCTCAATCGTCCGGGCTTGGGCTCACCGCCACAGCGCTGCCATCGCGCCGAGGCCGGGCACAAGATCAGTGTGCAACCACAATATATATACACACGATTATTTCACAGCAAGAGGGGAAAGTCAAGATTCGCCTGGCTCGATGGGATCGGTACGCCGGCCCCCTGCAGCACTTCAGTTGGCTCGCAGCAACCATCGGTCTGATTTCCCGAAGTGGGAAATCGGGAAACCAGCCACACGGTCTCTTGCAGCACAGGAATGCGCTCGCCAGTCTCACGGCACCTTCCCTCCGGCGGGCCACTCGTCGATCTTAAGTACATTGCAGGCCTGGCCCGCGGCAACGGCTCAAGGCGCCGGCGGTGGGGCAATCGTTGACCAGCTAATGCCGCAGAAGGAGGACCCGATGAAGAGGACCCCGACACGACGAATCGTCATGACTGCGCTGCTTGCCGCGCCGCTGGCAGCCGCGCCCTTCTCGGCCTCGCCGGTCGCCGCGCAGGAGGCCGCTCAGGAAGCCGACTTCGAGACGACGGAGATCGCCGACGGCGTGTACCGGTTCCGCTGGCGCTTCCACAATTCCTTCTTCGTGGTCACGCCCGACGGGGTGGTCGCCTTCGACCCGATCTCCCCCGAAGCGGCGGCCCACTACGCCGCGGAGATCAGGCGCGTCGCGCCCGGGGCGCCTCTCCACGCGCTGGTGTACAGCCACGATCACGCCGACCACATCTCCGGCGCGCCGGCCCTGTTCGCTGAGCTGGGAGAAGCCCCGATAATCGCCCAGGAGAACGCGCTGGCGAAGATCTTGGCGGCCAGCGATCCGGACCGGACGCCGCCCGACAGCACGTTCTCCGACAGGTCCGAAGTTTCTGTGGGCGGACAGAGGATAGAGCTCCACTACCTGGGCAAGAGCCACAGCGACAACATGGTCGTCGCCTTCCTGCCGGGTCCTAAGATCGCCTTCGCGGTGGACTTCGTGTCGCACGAGTCGGTGGGATACCGGGACCTCCCGGATTGGCATTATCCGGAGATGTACGAGGCGATGGAGAGGCTGCAGGGCATCCCGTACGAGAAGATTGTCTTCGGGCACGGGCCGGTCGGGGACCGCTCCTCGGTAGACGGGCAGATCCGCTACTACGAGGACCTGCGGGCCGCGGTCGAGACGGCGATCGACTCGGGCGCCACGAAGGAGGAGGCCGTGGCGACGGTGCAGCTTCCCGAGTACGCCGGGTGGCGCGGCTACGACAACTGGTTCCCGATGAACGTGGGGAAGATGTACGACTGGCTCACGGCGGAGGATTGAGGTCAGGGCTCGCGGTCCCCTTGGTCCGCCGGCTGGCGCTCCGGTGAGCACCTGAGCCGTGTGGAGCCTGGCCTAAAGCCCGATCCTTCCGACCACCGCGAATGTCCCCCCGTTGACGGGTGATACGACCGGGGCGAGCGAGAGCCGCGGCCGCCGCTCGCGCTCGAGCAGGATCCTCTCGTTATGCTGCCGGACGTGCCGCCTCACGTGCGACACGTCGGTGACTGCCGAGCCGACGATCACTCCCGCGGCCGCCAGGGCGACCAGGGCGGCGACTGCAGTCGCCCCGTCGTCATCCCCGAAGATGGAGCAGTTGTCGCCGGAGCAGATCCCCGCGATTGCCAGTGTGCCGCCGACGCCGACTCCGAGACGAATCGCCACTCCCTTCCAGCCGCGCTTCGAGGCGCCCCCGGTCCAGTAGCCCACGGCGGGCCCGACAACGACTCCCGCCGTTGCCATAAGGGCCAGTGCGCTGGCCGTGGTCCCGTCGGCCCCCGCGGCCCTCGCGGCCCATACGAGCCCGATCGGGCCGAGCGTGCTCGCCAGCGAGAGCATGAGCGAGGTGTTCTCGGACTTGAGGCCCGTCGCCTCGTTGAAGGTATCCGTCTCCGCTGCCGGCTGAGTCACCGTCCCGGACGCCCGGGCCTCCTGAGCCAGTGCCACGCCCGGCGTTCCCAGTACGGTGACAGTCGCCGTGGCTGCCATCCACGCCATCGTCGCGGCCGAGGTCTTCATTGGAATCTCCCCGTGTCTCGAGAGTCGCGCGGGCTCGGTTGCCCGCCGTCGACTGGAGCTTCGGGGAGTGCGGTCAAGCGTGAGTCAAGCCGGCAGAGCGGACGCGCCGCCCAGCCTTGAGCGCCACGTCCCTTGGGATGCTATCATTGTGTCGTCCCGTCCCTGGCGGCCACACGAGCCGCCGCGTCCCAAGTGTGCCAGGAGGTATATATGAAGAAGTGGCTATTACTCTCCCTCGCTGTACTGGTGATGTGGCCTGCGCCCGCCGCCGGGCAGGAGGAGGCGCCTGCCGCCGCGCAGGAGGAGGCTCCCACCTGGTGGGCCGTGTTCACCGAGCAGGTCAGGCCGTCCATGGTCGATCAGTACGAGAGCGTGGCGGCGGAGATGAGGGCACTGATCGGCGCCAACGCGTCCGAGGACCTCGAGTACTACACCCTCTTCGGTCCGGAGACCGGCTACCTGTACGCAGTCCCGATGGAGAGCATGGCGGAGTTCACGGAGCTCGGCGCGAGCTGGGAGGCCATGGTCGACAAGGTCGGGCGCGACACGTGGATGGAGGTTGATGCCCGTGGCGCCGAGGCGGTAGAGAACAGGTCGCTGACCTTCTACGTCGAGCGTGCGGACCTGTCATACAAGCCCGAGACGCCTCGCCTCACCGAAGACGAGGCGGTCATGCGGCACTATGACTGGGTCTACCCCATCCCGGGCAAAGAGATGGACGTGGAAGCGGTCATGAAGGAGTGGGTCGAAATGTACTCGACCAACGGCGTGACCAGCGGCTTCTACGTCTACCAGGCGGTGACCGGCGACGACCTGCCCATGTACGTGGTCAGCACGCACGCCGCGAGCCAGGCCGATTACTTCGCCGACGGCGACCAGTTGGACGAGATGCTCGGCGAGGCGGACGACGCGCTGTGGATGAAGACCCGGAGCCTGCTCCGCGACTTCGAGCACAACAACGCCTGGCTCCGCCCCGATCTGTCCCTGGTGCAGGAAGAAAAGTAGCGGACCTTACGCACAGCACCGGCAGGATCCGGGCGCGAGGGCCCGCGGTCGTCACAGTGGCGGCCGCGGGTCTTTCTGCTTGACGGACGGGTTCTTCCCGATGGAGCCTACTCCTCGAACATCTCTCGCAGAGCGGCGAGGCACTTATGCAGAGTGGGGGTCGACAGACGGCCGAGGCGCCGCACCAGCCGGTCCGCATCTACCGTACGTATCTGATCCAGGACGATGAAGCCCGAGCGGCGCCGGAACCGGCACGGAATCCGGAACGGGTATGGGTGGCCGCCCGAAGTCAGCGGAGCGACTATCACAGTCGACAGGTGGGGGTTCAGCTCGTCCGGAGAGATGACGAGGCATGGACGCGTCTCCCGGATCTCGCGGCCCAGGGTAGGATCGAGCGCGACCAGGTAGACGTCACCGCGATCGACCGCCACCCGTCATTCCTGGTGTCCTGTCCACTCCCACTCGGTCTCGTCGAACCGGGTTGGAGCCGGAGCATCCAGGAGGCCGTCCTCACCCCGCTCGCGCACGCGAATCGCCGCGTCTTCCCAGGCGGCCCTGGCGCACGCGGCGGGCGAGATCAGGATTCCGTCAGGTCCGAGGCTGAGCTCCACGTCGTCCTCGAGGCCCGCTTCCTCCAGAATGGGCTTCGGGATGCGCACGCCTCGCGATTACCATTGGTTCGGCAAGTCAACCGTCGCACCGGGCGGCGGCATGATGACGGTCGCGAGCCGTCCGGAGAGTAACGGACAGGCTCAAGCCGGAATCATCGCGTGCGGGCGGTGGCCGTGGACGCGGGACTCCGAGCTTGCCCGACTCAGGCACGCCGACCGATCTTTGCACTCGGTGAAGAAGCGCTACCAGCCGGGCGGGAGCCCGGCCCAGGCGGTTCACGCGGCAGTTCCCCGCGCCGCAGGCCGGCCGGTACGGAGCTCGCCGAGCTGTGGGAGGAAGCGGACGAGGAGATGCGGCCAGCGCTCGAGTAGGGCGGGCCGATGCTGGATCCCCCTCTTAGAGGAGGCGTCGCATGAACGTCAAGAAGCTGCTGGTCGCAGCGCTGGTCGTCGGGGTAGTGCTCAACGTGTACGACTACGTGGTCCACGTCGTGCTGCTCCAGGGGACCTACGAGTCGCTCCCCGACCTGTTCCGGCAGGACAGCCCGGTCACCTGGCTTGTGATAGGCGACTTCATCGCCGCGCTCGTCCTGGTGTGGTTTTACGATCGGGTGCGCGGGAGCTTTGGGGCCGGCGTCCGGGGCGGCGCGACGTTCGGGCTGTACGCCGGGGTGCTGCTCGGCTTCCCGGCGCAGTTGTTCGCGAACATGATGTTCGTGGGCTTCCCCTACTCGCTGGGCTGGTACTGGGTGATAGGCATCATCGGTTGGGGCATTCTGGGCGGTGCGACGGCGGGAGCCGTTTACGGAAGCGGGGCCGGGGCAGCGCCCGCGGTCGAGGCCGCGTGGGAGGCCGAGCCCGCGCCGGTGGTCGAGCCTGCGCCGGAGGTCGAGCGCGGGCCGGAGTTCGAGTCCGGTTCGGAGACGGAGTCCGGGCCGGAGTTCTAAGCCGGTTCAGGGCGAAGAGGGGCGACCCGCCTGGGCCGCCCCTCCGTCATTCCGTCGTTCCGCCGACCTACCGCCCGCGACCCAATGCGCGCGTAGGATCAGTCGCTATCGGGGGGCAGCGTCGGCCAGGTGTCGTTGCTCCGGTCGACATCCGGCAGGATCCCCTCCGGGTCCAGCGTGACGCTAGCCACGGCCGGCGTCTCCCCGAGCGGCAGCGCGTAAGTGTCGCTCGCAATCCACATCTCGACCGGCAGCTTGCGGCGCTGCGACGTCCCGTCCGCGAATACGATGTCCAGCGTGGTCGGCATGACCAGGCCCTGACGGTTGGAGAGGTGGACGGAGGTGAGGCCCTCCTCGACCGTGACCTCGTCCACCGCCTGGTCCAGCAGCTCGGTCGAGTAGAACCAGCCGCGCCAGAACCAGTCGAGATCCTCGCCCGAGATGTCTTCCATGGTGCGGAAGAAGTCGGCCGGCTGCGGATGACGGAACGCCCACCGCTCGACGTACGCCCTGAAGGCCTCGTCGAAGCGCTCCGGCCCCAGAACGACCTCCCGCAGGATGACGAGCCCGTAGCCGGGCTTGCTGTATCCCATGAAGCCGAGGCCCATTGGGCGCAGCACGTCCGCGAAGGTCATGATGGGCTGGTCGGAGATCGGCCCCTGCATCATGCGGATGACCGACTCGGGTCCCGTCCGCCCGCTCCGTGAAGCCTCGCCGCCGTCGCCGTAGTAGGCCAACACCGAGTAGTGGTTGATGAAGGTGTTGAAACCCTCGTCCATCCACGGGTAACGGCGCTCGTCGCTGCCGACGATCATCGGGAACCAGGAGTGGCCGAACTCGTGGTCCGTGACCCCGAACAGGCTCCGGCCCCGCGCCTGCGAGGAGCAGAAGACGATCATCGGGTACTCCATCCCGCCCACGATCCCGCCCACGTTGATGGCGACGGGATACGGATAGCGGAACCACTGCTGGGAGTAATAGGAGATGGTGTGGCGGGCGAACTCGGTGGACATCTCCCACCCCGGGTCTCCGTCCTCGTCCGGGCCGATCGCCTCGCGCGGGTAGACGGACATGATGAGCACGTCCTCCCACCCGGCGGCGTCCCACACGAAGGCCCGTGATGCGGCCCACGCGAAGTCGCGCACCCGCTCGGCGTGGTACCGCCAGGTGATCGGGCCGTCGCCCTCCGGTCGAGTGTCCGGCGCGCCCACCTCGTCGGGAGCGATCACCATGACCGTCTCGGCGCTGCCGCGCGCCTCGTCGAGTCGCGCCCGCTGCTCGGCCGTCAGGACCTCGTCCGCGTTCTGCAGCTCGCCGGTGGCCGCCACTATGTAGTCGTGCGGCACGGTGATCTCGACGTCGAAGTCCCCGTACTCGAGGTAGAACTCTCCCAAGCCGAGATAAGGGAGGGGGTTCCACCCGGAGACGTCGTCGTACACGGCCATGCGCGGGTACCACTGCGCCACCTCGTAGATCCACCCGTCGTCCGTCTCCAGGCGCCCCGTCCGCATGGGGGACGTCGGGATGGGCCACGACCAGTCGATAGCGAGCTGGACGGTGCCCCCGCGGGCCGGCAGCGGCTCGGGCAGGTCGATGCGCATGCGCGTGTCGTCCACCACATACGTCGCGCCCGCGGCCTCGTCGCCGCGCACGACGGCGACCCGCGTCAGCTCGACGCCTCCGCTGGTGGAGCCGAAGAAGTGACTGGAGGCGTTCATGATCGACCCGCGGCTCCCGGGCCGGAACAGGTTCCCGTCGAGCTGCACCCACACGAAGTCGAGCGCGTCTGAGGAGTGGTTGGTGTAGGTGATGACTTCCGATCCGGTAATGCTGTGCGTCTCCGGGTCGAGCGAGACCTGGATCGAGTAGTCTGCTCGCTGCTGCCAGTAGTCGGGTCCGGGCCTCCCCGAGGCGTCGCGCACCCCGTCCGGGGTCGGCAGAGCCAGCGGGGCGAAGAGGGCCTGGTTCGTCTCGGGCAGAGAGTCGGGCATCTGCGGCGCGTGCTGCGCCGTCGCCGGGGCGACCGGCACCGCCGCGGGAAGTCCGAAGGCGATCGCTGCGAGCGTCGCCGCGAGGGTACGTCGTGTGTGCATCCTGTCCTTGTCCTGTTGCTGCGAACGTACGGCCGCGCCCTGGTGCCAAGCGCGGCTCGTGGAATCAGCCGCTCAACATATCACGGTGTCCTGCCGTCGGCTCGCGGTGCGGTGCGGTGCCGGCATGGCGACGGAGCGCGACGCACCTTGACCAAAACGGCTCCGCGCGGCATCCATTGATCGTCAGCTTGTTACATCCCGTCCAATGGAGGTACCACGATGCGCAGTATCTTTCTCGCTCTCGCCGGCGTCCTTCTCGCGCTTCCCGCCGCGGCGCTGGCCCAGGACTATTCGGATACCGAAGCCGCGATCAGGAAGGCCGCGGCCGAATGGGAAGCGGCGTTCAACGCGGGCGACGGGGCGGCGGTCGCCGCCCTGTACTCCTACGATGCCACGATCCTGCCGGACGGCGCGGAGCCCGTGAACGGCCGGGAAGGAATCGCGGAGTTCTGGACCACGGCGGCGGCCGAGGGCGCCACCGACGAGATTAAGACGGTGGAGATCTTCGACCTGGGCGACATGGCCGTCGAGGTGGGCACCTACAAGGCCACGGCGGCGGACGGCACGCACCTGGATCACGGCAAGTACATGGTCCTGCACAAGAAAGTCGACGGGGAGTGGAAGCTGTACCGCGACATCTGGAACAGCAGTATGACGCCGTAGGCAGGCCGCGCCGGCGATCGGACCCGTGATCGGGTCGGCAGATCCGTCAGCCCTGAAGCAGGAAGCGCCCGGCATCGTCCGGGCGCTTCGCTTTCGCGCCCGCTTGTCGCTGTCACACCCTCCCGCGACATTGCGGGCATGCCGTTCGAGATACGCCCGTACCCCGACTTCTCGTGGTCGCAGAGCCGGCGCGCCACGTTCCGCGAATGCCCGCGCAAGTACTACTGGCACTACTACGGATCGCATAACGGCTGGCTCGAGGAGGCCACCGAGGAGGCCCGCACCGCCTGGCGCCTGAAGAAGCTCACCAACCTGCACATGACGCTGGGGAACGTGGTGCACGAGCAGGCCGCGGACGCCATCCTGCGGGTCCGGGGCGGGGGCACCGCGCCGGGCACGGCCGACCTCATCGAGGAAGGGCGCCGTCGCCTGAACCGGGCGTGGCTCGAGTCGCAGCGGCGCGAGGACTGGGAGCGGAGGCCAGGCTCCGTCACCATGCTCATGGAGTTCTACCGCGGGACCGGCCCCTCTCGCGACCTCATCGAGACCATCCGCGACCGGCTGCACACCTGCCTGCGCAACCTGCCGGCCTCGGAGAGCTTCCGTGAGGCGATCGAGGCTCCCATGGTAGAGGTCAAGGAGGTGGACCGGCTGGACTTCGTGGAGCTGGAGGGGGTGAAGCTGTACGCGCAGCCGGACCTGCTGTACCGGCTCGGGGACGCGTGGCGGATCGTGGACTGGAAGACCGGCGAGCGGCACAAGTCGCACGCTTCGCAGCTCCGCACGTACGCCGTCTACCTCGGAACGCGGGACGACCTCGAGGACGCGCCGATCATCGGCCGCCTGGAGTACCTGGCGGAGGGGGAGGGCACCAGCCTGCCGATCTCCGACCGGGACTGCGCCGACGAGCGCCAGCGGATCCTGGACAGCGTGGGGGCGATGCGCTCGTACCTGGCCGATCCGGTGCGCAACGAGGCTCTGCCGCGGGAGAGCTTCCCGCTCACCGAGGACACCGGGTGGTGCGAGCGGTGTCAGTTCTACGAGCTGTGCGAGGAGGAGCTGGAGGCGGTGGGGGGACCCTTCTGACGCGCCGGGCGAGCGCCGAAGCGTCGACCACCTCAACGCGCATCCCGATCGCGGCTGATGTCCCCGGTCGCCTCCCGCTTCGTTTCGACGACGAGCTCCCGAACCAGCGCCAGCAGCTCGGCCGGCGCGAGCGGCCGGCTCTCTTCGAGCGCTTCCTCCAGAATGGCCATCAGCTCTCCCTGCATGGAGCGGTGCGACGCGGACGCCCGCTCACGGAGACGCTCCGCCAAATGATCGGGCACGTTCTTGATCGACAGGTTGACCGGCACGGTCATCGCTCCTTCAACGGCCCAAAGTGCGGATCCATTTCGGATTCAATATAGAACCGCTACGGGGCGAGCGCCACAACCAAGGCGCGAAGGGAACTCGAGGGTCTCTTCCAGCGTGACGGGCGCCCGCGCCACGAGGACGTCAGTCCCCGCGGAAGATCTCCGCCAGGTCGATCTCCCCGTGGGTCTCTCTCCCCAGCCGCATCGGGAGGCTCTCGGTGAAGCGCTCGAAACCGGGCTCGCCGCCGTAAGCCCAGACCTCGACAGCCGCGGCGACCGGATCCACGATCCAGTACTGGGCCACGCCCTGCCGCTCGTAGAGCTTCCGCTTCACACCCTGATCGCGATGAGCGGTGGTCGGGGAGAGGATCTCGATTACGAGGTCGGGAGCGCCTCTGATCCACGGGTCGGCCAGGATCCCGCGTCGCCGGGATGAGACGAAGACGAGGTCCGGCTGCACTCCCTCCTCGGTGGCCGGGAATTCGACCCCCACCGGTGCGTAGAAGAGCTCTCCCAGACCAGGGTCGCCGATCAGCTTCTGGAGGGCGAGGAGGAGCTTCCGACTGATCCGCTGGTGCTGCAGCGAGGGCTCCGGCGTCACGTACAGCTCCCCCGCGATCGCCTCGTAACGATTGCCGTCGTCCGGGAGCTGCTGGACGTCCTGCCAGGTGATCTGTGAGAGCGCCATACGTGCCACATTATACCTCCGGATCCGGACGACTGGCACCCGCAGAGTGAGGCCACGCCTCAAGAGCGGATCAACGCCGGTCCGCAGACCCGAACACCCGGGCGCCTCACGTGTTTGACCGGTGAGCAGGATCGTGCACCCCGCCGGAGCCCGGAGGTATCGATGAGACAGCAGCCCACCAGCCGTTCCCGCGCCTGCCTGCGCGCCCTGACCTGCCTGGCGCTCGCCGCCCTGACGCAGCCCGGCACGGCCCACGCCCAGAACGGTGGCCGGGACGCTTGGCAGCGGGTCCCGGACGTCGTGGCGGCCTTGGCGATCCAGCCCGGGAGCCGGGTGGCCGACATCGGGGCGGGGAGCGGTTACTTCGTCCCTCACCTGTCGGCGGCGGTTGGCCCGGGCGGACGCGTGTTCGCCGTCGAAATCAGCGAGCGGGCCCTGTCGCAGCTCGGGAGATTGGTCGAGGACGAAGGCCTCGAGAACGTGGAGGTCGTGCGCGGGGAGGTGGACGACCCGCGCCTGCCCGAGCGGTCGCTGCACGCGGTGCTCGTAGTGGACGCCTATCACGAGATGACGAAGCAGCCGGAGATGCTGGCCCACATGTACCACGCGCTGGAGCCGGGAGGACGCCTGGCGGTGCTCGACCTGGCTCCCTACGACGCTTCCACCCCGCGCGAGCACCAGATGGAAGGACACGGGATTGGCATGGGCCTCGTCGAGCGCGACCTCCGGGAAGCCGGGTTCGAGGTGCTCGAGCGGCGGGCCGAGTTCACGACGAGCGGCCGCGGCCGCCGGCAGTGGATGCTCGTGGGGCGGCGGCCGGTGGGGTGAGGGGCGGGGGCGTGACCCCGGGGCCAGGTCCGCGAGCCGGGCGCCTCCTGCGCCGAGGGGTAGCTTGGATTCTGCTACTTTGGGGCGAGGCACCGACTTAATTGGGGAGCTTTTTCGAGTGCTCTGAATGGGGTTCAGGAGGTCGCGAGTTCGAATCTCGCCGCCCCGACGGCTTCCACCGCTCGCCAGTCCCCTCGAAGAACCGCTCCAGAGCCTCCCGCAGTTCGGCGTCTGGCAACTCTATTCACGCAAAAGACCCGTTCAGTTGAACAAGCCGCTCGCTGTTCACGCGGCCTTCAGTAACGGCGCCGGTACCGTTGGTCGGCACGGTCCATTACTCCTCCGGCTCGGGCTTCATCCGCGAGCGCTTGACCTCTGATCGCCGCCGTTTCTCCTCCAGGCGCTCTCGCTTCTCCCGTGCGGGAACCTTGGTCGGTATCCGTGGCGCATCCGGACGCGTTCGCTCTTCGATAGCCGCCCGCAGGCGGGCGAGCGCGGTCTTCCGGTTCCGGTGCTGGCTGCGCGATTCGCGCGCGGTCGCGGAGATTCCGGTCGGCAGGTGAGTCAGGCGGATACCCGTCTCGGTCTTGTTCTGATGCTGTCCTCCGGGTCCACCGGCCCGGAACGTCTCGACCCGGCACTCGGCCAGAAGCGCGTCGTCGTCCGGTAGCTCGTGGTCGGCGGGTAGCTCTTGGTCGCGCGGCGACTCGCGGTCGTCAGTCATGCGAATCGGGATCGAGGGTTTCGAGCATCAGATCACCGAATCCGAATCGATTCCGCGGCGGCAACCACGATCTGCGGCTTCCCTCGGTAAGCTTCAATGCTTCCGGTAACGCAGATGTTCCGGTTCCGGTACAGCCGCACGGGCGGGCTCGGGAAGTTCCGGCGATCTTGGCCCCAGATGACCACCGTGAACGCCTGATCGGGATACGGCGCCTCCAGATTGAGAAACGTGGGGCGCCGACCCCGGTCGAGGTACCTGGCGCTCGCCACGTAGCCGCACACTGTTGCCGTGTCGCCGATGTGTGCCGCCGCCTCGACGGCTGAGATGCTGCCTTCCGCGAGAACCGGTGGCTCCGGAGCCTGGCGGGAGCGGGCCTCACGCGCGGCGGCGACGAAGCGCTCCACGTACCTGACGTTGGGCGGAAAGGTGTAGGACGCCGCGTGTCCGGACAGGACGAGCGCCTCGTTGACCATCGTGTCGCCGACCCATACGTAGGCCAGCAGCCGTCCGTACCTGTCCCGCTTCTCGACGTCCAGCTCCAACCGGACTCGCCGGTCCGCTACCAGCCGGGCGTTAGCCGCGGAGGCCGCCCGCGCCAGGTCGCGGACCACGGGCCGGGCGTCGTTCATCTCCGGCGTGTCCATCCCGATGTAGCGCACTCTCTCACGGCGGCCATCGATCTCCACCTCGATGGTGTCGCCGTCTATCACGCGGGTAACGGGAGCGGTCAACTCCTGCGGAAGGAGCAAGGCTCCGGCGACGAGAGCAACAACGGCCGGCTTCAAGATCATGGACCTCTCCGGACGCCTTTCACTCAGGCGTAACCCTAAGGTTCGTACGCCCCGAGGTAACCCGCCACCCCACCTTCCGCTCCCCGATCTCCTCCAGCTTCGCCCGCACATCCTCCGGCACCTCCGGATCCGTCAGCAGCTTCGACTTCCGCTGCCAGGCCGGCGACAGGATCCGCTCCCACAGCCCGGCCGGCTCCAGGATCTGGCGCAGCGCCTCGTCGTCCTCGATCCGCCAGTCAACGGTCCGTTTGGCGGTGAGCCGGTACTCGTCGCCCGAGACGGCCCGCTCGCCCGTCTCCTCGAAGAACCTCTCCAGCACGGCGCGGGCCTCGGCCGCCTCCTTCGCGGCCTCTTTCTGTCGCGCCTTCGCGGCCCCGTAGGCGTCGGCCAGCGCCTTCGCCTCCTCGTGTGACGGGGCAGGGGCCACCGGCTCCTGCTGCCAGTTCTCGGGATACCAGTCGGAGAACAGGGAGCACCACTCGCGCCAGTCGCACCACGCGCAGCGCGGCTGCTTTCTGGGCTCGAAGTGGCCCGCCTCGATCCCGCGCACCACCTCGCGCACCCGCTCCCGCGCCTTCTGCACCTGCTCCTCGCTGCGGCGCGGTACGGAGATGGGCGTCTGCGACGGCACGTGGTATAGCTCTAGGCTGTCCACATCGAAGTCCAGCTGGTCCTCGACCGCCAGCTGGTAGAGACTGAGCTGGGGCGAGGTCTCGGCCGCCTCGCGGGTGAACACCTTCCCCGTCTTGTAGTCCACGATGCGCACCCGGCCGTCGTCCACCTTGTCGATCCGGTCGATCTTAGCCACCAGCGAAGCTCCCTCCACCTCGAACCGGAGCTGCTGCTCCACCGCCAGGGCGGGCCGGAAGTCCTCGGCGTGTCTCTCGTAGAACTCCTGCACCATGAGGGTGCCGCCGGCGTACGCGTCCTCCCGCTCGTCGAACGTCGGGTAGGCCTCGTCGTCGAACGCCTCGTCGAACGCGTCGAGCACGTGCTCCAGCGGCGGCGGCTTGCTGCGGCGTCCCTTGTAGAACGTCTCCAGAGCGGCGTGCACGGCGCTCCCCAGATTGAGGGGCGGCGCCCGCTTCTGCGGGTGCTCGTCCAGGTACTTGAGCTTGTAGCCCTGGGGACAGTCGACGTACAGGGTCATGGATGTGTGGCTGAGGGGCTTCATCTCGCCTCCCGTGCCGGTCTCGCCGGGGAATGGCCAGTTCGTGCGCTGCCCGCACAAGAATGCGCGAGCATGCAAGCAACCGGTCCGGGCGCCGGGGGGTCGCTGCCCGGCCGGTGGAGTATCTCAGGGTCGAGCGTAGCTTCGGATCAAGGCCGGATCCGATTGGCTGACAGTAGGTAAGCGACGCTCGAACCGCCAGTGTGGCCGCGACTTTCGCGGTTCTTGGGGTCAAATCAGCGCCGCGCCCTCTTCCCCCGCAGCCCCCACGCCAGCACAAAGGCCACGAACACCGCCGCGCCTGCCAGGACGAACGTCCGCGGCCCGATGACGTCGAACAACAGCCCGCCGCCCAGCAGCCCAACGATGCTCGCCGCCGAGCCCAGGCTACCGGCCAGTCCCTGCACGGCGCCCTGGAAGCGTGGTCCGGCCGCCTTGGAGAGCACCCCGATCACCGACGGCCACATTAGACCGTTGCCCAGGGCCAGCAGCGCGGCCCCGGCGTAGGCGGAAGCCGACGTGCCCGCCCAGAAGAACAGGAAGCTCGCGGCCAGCATCAGGCTCCCCGCCAGCACGAGCCCCGTGTCCTCCCAGCGCCTGGCGGCCCGACCGAGAACGGGTCCCTGGACGACGGCCATCATGAGGCTGAGGACGGCGAAGAAAGCGCCCGTCTCCCGCACCGTCCACTGGAGTCCGACCACGGCGTGCATGGGGAATGACACGTAGAACAGGTTGAAGCCGAGCATCACCAGGAAGTACATGGCCAGCAGCAGCGGCACCCGCTCCAGCCGCAGCAGGTCGCGGAGGGGGGGCTGCTCGGCTCCCACTATCTGGAAGCACTCCCTCGGCTCCTGCCCGAACACCTTGCGCATGCTGGGCTGCTCGGGGTCGGCCGACAGGACGCACGGAAGCGACTCTGGAAGCCGGAACAGGATGATGGCCGAGGCGACCACCGAGATGGCCAGCGCCGCCAGCACCGGCAGCAGCTCGCCCCACGGCGTTCCCCCCAGCAGGCCTGCGAGCGCCGGTCCGATCACGAACCCCACGTTCGCCGCAACCGCCATCTTGCCGAAGTTGGTGTTCCGCTCCTCTTCGGGCGTGACGTCGGCCAGATAGGCGTTCGCCACCGACACGTTCCCGCCGGTGATCCCGTCCGCCGCCCGCGCTGCGAACAGGACCAGCAGCGGCAGGGTGAGGGTGAACGAGCCGACCAGTCGCGAGTCGACCTGCGCGATAGATGTGGCCGGGAGGAAGAACGCGACCACGAAGATGCCCCACGAGGCCATCGTCCCGAGCTGGCTCAGCAGCAGGATCTTCCGCCGCCCGTGCACGTCCGACAGCCGGCCGAGGATCGGCGCGCCCACCAGCTGGAAGGCGGAGTAGGTGGCGCCCATGAGGCCGTACACGAGGGCGTTCCCGCCCCAGCGCGTCACCAGGAAGACGAGGAACGGGAGGACGATGCTGAACCCGAGCGTCCCCACGAAGTTGACCGCCAGGATGGGAGCCAGGGACGGCCGACCGGAGCCGGGGGGTGTAGACGGCGGCCCGGAGCCTGTGGCTGCGCCTTCTGAGTCCGCGCGCGCCTTCCCCGGCACTTACGGCCGGCCTACAGACACTTGAATACCCGGCCCGCCTCCCCCCGCCTCAGCTCGAAGGGTCCGAGGACCTGGCCGCTGTCCGTCAGGGTGACGGTCAGCGTGAGGTTGTCGCCCCGCAGCATGCCGGTGTAGCGGGCCGGCTCGGGGTCCGTCTCCTCGCCCTCCCGCACGGGGCCGCCATGCTCCTGCACGTACTCGCCGGTCGCCTCCAGGCGCCCCTCGGAGCTGATCGTCCAGCCCGGCCCCATCGTGCCATGGGCGCAGTCGTATTCGAGGGTCCCGCCCGACTCCCTCAGCAGCAGGGAGATGTGGAGCCCGCCCCACTCACCGACGACGTCCGGCGCGGTGACGCTCTCCCCGCAACCGGCTCCCACGAGCAACGCCACTGGGAGCAGCGCCCGAAGCGCGCGCAGCGCCCCGGATCTGATGCTGGGATGCCTCATGTTCGCCCGTCTGATGTTCGGATGCCTGACCATAGAGCTCTGATGTCTGACCATAGGACTCAGATGCCTGACCATAGAACTCCTCCTGCCTGCCACCACCTCAATGATAACGCGCCGGAGACGTCGTCGCGTACGACGGGCGCAAACGTCTTGACGGTAAAACGTCACAACGTTTATCGTTCGGCATGGGTAATAAGCTGAAAAGGGCCACCGTCTACTTCGATCCCGACCTTCACCGTGCGCTGCGCGTCAAAGCGGCCGTGGGCGAGACTTCGATCTCCGAGCTGGTGAACGAGGCGGTGAGACTCAGCCTGGCGGAAGACGCCGCAGATCTGACCTCCTTCGAGTCGCGAGCCGCGGAGCCGACTCTGACCTTCGAGAAAGTGCTCGACGGCCTCAGGCGTAGTGGCAAGCTATGATCTGCTCGTCAGGTCCTCGGCGGCCAGGGAGCTCGACGCCCTGCCAGCCGCCGACCTCCGCCGGATAGTCAAACGACTGAGCGGGCTGGCACGGAATCCCCGCCCCCCGGGCTGCGAGAAGCTGTCCCGGCTGGAGCGGTACCGCATTCGTCAGGGCGACTACCGCGTCCTGTATGAGGTGGACGATACCTCCCGCAGAGTCACCATAGTCAGGATCGGTCACCGCCGGGACGTGTACCGCTAGCTCCGGCCCGACGCCTCCCACCGGTCGTCGCGGCTCCAGCTTGGCCGGACCGCCCACCCCTGTAAACGTTTTCGGCCTTCTTGCTGTCCTAAAGGTGGGTATGGCCGGCGGCGGCCATGCGAAAGAGCTCTCAGATCGGGAGGACAGGGTGAGGACGGGCGAGTTTCTGCGGGGCTCGATCGCCTGGCTGGCCGTCGGGCTGGCCATCACGATCACCACCTCTACCGCGCTCGCTCAGGTCAGCGAAGATGCGGCTCCAGGCTCCGGCCGACCGCAGGCGGGCTCCACCGACTCCGGGAAGCCGGACTTCCGGCCGCTCCTGAAACCATCTCTTCACGTCGCGCCGGTGCGTGGCGAGATCGTCCTCGACGGCGAGCTCGACGATCCCGGCTGGGAGGAAAGCGCCCGGGTGACCAGCTTCTCCGAGAACTTCCCCGACGAGCAGGCGGAGCCGGAGGTGCCCAGTGAGGCGTGGGTCACCTACGACCTGGGGAGCCTGTACCTGGCCCTCATCGCGTACGACGACCCGAGCACCGTCCGCGCCTCCCTGCGCGACCGCGACCAGATCTGGCAGGACGACTACTTTGGGATCCTGCTCGACACCTACGGCGACGCCTCGTGGGCGTACTTCCTGTTCGCCAACCCGCTCGGCATCCAGGGCGACACCAGGTTCGCAACATCGGCCGGGGAGGACGACCGCTTCGACATCCTGTACTACTCGGAGGGGAAGATCACGGACTTTGGGTATGTGATCGAGATGCGGATCCCGTTCGAGAGCCTGCGCTTCCCCGACCGGCCGGAGCAGGAGTGGCGCGCCACCTTCTGGCGCACCCGTCCGCGGGCCAGCCGCGAGCAGTACACGTGGGCGGCCATGGACCGGGACGAGTCCTGCTTCCTGTGCCAGTACGGGACGCTGACCGGGATCGAGGGGGTCAAACCGGGCGGCGCGCTGGAGCTGCTGCCCACCATGGTAACCTCGCAGTCGGGCCAGATCAGGGACTTCGACGATCCCCGCTCGGGCCTCGACAACGGGGGCCTCGACGGCGACCCGTCGCTCGGACTGCGCTACTCGTTCCCGGCGGGGATCACCGCCGACCTGGCCGTCAACCCCGACTTCAGCCAGGTGGAGTCCGACGTGGCGCAGATCGACATCAACTCCACCTTCGCCCTGTTCTTCCCGGAGCGTCGCCGCCTGTTCCAGGAGGGGAGCGACGTGTTCGAGAGCTTCATCGACGCGGTCTTCACCCGCTCCATAAACGACCCGCAGGTGGCGGGGAAGGCCATTGGCCGCATGGGCCGCACTACCTTCGGCTACATCGGCGCGCTGGACGAGAACAGCCCGATCCTCATCCCGTTCGAGGAGCGCAGCTTCATCGGCCAGACCGGGAAGAGCGTCTCCAACATCGTGCGCGGCCGGCAGACCTTCCTCGAGGACTCGTACGCCGGGGCGCTGCTGACCGACCGCCGCTACGTGGACCACTCGGGCTCCAACACGGCCATGGGCGCCGACGGCACGGTGCGCTTCCTGGACAAGTACCGCTTCGAGTGGCAGGCGGTGGCCACGCACACCGACGAGCCCGACGATCCCGCTCTCACCGAAGTCATCAACGGCCTCACCTTCGATCGCGGGCGGCACACCGCGCGGTTCGACGGCGAGTCGTTCTGGGGCCACGCCGAGTACGCCAGCATCGAGCGCGACGCGCGCACCTGGAACTTCGACTTCGACTACTGGGCGTACAGCCCCACCTTCCGGGTCGACAACGGCTTCGAGACCCGCAACGACTTGCGCCGCGTATCCATGTTCCAGGGCCTCAACTTCTGGCCCGAGAGCGACATCTTCGACCGCATCGGTCCCGGGATGTTCGCCCGCCGCGAGTGGAACTGGGAGGGGGTCCGCAAGCGCGACTTCGTGCAGTGGTGGGTGAACGCCAGCCTCAAGGGTCAGACGACCATCGAGCCCTCGTTCCAGATCGAGCGCGAGCGGTTCGCCGGCGTGGAGTTCGGCGGCATGCGCCGCTTCAACCTGTTCGTTAACTCCAACTTCAGCGAGCCCGTGCGGCTCGGGTTCTTCGTCTCCCGCGGCGACCGGATCGCCCGCAACGTGGACTCGCCGGTGATGGGTACCGGGACCAACGCCGAGGTGTTCGCCACCATCAAGCTGTTCCGGCGCTTAGTCCTCGAGCCGGAGCTGAGCTACGCCGACCTGTTCGAGCAGGAGGGAGGCCCGGAGATCTTCAAGGGGTTCGTCTTCCGCACGCGGGCCAGCTTCCAGTTCAACCGCGAGCTGTCCCTGCGGATGGTGGTGCAGTGGGACGACTTCAACGGCCGCTTCGACGTCGAGCCGCTGGTCACCTACCGCATCAACCCGTTCACCGTTTTCTTCGCGGGGATGAACTCCAGCTACACCGACTACGGGCGGCGCGACGACCTGCTCGATCCCCTGAACTCGGCCGGTCTGGTCCAGACCCGGCGCCAGTTCTTCGCCAAGTTCCAGTACCTGCTGCGCATGTAGGGAGCTCGGCGCCTCGCTGTTGACCGTCCGGCCCGTCTCGCGTTCTCACTTGGGGCGGGCCGCGGTGCATCGTCGTGCGTTGAGCCCGCGTCGACCGGTTGCACGAAACTACGGTCTGGATGCGGGGGTATTGCACACATCTCTGGAACTCGTTCGGGAGCGCGAAGATGAGATCCGCAAAGCCTGGAGGGACCACTTCGGGGATTGAGCTGACCAACGTGTCCGTGCACGGAGCGTGGTTGCTGGTTGATGGTCGAGAGTTCTACCTGCCGTTCGAGAACTTCCCGTGGTTTCGAGACGCATCTATCGCGCAGCTCGCCAACGTTGAGCGCCCACAGCCAGCGCATCTGTATTGGCCGGATCTCGATGTGGATCTCTCGCTTGAATCGATTGAACACCCCGAGCGGTACCCGCTGGTGAGCGGCTCGCCCCCCGGCCGGAGTTCCGTGCGCGAAGGCACCGATGCGGAGATCCCTCCCGAATGAGTTGATCTACGGGGCCGGCGGTGGACCTCCGCGGTGAAGGCTCCCCTCCAGCGCTGTTCCACGCCTCGTTCCTTCCCACACTTCGGCGTTGTGCCTATCGTGGAGTGCCCGCGCCACGGCCGGTCGGTTATCCCCCGGCGGGACCGCCCGCCCGGCACCGTGGTCGACATCCACAGGTAGGAGAAGTGCGATGACGCTCGGAACCCCCATGCTCGGCAGGACACTCGCCTGTGTCTGTGCCGTGGCCCTGCTCTCGCTCCCGCTCGCGCCGACGGACGCGGCGGCTCAGACCGACCCGGCTCCCACCGGGGCTGCAGCGGTCGGTACGGTGGCCTTCCACAACTCGGGAGCGCCGGAGGCCCAGGACGCTTTCCTGTATGGTCTCGCCCTGCTGCACAGCTTCGAGTACGGGTCGGCGGCGCGCGCCTTCCGGTCCGCACAGGAGATCGACCCGGAGTTCGTGATGGCCTACTGGGGCGAGGCCATGACCTACAACCACCCGGTGTGGATGGAGCAGGACGCCAACGCTGCGCGGCAGGTGCTGTCGCGGCTGGCCACGACCCGGGAGGCTCGCCTCGCCCGGGCGCCCACCGCCCGGGAGCGCGAGTGGCTCGCGGCGATTGAGGTGCTGTACGGAGACGGAAGCAAGGACACGCGCGACGACGCCTACGCGGAGGCGATGAACGAGCTGCGCCGGGCCTATCCCGTTGACCCGGAGGCGGCGGCCTTCTACGCCCTCTCCCTGCTGGGCACCGCGCACGAGGGCCGGGACATCCCGACCTACATACGGGCGGCGGCGGTGCTCGAGGAGGTGCTGGACGACCACCCGGGCCACCCCGGAATCGTCCACTACATGATCCATTCCTACGACGATCCGATACACGCGCCGCTCGGGCTGCGGGCCGCGCGCGCCTATGCCGGGATCGCGCCGGGGGCCGCGCACGCGCAGCACATGACCTCGCACATATTCGTGGCGCTCGGGATGTGGGACGAGGTGGTGGCCGCCAACGAGATCGCCACGGCGGTCGTCGACCGCGAGAGGGCGGCCGGGGGCCAGGGGCCGCGGGCGTGCGGTCACTACAACTTCTGGCTGGAGTACGGATACCTGCAGCAGGGCAGGGAAGCCGATGCCAGGAGACTGCTGCGCGAGTGCTACGACGTTGCCCTCGCGGCGACCGATCCCGACACGCCCGACCCCGACAACGCCAGCGTGGCGTCGTTCGCCCAGATGCGTGCCCGGTACGTCGTGGACACCGGAGATTGGCACTCCGACGTCCTGTCCTGGTCACCCCCCATGGACGGGCGTCCCTTCGCCGCGGTGACGCAGGCATTCGCGTCCGGCCTGGCCGCGGCCGGTCGGGGCGACGTCGAGGGGGCCCGCGAGTGGCTGGCCAGCCTCGCCGAGGAGAGGTCGGAGGTCGAGGGCCGCATCGCCGAGCGCGGGAGGAACGACGAAGTAGCCGTTCGCACCCGCATCCTGGAGCTGGAGCTGGATGCCGCCGTGAGCGCGGCAGGCGGTGACCTGGATGCCGCGATCTCCCTGGCCGGTGAGGCCGCGGCCCTGGAGGAGAGCCTCCCGTTCGTGTTCGGCCCTCCGTTCGTGGACAAGCCGTCGTACGAGCTGCTGGGGGAACTGCTGCTGGACGCCGGCCGTGCAGAGGAGGCCGCCGGGGCGTTCGAGACGGCGGTGTTCCGCACCCCTGGCCGAGGCGCCGCTGTACGCGGCCTCGAGCGGGCTCGAGAGCTGGCGGACGGGTAGGCCGAGGCCGACGCGGCTACCTCACCCTCAGAAGTAGCGCACCAGGCTGAGCTGCAGGTAGTCGTCGCGCCGGAAAGCCCACAGCGGCTCGTCGGGCGACGCCCCGCCGAACAGCCGCACCTCGAGCTCCATGGACCAGTCGTCGGCCAGGCGGCGGCTCGCCTCCAGCTCCAGCCTCAGCGAGCCGGTGTCGAGGTCGACGATACCGCCGGCCAGGAGCTGCGTGCTCTGCACGTCGTTCAGCGCCAGCCGCGTGCCCAGGAAGACGTCGTTCTGGAAGAGGCTCGTGGCGTCGCGGCCGCGGGAGTCCCACGAATACTCCGCCAGCAGACCGAGGTCGGCGGGGGTGCCGAAGGCGGTGCCCAGCGTGTATTCGAACCCGCCGGTGAAGGCGGCGTGACGGCCTGCCGGCCCGGAGCGGGTGGCCGCCTCCAGCTTCCACAGCCAGGCGCTCATGGTGGCCTGCACGTCGAGGCTGGTCTGGTCCAAGACCGCGTACACCGGGATGAGCGCGGTCGGACCCTCGGGACCGAGCTCGGGTCGGAAGGTCGGCTCCCGGCCGGTGCCGTGGAAATGCGACACCCCGATGTCCCATATGCCCACCGTGTGGAACCAGCGGACCGCCCAGTCCAGGTGGCCACTCCCGGCGCCGTTCTCGAACTCCGCGCGGCCGGTCACCACCGGCGGCTGGAGACGGAGCCGGCCGTCGGCTCCCGGGAAGGTGCGCTCGCGGAAGAAGGGCATGAGGAACACATCCACCGTGCCCCACGACCGAATGAGGGCGAGGTTGAGCATCGGTTGACCCAGCTTGTCTTCTCCGTCCGGGTTCTCGACCAGGTCGGTCTGGTTGATGATGTCCACCAGGTGCTGCGATTCGGTCACCCCCCAGAAGACGCGCCTGAGTCCGAGCCGCAGCTCCCAGCTCGGGCGGATCAGCTCCCAGCTCAGGACCCGCAGGTCCATGTGGGTGCGTCGGGAGTCGGCTGCGTCGAGCCGCAGGAAGCCCTCGAAGGTGAAGAGCTGGTCGCCTCCCGCCCAGTCCAGCTCGAGCTCGGGGCGCACCGCCACCGAGGCGGAGTTGCGGTTCTGCTTCGGGCCGACCGGGTCGCCGGGCATCAGCCGTCCCTCCAGCTCGATCTGGACCGACGCGTCCGAGCGCACCTGGGCGACGAGGTCGGCCGGCGTGACCGCGGCCGCCAGCGCGATCAAGAGAAGCAGGGTGATCCGGGCGGATGAGCTCGCCGGCAGGGCTGACGCGGCCGCCGGCAGGGCGGATGCCGCTTTGCGCACCCGGCGGACTCGAGCGGGCCTCATCGCATCACCTGACCCGCTTCAAGCTGTTGCGGTCGAAGTCGCGGGCCGTGAGCCCGGTGCCGAACTCGTAGTCCCGCCAGTCGAGGACCGTGCTCTTGCCCGTCTGGTGGTTCACCATGCGCATCTCGTCGGCCCGCCAGTACTGCCCCAGGTACTGCTGATAGCCGTGCCAGGTCAGCGTCTTCAGCAGCTCGCCCTTACGGTCGTAGAACTCGACCTTCAGTTGCCGGTAGTGCTCCCTGTCCCGCCACACGATCTGGCGTGAGTAGCCCGAGTTCCTGTCCACCGGGACCTGCTCGACCACGAACGCCTCCGTCCCGTCCAGCACCTCGTCCCGCAGGTAGCGGTAGGTGTACTCCTCCACCTCCTGCGAGGAGATGTCCTCGTACGAGAACTCGCTCCCCATGAAAGGGCCCGACTTGTTGCTGGTCGAGATCCGCTTCACCCGCTTCAGGGCCGGCAGGTAGAGCCACTGGTCGTCGTTGCCGGTGGGGTGGCTGAAGGTGAGGAAGGCCGTGCCCTCCACGTCGCGCGGGTGGTCGAAGATCACCAGCGACTTATCCCCGTCGGCCTCCACCTCCAGGGTGCGGGTGCGCATCCGGCGCGTGCTCTGCTGCCCATGCCGGTTGCGCAGGATCATGTCGAGCTCGGCTGTGAAGTCGCTGAATCCGCTGTCACGGCGGTCGGCCTCCACCGCGATCTCCAGCCCGCGCTCCTCGGCCGAGAGTGCCCTCGCGGCCGGGCTCCCTTCGCCGGCTCCGTCGGCGTAGTCGGCACCGGCGCGCGCTCCCGCAACGGCGGTTCCGACGACGGCCTGTACCTCCTGCGCCGCCAGATTCCGCGCGAACAGCAGGGCGACTGCCACCATCCACGCGATCAGCAGCCACCTCTCCCACGGACCGGCGGCCGGGCGCAGCCGGCTCCACCGCGAGTCCTTCGCCATCGTCTGCATGATTCCCTCTCCTCTATCTATACGCATTGTCATCAGCCAGTCGTCAGTTATGCAGCCGCGCCAGCGCGCTCGCGCCCGGAAGCGGCCCGGTGTGGTCGAGCGGGCGCGCCGAAGGCGACCGCCTGTGATCTCTCCTCTCGTCCAGCCACATGAGCAGGGGCGGGAGCATGAGGAAGTCGGTGAACAGGGCGAAGCCGATGGTCACCGCCGTCAGCTTCCCCATCCCCGCGTTCAGGTCGAAGGCAGACAGCGACAGCACCAGGAAGCCGGCCGCCAGAACGAGGGAGGTGAAGACCATGGCCGGGCCCACGCTCCGGAACGCGAACCGCACGGCATCCTCGCCCCGAACCCCCTCCTCGCGCCGCGCCCGCAGGTACTTGCTCATGAAATGCACCGTGTCGTCGACCACTATCCCGATGGTCATCGCGGCGACGGCGGACAGCGCGATGTTGATCTGACCCACCGTCAGGGCCCACACCCCGAAAGCCAGGGCCGCGGGGGCCAGGTTCGGTATGAGGGTCAGGAGCCCGTAGCGCAGGCTGCGGAACGCGAATACCAGCGAGATGGACACCAGCAGCAGGGCGATGGCCGTTCCCGCCAGCATCCCCTTGATGTTGCGTCCCGATATGTAGGCGAACATGACCGAGGAGCCGGAAGCGGGCGTCAACCTGCTCGACGCGACCTGTTCGGCGTCTGAGCCAGGCCCGACCCCGGTGAGCTCGGGGTTCGCCCCGGCGGCAGGGATCAGGCCCGCGGCGACCACTCGGTCAGCGTCCGCTCTGTCAGCGACTGCGGCTCCGGTCACCGCGTATTCCGGCCCGCCCATCCTCCAGTGCGCGGCCAGCCACTCCTCGCCGGCCCGGCCGAGCTCGCGGATCTCGCGCGAGGAGACGTCATCTACGGTGATCGTGATCCGGGTGGACGACTTGTCCACGTTGATCCTGTCGTTGAGGTCCATGCCGTAGGGCAGTGACATCTCGTACAGGAGCAGGTACTGCGCGGCGAGCTCACGGCTCTCGGGGAGCCGGTAGGTCGCCGGATCGTCGCCGTGCATGTTCCGGTTCAGCCGCTTCATCACGTCCGCCAGAGAGTAGACGTGCAACACGTCCGGCTGCGCGCGATACCACTCGGCGAACCCGTCCAGCGTCTCCAGGTAGGCGGGCTCGCTGATCCCGCCGCTCTCGCCTGCCTCGAGCGAGAACTCGATCTGGTACAGCCCGGTCAGGTTCTCCATGGCGAAGTCGGTGTCGCGCCGGAAGGCCACCGACTGGTCGAAGTAGCGGACGAACTCGTCGTTCAGGTCGCTGGTCGGCACGACCGCGGCGAGCCCGAGGGCAAGCGCCGCCGTGCTCCCCAGCAGCGGCCGCCGGAAGCGAATGACGAGTTCCGCCAACCGCTCCTCCCACCTGGAGCGCTGCCGCCCGCCGGCACGTGCGCGGACCGGTAGCACCGTCATCAGGGCCGGCAGGAACAGGGTCGCGTACAGGAATGCGGCCGCCACCCCGAAGGCGGTGATGTTGCCGAGGTGCCGGAAGGGCGGGGAATCGCTGAGGTTCATGCTCAGGAACCCGATCGCGGTGGTGAGGCTGGTGAGGAACACCGGCTCCAGGTTCACCCGCAGGCTCTCGACGATCGCGGCCCTCCGGTCAAGGCCGCCCCTCAGACCCTGCATCATGGTGACCAGGATGTGCACGCAGTCCGCGACGGCGAGGGTCATGATCATGGTCGGCGCGGTGGCCGACGGCGGCGTGAGCTGTACTCCCAACCACCCGGTGACCCCGAGGGCGGTGGCCGTGGCCAGGCCGATCACCAGCAGCGTGCCGATCGTCCCCAGCAGCGATCGCAGGAGGAGGGCCAGCAGCACGGCGATTCCCAGGTACATGAGCGGAACGAGCGTCGCCATGTCGCCCTTGGAGTGCTCGTAAAAGGCGTTGTTGAGCATGACCATGCCGGTCAGCCGAACGTCCACGGCCGGGTGCGCTTCCTCGATCGAGGCGGCGAGTTCGCGGGTGGCCGCCGCCAGCCGGGGGCCGCCGTCCGCATCGTCGTGCGGGAGCAGGACGGTGACGTTCACCCCTGTTACCCTCGCGTCGGGCGCGATGAGTCGGTTGGTCAGGAGCGGTTCCGCGAGCGCCACGGCCCGCGCCTTGTCACGCGTCGCGCTCTGGCTCTCGCGCCCGGCCGGAACGAGATCCTCCACCAGGAGATCGTCACCGTCCGCCTCGGTGTGCTGGAAGTTGGACAGCGCATCCACCCGGGTGGCGTACGGCAGGAGCCAGGCACGCTCCTCCAGCTCCTGCACGGCCGCGAGGGCGGCCTCGGTGAACACGTCCCCGTCCCGGCTCTCGACCACGAACAGGACGTTGTCGTTGCGGGCGTAGATGTTCTGGATCTCCTCGAATGCCAGCAGCTGCGGGTTGTCCTTGCCGAAGAACGCGCGGTAGTCGTCCCCGAACTCGAGGTGGCGGCCGCCCGCCGCCGCGACGAAGCCGACGCCGAGCGACAGGGCGAGGACGGTCCACCGCCGGCGCACTACCCACCGGCCCCAGCGGGCGCCGAGCTCCTCCGTCTGCTCGTTCGCGGAACTGCGGAAGCGGCCGACGTGCCTCACCAGCGCCTCCCGTATCCCATCCAACATCCGGCTCATCGGTCTTCTCCTTGGTGTCTCGTCATGGTCTTCGGCTTCAGTAAGTACAGACCGGTCGGTATGTCCATGCCGCTAAAAAAAAGAGCCCTTCCGTTTCGCGGTTCACACCACTGCTTCACGCTTCACACTGCCGCCGGCGCAGGCCGGAGCGTCTCCAGGTACTCGGCCAGCATGTCCACGTTCGAACAGGCAAGCTCCATGCTGCGCTCGTTCTTGGCCAAGCCGATCGTTCCCTCGACCGTGGCTACGACGAAGGCTGCCACCCGGTCGGGATCGACGCCCTCGCGGACGGTGCCCGCCTCGAGACCTCTGCGCAGCGCCTCGGCGAGCCCGGCTCGCCAGTCCTGGAAGATGCGGTTGAGCCGGGTTCGGAAGCCCTCGTCGATGGCCGACATCTCCTGCGCCAGGTTCTCAAGCGGACATCCGCACTCGAGAAGCAGCTCCTCGAAGCCCTCCGTGTCCCCGCACCCGCAGGTGCAGGCGGCATCCTCATCCTCGGTCGGCTCGCAAGTGCAGCCGGTAAAGGTGCCCTTCATGACCCCGCGCATGCTCCTCGTAAGGACGCCGATCGGATCGTCCGAACCTTCGAACGTCAGCCAATGCCGGGCGATCCATGGCGCGATGATCTCGTCCACCACCGCGTAACCGAGCTCCTTCTTGCTACTGAAGTGGTGGTACAGGGCGCCCTTGGTCACCCCGGCCTGCTCGATGATGTTGGACAGGGAAGCGGCCTGGAACCCGTTCCGATGCATCTCCTTGAAGGCTGCATCGAGCAGAGCCTGTCGCGTCTCCTCAGGTTTTCGTTCCGCGGCTGCCATTGGGCTCCTCAACTCTCCATGCGTCACTGCGCCTGGTTCCCGGCGCTCGCACCGGCGGTATGAGAGTGAACATACCGACCGGTATGTATGATAATCGAAAACGCGTCTGTCGTCAACCCCCTGGGTCGGCTTTCCTTGACTCCTGTCTGACCGTTGGCGCGCACCCTTGGGTGGAACGCGACCGTTGGGTTGACGCGCACCGTTAGGTCGACAACGGTCAAACGAGGCCAGGATGAACACGACAGCGTTTCCTGGACTTGCCTTTGTATTAGCGGTTTCGCTTGCCAGCCGGTTGCCGGCGGCAGACCTTTTGCCGGGCAGGCCTTCCGCCGGATAGGCGCTGTCGCCTCGTGAGGTTTGCCATGAACCGAATCAAGTTCGACCTCGTAAACCCCACCGCCGACGTCTGGCGGGCCACGGAAGAGGGGCGCCCGCGTGGCCCGCGCGTGTTCCGCTTCTCCATGCTCCCCAGTCTCTCCGTGGCGGCGTCCATGCCGCCCGAGGTGGAGACGAGGATCGTCGACGAGGACGTGGAGCCGATCGACTTCGACACCGATGCCGACCTCATAGGCATCTCGTTCATGACCTTCAACGCTCCGCGCGCCTATGAGATCGCCGACAGATTCCGCTCGGAGAAAGGGAAGCCCGTGATCCTGGGCGGCTACCATCCTACCTTCATGCCCGAGGAGGCGATTCAGCACGCCGACGCCGTGTGCATCGGCGAGGCGGAGTACAACGTGCCGCGCATGATCACAGACTTCGCGGCGGGGAGGCTCCAGCCGCTTTATCGCAGCGAGCTGGTGGAACTCGGCGATCTGCCGGAGCTCGATCGCAGCCTGCTCCGCAAGCGCGCGTATGTCGCGCCGGACGTACTGCAGGCCACCCGGGGCTGTCCCTACCGCTGCAAGTTCTGTTCGATCGCCGCCTTCAACCGGTACACCATCCGCACCCGCCCGGTGGACCAGGTGATCGAGGAGCTCGAGACTCTGGCCCCCTTCGTTCTGTTCATGGATGACAACATCATCGGCGATCGTGAATACGCGATGCAGCTCTTCTCAGCGATGATTCCTCTCGGGAAGAGCTGGTTCAGCCAGTCCGGCATCCGCATCGCCTACGACGAAGAGCTTCTGCGCCTGGCGGTCCGCAGTGGCTGCCGCGGCCTGTTCATCGGCTTCGAGTCGCTGTCACAGGAGAACCTGAGCGACTGGCGGAAGCACGGAAACAGGGTCCGGGACTACTCCCGCCTGGTCCGTAAGCTGCACGACGCAGGCATCGGCGTGTACGGCGGCTTCGTCTTCGGCAGCGATAACGATACGGCGGAGATCTTCGAGACCACCCTGGAGTTCCTGCTCGAGTCGGACATCGACGCCCTTCAGGCCACCAGGCTCACCCCCTTCCCGGGCACGGCGCTGTTCGACGAGATGGAACGTGACGGGAGGATCTTCGACCGCAACTGGGGCCATTACGACTTCGCGCACGTCGTGTTCGAGCCTCTGCACATGAGTCCCGACACGCTGGATCAGGGAACCGCGTGGGTCCTGCGCAAGTTTTACACACGGAGACGGGTAGCCCGCAGGATGCTGAAGGAGCTCCGATACCTGAACCGCGGTGCGTTCACGCGCGTTGCCGCGCCGCTGAACCTCGGCTACCGGATCCGACTGTCCACCAACGGCACCTTCGCTCGTGGCGAGAGGTTCGTCCCGCCGCCCCGAACAGTCGTTACTCGGTCGTCCAGGTGCCTTCCCAGGTGATGATGTAGCGGCCGTCGGGCCACTGGGCCACCTGCTGCGTAGTGCCGCCACCCCTTACCCCTACCCACTTTCCGGTGCCGCCCATGAGTCCCCACTTGCCCCCATCCGGGCTGCTCGCCCACCAGATCCACCACAGGTCTCCGTCGCCGTCGATCCCGTCGCAGTAGCCACGGGCGGCGAAGGTCGACCCGTCGGCGGCCTCGACGCTGGTGCCGGCGCACGTCTGGATGCTGTTGTCGAAGGGGTTGGACGGGTCGTCGCCGAACACGAATCCGGTGTGTATAGCCTGCGACCCCGTGCTGCCGTCCGAGAGCTCGAACTCGCCGATGACATCCACGGCGTAGGCGCCGGTTCCGCTGCCGCTCGTCTCCTGGGCCGGTATCCGGGCTGCCGCAGCCAGGAGTACGAGGGTGGCCACGGGTAGCGTGATGAGTGCACGTCTGCTCATGGAAGAATCTCCTGCTGAGGGTCTCGAATGTGGCGGAGAACGCCTCGGGCCCGGCCCCATGCTAACCTGTGTCATGCGGAAGGAAAAGGGGGACGGCACACCGGGCGGCGCTCAGCCCTGGGCCTCGTCCTCCATCCGCCGGAGCTTCTTGCCGTACGCGGCTATCCTATGCGGCAGCGAGCGCCGCAGACCGAAGTCGTTGAGGAGCCCGAGGCTGGTGTGAAGCGTCTTGCCGCGATGGCTCGCCATCGGGTGCCATTCCGTGACCAGGAGCGTGATCCGGTCGTCCCCGTGCTCGCGCAGCCACTTCTCGCGGGAACTCTCGGGGACCAGGAGCTGCTCGGTCATGAGGTCGAGGAGCTCCCACAGGCCGCCGAGACAGTCATGGCTGGATCCCCACTCGTGGCCGCCCCAGCGGAGCAGATACTGGGGCTGCTGGATGTAGCCGTCGTACTCGAGGGACCGGTAGATCATGCTTCGCCAGTTGCTTGCCACCGTCCAACCCACGCACCGGACCCGCCAGCCGCTGGGCCAGGCAGGCCCGTGGCTCCCGACTCCCCATACTAATAAGGACTGCTGCGTCGTGCAGAGGTAGGGTCCTGAAGGGCTTCTACGGCGCCGCTCCGCCGACAGCGCCCGGGTGCCTCGCCTTGAGCAGGGGGGCGTACACGTAGCCCAGGGCCTGCTTCACGTCCCGTGCGGCGGCATTCGCTGGAAACACCGCGAGCCAGCCGCCCTCTGCAAAGTCCGCCCGGATGCTGTCGCCCGGGGCGAGCCGGCCGATGATGGCGCTTTCCGTCGTCCGGCCCGCCCGGATGCGGGTCGCGGTGTGAACGAAGCGGATCTCCCCCCAGTCGACCGCGGCGGCGGCTTCCGGGTCTGCCAGACCCAGCATGGCGGGGAAGGAGAGACCTTTCGCGGCGTTCATGCCGAGAAGCACAGTCACCAGCACCGTCAGGAAGAACACGAAAAGGAACAGGCGCATCTCTCCGCCGCGCCGGACGGTGGAGCCTCCGGCGGCCTGCAACGCCGGGCCGGCCACTGTCTGCCGCGCCTGGAAGTCGCAGTCCGTGCAGTAGCGATGGTTCGGGGCGGCGGGGCGCCCGCATATCGGACAGGCAGAAGTGCTCAACGGAATCTCCTTTCCGTGCGTCGGCCTCCATGAATGCGCAAATACCGTACCCATGCGGTCCGCCGGTGCCAGATCGGCAGACAGACGGCGTAAATATCTGTTCTGCTTCAGCTTGGCGGGTTCGGTATGTGGATTGGCCGGCAATTCGCAGTGCAGCCGCGGCCCGGCAGTGTGCAAGAGGTAGCCGAAGCCGGCTACAGGCTGGTCATGGCAGAGGCGTGAACCCCTCCAGACGCGCAGCCTCTGCCAGACGCTCGTCGAACGTCACCAGCGCCCCGGCCGGCGGCGAGCCTGCCCACTCGAGAGCGGCGGCGAGCTGATAGGCCACCCCCACCCGCAGCGCGTGGAGCCGCAGCAATCGATGGGCCTGGTCACGCAGGCGTGCTCCGGCCTGGACCTCGTGCCACGCTTCCTGCAGCTGACCCAGCCTGGCGAGCGCTCCGTCCTCGTCCCGCGCGGTGAGGACACGCTGACGCCGGAGACGGGCGAACGCCGAGGCGCACTCGACGGGGGTACCCCACCACGCCGCGATCGCCGGGTCCTGCTCGTAGGTGCGCCGGGCCTGGCGGGTTCGCTCCTGCCATAGACACAGAGCGACGACCGCCGAGGCGTCCCAGAACCTCAACGCTCCACCTTCCGCTCTGCCAGCAGGGCGGACAGGCTTCGGCCGTCCGGGTCTCGCGGCGCGCCTGCCAGCAGCCGGTCGATCTTGAGTGGCCGGCTGGAGCGTGGCGGGCGGAGCCGGCCCGCGCGCTCGAGCATCTGGAGGCGCGCGTCCAGGCGCGCCACATCAGGCGCCGGAGTGATGCGGGCGACTGCCTTGCCCCGGTCCGTGACCAGGATCTCCTCACCCGCCTTCACTGCCTCGAGATGCTCCGAGAGCTTCGCCTTGAGCTGCGAAATCGACGCTCGTTTCATGTGGTTCTCGACCTGTGGACGGTTCGACGGCGCGGGCGAAAGGGTGACTATTATAGTCAATTAATTAGGACTAGTAAAGTCACCAAAGGGCAAGAAAGAGAAGATGCGGCGAACAGCGGCTAGCCCGGTCGGAGCCGGACCGGCCGCTGTCGTCCGCGCGGATTCTGGTGAGGGAGTCGGGGCGGGTGGGGATCCTCTCCTACTGCTCCAGGCTTTCCTTCATGTCGGCGAGCAGAGCCACGTATATGGGGTGGCTGAAGGCGTACGCCGCCTCGTCGTTGTCGAGCCAGCTCGAGGACCACTCGACCAGGGTCCCACCCTCGTCCGCCGGTCTCACCCGGACCCGACCGACATAGTCGCGCACCTCGTCGCTGGAGATCGGAGACGGCCCCTCGTCGATGCTGTACGCGAAGGTGCGCCCCTCGTCGTCGAGCTCGCGCAGCGTCTCCCGGAACGCTCCGTTGAGGATCCGGATCGCTCCGACCTGGTCTCCGGCACGGTCGCCTTCCACTTCCACCCCCGTTATCACGTTGGGGGCCCAGCGCAGGTCGTGGAAATCACGGATGGCGGCCCACACCTTCTCGATCGAGGCGTTGATGACGGTCGACTGCTGAGTCTGGCCCATGCTCACCTCCATGGTAGCGGGTACAGAAGAAACAGCCCCTGCAAGATAACGTTCCGACTGCGCTCCCCGAACCTCGCCCGCGGCTACGATCCGGCCTCACAGCCTGGGCACGGCACCGCCGTCCGGAACGCTGCGAACCCACCCGTGTATCGGAACATGCCGGACTCACGGGCTTTGAGGTGTCGCCCGCACCACCGGCAGGAGGTGAAAGATGCGTACTTTCCGGGCAGGCCGCCTGTATGGCGCGGCCTTGGCAGGGGCGCTGGTGCAGCTGACATCTCCCGGACAGTGTCCGGCGCAGGAGCCTGCCGACGACCAAGACGCGGGCGCCTACGGATACGTTCGGATCGTCGAAGGCTCCATCACCTTTATCCAATCAGACACCGGCGAGCGGGCACAGGCCGAGGCCAACGAGCCGATCCTGGTCGGCGACCAGCTCATCCTGAGCGGTGGCGCCAGGGCCGAGCTGCTCCTGGCTGACCGTAACCTCGTGCGGCTCGGCGACCGGGCCGAGGTGGCGTTCGTGGCCCTGGCCGCATCGCCCGACCGCAACGACCGCAGCACAGTCCTCGATCTGCGAGACGGTTCCATGGAGCTCGTGGTCGCGCGTGATTACGAGGGTGAAGCCCCGCCCGCCGTTGAGACCCCCAACGCGTACGTCGAGGTCAGCGCTCCCGGGGCCTACCTGGTCCTCGTCGAGGGCCAGAGCCGCGTTGTGGTTGTGGTCCGCGACGGCACGGCCACGATTCGCACCGACCAGGGCCTCACCCGAGTCGGGCGCGGCGAGGAGGCGATCGTCGAGGGCTTCGAGGGCTCGCAGGTTCGGCTGGCGGCGGCCCGCGGCCTGGTGGACCTCGAGGGCTGGGGCCGCCGGCTCGCGTCAGATGTAGACGGCGCGGAGCTGGATTACATTGACGAGCCGCTGAGATATTCCGCGGCGCCACTGTATCAGCACGGGAGCTGGATCTACGTCAGAGGAAGGACCGCCTGGCGTCCACACGTCAGGGCAGGGTGGCGCCCGTACTGGTACGGCCGCTGGCGGCACACACCCACCGGGCTGTTCTGGGTGTCCTCCGAGCCGTGGGGCTGGGTCCCGTACCACTACGGTTCGTGGGACCATGTCCCCGGATTCGGGTGGGTGTGGTTCCCCGGCCGGACATTCTCCACGGCGTGGGTGTTCTGGTACTGGGGACCGGAGTACGTGGGCTGGGTCCCCACCGGCTACTACGCCCACCATTACGGACCTCGCTTCCGCTTCTACTTCGGAGTCTATGGTCGGGCCGGAGGCCTGTTCGCGGGGTTCGGCGACTGGTGCTTCACCCGCGTCAGCTTCTTCGGCCGCCGTCACCAGCACCGCCACCTGAGGACCGGACGTGGGCTGGGCCGCACGCGCGGGAGGCTGCGAGAGGGGTTCATCACGACGGACACCAGGCGCATCAAGGCCCACACCTGGAAGCACCCGGAGAGGGTGGCGGGCATCCTCAGAGACGGCGAGCGAAACAGGATCCGCCGGGAGGAGAAGCTGCCGGACATGAGCCCCTTCATCCGGCGTGAGCCGAGGCTGCCTCCGCCGGTGGAGAACCTGGTTCTGGTCGACCGTCCGGCCAGATCTCCGGATCTCGGGAGCCAGCCTGGGATCCTGGAGCCGCGGACCAGGACCCGGATCGTAGAAACTCCAGCGGCCAGGAACCGGACCGCAGAGACGCGGAGTCAACGGCCGATCATCGAGCCGCGGACCAGGACCCGGATCGTAGAGACTCCGGCGGCCAGGAACCGGACCGCAGAGACGCGGAGTCAACGGCCGATCATCGAGCCGCGGACCAGGACCCGGATCGTCGAGACTCCGGCGGCCAGGAACCGGACCGCCGAGACGCGGAGTCAACGGCCGATCGTCGAGCCGCGGACCAGGACCCGGATCGTCGAGACTCCGGCGGCCAGGACGCGGACCGCCGAGACGCGGAGTCAGCGGCCGATCATCGAGCCGCGGACCAGGACCCGCGTGGTGCAGCCCCGAAGCGAGCCGAAGGCCAGGGCGCTTTCCAGCCGGAAGCCTGAGCGGAGCTCGGCGCGCGCCAAGCCGCGTACGAGCGAGAGGTCTTCGCCTTCGGTGCAGCGAACAAGGACGCAACGACCGGCCAGGACGACGGGTAATGTCCGAGCGCCGAAGCGGGATCGTTCGAGCTCGGCGAAACCGACAGGCGGTGGGAAGCGAGCGTCGCCCGCCAGAACTGCGGCGAGCCGGAGCGCCCGGACCTCGAGCAGACCGACACGGACCACACGAAGGAAGTCCGCGAACTAGGCCTTCCTGGAAGCCAGCGGCGGGCTGGGGAGAGGTCGGCTGGTGGGACAGTGGAAGATGCGCCCACTACACCCACTAGCCGACGCCCTCATCAGAAGAGGAGCCCGCCCGTTATCACCAACTGATCTCCGCCGGAGAGCTCGACTCGCAGCTCCACGAAAGGCGTCACCGCCTTGGCCTCGAACTGAAGTCCGCCGAGCAGGTTGAGGCCCAGGTCCGTATCGGAGTTGCCGCTCCCGTCCGCGTCCTCTCTCGAAAAATGGGCGATGTTCAGGCCTCCGCCCACGTACGGCGAGATCGACGGCGCCCCCGCTATGTCGAAGTTGTACGTGAGGTTTCCGTTCACTTCCCAGTACGTTCGGTCCTGGCCAACGGGCTCGTCCGGGAAGAACCAGTCGAACGTCCCGATGAAGTCCCAGTGCTCGAGCGAGCTGACGTTCGCCAGGAGGCGGCCTCCCAGCCCCACGTCCTGGTCGCTGCCGAAGCTGAGCTGTCCTCCGAACTGTACCTGGCCCATTGCCGTCGCCGGCCCCAACAGGAGAAGGGCGGTGAAGACGGTGATCAGTGCTCGCCTGCGCATCGGAACTCTCCCGCTGTCGTGCGAACGTGCCGGGACGCCCCGGTTCGGATGGAAGAGGCGCAACTCGCGTGCCGGATCCGCTGGGCAGAGGAAATCGGAGCTAAGAAGTTGTAATGTAGTGTATAACCACTGATCAGCGGAAGTAGATTCTAGGTTGGCGGGCGCCGGCGACGTACTGCATCTCGCGGCGTCGCCGGCAGAATCTGCTCAGGTTTCCGCTGAGGCGGTGATGGCGACTACTCCACCTTCTCCCAGTAGTCCACGAACTCTCCCTCGCGCCATGCCGTTATTCCATCAGCGGTATACACGACGTCCGGTTCGCCGTACAGGGGAAGGGTGAAGGCGATGCTTCCGTCCGTGACGGTGATCGGCGAAGCGCCACTGGGCCCGGACAGATCGTAGCTGAGTCCGGCACCGCTGATCTGGTCGTTGACCAGCCGGTACACGCTCGTCTCACTGTACTCGGTGTCGGTCAGCGAATAGCGGGCGATGTATCCGATCGAGAACGGGTTCCCGTCGGCGTCATGCCATATGATGTTGAAGTTGCGGAATCGTCTGGTGTACGTGATCAGGCCTTCCACCGCCGGCGGCTCCTGCCGCGTCCCGTCCGGTAGCTCCCGCGCGACGAGACGATAGGTGCCCTCGATGGACGGTGCGTAGCTCTCCGGCGTTACTGCCACCGCCTCCTCTTCAGCCGCCGACTCCGGTGCGGGAGCGCACGCGGCGATCATCAGCGCCATGCCTGCGGCGAGGACGGTTCCATGGCTTCGGATCATGATTCCAGCCTCCTTCGAGGGTCGAGGGGGACGACCGGGAAGGACTGCAGCGCCTCGACTCCAGTATAGTCGAAGAGCAGGGCAGGTTGCAGGGCGAACCTTGCCCTGCGGCGATCCTGGCGTGTTCGGTCCCGGGCCTGCAGCCTAGCCCGGCGTCAGCGCAGCCACCGGGTTGATACGGGTGACCCGCTTC
Source organism: Gemmatimonadota bacterium (assembly GCA_039589295.1). Classification (GTDB taxonomy): domain Bacteria; phylum Gemmatimonadota; class Gemmatimonadetes; order Palauibacterales; family Palauibacteraceae; genus JBDGYE01. The sequence continues at coordinate 275,206 of JBDHHR010000001.1, read as the reverse complement.
GCCGGAATGAAAGTGGCCAGCACGCCGGTGAACGCCAGCGCCAGCACCACCCCGCCGAATATCACCGGATCGCGGGCGTTGACGTCGTACAGGACTATGGACAGCGGCCGCGTGGCCAACACCGCCAACCCGATTCCCAACACGATGCCGATGGCCAGTTGGGTGAGCCCACGCCGCATCGCCAGCCGGATCAGGCGTCCGTTGTATGCGCCAAGCGCCATGCGGATGCCCATCTCCCTCGTCCGCTGGCTCACCGAGAACGACATGACGCCGAACAGACCCACCGCGGCCAGGAACAGCGCCACGAACCCGAAGATCATGAAGAGCGTGCCGAAGACGGTGTAGAACCAGGTTTGCTCGTGGATGACCTGTTCCATCGACAGCGCGTCGTAGATCGGGAGGTTTGGATCCATGGAGGTCACCGTCTCGCGCACCCACGAGGCCAGGGCCAGCGGATCGCCGCTGGTCCGCACGGCTATGCTCACTCGGTTGGCGAGGATGTCGCCGTTCTGCGCCACCGTGATGTAGTAGCCGGCCGGGCTGGCGTCGTTGTTGCCGATTCCCTCCATCTTGAGATCCGGAACGACGCCGACCACGGGAAGCCACGCGGAAGTCGTGTCGCTCTCGTGTATCCGGAACCGTCGTCCGAGAGCGTCGGCGTCCGGAAAGTACTCCCGCACGAAGCTCTCGTTGACGATCGCCACATGCAGGTTGCCCATCCGGTCCGACAGGTCGAAGGCGCGGCCCTCGAGGACAGGCGTCTGAAAGGTCTCGAAGTAGCCTGGCGTCACGATGCCTTCGCGCGCCCCGGGGTAGTCATCTTCGGTGGCGTAGCTCTCGCCTTCGATCTCGATCGTCCGCACCCCGTTCCCGGAGGCCGGCAGCCCATCGGACAGCGTAGCCGCCTCCGCCCCGGGCATCGTCTGCAGCCGTTGCAGCAGCTCGTCGTAGTAGGCCGTCCTCGCCTCGGAATCCGGATACTCCAGCTCAGGCAGATTGAGGCGGGCCGTGAAGATGCTCTCTACCGCGAACGGAAGGTCCAGCGTCCGTAGCTGGACGACGCTCTTGATCATCAGACCCGAGGCGATGAGCAGCCCGCAGGAAACGGCGACCTCGCCGGCCACTATGATCGATGTAATGCGGCCCATACGCAGTCCCGACGAGCCGCGTCCCTCGTCCTTGAGCGCCTCGTTCATGCCCTTGCCGGTTGACCTCAGGGCCGGCAGCAGGCCGGCCGCGATGGCGGACAGGGCCGTCACCGCGATGACGAAGGCTATCACCTGCGCGTCTGGGGAAAAGCTCATCCAGAACGGCGGTGGATCTACGGATATCGCACGGTCGAACCACGCGACGCCGGCCAGGCCGATGAGGATTCCCAGAGCCGCCCCGATGGTCGACAGTATCCCCACTTCGAGGAGCAGTTGACGGATGATGCGTTTCCGGCGGGCGCCCAGCGCGCTGCGTATCGCGACCTCCTTCTCACGCACCGCGGCGCGAGCGAACAGCAGGTTGGCCACATTGGCGCAGCCTATCAACAGCACTCCGATTACGGCGCCGAGCATCGTGAACAGGAGGGCGCTGACCTGCTGGCCGAGCACGAACTCGGTGAACGGCTCGACCCGGGACCCGAAGTTCTCGTTGCTCTCCGGATACTGCTGCTCGAGTCTCGAGGCTATGGTCGCGAACTCCGCCTTGGCCTGGTCGATGGAGACTCCGTCCCGCAGGCGACCGTAGGCGGGATAACCCGGTCCGTCACCGCGATCGTGCGCCAGCGGATCGACTTCTATAGGGATCCACAGGTCGGCTCGGATCGGGAACTTGAAGCCCGCGGGTGCGACCCCGACGATGGTGCGGACCTCGCTGTTCGCCCGCAGCGTCCGGCCTATGATGTCGTGCGACCCCTCGAACTTGTCCTGCCAGATCTGGTAGCCGAGGATGATCACCCTGTCGGCACCGGGCCGATCCTCGCCCTCGACGAACCCCCGACCGAGCTCCGGTCGGACCCTCAGCAGGTCGAACATGTTGGCCGTCACCATGCCGCCCTCATACCTGTCCGGCCGCTCGTCCCGTCCTACCAGGTTGACGGTCCCCTCGCCCCACAGGCCGATGTCCTCCATCGTCGTCTGCTGTTCCCGCCAGTCGACGAAGTCGTGGAAGGTCACGCCGGCGCGGTCGAAGTCTCGCACCGCGTTGGTTCTCCACAGCGAGACGAGCCGATCGGCCTCCTCGAACGGGAGGCCCTTGTACATGGCCCCGTTGACGATGCTGAAGACTGTAGTGGTGAGTCCGATGCCGATCGCGAAGGCGACTACCGCGACCACCGACAGGACCGGCGTCTTGACGAGCATGCGGACGCCGTACCGCAGATCCTTGAGGAGTCCGTCCATGGCCTCTCTTCCCCCGACCCAGTGTCTCAGTCCCCCGCAGGCCACTGGCGCGACCCTGCGCGGCGGAACTCCAGGATGTCAGTCCCACTACGCCGCGCGGGAGGCAAAGGTTTCACGGCCGCGCCTACGACGCAGCCTTCCCTCCCCGCCCGCCTTTGGCGACCCTTGAGGAAACATGCAGGAGCGTGCGAGATGGGAAGAGCGATCGGCGCTGTGATCGGCGGCTACCTGGTCATGGCAATAGCGGTATTCGCCACGATGTCGGCGGCGTACAAGATCTTGGGCCCGGACGGCAGCTTGCGGCCCGGGACCTACGAGCCTTCTGCCGGGTGGCTGATCACCAGCATCATCATAGGCGTTCTCGCCGCCGTGTTGGGCGGGTTCGTGTGCGCAGCCATCGCCAGGAGCTCGGGGCCGCCCAAGGTCCTGGCCGGCGTGGTGGTCATTCTCGGCCTTCTATACGCCCTTCCGCTGCTGACCGGTTCCGGGGAGCAGGCGGCGACCGTGTCGGAAGGGCAGGTGGGGAACGTCGAGGTGACGCGGCAGGCCCGGCAGCCCCTGTGGGTGGCGCTGCTCAATCCGCTCATTGGCGCCGCCGGCGTCCTGGCGGGGGCCCGGCTGCGCGCCGGAAGGGAGACCGGGATCGCTTCCCAGGATTCGCCTGCTGCTTAGCGGTCCATCCATGCGGGCCGGGACCCCAGCGCGGTCTGAGATTTACTCGTCGCGGCTCTCGTTCTCAGCCACATGATCCAGCCCAGATCCGACCCGCCCGTCATCGAGACGCACGACCTCAGCAAGCGCTTTGGCAGGACGGTGGCGGTGGATGGCGCATCCTTCCGCGTCGAACGGGGGCAGGTCTTCGGGTTCCTCGGTCCCAACGGAGCGGGGAAGACAACTACGATAGGCCTTCTTCTGGGCATCATCACGCCGACATCGGGGACCTTCCGCCTGTTCGGCGGCGCGGGTCCGGCGGAGCTGCATGCCGCCCGACAGCGGATCGGGGCGACGCTGGAGTATCCCAACTTCTACCCGTACCTGTCGGGCCGGGACAACCTCCGGATCGCAGCCAACGTGAAAGGGATGGGAAGGCGCGACATCGACGAGGCCCTGGACCTGGTCGGCCTCGCGCGGCGGGCCAAGAGCAAGTTCAAGACCTATTCCCTGGGCATGAAACAGCGCCTTGCCCTGGCGGCCACCATGCTCGGCGACCCGGAGCTTATCATCCTGGACGAGCCGGCCAACGGGCTGGACCCGAAGGGAATGCGCGAGACACGCGAGATCATCCGCGAGCTCGGTTCTCGGGGCAAGACGATCTTCCTCTCGAGCCACCTGCTCTGGGAGGTAGAGCGGACCTGCACGCACGTGGCCATCATCCAGCGGGGCCGGATCATGAGCCAGTCCAGCGTGGCCGAGATCACGACGGGAACGACGGTGGCCGGCATCCGGGCCGCTGACCTGCTGTCTCTCAAGTCGACCGTCGAAGAGTACCCCGGGGCGGTGTGGAGCCGGATTCGGGGCGACCGGGTCGTCGCGGAGCTGAAGGACGGCGACCTGGCGGCGCTCAACTCGTTCCTGGCAGCGCGAGGGATCTTCGCATCTCATCTCGCCCTGGAGCAGCGGACACTCGAGGACGTGTTCATGGAGGTGACGGGGGCGGACGGCGGGCCGGAGGCGGGAACCGGGCCGGGGGCGGACGCCGGGCCGGCGGCGGACGAGCAGGGCGGACACCGGCTGGGTGAGATCCCGTGAACGTGTCCGCCCCCTTCCGCAACGAGATGCTGAAGATGTGGAAGCGGCCGGCCGCATGGGTCACGCTGGGCCTCTTCACGTTCATCACCCTGGCGGACCTCGGACGTGAGTTCTTCGAGGCTCGCAAGGATCCGACCGACCCGTTCGCTCTTCCCGAGGCATGGGTGCAGGTCCTCGGCGAGGAGGTAATGATCGGCCTCATCTTCGGGTCCGTTCTCCTGATTCTGCTCATCGCGGCCGAGTTCAGCTGGCGCACCGCCCGGCAGAACGTCATCGATGGGCTCTCGAAGACACAGTGGTTCACGGCGAAGGCTCTGCTCGTGCCCTTCGTGGCCGCATTGTTCCTGGCCGAGCGGACGCTGGTGGGAGGCGCGCTGGCCTGGGCCGGAAGCCAGAACGCCGCGGCCGGATCCGGACCCCTGATGGGTCTCGCCCAGTGGTCGGCCCTGGGTGGTTTCTTCGTCGCCGGTCTGGGCTACGGCAGCCTGGCCCTGGCCGCGGCAACGGCGATACGCTCCTCCGGGCCTGCCATGGCCGTGTGGTTCGCCTGGTTCGCGTTCGGCGAGCGCCTGATCGCGGGCACGCTCGGCTGGCTGTTCGAGGGACTCAAGCCGGCCCTGCGATTCCTGCCGGTGGCCACATTCAGTAAGCTGACGGACTACGTGCAGTACGATCCGGTCGCCTACCGGCGGGCCGTGGAGTGGGCGAGCGAGCACGAAAGCGGAGCTCCCGAGCTATACGATCCAGGAGTATACCTGCTGGTGTCTGCGCTGTGGATCCTGGTGCTGGTGGCCGCCTCGTACGGCTGGTTCCGGAGGCATGATCTGTAGCGGCGACCGGCCCTCCCGGCGCAGCCGGCCTCGGCACGACCAGCCCTCCCGGCGCAGCCGGCCTCAGGGTGCTTGGTCCGGTCCCGCGTCCGCGGAATCGACGCGCACCGGACCGAGGCTCGTCAGGAGCTTCCGCACCTCTTCCACCGGAACGCCCAGGTTGGAGCCTCCGAACTCCTTCATCACTCCCACCGTTACGGCCACCACTCGACCGTCCAGGTCGAGGACCGGCCCGCCGCTTCCTCCGGCGGTGGTCTCGGCGTCATACACGACGCTGGCCGCGGTTACCTGGCCCACGATTCCCTGCGTGGCGAGGGGGCGCACCAGTCCGGCGGCCGACAGACGGCGGGCCACTTCCCAGAAGTCGGGCTCCTCCGTTTGCACCAGGGAGTCCACGAAGGATGCGTTCGTGCGGGCGAGCAGCGCCGAGAAGCCTGTCGGATAACCCATCACGATCACCTCGGCGCCGGGGCGGGGGGAAAACTCGCCCAGCGGCAGCGGAACGGCGCTGCCGGCCATCCGTCGCGCGTGCAGCACGGCGAGGTCCGCGCTCTCGCTGACGCCCACCTCCTCCAGCTCGAACGCTTCCTCTATCCCGGGCAGAAAGCCGATAAGATTGAGGTTCGGCCGGTAGTCCCGCTGGAGAAACGCCTCCGCCGCCGAGTCGAACTCCCACGGACGGACCACGTGGCGGTTGGTGATGAGCAGTTCCGTATGCAGGCGTGCATCCTCCGGCAGGCCGGTAACCACTAAGAACGCGCTGCCGGTGAAGAACTTCTGCAGCAGAGGACCCTCGCCATCCGGGCTGACCATCGGCCCTCCCCACGGCGCCCGCTGCGGCCTCCCGTCCACACCCAGCACCAAACGCACCACCCGGTCGCTTTCGGGGTCGCGGAAGCCGTACGCGCCCTGGAGCAGCATGATCGAACCGGAGGCTCCTCCGACCACCCGGCTGCCGGCCTCGCTGCGTGATTCCAGCGCCTCGATCCTCTGGGTCAGCCCCGTCTGAAGGTCCGACACCAGCTCCCGGACGTTTCCCTCGTCGGCGGGGACGGACGCGTCGCGCACCGCGGCCTCGATGGTGGCGAGGCGCCGCGTCTCCTCGTCCAGGCGGTGCTCGAGTCGCACGGCATACGCTGCCAGCCCGACCACCAGAACGAGAAGAAGCGTGACCATGCCGGCGGCCAGGACACGGACCGTGGGAGCCGTCTGGGTGAGGAGCTCGCGGGGGATCCCGCCCAGCAACAGACCGAGCCGGCCCAGCCGGCGCTCGCTCCCGAAGCGGGCGCAGTCGGCGCAGTCCTGTAGCGCTTGCGCCATCGTCTTGTACTCGCCCGGTGGTCTGTCCTGGACACGGTACCGGAGAATCGGCCCGCCGTGGCCGATCTGCACCACCTCACCGGGCTTGAGCGTGTGCTGCTCAACGCGCTCGCCGTCAACGAAGACCGCCTCCTGCGGCTCCGCCCACAGCACATATCCAGCCGGTTCGCGGATGAGCATGGCGTGGCGGGGAGCCACGCCCGCCGTGCCGGCCGGGAAACGAATGTCAGCATGCTCGTGCGTCCCGACGCGGACAGCGCCGCCGATCAGGTGACTGCGCCGGCCGCGGTGGAAGCCGGTCAGCTGCACTAACACTGCGGCTGGGCGCCCCTGATTCTCTGGCATTCGAGGTCTCGATGGAGAAGGAATCGACTCCAGCCCGAACTTAGTAATCTATGAGGACCGGGTCACGGCAGGCAGAGGTTTCCCACTGCGCCTTCGAGAGCCTGCTCCGCCGAGCCAGGCCAACAGCCTGTCGAAGAGGGACGGTCGCTCCGCGAGGAGTGCCACCGCGCGGCGGCGCAGCGAGGGTCGGGCAGCGACACGCAGCAGGAGTGCGGTGCCCCGGAAGTGCCGTCGGCTGAGCCTTCGGTAGGCAGCTTCGTAGCTGGACAGATGGTGCCCGCTCGCCACCACCTCGACCAGAGCGCGGGCGCCGACGAACCCCAGCGCGAGCCCCTCGCCGGTGAGGGCGTCGAGGTAACCGGCCGCGTCGCCCACCAGGGCAACCCCGTCGGCGTACCTGCGCCTGATCCTCTGGCGAAACGGGCCGGAGCCGCGCGGCCGGGTGGCCGGGGATCCGCCGGCCAGGCGTTCGCACAACGGCGGGAAGCGGCCCAACAGACGGGCGAAGCGCGCCTCCGCCGCCTCCGTTCCTTTGGGTCCCACCGCCTCGGCTGCGGACTGGGCCGCCGCTCCAGCGCGGTCCGGACCGCCGCCGCGGGTCCACAGCAACGCCACGCCGACCAGTTCCGGCCCGACGGGCGTCACGTAGGCCTCGACGCCGTCGGCGAGATACACCTCGACGAACTCGGACCACGGATCAACCGCGTAATGGCGGCGCACGCCGTACCGTTCCCGGCGTCCGTCTCGCCATCGGCCGCGCCCGGCGAGTCCCGCCTGCCGGCGGATGCCGCTAAGCAGGCCGTCGGCCGCCACCAGCAGCCTTCCGTCGAGCTCGCCGCCGGTCGTTTGGACCCGGACCCGGTCCTGGCTTCCGACCCAGCCCTCCACCGCGCATCCGAAGCGGACCTCAACGCCCAGCGCGCGGCCTCGCGCCAGGAGGCTGGCGACCAGAATCGTGCGGCGGATCCCGAGTCCGGGTCGGCCGCGGAAACGTCCCTCGGCCACCGTGTCACCGTCGATGTACCTGACGCCGACGAACGGGACGCAGCCGCTTTGCGGCAGCTCCACGCCCATGTCCTCGAGGGCCGACACGCCATACGGCATCAGACCCTCGCCGCACGCCTTGTCGAGTGGAGGTTGCCGCCGGTCCAACACGACCACCGAAAGGCCGCTCAGGGATGCGTAGATTGCGCTGGCAAGACCTGCAGGTCCGGCTCCCGCGACGATCAGATCAGCCACGGGCCCCGCGGTGCGCGGGCGACCCGGAGGTGACGATTCGAGCGAGCTCGAGTCGGGAGCGGACCATCTCCCGCAGCAGCGTCAGCCTGTTGACCCGCGCCGGCGAACGGAGCTGGCCCGCCAGGAACAGGCGCCGGGCCTCGGCTCGCCGGATCTTGCCGCTCGAAGTGCGGGGCAGGGTGCCCGGCTCCAGGACGCCGACTCGGGCGGGAACGAGTCCGGTTCTCTCGACGATCATGCGCCTCGCCCGGCTGGCGAGCGCTTCGTCGTCCGCGGCGTTCCCCTGCCGCACCCTTTCGAGCAGCACGGTCAGCTCTTCGGCATCGGCTCCCTCGGGAACCGTGCCGATGGCCGCGGCGCAACCCGGCCGCGCTCCCACGAGTCCGTCGAGCGCGTGCTCCACTTGCTCGGGCGAGTACTTGCAGCCGCGTAGAACGATCACGTCCTTGCCACGGCCGTAGAGGAACAGGTGCCCTCCGTGAACGAACCCGGTGTCGCCCGTATCCAGCCAGCCGCCGTGCACCGCCGCCTCCGTCTCGCGCGGCAGGCGGTGGTAGCCTCGCATGAGGGATGGACCGCGGACCTGGACCCGGCCCAGGACGCCCTCTCCCTCGGCTCGGCGGCCGGGGACTGCGTCGGCACCGTCACCCACGATCCGCACATCGACCCCGGGCAGAGGTTGCCCGACGCTCACCAGGGCCAGGCCGTCCTCCGCCGGAACCGCCCTGCCGTCCCTCGCGAGCCGCTCCCGATGGAACGTCTCCGTGCGGACAGGCTCGAGGGGGTCGGAGAACGTTACCGCCAGCGTCGCTTCCGCCAGGCCGTACACGGGGGTGAGAGCTGATTCCCGCAGGCCGAAAGGGGCGAAGCGATCGATGAAGCGTCTGAGCGCTGCCGGGGTCACCGGCTCCGCTCCGTTCAGGGCCACTCTCCAGCATGACAGATCCACGCCGGAAAGCTCGTCGTCCCGCACCCGGTCGGCGCACAGACCGAAGGCGAAGTTCGGAGCGGGGCTCACCGTCGCGCGGTAGCGGGATATCGTGCGGAGCCATATCGCCGGACGCGACACGAACAGCTCGGGGGGGATGAGCGTGAGGTCTACCGGGTGGGCAAGGGAGGTGATCACGCATCCTATCAGGCCCATGTCGTGATATAGGGGGAGCCAGCCCACTGCTGTGTGAGGCTCTTCGCCGTCCTCCGGGTACGAGGCGAGGATGCGCGCCTGAATGGCCCTGACGTTGGCCACCACCGCGCCGTGAGTGAGACAGATGGGCCGCGGGTGACCGGTGGTGCCGGACGAGTGTTGAATGAAGGCTATGTCCTCCGGCCGCGGCTGTGCCCGAGCCAGGGAAACGTCAGCCTGCCCGAGCGGCGACCCCGAGCCCCCCCCGGCGCCTGCGGAGCCGTCCGCTTGCGAGAGCTGGCCGAGCGTCAGGCAGCCGAGGTCGGGCGCGGCGGAGGCGACCGAGCGGCCGAGGACGCGGCGAATGCGCGCGTCGGTGAGAACCATCCGCGCGCCGCAGCCGCGGAGGAGGGAGGCCGTCCGCCGGTGGTACTCATCCAGGCGTCCGAGACGGACCGGCGGGTAGAGCGGCGCCGGAACGCACCCCGCCAGCAGGGTCCCGAAGAAGGCGTCGTAGAATCCGGGTGCCGTCGGCAGCACCATTGCGACCCGGTCGCCCGGACCGAGTCCCGCCAGGCGGAGAGCCTCCGCCGAGCGGATCGCCCGCTCGTACAGCTCGGCGTAGCTGAAAAAATCGGCCCGCTCGGCCCGGTCCACGAATCGCACTCCACGATTCGAACCCGCCGCCCGCTCGAGGAGGGCGATCAGGGTGTCGTCAGCCACCTTCGGCCCCGACCGATTGCTGCCGCTCGCCTATCACCCGGATCAGATCCGCGATGGTCTCAATCGCCTGTTCGTCTTCCGGCTCCAAACAGACTTGGAACCGGTTCTCCACCTCGATGACCAGCGCGATCCGTTGGAGCGAATCGAGCTCCAGGTCATGCAGAACTCGCACGGGCGGCTCGATGGGTCGATCCACCCGCATCCGCTTCTGCAGGATCTCCTTGAGTGCGTCCAGAATCTCCGCGTCGCTCATGTTCCCTCGTCGCCGATCGGTGGATGTGCGTGAGGAACGGTCTCCAGCGCGCGTCGTGGACCGTGGCCCCGTCGCGGCAGCAGAAGGGGCCGGTCCCCGAGACGCCGGGTGTAGTCGCAGTGCTCCGCCAGCGCCTTCTCCTCGCAGCGGATCCTGATCACGAGCAGCACCGCGTTCAGCGCCGAGAACGCGGCCGCGGTGATCCAGGCCGTGTGCAGCATGGGCACGGCGATTCCCTCCAGAATGACGGCCAGGTAGTTGGGGTGGCGTAGATACCGATACGGCCCGTGGCGCACGGACGGATCGCCGGGGACGACGATCACCCTGACGTTCCAGCTGGGCCCCAAGGTGGTCACCGCCCAGTAGCGAAGCGCCTGCGCCGCCAAGGCGAGGACCAGCATGGGCGCAGCGATGGAGGGGATGAACGGCCTCCCCAGCACGAGCGCCTCCAGCGCGCAAGCCGGCAGGAAGGCGGCGTGAAGCAGCGCCATCCAGCGAAAGTGCGTGCGGCCGCGCTCGACGCCGCCGCGTGCGAGAGCCCGGGCAGCGTTGCGCCGGCTCAGTGCGAGCTCGACCAGCCGCTCCGCGCCCAGCAGGACCAGGAAGCCGAGGTACGGGATTACCATTGAAGGAGCACCAGTTCGCTGCAGAAACCCGGTCCCATGGCGAGCATGAGTCCCCAGCTGCCGGTCGCCGGCCGGCCGTTGGCCATGGTCTCGCGCAGGACCATCAGAACCGAGGCGCTGGAGAGATTCCCGAGCTCGGCCAGCGTCTTCCAGGTAAGGGCCAGGGCCTCGCCCGGAAGTTCCAGAGCCTCCTGGAAGGCCTCCAGGACTCTGGGGCCGCCCGGGTGGCACACCCAGGAGGAGATGTCCGATCGATCCAGACCGTGCTGCTCCAGGAAGCCGTCCACGTCCGCGCAGACGTGCGAGCGAACCACCTCGGGGACGTCCGCCGACAGGACCACACGGAAGCCTGCGTTCCCGATCTTCCACCCCATCACGTTCTCCGTGTCGGGGTAGAACACGGACCGCGTCGCGACGACGCGGGGGCCGGACGGCGGCCGCTCCGGACGGTGCTCGGCTCCCACCAGGACCGCCGCCGCGGCGCCGTCCCCGAACAGCCCGCTGGCGATGAGATTGGGAACGGAAAAGTCCAGGCGCTGAAGTGTCAGGCTGCACAGCTCGACCGAGAGCAGCACGGCGGTCTGCCGGGGATACGCACGGAGATAGTCGGAAGCCCGCGCTACCCCGGCGGCTCCGGCGACGCAGCCCAGGCCGAACATCGGCGTCCGCTTTACGTCCGGCCTCAGGCCCAGGCGGTTTACCAGCCGGGCGTCGATCGAGGGCGTGGCCACGCCCGTAACCGAGACGAAGAACAGGTGATCGACGTCAGCGGGCGAGAGCCCCGCCCGCTCCAGGCCCTCACCGACGGCTGCGGCACCGAGATCGACGCCGCAGCGAATGAACGCGTCGTTCGCCTCCGTGAAGGAGTCGAGATCCGCGTACTCTTCTATGGGAAGCGCCAGGTGGCGACCGGACACCAGCACGTTGCGATGCAGCTGATGCAGACGGTCCGGGTTATGGAGCTGCCCCTTCCACAGCCCCTCGAAGGCCGTCAGGAGCTCTTCCTGATCGTAATAATGCGGCGGCAGCGCCCGGCCGACGGCGGCGACGTGCATAGACACCGATCCTTCGAATCAGAGGAACTTGGAGACCGACCCCGGTCTGAGGTGTGAACACCCGAGGCGCCGGGCGAGGTTCCAAGCCGGCCTGCAATCCCGGTACGGCCTCAGTGGCAGGCGCCGGATCCCTGGTCGGTGAACGTCTGCCCGGCGACGGGAACGAACTCCCAATCGTACGAGTCGTGCCGCAGGGTGAATTGCAGTACGCCGAACGTCTCGCTGTCGCGGACTTCGCTGTGCGGCCGCGGGAAAGGCGCCGGCCGCAGGAGGCGACCGCCGGTCCCGACCACGAACTGGCGGATGCCGCCGGCCGGGTCCAGCTCGCCGGCATCCGATAACGGGGCCAGGCGCTCGTAGTGGTGGTCGTGGCCTGTCAGCACCACATCCGAACCGCCGTCGTACAACGCCTGCCACAGGGCCTGGTACGTCTCGTCGTCTCCGTGGAATCCGGAACTGAAACGCGGGTGGTGCCAGTAGGCCAGCGTGCACAGCCGCGGGTCCGAGCTCAGCTCGGCCCGCAACCACTGCTCCTGCTCCGAGCCGGCGGCCACGCTCACCTTCCCGGCATTGCTGTTCAGCACCACTATCTTCCAGGCGCCCAGCTCGTAGCTGTAGTACCCTCTGGTCGGGTCGCCCGCCGCCGCGCCGAAATAGGCGAAATGCCCTGCGGCGCCAGCCGTGTGATACTCGTGGTTGCCGACCGCCGGGAAGGTGCGGTCCTTGTGCCGGCCCCAGGTCGGGTCATAGCAGGTGTCGAACTCATCGGGCGTCCCGTCCTCGTAGGCGTTGTCGCCCAGAGTGAAGACGGTTCCGGGGATGGTGTCGAGAAGGTCGGCGGTCGCCTCGTCGTCCAAAGTCGCGCAGTCGGCGATGTCACCGGCGCCGACCAAGGTTACCGGCGCGTGCACGACCGTCACGGAGGCCGTGTCGGCTTTGCCTTCCGATTCGGCTGTCACCGTCGTCCAGCCGGTCGCCACTCCCTCCGCTCGACCGTTGGGTGTGACCGTCGCGACGGCGGGGTCCGCGCTGGCCCAGGTCACGGTCCTGTCAGGGAGGGCGTTGCCTTCCGCGTCACGGGCGACGGCTGCGAGTTGCACCCAGGCGCCCACCTCCACCAGCGATTCCTGTGGCGTCACCTCCACAGCAGCGACGGCGACCGGAGGCGGGGGGGGAGGCCCGGGGCCCGGACCTGGACCCGGCCCCGGATCCGTGACGGAATCGGTACTGTCGCCGCAGGCAGCGACGAACAACACAAGGACGATACCGGCGTGGACACCCCAACGCCCGGGCCGCCGCCGCTTCGGGCCGGGACGTCCGTTCCGCTCGTGCGAGCTGTTCACAGGGATGCGGTGGGCAGCCATTACCTGACGGAAAAGCAAGAACCGGACCGGAGACCGCTCCCCGGTTTGCAGGCCGCACCAATATGGAGACGTTCACCCGGTCGAGGGAAATGTCACTCGGACTCGCATGCCGAGGAGATGTCCAGGCTCCGGCGGCCGGTGCCTCAGCCGGTCGGCACCGTACGCAGTCGCAACCCCGGGACGCGGCGGAACCTGTTCGCCTCCTCCGTCACCAGCTCAAGTCCGTGGTACAGAGCCGTCGCCGCGACCTGCAATTCAGCGTCCGAGGGACCCTGTCTTCCAGCCTCGATCGCCGCTCGCAGCTCGCCGTACACTTTCGCCACGGCCACGTCGAAGGGCAGCACGGTGACGGCCGGAAGGATTCGCTCCTCGATCAGAGTCAGCTGCCGTACGCGACTCTCGGACCGGTCCGCCCCGCGGAACAGCTCGGCCACCGAGACGGCACTGGCGAACTGCTCCTCCCGGGGCACCGTGGTCAGCCACTCGGCGTAATCGGAGCCTGGCTCGCACAGCAGTGCCTCGACGATGGCGATCGAGTCGAACAGGAACGACGACACTTGGATAACCGGGAGACACAGCCCCGTACCGACGGTGATCGCCGCGGCCTTCAGGCCGGACGGGGCCGTCGGCTGAGCCGCTGCAGCCTGGCTGCTGCGGCGTTACGGGGTCAGTCGCTCAGCTCACGTCGCGGCGCGAACGCCTGACTAGCTGCGCCAGCTCCTCGGCACCTTCCCAGCCACCCGCCAGGCTCGCCAGCCCGCCTTCCGGCCCGGCGGCTCTCAGCGTCTCGAGCCGCTCCACGTCTTCTGCTCTCACCAGCGCGGCGACAGGCTTCCCATGGCGGCTGATGACGACGGACTCGCCGTTCTCGGCCCATCGGACACAGGCCGCGAAGGTGGCTTTCGCCTGTGCAACGGAAAGCATTCTCAACATGTCACGGTCCCCGGTTCGGAGTGGCGTGATCCGCTTCAGATATGGTCATAATGACTAATATGACCATAACGACCGGGATGGGAGGACGCAAGGCCCCCGCCGCGGTCTTTGTGCAGGCGCGGGCGACTGTCGATGTCGGCTTCGGCCTGTATGTTTAGCGGATGCCGCTCACGCTGATCCGCTCCCGCTCCAACTCCGTTCTGTGGTCTTCATGCGCCGAGGCGTTCCTCGACGAGCTCGGCGCCCACACGGGCCCGGCCGGCTACCCCAGCTACCTGTGGATCGCTCACCGGAACCAGCGGGACTCCCTCCTCGAGCTGGCGGTCGAGCGAGGCCTGAAAGGGTGGCTCGAGCCGCCCCTGGCGTTCCTGTCGGAATTGCCGGCGCTGTTCGCGATCCAGGGACGGCCCATCAGCACCATGACGCGGCGGTTCCTGGTGGCCCGCCTGGGAGCGAACGAGGCCCGGCGGGTGGGCTTCGGCCCGGCTGATACGGTTTCCGCGGCGGACGAAGCCGGCGACCGACACCGTCTTCTGCGCTCGCCGCTGGCGCTGGGCCGGACGCCGATGCTGGACGGACTCTTCAGCGAGCTGCTCCCGGAGGGCGTGACCCCGGCGGCTCTCCGCGAGGCGCTCGGGAGTCTGTCGGGAGACGCGTTCACTCACGCTCGGAACGAATGGATTGCCGGCACCTACGAGGCCTACCTGCGCGAGCTGAGCAGGCGGGGTCTGTACGACCCGCGGGCCATCCATTCAGCGGTCGCGGCACGCATCGAGGAAGGCGGCCTGGGCGAGGCTCTGAGAGGCGCCGCCAGGCTGCACATCTACGGCATCTACACTCCACACGTCCGTCGCCGCCTCCTGCGGGCGCTGCGGGCGCAACGGAAAGTGGACGTGCGGGTCTACGTCACCGGTGAGGAAGAAGGGGAGGAATGGGACGGGCTCGGAGCCGATTTCTCGGATCTGCCGCCGGCTCGCCGACCGGAGCCGGATGTCCAGCCGGCGCCCGACGCGCTGAGGGAAGCCCGCTGGATCGCGGAACAGGTGAAGAGGATTCTCGCCCAGGGCCTGGTCGAGCCGCACGAGGTGGCGGTCGTCGCCAGGTCGGGCAGGGACGATTCGCGCCGGCTGCACCGGGTCTTCGCTGCTGCCGGCATTCCGAGCACGGCTCGCGTCAGAACACCCCTGTCGCAGGTTCCGGCCCTCAAGACGATCCTCGAGCTCTTCCGTGGGGCGGCCCTCGGCTGGCCCCACCGGTCGCTGCGACATGCCCTGGCGAGCCCCTACCTGAGCGTAGGCCTCGATCTTCGGGCCATCGATCGGGTCGCCGGCAAGCGACGGCCGGATGGCCTATCCGGCTGGGCGGCGGCACTCGAGCTGATCCTGGACGTCGAACTGGACTCGGAAGAAGGCAGGAAGCTAAGTCGTGCCGGCATCCGGCCGGAGCGGGTCGAAAAGGACCTGGCTGCCTTCCGCGAGTTCGCAGAGGCGGTGCGTCCGCTGGCCGGGCCACGTTCCGAGGACGAGTGGATCGATGCGACGCTGCTGCTCGCCGGTGACAGCTTCGATTTCAGGCGTCGGCTGTGCCGGCCTGTCGCTGACCGCTGGGACATAGTGAGGCTGGACCAGCAGGGAGTACGCGAGCTGGAAGGCCTGCTGCGTCAGTGGCGCGACTTCGCGGAGACGACGGACGCCATCCGGGTCGGGGAGTGGCACGCACGGCTGCGCCGCCTGTTGGAGGGCACGGAACTGGCTCTCACGACGCCGCAGAAGAAGGGCGTCCAGATCCTGGAAGCGCACGAGGCCGCCCTCACTCCGTTCCGCCGCACCTTCGTCATCCACGCCAACGATGGCGTGTTCCCGCGCCGGGTGCCGTACGCAGGCATCCTGTCGGACGAAGAGCGCGAGCACCTGAGCAGGCAAGCAGGGCTTCCGGTCACCTGCCGGGACGACCACCTGCGGCGGGAGCGCACTCTGTGGAGGGCCGTTACCGCCGCAGCCGACGTGACCGTCACCTACCGCACCACCGACACCAACGGGACTCCGCGGCTGCCGTCCCTGATGGTCCCCGAGCACGATCCGGCGGACGAGCTCCCACGGTTCTTCGACCTGGACGCCGAGCCGCTCAGACCTGCCCAGGCCCACCGTCGATCGGCCCTGGAGTTCGCCGCCGCCAAGCGCAGGCGCATGGGCGAGCGAGTGGCGACGCCGGCCCCGACAGGCCTGAGAGGAGCGATATTGGCGGCGTTCGCCGAGGTCCGCCGCGCGGGGCGGGAACCATCCCTGGAGCGGCTCCCTCTGAGGGCTCACCCGTGGCACGGCGAGCTACGGGACCCGGCCGTTCTGGCGTACCTGGGGAAGCGCTTCGGCGACGACCACCTGTGGTCCGCCGGCCAGCTCCAGAGCTATTCCGGCTGTCCCTTCTTCTTCCTGGTGACCCGCGTTCTCCGCCTGGACGAGATCGGAGAAGTGGAAGAAGAAACCTCGCCGCTGGTCTTCGGCTCCATCGCCCATGACGTGCTGGAGCGCTTCTACGAGCGCTACACGAAGCGTCCCCCGCCGGAAGAGCTGGCCGGCGAGGCCGAGGAGCTGTACGAGCGGGCGGTAGACGAGGCATTGGCGGCCGTCGAGGAACGGGGCGACTGGATCGGTGTGCCCGCTCTGTGGGCGACCACACGTCACCGGATCCGCGAGGCGATTCGCTCTTACCTGAAATGGGAGCTCGGCGTGCTGCGCAAGAACGGTGAGCGGCCATACACGGTGGAGCACGCCTTCGGCTACCGGGGCACCCCGCCGGTGACCATAAGTGGCGTCGATTTGCGCGGGTCGGCCGGGGAGCTGCTGCTCTGCGGCAGGGTCGACCGCGTCGACGTGGTGGGTGCCGACGAGTCGGCTCTGTACCAGGTGCTCGACTACAAGAGCGGCGGGTATCCTGCCCGCAAACAGTACGAGGACGGATCGCTTCTTCAGACGCCCCTGTACATGGAGGTGCTAGCCTTGAGCGGCCTGAACATCACCAGCGGGTACTTCCGCAGCATCAAGACCCCCAAGACCCAACACGGATCGAAGGTCGTGCGGGGCGATCAGCGGTACAGGACAGCTCTGGCAACCGCCTTCAGCATTCCTGCCCGCGTGCGCGCCGGCCTGTTTGAGCCGGTGAAGTCGGCTAACACCAAGTGGGAGACTTATGAGCTTGGCATAGATGTCTGCCGGACGCGGGCCCAGCTCCCGCCCGGTGAGACGCGCTTCGATGACGTCACGCGCCACGACGGCGGATTCGGTCTGCCGGAGAAGCCCGGTGAGTGACGTGAGGTGGACCGCCGAACAGGCCGCGGCGATCACGGCCGAGGGGAACGTCCTGCTGGCGGCGAGCGCCGGAACGGGGAAGACCACGACCGTCGTCGGGAAGATCCTCTGGCTGCTCGGAATAGCAGTCGGCGAGCGCCGTGACACCGGGGATCCGATCCCGGGATGTCACCCGGATCGGCGCTGCTCTCTGGGGCAGATCGCCGCGATCACCTTCACCGAGAAGGCGGCCTACGACCTGAAGAAGAAGCTTCGCAGCGTCATCGACGAGTCCGGACTGGCGGAGGAGTACCGGTGGGAGGTGGACCGAGCCTCGATCGGGACCATCCACGGCTTCTGCATGGAGCTGCTTCGTGAGCACGCGCTCCGCTTCGGGATCGATCCCTCGTTCCGCGTCATGGACGAGCGGGCTACGCGGGTTGAGCAGGAAAACATCATCCGGGAGGTCCTGTTCGAGGCTCTGGAGAAGGGAGATCCCGGCGCCGTCTCGGTGGTGAGCCGGCGCGGCCTGGCCGGGTACGAGTACGCAGAGGGGACCGTCGGGCAGATCCGCGAGGTGCTGCGGGACCTGAGGTGGCACGACGAGCGATACTCTGCCTGGGAGAAGGACGGGCGGATGGATGAACAGGCCGTCCGCCGGCTCCACAGCCGGTTCGCGGAGGAGAAGGACGGTCCCGTCGTCGACGAGTGCGCAGCTCTGTACCAGCTTGCCAGGCGTGCCGAACGGCTCTGGCAGGACCATATGGCGGCGGAGAACGTCAGAGACTTCGACAGCCTCATCCTGGACACCAGGAGGATCCTCACCGGCCCTGACGCGCGGGCGGCCCTGCAGAGCGTACGCAGGCGTTACCGGGTTCTGATCATCGACGAGTTCCAGGACACCGACGGGGCCCAGCGGGACATCGCCTTCGCCATCGCGGGCCTGCGGGACACGGGATCCGACGGTGCCGACGCTCCCACGCCTCAACTCTATCTGGTAGGCGATCCCAAACAGAGCATATACCGGTTCCGCGGGGCTGACATCTCCGTCTGGAATTCGGTGAAGGCCGAGGTCTGCGGCGACGAGCCGCCGCTGGAGCTCACGCACAATTTCCGCAGCCAGCCTGAGGTGATCCGCTTCGCCAACGACGTCGCCCGACAGACTCTCGCGCGTGTCGCACTTGATCTCGGGAACGACCTGGCCGAAGGCCGGGTGGAGTACACGGACCTGACGGCCGCCAACGATGCCTCCGGTACCGGCGGGGTCGAATGGATGGCCGCCGACGCCGGAAGCGCGGAGGAGCGCCGCCGGACGGAAGCGGAGCTGGTCGCCACGCGCATCCACGAGCTGGTCGAGGGCGCTGATGTGCTGGACCCCGTCAGCCGCAAGCGGCAGAGGTGCAGGTACGGAGACATTGCGCTCCTGTACCGGGCGCGAACCGGTAGGGACCACTACGAAAAGGCTCTGCGGCGCTATGGCATCCCGTACTACATCACCAACCCGGGAGGCTTCGACAAGCGCCAGGAGGTGCTCGACCTGCTGACCTTGCTGCGCCTGGTCGACAACCCCAGAGACGATCTGCGGGCCTTCGCCTTCCTCCGCTCGCCGTTCGTGGGGCTGCGCGACGAAGTCATCGCCAGGATCCGCCTCCAGGGCGGATCCGGCAGCCTGCTGGAACAGGCCCGGCGATTCCTCGAGCAGGGCGAGTGGTTCGCGGCTCCCGAGCATCCCGCCCTGGCCTCGATCGAGAAAGCCGCGCTGGCGGCGGGAATCGAAGCCGTGCACGCGGCGTCCGAGCTATGCTGGCGGGAGCCGCTGGACGAGCTCGTCGACGATGTGATCGAGCGTACCGGGTACCGCCTCCACCTCATGCTCCTGGAGGACCACCGGGAGCTGCTGGCCAACGTCGAGAGGTTTCTCCGCATCCTCGAGGATTACCGGGACAGCTCGCTCGGCTCCTTCCTCGAGATCTGGGATCGCTGGGACCACCGGGACGCGGGCATCGCGCAGGCTCCTTTGCACAGTAAGGAAGACGACGTGGTGACCATCTCGAGCATACACAGCGCCAAGGGTCTCGAGTGGCCGGTCGTCTTCCTGATCGACACGGGCAACACCCGCGAGATTCCCCTCAGCGGCGACTATTGGTCCGATCCGCGACTCGGCCCGATCCTCTGTCCGAAGGATGGGGAGCGCGGACCCTGGGCCGAGGAGATCCACCGGCGAAGCTGGCGCGAAGGTAACGCCGAGCGGGCGCGACTCCTGTACGTGGCTATGACGAGGCCGCGTGACCGGCTCATTATCTGCGGGCCGCTGGACGATTCCAGGTCGTTGGCCGGGTGGTTGGCGGCGGGCCGCACCGAGGAAGTCAGAGTGCGCACCATGGCGCCGCAGCTCGAGATGCCGATGCACCGACCGGTAGTGGAACTGGGCTGGCTGGACGAGGTCGAGGAAGGTGAGTATCCGCCGCTTGTGGCGCCGCTGGAGGCGCCGCCGAACCGCTTCGTCACCTCGGCCAGCGAGCTCATGACCCGGGATCGGCGCCCGACTGAATGGGAGCTCAGGTACGGGCACGGAGTCGAGCCCTCTCAGTGGTTCGCCCCCCGGCTGCAGGACGGAGGTCGTCTGCGGCTTCCGCCCAGGGAGCGCGGAACCTTGATCCACGGTGTCCTGGAGCGGATACAGGATGAGGACGAGCTGGCCTCTCTTCTCGAGGCGGCGGTGAGCGCCATGGACGTCCCCGACATGGAGGCGCTGCTCGCCCCCGGCACCCGCTACCGCGAGGCGCTCGAGGAGGAAATACGCGGCGTGGTGCGCAGCGAGGAATGGAAATGGTATGTGGACGGCGAGCACTACCGGGAGCTGAGGTTCATCCACCTCGCCGGACGCCGGGAGTGGCGGATCGGCGCCTTCGACCTGTTCCGGCCGGCCCGTGATGCCGCCCGGCCGCAGATGGCGTTCGACTTCAGCGGGATGACCGGGGCCGAGAGCACCGATTCCGACACGTGGATCATCGATTTCAAGACCCACCAGATAGCCGCCGAACAGGTGGAGGCAAGCGCGCGCGACTACGAGATCCAGGCGCGCGTCTATCGGGAGGCGGTCGGGGCAATGGGAGGATCAGCGCGCGTCGCCCTCCATTTCACGCACCCCAACAAGGCGATCGAGATGTAGCGGGCCCTGCCCGTTTGCGTGCGGTGCGGCGCAGGTGGTACCGTTGCGCCCCGAATCGGGTCGAAGAACTCTCGCTTAACCCAAACTGTATCGGCAGGGTACCGATGATCGATGTACGTCGTTTGCTGCTGCTGGCCTCGGCGGCGGCCCTCGCCTGCGCGCCCGACGCTTCCACGACGCCGAGCGGCGCCGTAGGGTGCCCCGAAGGCCTGGTAGCAGCCACTGCTGTCGGGGCGCTGCCCGTTCCCGCCTTCGCCGACGATGATCCAGCGCTGGTGCACGCCCGTCAGGTTCTTTCCCGGACTCCCATCTTCGACGGTCACAACGACCTGGCGTGGGAGATCCGGTGCAACCGGAGCGGACCGATGGACGTCGACGCGTACGACCTGCGGCAACGGACCCCCGGCCATACGGACCTCGCCAGGCTGGAGGAAGGCGGCGTCGGAGCGCAGTTCTGGTCGGTGTACACGCCCGGCGAGTTCCCTGACAGCGGGTACGCGAGGATGCAGCTCGAGCAGATCGACATCGCGCGCCGCTTCATTGCCAAATATCCCGAGTTAGAGCTCGCCCTGACGGCCGACGAGGTAGAGCGGGCCATAGCAGAGGGGAAAGTGGCGTCCGTGCTCGCTGCCGAGGGAGGTCACGCCATCGAGAACTCGCTGGGGGCGCTGCGGGCCTACTACGACCTCGGCGTCCGCTACATGACCCTGACCCACAACGTAACGCTGGACTGGGTGGACGCCGCTGGGGACGAGGCCCGGCACGGCGGGCTGACGGAGTTCGGCATGGAAGTGGTGCGCGAGATGAACCGACTGGGGATGCTGGTCGACCTCTCGCACACGTCGTCGGCGACGATGAGCGATGCCCTGAACACCAGTGAGGCACCGGTCATATTTTCACACTCCTCCGCCCGGGCCCTGACGGACGTGCCACGTAACGTCCCCGATTCCATTCTGGCGCGCATGCCGGAGAACGGGGGAGTGGTGATGGTGACCTTCGTTCAGCCGTACACCTCGCGGGCGGCAGCCGCCTGGGAGGCCGAGTTCGATCGGATGGAGGAAGAGCTTCGCGACAGCGGCGCGTCGAGCGAGCAGATCCGAGAGACGGGTCGTGCCTACCGGGAGAACAACCCGCGGCCGCCGGCCAGCATCGGCGATATCGCCGACCACATCGAGCACGTGCGGGAAGTGGCCGGCGTCGACCACGTGGGGATCGGCTCGGACTACGACGGCATGCGAGCCCCGCCACAGCTCGAAGACGTGTCGAAATACCCGTATCTGTTCGCGGAGCTGGTCAGGCGGGGCTGGAGCGACGAGGACCTGGCCAAGCTGGCCAGCGGGAATATCCTGCGCGCCTTCCACCACGCGGAGGATGTGGCCGACAGCTTGAGGCGTGAGCGGCCGCCGTCGACCCGGACCATCAACTGAGGTGGCGCGGCCGGAACGGTAGCCTCTCCACCTCGCATTCGGTCACGACCACGGCCGTCCCTTCGCCGATCTCCTTCCAGCACTCGGGCTCATCGTTCAGGGGTTCCGACACGACGACGATCGCTTCCTGGGTGAAGCGTTCGAACAGAGGATTCAGCGTGCACAGAGCCTGTGCGCTTCTGCTGTGGAACAGCGTCCGCGAATCACGGTCGCTGGAGTAGCGAACCGCATACAGGCAGTGTCCGTCGGTCAGGCCGGCGGTCATGGCGATCGGATTCTCGATCCCCGCGTCGTGTCCGACGCTCTCCACGAAGCCCACCATCCGCTCCAGGCCGCCGAGTGGATCCTGCTCGAGGCCGAAGGTGAGGGCCAAGTGGAACATGACCTCGGAGTCGGTCGTTCCCTCGATGTGCGGGTAGAGCTCTGGGGCCACGGCGAAATCCAGCTGGCGCTTGATGCCATCGAAACCCCGGATCCTGCCGTTGTGCAGGAAGAGCCAGCGACCGTACCGGAAGGGGTGGCAGTTCGTCTGCTGGACCGGCGATCCGGTCGCCGCCCGAACGTGGGCGAGAAAGAAGTGAGACCGGATCTGCTCGGCGAGGTTGCGCAGGTTGGCGTCGTTCCACGCCGGCTGGACGTCACGGTACACCCCGGGTGTCTCCCTCGATCCGTACCACCCGATCCCGAACCCGTCGCCGTTGGTAGTGCTTACGCCCGCCCGGGCGGACAGGCTCTGGTCGATGATCGAGTGTTCGGGCTTGAAGATGAGCTCGTCCAGGTGCAGGGGCGCTCCCGAGTAGGCTAGCCA
This sequence comes from Gemmatimonadota bacterium, assembly GCA_039589295.1. Taxonomy (GTDB): domain Bacteria; phylum Gemmatimonadota; class Gemmatimonadetes; order Palauibacterales; family Palauibacteraceae; genus JBDGYE01. The sequence continues at coordinate 252,568 of JBDHHR010000001.1, read as the reverse complement.
ACGGCACATGCGGCGATCCTCCTGTGATGCTCCCGGGCAAGATACGCTGTTCGGAGGGTCCTGGCAGGCGGGGCTGACCAGGCCGCACCAGTATCGCGGCCTGACCGCCGGCTGGTACGTGATGGGATGCCACCCCTCGGGTGACGGCGGGAGCGGAGGCCGAACGCCCCGGACGCGCCGGGGTACCGCCCGAGAGATCGGCACTCCCGCATCGATGTGCCCCGTTGCCTTGGAAACGCAGGAGCGCACTATGCGTCTGGCGCTGAAGTTCAGTGACTTCTGACAGCTCCCTGTACGGACGCATCTATGCCGTTGTCGGCCGGATTCCGGCCGGCAGGGTGGCCAGCTACGGCCAGGTGGCCAGTCTGGCCGGGATCGGCGGGCATGCCCGCCAGGTCGGCTACGCGCTGCACGCGCTGGGTCCCGAGTCACGGGTTCCCTGGCACCGCGTCATCAACGCGAGGGGCGAGATAAGCCTCCGCCGCCGCCCCGGGTGCGCCGAGGAACAGCGGGCCTTGCTCGAGGCGGAAGGTATCCGGTTCAACAGCCGCGGAAAGGTCGAGCTGCGGCTATATCGCTGGCAGGCGAGGCCCGAGCCGGGGCGGTGATCGGGGCTCTGGAACCCCGCTCGGACGCGAAACCGTTTCGGCGGCCCCGCCGATCCCGATTCCCACACACAAGTGTTGCAGTCCGCCCGCCGGCGGAGCGCCTTCACCAGGTGAATCAACATCAGGCGGTCCCCGTAAGTAACCATATTACAGCATCATGCCATATCCTCGTCGTGCTGGCACGGGTCTCGCTCTTGGATCTCACGAAAAGGTGCATCTGGCTGGGGAGGCCCTTACATGTGGAATGGGCGAGAGCGTGTTGGAGAGAATCGAGAGATGGCCAGCTCGGCGGCTCTTCTCCTGTCGATAGTAGCGATGGTCGTCTTGATCGTGGTGAGCCTTCTGGCGGCCAGCTTCGGCCGGGCGGCGGACGTAATAAACGCCGGCCTGCCATAGAGACGGGGAGTGGATCCCGCACGCGGGGCGGGGGGAGCGAAACCCTGGGGAGCTTTGCCTCCGAATCCGGAACGATTATGTTGGGCGAGCGATCACATATAACCTCAACACGTAGACAAACGGGGGCTCAGGCAGTGAAGCGAATAGAATCTATGAAGGCAACTGCGTCAGGGCAGCGCCGGTTCCGGAGAGCCAGTCGTGGCCAGGCTCTCGCAGAAGTGGCCATCGCGCTTCCCATTCTCCTCGCTCTTCTGGTCGGCATCTTCGAGTTTGCGCGAGCCTACAACACGCAGCAGGTGATCACCAACGCCGCGAGAGAGGGCGCCAGATACGGAGTCCTGCCTACCAGCAGTAGCGCGGCCGCGGTGCAGGCTACGGTCAACACATACCTCACGTCCGCGAATCTCACCGCGGATAATATCAGCGTCACGGGCCTCTCAAGCGGGACGGGGGGTACCGTCACGGTGACCGTCGATCTCGACTACACCTTCCTGTTCGTCGGCCCGGTGCTGCGGCTTCTGGTGCCCGGCAGCGCGGATCCGGGTACGATCACTTTGTCCTCGACGAGCATAATGCGGAAGGAATAGGGCAGGCATCCTCCGGGCCGGACCCGGCATCGGCGCAGCGTCAGGGCGCTGCCGGCGGCATAAAAAAAGACCCGGCCAAACGGTGGCCGGGCTTTTTCGCGTCCGGGTTGCTGTGTTCGGGCCCTGGCAGGGTCCTACCTCCCGAAGATGCTGAAGCCTCCTTTTTCCTCTTCGCCTACCGGCTCGTGCAGCGTGCTGATGAAACTGTCGCCGGGGGCCTCCGTGTCTATGTTCCCGTAGATGGGCTTCTCGTTACGGAGGATGTCTACGAATGGAGCCATGTCCTTGATCGGCATGAAGACGACGTTGACGCGCGCATCCTCGATCCAGATCGGATCGGGCGTGGCCGCGCCCTCCGGCAGGAAGTAGAACAGCAGCCGCAGGAACTCTCCGAAGCAGGCTACGATGCCCCGTGTACGGACCGTGGTGCCGCCCCATGTCGAGTCGTGATCCCCCAGGGTCACCTGGTAGCGCTCTACCAGGAAATGGTGTTTGGCCATCTCTTCACTCCTCGGAAGGTTGCTGTCACGGCCCTCGTCGATACTCGCAACGCGAACAATATAGCGAAACGGCTCCGGGTGCGAACCCCGGGCAACTAGGGAGACGGGCCGTTCTCCGGTTCGATATTCTCGGGAATCGGCTGCAGGGCGGCCCGATCCGCTGCGAAACCGGGACCAGCCACATCCGGATGCGGCTCGACACGCTCGACGGGCTCGAAACGCTTCCGCCTTATCTCTATCTCCGTGACGTACCCGCCGTTCTGGTGCAAGTAGTCGGTGCCCCGCCGGAGTATCGGCGTTCGGATCCACCACGCCGAGATGATCCAGAATCCCGTATCGAGGCGCTCGAAGTCGACTCGTCCCTTGAGGCCCAGCTTGGCCTCCTCCCGCGGGAGGCGGGTATAGGTGAACTCCAGAAAACGCAGCTCGGCGGACTCCTCGTCGAGCCACAACACGCCCTTGACATCGACGATGCTCCTGTCGACAGCGGGCTCGAAGCTCAGCCCGACCAGCCCGTCCGTTCCCCCCTTTCCCTTCGTGGCTCCGAAGCAATGCGTATTCAAGAAGGCGTCGGAGAGAAGAACGGTTGCATCAGGTGCGTAGTAGGCAACCCCGGGCTTCTCGCGGCGGCGGTACCCTTCGCGTTCGAGCTCCAGGGCCGGGACGCTGTAGAACGGGTGCTCTCCCTGGATCCAGACCGGCGCTTCCTCCGGAGCGCGGACCGGCTGACCGAACGCATCGACCACCTGGCGATACAGGATTCCACGGTAGCTGTATAGCTCATTCCTCTCCGTCCATGCAGCTACCGTAAGCGCCTTTCTGGCTTCGCTCCACAGGACGTACGTGACCTTCCCCTCTTCCGGCCGCACCCGGCACTCGCTCTCTCCCTCGACCTTCAGCGCTGGCAACTGTATCGGAATCCGAGAAGCCTCGAGACGGTAGGTCACCGACTCGTCAGCCTGGAGAACTACCGGCGGAGAAAGCTTGTTCTCGAACCCGATACGCCCCACCCTGAGTCGGTAGAGACCCGCACCAGGGGCTCGCACGAAGTAGAAGCCCCGCTCGCCCGAGACTGTCCCCGCCAGACGGACGCCCTCATGGTCGAGCAGCTCGATCAGGGCACCGGGAATGGGGCTCAGGGTCTCGCGCTCGACCAGACGTCCGCGGATCGTCTGAGCTGGGAGGGGCGCGGCCGCTAGCCATACGAGGAGCACTACCCCGGCAGCGGTGCCGCAGCCGGCTGCGCTCGGAACAGGTGGCCCGTTCCTCGAATTCACTTCGACACTCAGGTCAGAACATGTCCCTGAACCGCTCTGCCATGTGCGGTCCTGCCCCGTCCTCCTCGTGCTTGAAGAACACGAACGCGTGCCCCCAGTCCCGGTGCTGTATGGCCTCTGCCCACTTACCCAGAGCTTCTTCCGCGTAGTCCGCCTTCCTGAGGCGCAGGTAACCCCACGGCGCGGTGCTCACCAGCTCAGCGTCCTCCTCATCGGTATCGGCCACGCAGAGCGCCGCCCCACGAGAGCGGAGGCAGCCGTACGTCTCCTCGTCGAACCAGGAGGCATGGCGGAACTCGAACGCGGCCCTTCCAGGGTCTCCGAGGAAGTCGAGAAAAGCGTCCAACCTCTCGATGTCCTTCTTCATGTTCGGCGGAAGCTGAAAGAGCACCGCGCCGAGACGCTCGCCGAGGACACCGGCGGTACGCAGCAGGTAAGCCGTTTCGTCCTCGGCCCCCCTGAGCCTCTTGAAGTGTGTGATCCGCCTGGACGCCTTGAGGACGAAGCGGAAGTCGTCGCCCACCTGTTCCCCCCACGACTCCACTACCTCCGCCTTCGGCAACCTGTAGAAGGTGTTGTTGATCTCCACCGCCGGGAGCCGCCCGGCGTAATACCCCAGCATCTTCGCGCTGGAAAGATCCTCCGGATAGAAGCTCCCCTTCCACGACTTGTAGCTGAACCCACTGGTGCCTGCCCACAGTTTCATCTCTGTCCTCCGCTTCCTGTCCCGCCCAGGTAGCCGGTCAGCCTGGTCAGAATGGCGGGCAGATCGGGCTGCAGACCGAGCAGCGGACGCATCGGGTCGTTCCTCATGCGGGCCACCCGCCGCGGGACCGTCCCGATGGTGTGCCGATGTATGTCGAGCCTGGGGCTCACCTCGCGCCATCGGAGCGGGGTGGAAACCGAGGCCTGAGCCACGGGCCGGACGCTGAAAGGCGCCACCAGGAGCTGCCCGCGGCGGTTCTGCAGGTAATCGATGTACACCTTTCCCTCCCGAGCCTGCACGGAGCGGGTGATGGTCGCCATCTCCGGTACCTGGTTCAGTGCCACGCGAGCCAGCAACTCGCCGAGGGTTCGCGACTGCTCGTAGGTGAAGACCCCGCCGAGAGGGATCAACACGTGCAGGCCGCTTGAACCGCTGGTCTTCACGAAGTTCGGCAGGTCGATCGTATCGCAGACCTGGTGCAGGACGCGTGCGATATGGACGACGTTGGCGAACGGAGCCCCTTTCGGGTCGAGATCCAGAATGCACCAGTCCGGGCGGTCGAGGGACCCGATCCGGCTGGCCCACACATGCAGCGGGATCGTGCCGAGGTTGGCCAGATACAGAAGCGACGCCTCGTCATCGCATACGAAGTACTCGATTTCCTTCTCCGAACGCTCGCTCGGCACCTTCTCCGTCCTGATCCATTCGGGGGTCGAGACCGGCACATTCTTTTGGTAGAAGAACTTGCCATCGATGCCGTCAGGGTACCGTGTCAGGACCAGCGGCCGGTCCTCGAGGTACGGCAGTACCCACCGAGAGATCGCCCGATAGTACTCGTACAGGTCACGCTTGGTGTATCCCGGTTCAGGCCAGAAGACCTTGTCCGGGTTCGACAGATCGGGGGCGGCTGAAAACCACCCCACGCGGTCGAGTGCGGTGGGCGTTGCATCCGGCTCGAATTTGGGTCCCTCCTCGGTAACCTCCCCGGTGCGCGCCGCCGATTCCGGGAGAGTGCACTCCACGAGGGGCTTGTCTTCGCGCAATCGGAGGAACACCGGCTGCCGCAGTAGATGATCCGCCGTCCACTCGAGGTAGCGCACCTCACACACGAGCCGGGGTTCCACCCATCGGTGCTCTCGACCCTTCGGGGCCGGTCCCGACAGTGGCAGCCGGGTCGGGGCCAGCGCGTCCAGCCTGTTCCGGATCTCACGCAGTCCCTCACGATCGAATCCCGTCCCGACTCGGCCGACGTAGACCAGTTCGTCGTCGTCGAACGCCGCCAGGTGGAGGGCCCCGAATCCGTCGCGAGAGCCCTTCGGCGCGGTGTAGCCGACGACGATCAGATCCGCGGTGCGGTCGGCCCGAATCTTGAGCCAGCTCCGGGAGCGACCGCCGCGGTAGCGACTCTCCGTCTTCTTCCCGACCACGCCTTCCAGCCTCAGGGCAGTGACCTGATCGAACATGGCCTCGCCGACCTCGAGGAAGTGGTCCACGTAGCGAATGGGGCCCACGGACGGAAGCACTCGCCGCAGGAGTTCCTTGCGCTGAAGCAGCGGCAGTGGGCGAACGTCGTGGGAGAGCAGGGCCAGGACATCGAAGGCGTAGAATGTGGCCGGCAGACGCAGCGACGCCCGCTTTATGTCCATCGGCCGCCCGAGGCGCGCCCGCTTCTGCAACCGCTGGAAGCGCGGCAGGCCTGTCTCGTCGTGCATGACCACCTCGCCGTCGATGATCAGGTCTTCGACGGGCAGCGCCTTGAGGGCCCGGACCAGCTCCGGGAACGAGCGGGTGGCGTCGTTGCCGCCGCGTGTGAGCAGTCTGACCGAGGACGCGGACTTGACTCCGAGCATGCGGTACCCGTCCAGCTTCAACTCGAACAGCCACTCCGGATCCGAGAACGGACCGTCCGCCCGATGCGCCAGCATGAACTTGATCTGGTCGGCCCTGACTGAGCGCTTCGGGGCGCCGAGCGACTCCAGGCTTCTCCTCAGCTCCGGACCACGATCGGTCCCGGTGCCCAGCTCCTCCACGGTCAGACCGCTGAGAACGGATTCCTGGGGGGTTCGGGCGTCCGCCTCCGGCGCGGCACGGAGCTCCGTCCGGGTCATGTGCTTCCTCTCCCGGATGAGCAGCCACTCCTTTTCAGTCTTCTTCAGCTTCACCAGGGTCCACACGCCGCGCAGCTTGTGGCCCCGCAGCTCGAACAGAAGCTTCCCGGCATCAAGGCCTTGCACAGGGTCCTCCAGCGCGACCCAGGTCCCGCGATCCCAGATGATCATGGGGCCCGCCCCGTAGTTGCCCTCCGGGATGACGTCTTCGAAGTCGACGTACTCGAGTGGATGGTCTTCCACGTGGACGGCGAGGCGCTTCTCTGTTGGATCCAGTGACGGGCCCTTGGGTACCGCCCAGGACTTCAGTACGCCGCCGAGCTCCAGGCGGAGGTCCCAATGGAGGCGGGAGGCAGAGTGCTTGTGGATTACGAAGAGGCCTGCCGGGCGCGGCCCGGCCGCAGGAAAAGCGACGAGAGTGGAAGCGTCCGCCGCCTTCGCGCGTGTGGTGAAGACCTCCGGCTCGGGGGTTTGCCCGGCAGTCCGTTTGTCCCTGTACGTGACGAGGGGATCGCGTCTTCCCATGGATTTAGCTTACTTTAATAATCTTGCTCGTCAAACAGGAGAAGCCGTATGAGTGCTAGACCGATCGGGACTGCCACCGTCAGCTTCGGCCTCGTGTCGGTGCCGGTGAAGCTGTATTCCACCGCTGACAACTCTCAGAAGGTCACCTTCAACTGGATCAGCAGGAAGTCCGGCGCCCGGGTACGCCAGAGGTACTGGGACCCGAAGGACGAGAGCATCGTCGAGCGCGACGACCTGGTGAAAGGGTACGAGTTCGCCAAGGACCAGTATGTGCTCTTCACCCCGGACGAGCTGAAAGTCCTGGAAGCGCAGGCGACAGGTAGCATAGACATTACCGAGTTCATACCATTCGAGCAGGTAGAGCGCTTCTATCTGAACAAGGCGTACTACCTGGGTCCCGACCGCGGTGGGGATCGGGCATACCGCCTGCTCAGTGCGGCTCTCGTCCAGACGGGAAGGGCGGCGGTGGGTCGATACGCGGCGCGCGGCAAGGAGTACCTGGTCCTCGTGCGGCCCATAGGGGACGGCTTGATAATGGAGCAGCTCTTCTATACGCACGAACTGCGTTCCTTCGACGAGGTGCCGCTCGGAGAAGGTTCGGTGAAGGACGAAGAGCTGGCGCTGGCTGTCCAACTCATCCAGCAGGCGGCGAGCGAGTCGTTCGACCCCGGTAAGTACGAGGATACGGTGGCCAGCAAGATCCTCGCTCTCATCGAGAAGAAGATCGAGGGCGAAGAGATCACCGCCGCGCCGGAGGTAGAGCAGGAGGGCAAGGTCATCGACCTCATGGAGGCGCTGAAGGCCAGCTTGGAACCCGGCGGGGCCGCCGGTGAAGAAACGAAGGGTGGGCGAAAGCCGGCCAAGAAAGCTGGGTCGCGGAAGAAGAAGGGAAGCGGAAAGGCCGCCGCGAACTAGAGCCCGCCACGAACTGGCGCCCGCCACCCGACCGGGAGGGAGACGCCGAACTCCCGACGGTACGGCTTCCCTCAACCAACGGCAGCCCTCGATGAACGGCTACTCGACGCAAGAGGTGGCAGAGCTCCTGGGCCTGTCGTCGGCGAGAGTCCGCCGCCTCGCCCGCTCCGCTTCGCTGAATCCGGACAGAGCACCGCGAGGGTGGTACCGATTCGACTTCCGGGATCTCGTGCTCATCCGAACCGCCCTGGCCCTGGAGCGCGAGGGGATCACGCCGCTGAAGGTCCATCGGTCACTGCGGAAGCTGAAGCAGCAGCTTCCCGAAGGTCGTCCGCTCACCGCCATCCGCATCTCCTCCGAAGCGGAAGGGCTGGTGGTCAGAGACGGTCGCCTGGCCTGGAACCCGGAGTCGGGCCAGGTGCAGCTAGAGCTGGCAGACTCTGAGAGAGGCAGGAATGTGGCTTCCCTCGACCGCCGGCGAGCCAGAGCGGTCGACGTGGCCGACCGGCGCCTCGCGGCGGAAGACTGGTACGAGTTCGGATGTGCCCTGCAGGCGAGCTCCGAGCAGCAAGCCGGAGAAGCTTTCAGCCGGGCGGTGGAGCTCGATCCGGGCCACTCGGACGCGCACGTGAACCTGGGCTTCCTCCTGCACCAGGCAGGCGACCTGGAGGGGGCGGAGATGCGCTATCGCCTGGCCCTCCGGGCGAACCCCAAGAACTCGACCGCCGCTTTCAATCTGGGGGTAGTGCTTGAGGATGAAGGCCGGCGCGACGAAGCGCTGGCAGCCTACCACGAAGCGTTGCAGGCCAACCCGAAACTGGCGGACGCCTACTACAACCTCTCGCGCATCTACGAGCAGACCGGCGACCGGGCGACAGCGCTGCGTCACCTGCGCAGCTACAGCGAACTGGTCGCCATTAGCTGACGTTGACCGCCCGACCCCCGGTGCTCGACATGACCGAGCGGCTCAGCGGGCCATTTCCGAGTTCGGCCGCGAGCTGATGATCGACCGCTACGAATACCGCCCTGAGGGAGACGGTGAGAGTCTTCAGGAACCCTGTCGCCCCGGGGAATCGCCGCCCGGGAATCGACTGACAGCAAGATCGAACTTCTCCAGCGCCATCTCCACCGTGATCCGGGCCATACCGTCGCGCCGGTACTCCATGCTCACCGGATAGTCGTCGCCCGGGTGGCGCGCATACCCATCCACGATCAGATCCTGACAACAGGCGTATGGGCCGCTTCGCTTCGGGTTCGTGTAGCCGTAGAGTCCGACGACCGGCTTCTGCAGAGCGCGCGCGATGTGCAACGGGCCGGTATCCGGGCTGATGAGAATGTCGCTGCCTTCGATCAGGTAGACCAGGCGACGCAGGTCGTCGCCCAGTTCGTTCAGCGGACTGGCCCGAGTGAGGCGCGTCACCTCCGCGGCCGCAGCCCTTTCGCCTGGCGCCGGTCCGCCGATGAGCATCACGTGAAAGCCGTACTCGCGCTCGATGATCTCCAGCAAACCGGCGTAGCGCTCCGGCGCCCAGTCCTTCTCGGGCTTGCTGCTGCCGATTACGACCGAGCACACAGGCTTCTCGAAGCGCTCGAAGAAACGGCGCTGCTCCTCTCGCTCCTCCTGCGTGATCACGATTCCCCACTCTGCCGTCCCGGTCTCGACCCCGAGATACCGGAGAAACTCGAAGTACTGATCCTGGACGTGCTGATTCTCGCGGGCAGGAATGCGGTGCGTTGTGAACAGCCAGTTGAAGTCCCGCGCGCGGGCCCTGTCGAAACCCAGCTTGAGCGGGGACCGAGCGAACCAGGTCAGCAGTCCTGCCTTGAAGTACACCTGCAGATCGATGACCAGGTCGAATTCCCGGCGGCACAGCTCGTGCCGGGTCCTGAGGAACTCGCGGGCGAGGCTCACCCCCCCCCGCCGCTTGAAGAGGATGAAATCGTCGATGGCCGGATGGTTGTACACGAGCCGGTGGGGAACGGGCTGGATCACCCATGTGAGCCTCATGTCCGGCACCGCCCGGCGCAGCGCGTTCGCCACGGGCAGGACGTGCACCGCATCGCCTATGGCGCTCAGCATGACGATGGCCACCCTGGGGCTCGCCACCGTCAACTCCGGAATCATCGCGGCGGGAGCCCGAAAGAGCAGTAACGTGCCATGGCGTGCTGTATCTTCTCCACGACGTCGGTCACGGTTATGAGCTCCATCCTGCGCGCCCGGCCTGCCTTCGACGCCGTCACTCCGTCCCGTTCCATGGCGCCGTTGGCCTGCCCGGCAGCGTCGTAATTGTAGCGATCGATGGTCAGGTCCGCGTACGCGCGATACGGGCCTCCTCGCCGCGGGTCTGTGTGGCCGTAAAGCCCGATGACCGGCGTCTCCAAGGCCCGACGCACGTGATGTGGCGTTCCGGATCATCACGCTTCAGAGCGTTCACGACAGGCAGTCCGTGCACGGAGTCGCCGATACGGTCCCCCAGGATGAGGCAGATTCTGCGGCTGGGAAGAAGGCGCTCTCGCATGCTGCTCAACCCCGGGTGATCGATTGCCTGACTGTGCGCGACCCAAAGTCTCCCCTTGGCCGCCGTGCCCGCAACTTCCAGGTGAGCGGCCGGGCCCGATTCCCGCTCGATCGCTCCCCCGCCCGGCAGGCTCGATGTGGCGGCGAATGACACCAGCGCATATGCTAAAAAGGTAGGATCCCCGTCGAGAGACCGGTACCGAAGGGTCGTCCAGGCATATCCACATGGTTTCTGCGACTCACCCTCGAGGCACCCGCGGACGCTCCCGCTCGCTCCGGGTTGGATCCGGAGTAGCCATCCTGGCGGCGTCTACCATGGCTGTCTCACTGGTCGCTTCCTGCTCCGATCCGCTCGGACCCGAACAGGAAGCGCTGGACCGCAATCTCGCGCGCTGGCGGCGGCTGGCCCCGGCCCACTACTCTTACCGTTATCACCTGCAGTGTTTCTGCGGCCCCGCCCTGACCCGACCCATGATCCTGGTGGTGCGGGATGGCGAGGTAGCCGGGGCGACGTACGTGGAGACGGGAGAGCCGGTGGACCAGCCCGTTCTGTTGTGGCTGCCCACCGTAGAGGGACTGTTCGAACGCATCCGGGAGGCTATCGACCAGGAAGCCGAGGTGCTCGTGGTCGAGTACGATGAGGAGTTCGGCTATCCGACTCTGGCGAGCGTAGACATCTCCCGGATGATTGCCGATGAGGAGTATTCGTTCACGGCGTCTCAGCTCGAGCCGCTGGACTCGGAGTGAAAAAAGGGCCGGGCGGCGCGCCAGAAGGCCGCGCCCGCGGCATGGAGCCGTCAGCCGCTGTCCCGTCCCGTCGAGAAGGAGGTCGCAATGACTGTCTCAGCCAGGCTCGAAACGCTCCTCGCCGAGAGCGGCGTTGACTACGAGATCATCGATCACCCTCTCGCGTTCACGGCGCAGGAGGAAGCGGCGGCCAGCCACGTCTCCGGCCGCCACTGGGCCAAGACGGTCGTCGTGCTCCTGGATGGGAGTCCGGCTCTTGCGGTCTTGCCGGCCACTCGCCGGCTAGACGTGGAAAGGCTCCGGAAGATGGCCGGCGCCGAGCGCGTGGAGATCGCCCGGGAAGCGGAGTTCCAGGAGCTCTTTCCCGACTGTGATCTCGGTGCCATGCCTCCGTTCGGCAAGCTGTACGACCAGCCGACGTTCGTCGACGAGAGCCTGAGGGAGGAGGAAAAGATAGCCTTCCACGCCGGTGACCATCGGACTGCGGTGGAAATGTCGTTCGCCGCCTTCGAAAAGCTGGCCGAGCCGGTGCCCGGCGAGTTCTCCGGTCCTCCGCGGGAGAGCGCCTGAGGGAGGTCCGCGGTCGGCCGTGACACGCGGCCACGTTCAGCATCCGCACACCGGATCCCACATCCGGACACCCGGCCCGTCTCGCCTGGGGAATGGTCCAGAGCGTAAGTAAATACAAGATAATTCGATAGCGGAAGTCGAGGTTCTGGCACGCCCATTGCTCGACCCGGAAGGCGGAGGCGTACGCCCAGCGTGGGCTCGAACGAACTCCGGCCGAGGAACGTTCAGACGATTATGGCCAAGCTCCTGCAGGACATTCGATTCGGCATCCGGACGCTGCTCAAGCACCCCGGCTACTCGGCGGTCGTTGTGATCACCCTCGCCCTGGGCATCGGAGCGAACACGGCCATCTTCTCCGTCGTCCATGCGGTGATCTTGCGGCCCCTGCCGTACGAAGACCCCGGTCGCCTGGTGCTTCTGCGGCACCGAGTCGAGGCGACCGGCTTCGTGGACGGGCCCCTTCCGCCGGCGGACGTTATCGATTTCCGTGACCAGTGCGACGTCTTCGACGGGGTCGCGGCCACCGACCGTACCTTCGAAGTGAATCTCACCGGCGAGGGCGAGCCCGTCGAGGTCCGAGTCGCCGGGGTGACGGCGAACTTCTTCGATGTTCTTGGGGCCAAACCCCTGCTGGGGAGGACCTTCATTCCTGAAGATGAGGAACCGTTCCCGCCGGACGCGTTCGCTCCACGTGCACCTCCCCCGGTGAACAACGTCGTCATCAGCCACGGCCTGTGGATGCGGAGGTTCGGCGGCGATCCGGACGTCATCGGGAAGACGCTCGTTCTCAACGAGTTCGGCAATACCATCGTCGGCGTGATGCCGAAGGACTTCAGGCTGCTGATGCCGGCCAACGCCGGAATGCCCACCGACATCGACGTCTGGAATCCCGCCCGCTTCAACTTCCGCGACGCACCACGCAACAGCGCGAACGCCAACCGCCGGGTGATAGCCCGCCTCGGACCCGGAGTCTCGCTGAGTCAGGCTCAGGAGCAGGTGGACAAGGTGGCAGCGTGGCAGCGAGAGAACTTCGAGTACCATGGCGACGGGGACATATACGTCGATGCCAAACCGATGCACGCGGACATCGTCGGTCACGTGCGTTCCGTCCTCTTCGCCCTCGTGGGGGCGGTGACGTTCGTGCTTCTGATCGCGTGTGCCAACGTGGCCAATCTCCAGCTCGTACAGGCGGGCGCGCGGGAGAAGGAGATCGCCATACGAGCCGCCGTGGGTGGAAACCGGCCGCGGATCATGCGCCAGTTGCTGACCGAGAGCGCGCTCCTGGCAATGATCGGCGGACTGGTGGGCCTGCTGTTTGCCCAGTGGGGCATCGATCTGCTGCTGGCTCTGAGACCGACCAACCTGCCGCGGGTCGACGGGGTGGCGATCGATGGGACGGTCCTGCTGTTCACGCTTGGAGCCACGGTTCTGGCCGCGTTGTTCTTCGGAGTGGTCCCCGCGTTACAGGCCTCCAAGCCGCACCTGCACGAGGTTCTGAAGGATCGTGGGACCGTCTCGCCGGACGTGCGGCGTCGCCGGCTGCGGGGCACACTCGTCATTACCGAGGTCGCGCTGTCGATGGTCCTTCTCATCGGAGCGGGCCTCATGTTCAGGAGCTTCATCGCCCTGCAGAAGGTCGACCTGGGCTTCGAGCCCGAGAACGCGCAGACGTTCCGGCTCTCGCTGCCGGGTCTCAAGTCGGAGTACGGGGGGCCGGACGAGAGAGCGCTGTTCTTCACGCGGCTCGAGAAGAGGCTCGAGGCGCTTCCAGGTGTGAAGGCGGCCGGCTCGATACAGGTCTTGCCGCTCAGCGGACGGTTCTGGACCTCCCCTTATAGAACCGAGTGGTCGAGCGAGGAGGACTGGTCGCTCACGGAGGCCGACTACCGCTTCGTGACACCCGGTTACTTCGAGGCCATAGGTGCCCGGCTTCTGGCCGGCCGCCTGCTTACGGCGCGGGACAACCTCGACAGCCTGCCCGTGGTGGTGGTGGATCGGACGCTCGCTGCTCGTGCGTGGCCGGGAGAGGATCCGGTGGGTCGGAAGCTCGAGGCACAGATCTCACGGTTCGCGCCGGGTCCCGGCCCGGAACGCATGTGGCTCAAGGTGGTGGGCGTGGTGGATAACATACGCTCCGTTGACCCCAGTATGGACGGGCGCGAGACGATCTATTTTCCGTACCGGCTTCAGGGATCCTGGTTTTCCCTGAACGTCGTGGTGAGGACGTCGAAGGACCCGTCGAGTGTCATGCCGGCTATTCGAGCCGAAGTCGAGAAGATGGATCCGTACCTGCCGGTCGCCGGCGTTCTCACCATGAAGCAATACGTAGGGTACGCGACGGCTCCGACCCGGTTCGCCATGATCCTCATAGCCATCTTCGCGGGAGTCGCGCTGGTGCTGGCCTCTATCGGCCTGTACGGGGTGATCTCGTCGCTCGTACGCCACCGAACCCACGAGATCGGGCTGTACATGGCCTTCGGAGCCGAGCGCCCGCACATACTCAGGATGGTCATGTGGCGCGGCTTCGCGCTGTCCGTCGCGGGAGTCGTGTTGGGAATCGGAGCTTCGCTGGCCCTGACGAGGGTGGTCGCCGGGCTGTTGACCGGCGTGACTGCCACCGACCCGGTAACCTTCGCCGCCGTCGCCGGCCTGCTGACTGCCGTCACCCTGGTGGCCAGCTTCGTACCGGCCCACAGGGCCGTCCGCGTCGATCCGATGGAGGCGCTGCGATACGAGTGAGCGTGCTGAGCGGGGCGGGGAAGTCATGTCCTTGCTCTGCCTATCTCACCTTGGCGAAAGCGCCTGCTGGCTCCTGTTTCCGCGGCTCTCCCTGTAGCTCTTGACATAACGCGATATATCGGTATGTTGTCGTTAGCGATATATCGATAATGATTCCGCACTGGGCTCTCAGGCGAGTGGGTTAGACATCGTGGCAGGCCGTTTCGACAAAGCTTTCAACCCCTGGACAGCGTTCTTCGGCGCGGGATCGCCAGGCTTCGGGAGACCCGGCGGCTTTCGCTGGCGGGTTTTCGATCGGGGCGACCTGAAGTACGTGATCCTGGAGCTGTTGAGCGATCGCTCCATGCATGGATACGAGGTCATGCGGGCTCTCGAGGAGCGTTCGTGTGGCTGCTATACCGCCAGCGCCGGCTCGGTGTACCCGACCCTCCAGGTACTGCAGGACGAGGGGTACGTGCGGAGCGAGCAGAAGGAAGGCCGGAAGATCTACTCCATCACGGATGACGGCCGGGCCTTTCTCGACCGCAACAGGGACCGGGTCGACGACATCCTGGACCGGGTGGCGGACTTGGCGCGCCATTTTTCCGGGTCGCAGATGACGGGCCTGACGCGATCTTTCGTGCGACTGGCGCATGCCAGTTTCGAGCGGGCCGTTCGTCGACCCGGGAACGCGGAGTCGCTGGCGCGGCTGCGAGACATCCTGGAGCAGGCGGCTCGCGACGTGGAGGCCGTAGACGACCGCCAAGGCGGCGAAGGTCGGTGAAGTCGATGACGGAAGAGGTGAGAGAATGGGCTCGTTCCTGATCGTTGCCTGGCTGTTTCTCATGGTCACGTTCTGCGTGCTGGGTGGAGCGTGTGCGCTCGGCTCGACGGTGCGCAAGGTCGTGTCCGGTGAGCGCGGGCGGTGCGGTGGCCATATCCGCGCGGCGGCCGACGGGACCCGGGTCTTGAAGCGGAGAGTGGAGGCGCGGCGGGCAGAGACGGAGAAGTCGGCTGACTTCGAGGCTCAGCGGCCGCTGACCCGGGAAGCCCGACTCAAGGCTCTGGCGAGTGGCTTCGTGGATGGCAGCCTGACCGTCGAGCAGTACGAGAAGGAAGTCGACAGGGTGCTCGGTATCGCCATGTAAGGACCGCCTTCCGCGCAAAACGCCCCACCAATCGGATCTTCCCACATCTCATGGGCACCGCCAGGAGGCAGGCGATGGCCCGTCTCCGTCTGTCAAGTTCTTGTCATACAGACAGTTGACCCCTGTATGGCCCCGAGGGCACATCGCCTGCATTCCTGTTCGGTGACACTCCCGGGTGACGGAGGGCTGATGGACCGCTGGGTGAGCGCACGAGGCACAGGGTACCGCGGACAGCGCGAGATGAGGTGCGCGATCCGTCGGACGCGGTGCGTCGGAGTCGCTCTCGCGTGTCTGGCGCTGCCGAGCCGCGCTCTGTCTGAGAGTACTCTTCACTTGCCGGTTTCCGCCGACACGCTGATGCACGTGTCACGCCCGCCGTCGCAACTCGTGATCGCACCGGATCTACTCAGCAAGCTTCAGACTCTCGCCGACGGACTGCACAACGAGATCGTTCTTTGCCTGAGCGGTTCCGCGCGTGCCGATACCGCCCGCCTGCTGAGCTTCAGCATGCCGACACCGACGCGCTCGTCCCCGGCGGGCGCCGCTTTCGCTTCCTGCCCGTCGGGAACGCTTGCCACCTGGCACAACCACCCGCAGGCTCCACCCGGCGTTCGCGTACCCAGGGCCCGGCTGGAGTCCGGGGCCGCCGATCTGTGCCAGCTTTCATCCACCGACATCGATACGACTTTAAAGGAAGGGTTCTATTTTACTGTTGTGTCGGTAAATGCGTCAGTATCATGTTGGTGGACACTGGCCCAGGTACGAATCCTCGAACGCCGCAGAACTTCACAGGAATAGGACTCTCGGGTATACTGGAATCAGACGTGGCGGTGCGGGCAGTGGAATGCCCACCCGGTCGGGAGTCTTCTGTTGGACGTTCTTCGCGCTGATTCAGTCGTTCTGTCTGCAACTCTCCAGGAACTGTTCCGTCTGTTCTTTCCTTCGGCCGAGAGGGCCTGAGCCCGCGGCCGAGTATCTACCTTGTTCTCGGGAGGAACCCATGAGAGAAGTAGCCGGAAGACCCGTGCTCCGCTTGGGAATGCCGGCGAGGCTCGGCTCGGCATGTGTCCTGATCCTCGGGGCCGTCCTGCTTCCGACGCAGGCGGTGGCCCAGGAACAGGAGGTCGAGTCGCCGGCGGCGGCGACCCTGCGGGTGACCTCCGCCTCGGAGGCGGCAACCGAACACTTCTGGACCGGCCTGGAGGAGTGGTTCAACATCGACGCGCCGGTGGCTGTAGAGCACTTCGAGTTGGCGGTCGCGGCCGACCCGGAGCTGGGGATCGCTCGTGCGCTGCACGGCTTCGTGGCGCCGGGACTGTCAAACGAGGAGACGGCGGATGCCATCGAGAGCGGCCTGTCGGCGATGGGCGACGCGACGACGGCCGAGCACCTCGTGGTACTCGCTATCCGCGAGCTTAACGATGGCAACCAGCAGGAAGGCATCGCCCTGCTGGAGACGGCGAGCGAACTCGTTCCCGCCGATGCGAACGTGGCCTACTTCGAGGCCATCGTCGCCGGTGCGGGCGTCGAGCGGATGAAGGCCATCACCGAGGAGTTTCCCACCTTCGCCCCCGCTTACAACATCCTGGCGTACAACGCATGGAACGAGGGGGACCGCGAGCTGGCGCTGGAGGCAGTGCGAAAGTACGTCGAGCTCGTGGGGGACCATCCCAACCCGCACGATTCGTATGCCGAGATCCTCCAGTGGGACGGCCAGCTGGAAGAGGCGGCGGCGCAGTACCAGATGGCCGCCGACATCCGTCCGGGCTTCAACGAGGCGTACTTCGGACTGGCCGAGGTGAACTGGCTCATGGGGAATACCAAGGAAGCCCGGGCCAATATCGGTACCGGAATCTCGTATGCCCCCACGCAAGCCGCCAAGATCAACGGCAAGCGGGCGCTGGCCAACAGCTACCTCATGGAAGGCAAGCGTAAGGAGGCCATGCGGATCCTGGAGGAGGTCGCCGCCGAGGCGGAGGCCGCTGACATGAAAGGTCTGGCCGCGGTGACCTACCGGGCGATGGCGGCTACCGATGCCGTGCTCGGCAACGGGAAGTCCGTCGACACATACCTGGTTAAGGCCGCCGAAATCGGCGGGGCGGACACGCCGGCTCAGTATGCCTGGTCGGCATACTCCAACGCCATGGCGGGCAACATCGAGCTCGCCGAGAAGGCCCTCGGAGATCTCGAGCCGTACGCGTCCGACGACGGGGCGACACCGGTACACGCCGTCAAGGCGATGCTCCACATCGAGGGCGATCGGGTCGAACAGGCGTTGGCGGAGCTGGAGAAGGCGGACGAGAGCGACGCCTTCATCAAGGCCCTCAAGGCAGAGTGCTACAAGGAGCTCAACCGCAATTCCGAGTTCAAGGAACTGCGGGCGAGCGTCCTCGACGATCCCACCATCAGTTTCTTCGATCCGGCCGGGACCTTCGCGCGTCTGCATGCGAAGCGGCTGTAAGCAGGCCCCGTGATCGCATGCTGGCAAGGCTCCCCGGGGTGTCCGGCCCCGGGGAGCTTTTCCACCTTCGAGAGGTACACGGCTGCTGGGCACGGTCCCTCGGACGACCTCAACAGGAGCTGACTCGTGATGAAGCGGCTCGTACTGGCCGGAATCCTTGTGCTGACCGTCACTGGCCTCACCGCACCGCCCGCGCTGCACGGGCAGGGAGTCGAGATCCGGGAGTGGAGAGTTCCGTGGGAAGCCAGCCGCCCCCGCGATCCGTTCGTCGCTGCCGATGGTCGGGTGTGGTTCGTGGGTCAGCGATCCGACTACTTGGCCTACCTCGAGCCCGAGACCGGAGAGTTCCGGCGGTACGACCTCGACCGGGGCTCTGGTCCGCACAACCTGATCGTGGGACCGGAAGGGGAAGTGTGGTACGCCGGCAACCGGGCCGCACACATCGGACTGCTGGACCCGAGAACAGGCGCGATCACCAGGTTCCCGATGCCCGATCCAGCCGCCGCCGACCCGCACACCCTGGTGTTCGACAGCCGAGGGGGAATCTGGTTCACGGTTCAGCAGGGGAACTTCGTCGGCCGCTTCAGCCCCGAATCGAAGCGCATTGACCTGGTGCCCGTACCGACGCCGAGTTCGCGTCCGTATGGAATCGCCGTGGACGAACACGACCGCCCGTGGTTCACCGAGTTCGCAGGCGGCAAGATCGGCACGGTCGACCCCGAAACGCTCGAGCTCAGCGAGATCGACCTGCCGCGAGCGGAGGCCCGGCCGCGACGCCTGGTCGTCACCTCCGACGGGAGTATATGGTACGTCGACTTCGCCGGCGGCTATGTGGGCAGCATTGACGGGTCCACCGGCGAGATTCGGGAGTGGGTATCGCCGGGCGGGTCGGGGGCGGGTCCGTATGGCATGGTGGCCGACGACTTGGACCGGATCTGGTTCGTGGAAACCGGGCCGCGGCCGAACCGGCTGGTGGGTTTTGATCCTGACGGCGAGGAATTCTTCAGCGTCACCGACATTCCCAGCGGTGGAGGCAGCGTCCGGCACATGTTCTTTCACCGCGCCTCGCGGGAAATCTGGTTCGGCACGGATGCGAACACCATTGGTCGGGCGGCGCTCGGTCCGCTTGCCCCGGGAGAGGCGGATGACTGAGAGCACCGAGGCGCGGGACGAAGGGTTCGCGCTGGTAACAGGCGCATCCGGCGGAATCGGCTACGAACTCGCCCGGCTTCTGGCGACGGGTGGCCACAATCTCGTGCTGGTCGCGCGAAGCGGGAACCTTCTCGAGGAGATGGCGAGGGAGCTCGAGACGGACTTTGGCGTGCGCGTAACGCCGATGGCCATGGATCTGTCCGACCCGGAGGCGGCCGACCGGTTGTACGAGGCCCTCACGGCGGAAGGCGCGGAAGTGGAGGTGCTGGTAAACAACGCGGGGTTCGGCACGTATGGCGACTTTGCCGCCACCGATCTCGGCGCCGAGCTGGCCATGCTTCAGGTGAACCTGGTGGCTCTGACGCACTTCACCAAGCTGTTTCTGCGACCGATGCTCGAGCGTGGCAGCGGCCGCATCCTGAACGTGGCCTCGACCGCAGCCTTCCAGCCGGGCCCGCGCATGGCCGTGTACTTCGCTACCAAGGCGTACGTGCTCTCGTTCAGCGAGGCCCTGGCGGAGGAGCTGGCGGGGTCGGGTGTTTCCGTCACCGTGCTGTGCCCCGGTCCCACCCAGACCGGATTCCAGAAGCGGGCCTCCATGGGGACCAGCGCCATGGGCCGCGAGTTCGGAATGGCGGACGCGCACTCGGTGGCCCGGGCAGGCTATGAGGGGATGCTGAGTGGAAGGCGCGTCGTGATCCCCGGGCTGCGGAACCGGGTCGGCACCCGGCTGCCGAGATTCCTGCCCCGGCGGCTTGTCACGCGTATGGTAGCGGCGATAACCGCCGAGAACCGCTGATCAGCTGGCCGGTTTCAGGTAGCGGTCCAGCCAGTCGAAGAAGACGCGGTGCCACAGGATCCCGTTCTGGGGGCTCAGGATCCAGTGGCCTTCCTCGGGAAAGTAGAGGAAGCGGCTCTCGATTCCTTGCAGCCGGGCTGCGGTGAAGGCCTGCATCCCCTCGGTTACCGGCACCCGGAAGTCCTTCTGACCGTGGATCACCAAGATGGGCGTGTCCCAGTTCTGCACGAACCTGTGCGGCGAGAACGCGTCGTAGCTTGCCGGCCGGGGGCTATCCCAGTACGGCCCGCCGAGATCGAAGTTGACGAAGAACATCTCCTCGGTGGCCCCGTACATGCTTTCCAGATTGAACAGGCCGGCGTGGGCGACGAGCGTCTTGAAGCGTCCCTCGTGGTTTCCGGCCAGCCAGTAGACGGAGTATCCGCCGAAGCTCGCGCCGATGGCTCCGAGGCGGTTCTCGTCCACGTACGGTTCCGCCGCAACCTCGTCTATGGCGCTGAGGAGGTCGCTCATCGCTTGGCCACCCCAATCGCCTGAGATCTGCTCCTTCCAGTCTTGGCCGAAGCTGGGAACCCCGCGCCGGTTGGGCGCGACGACCACGTACCCCTTGGCCGCCATCAGCTGGAAGTTCCATCGGTACGAGAAGAACTGGCTCACGGTGGATTGCGGTCCTCCTTGGGCGTACAGGAGGGCCGGGTAGCGCCGCGAGGGGTCGAAGTCCGGCGGATAGATGACCCAGGTCAGGATCTTCCGACTGTCCGTAGCCTCGACCATCCGCTTCTCGACACGGCCGAGATCGACTGTCCCCAGGATCGACGCGTTGGCAAACGTCAGCTGCACGGCCTCACCGGTGGCGGGATCCACCCGGTAGATCTCGGTGGGCGAGGACATGGACCGGCGCCCGGCCACCAGGGCGACGCGCCCCCCGACCTCCGAGAGGTCGATGCTCGTATAGTCGCACACTCCATCGGTGATCTGCCGGATGTCACCGCTCTCGACGCCGGCGGCGAAGATCTGCACCGTGCCCTGAGTCGCGCTGGTGAAGTAAACCGTGCGCCCGTCCCCCGACCACAGGGGCCCCTCGGCGTCTCCGTCGAATCCGACTGTGAGCTCCGTGCGCTTTCCGCTGGTGAGGTCCTGCACGAACAGCCGGTTCCGGTCCGACTCGTATCCGTCCCTCTCCATGCTGAGCCAGGCCACAGAGCGTCCATCAGGAGAGAAGGCGGGCTCGACGTCGTAGCCGGATATGTCAGACGTCAGGTTGGACGTCTCATCCGTATCCAGATCGTACACGAAGATGTCGGAGTTGGTGCTCGTCGCGTATTCGACTCCTGTCTGGTGACGGGCCGTATAGGCTACGCGCCGGCCGTCGGAGCTCCAGCCGATCTGTTCCACGCCGCCCAACGGGCTCAGGGGGGTGTCGAACCGCTGTCCGTCCATGACGTCGGCCGGGTGGCCGATCCTGCCCTGGTGATACTCGGCAACGAACAGATGACTGTATGCATAATCGTGCCAGCCGTCCCAGTGTCGGTACATGAGGTCGTCCATGATCCGCGCATTGGCTTTCGGCAGATCGGGATAGATCTCGTTCGCGGTCGGGTCGAGCTTCACATCGCGTGTGAAGGAGATGTGATTCCCATCCGGCGAGTAGCGGAAGTTCGAGATTCCGCCCTCGACGGCCGAAACCCGCCGGAGCCCTGATCCATCGGGCCTCACCTCCCACAGCTGGCTCGAGCCGTCCTTGGTGGACAGGAATCCGATCCGCTGGCCGTCCGGCCGCCATTGCGCTCCGCTCTCGCTACCGGGCAGGCGCGTGAGCCGCAGCGGCTTCCCTCCGTCGACCGCGAGCAGGTACAGATCCGTATCTCCCTTGTCAGCTTTGACGTCGTAGGCGCGCAGCCCGTACACGAGACTCGCGCCGTCCGGCGCAATCGCCGGGGCGGAGACTCTCTTCAGCTTCCACAGGAGTTCCGGCGTGAGCACATCCTGTGCGCGCACCGGCGTCGCCAGCAGCAGGCCTGACAGGGTCGCGAGCAGAATCCTTCGCTTGAGCATGGTGGGCGCTCCGGGTCTTCGGGCTTACTTTCTTGTCTCGATCCCGCCCGGAAGGAGGGAGGCCACTGGTCGAGCGGGATTCGTATGCTGCGCCACCGTCAGCGCTCAGGCAAGGCCGGGTATGTCTCCAGAGCCCTCTGTGCCTCCAGAACGGTGGCGCAGTGAATGGCGACCGTATCCTCGAGCGACCAGGCGTAGCCGCCGGCCAGAACCGTCGCGGCAGGGATTCCGTTCCTGGCCGCCTCGCCGAGAACGAACGCGTCGCGTCGCCTGAGCCCCTCGAACGAGAGGTCCAGCCCGCCCAGCTGATCTCGCCGGTACGGATCGGCGCCGGCCAGATAGAACACCAGGTCCGGGCGATGGCGCTCCAGGGCGGCGGGCAGGTGACGAGCCAGCGACTCCAGGTACCCGGCGTCTCCCGTGTCGTCTGGCAGGCCAATGTCCAGGTCCCCGGCAGGCTTGGGGAACGGGTAGTTGTCCTCCTGGTGCATCGAGAAAGTGAACACCTCCCGTTGCCCGCTGAAGATCGCCGCGGTGCCGTTCCCATGGTGCAGGTCGCAATCCACAACGGCGACGCGGTCCACCAGGCCTTCGACCAGGAGCGTCCGCACGCCGATGGCTACATCGTTGGCCGGACAGAAGCCCTCTCCATGATCCGCGAAGGCGTGATGGAAACCTCCACCCAGGTGCAGCGCGGCACCTCGGGCCAGCGCCAGCCTCGCCGTGTGAATCGAACCGCCGGCGCACAGCCACACGGACCGGCGCAGCTCCTGCGAATACGGAACTTCTAGCTGGAGGATCTCCCGCCGGGTGAAGTCGCACGTCTCCAGCTTCCGCAGGTAAGTCGGCTCGTGCACCAGGGCCATCTGCTCGCGTTCCGCCGGCTCGGCCCGCACCAGGTCCGAAGGCTCGATAGAACCGTCGGCCAGCAACTTCTCGCGCACCAGACGGTACTTGGCCGTGACGAAAACGTGGGCGCCGATATCGACTTCGTACTCCTCATGGTACACTATCGGAAGCCGATTCATCGGCGTGACCTCGGGGTTCGAAGCGTGCAGCGGCCGCCGGTTGCGGCGCCGGTTCCGTCGGGCTCGGTTCCTGCATGTGAGGCCTAATCTAACCGCTCGGCCGCCGAGGAGGAGGACGCGTCGAGCGCGCAGGACGCCGGAGAAAGCCGAAGCCAGCATGAGAACCATCGCAAGGGACCTGGGCCTGATCATGATCTGTTCGTCGATAGCCGCCTCGTGCGCGGATGACCCCGGAAGGCCGCCGGTCGCCCGGGTCGAGCCCACCGAGCTTGCTGATCACGGTGCGTCCCGTGTCGACGACTACCACTGGCTCCGGGAGCGCGAAAACCCGGCGGTCGGGGAGTACCTGAAGGCGGAGAACGCGTACCTGGAGGCGGCGATGGTCCGCACCGCCGAGTTCCGGGAGGCGCTGTTCCAGGAGATGGTGGGCCGGATCAAGCAGCACGACGAGTCGGTCCCTTACAGGCTTCGCGACTACTTCTATTACTCCCGGTTCGAGGAAGGACAGGAGTACCCTGTTCACGCGCGCAGACGCGGCTCCCTGGACGCGGACGAGGAGATCATGCTCGACGCCAACGAGCTGGCCGCGGGGCACGAGTTCTTCTCGCTGCGTGTCGGCGCACAGGGTATAAGCGAAGGACAGGGTATTCTCGCCTTCGCGGTGGACACCGTGGGACGCCGCAAATACACGATCAGGTTCCAGGACCTGGAGACGGGCGCGGTGCTGGAGGACGAGATTCCGGACGTCACTCCCAACCTCGCCTGGGCAGCCGACGACCGCACCGTGTTCTACACCAGGCAGGATCCCTCAACCCTCCGCTGGCACCGGATCTACCGCCACGTCCTGGGAACCGACGTCTCCGAGGACGAGCTCGTCTACGAGGAACAGGACGAGACCTTCGGCGTGAGCGTCCGCAGAACGAAGTCGCGAGAGTATCTGCTGATAGAGGCCTACCAGACGCTGTCCACCGAGGTCCGGTACCTGGCCGCCGACGATCCGGCCGGTGCGTTTACGGTGATCCTCCCGCGACGCCGTGACCACGAGTACTCAGTGGATCACTTCGGGGACGGGTTCTTCCTGCGCACGAACCATGAGGCCGAGAACTTCCGCCTTGTGCGCGCACCGGTGGCCGACCCTGCCATCGAGAACTGGCAGGAGGTCGTTCCCCACCGGGACGAAGTGCTTGTGGAGGACTTCGAGATCTTCCGAGACTACCTGGTGGTGGAGGAGAGAAAGGAAGGCCTGATTCACATCAGGGTGATTCCGTGGGACGGCAGCCCCGAGCATTACCTGGGTTTCGGTGAGCCGGCCTATCTGGCCTATCTCACGGGCAACCTGGAAATGGAGACGTCCGCCTTGCGCTACGGCTACACGTCGCTGACCACACCGACCTCGACCTACGACTACGATATGCGGAGTCGCGAGAGGACCCTGCTCAAGCGTCAGGAGGTGGTGGGCGACTTCGATCCGGGGGACTACGCGACCGAGCGCCTGTGGGCGGAGGCCCGGGACGGCCGTCGGGTGCCCATATCGCTCGTCTACCGCAAGGACTTCCAGGCCGATGGCTCCAGTCCGCTGCTCCTGTATGGATACGGCTCGTACGGTTCGAGCATGGACGCCGCCTTCAGCTCCACCCGCCTGAGCTTGCTGGATCGCGGTTTCGTGTTCGCTATCGCCCACGTGCGGGGCGGTGAAGAGATGGGTCGGTGGTGGTACGAGGAAGGTAAGCTTCTCCACAAGAAGAACACGTTCACCGACTTCATCGACTGCGCCGAACACCTGGTGGCCGAGGGATACGCTGACCCGGATCGTCTCTTCGCCATGGGCGGCAGCGCCGGGGGGCTGCTCATGGGCGCGATCGTGAACATGCGGCCAGATCTGTGGAACGGAGTCGTGGCCCGGGTACCGTTCGTCGACGTCGTGACGACCATGCTGGACGAGAGCATCCCTCTCACCACCAGCGAGTATGACGAGTGGGGAGATCCGAACGAGAGGAAGTACTTCGACTACATCCTCTCCTACTCGCCGTACGACAACGTGCAGGCGCAGGAATACCCGAATCTTCTGGTTACGACCGGGCTGCACGACTCGCAGGTGCAATACTGGGAGCCGGCCAAGTGGGTGGCCAAGCTGCGGGCGCTGAAGACGGACGACAACCTGCTTGTGCTGTACACCGAGATGGAGGCCGGCCACGGCGGCGCATCCGGCCGCTTCCGGCGGTTGCGTGAAACGGCACTGGAGTACGCCTTCTTTCTGGATCTGGCCGGAGTGCGGCAGTAGCCGGAACGGACCTCGTCGCCAATGGACATTGGCTCACAACGTGAACGGGTATAGGCAGGCCGTGTGGAGGGGCAGTGGCGCCAGGTTGACGGGACGGCTGGGGACGGTCAGTTTATCGTGCTTCGCACGGAAAGCAGAGCGGGTGAATGAACCGTTCTGCCGATGCTTGGACAGCAGAGTTGGAAGCCGGAGCACACGATGAAGCCTGGGATCCATCCGGAATACAAGCCGACCCGAGTGACATGCGCCTGCGGCCGCGTCTCGGAAACGTACGCGACCGTCGACGAGCTGCACGTGGAAATCTGCTCGCACTGTCATCCGTTCTTCACGGGACGTCAGAAGCTCGTGGACACGGCGGGCAGGGTGGAACGATTCCGCCGTAAGTACGGGAACGGTCAGAAGAGAGATACGGAAGCCGCAGCCGATAGCGCCGGAGAGGAGCCGGCGGGACAGGTTGCAGGAACCGAGGCCGGGGCCCAACCTGATAGCGAGGCCGAGGTAGCGGAGGTCGAAGCGGCCGTCGAACCCGAGTCCGAGGACGCCGCCGAGTCCGATGCCACGGCAGAGGCCGAAGCCGCGACACAGGCCGCGACGGACGCCGGCATCGACTCTGAGCTGGAGGCCGCCGCCCAGACCGACGTCGGGACCGTGGAGGATTCCGCGGAGGAGACCACTGCCGCCACCGATTGACGCGTTTCCGAGTGTCGCCGTCGCGATGCTTCGGGATCGAGCTGTCCCCGAAACACAATGAACCGCGAAACAGGATCACTGGCTGCTCGAGTGGCCGCGCTGATACAGCGGCAGGAGGAGCTCGTGAGCCTGCTCGCGGACCCCGAGATCCTCGACGATCCCGCGCGGCTTCGGGAAGTCGCCCGCGAGCACTCCGACCTGGGACCGGCTGCAGAGGCCGGACACCGGTACCTCCGGGTCCTGGACGAGCTGGACGGGGCACTCGAGCTCGCAGCCGAAGGCGGCGACCTGGAGCTGGC
Organism: Gemmatimonadota bacterium; assembly: GCA_039589295.1. Lineage (GTDB taxonomy): Bacteria > Gemmatimonadota > Gemmatimonadetes > Palauibacterales > Palauibacteraceae > JBDGYE01. The sequence goes on along the minus strand of JBDHHR010000001.1, from coordinate 226,480 downwards.
CGCGCTCGCTCGGGTGGAGGCGGAGGATCTCGCCGAACGCCGGGACCGACTCGAAGGCGAGATCAAGCGTCTCCTGGTGCCGCGCGATCCGATGGACGATCGGCCCGCCGTAGTGGAGATCCGTGCCGGAACCGGGGGAGACGAGGCAGGCCTGTTCGCCGGCGATCTATATCGCATGTACAGCCGGTTCGCCGATGCGAAGGGCTGGTCAGTGGAGGTGATCTCCTCCAGCGAAGGAGCGCTCGGGGGCCTCAAGGAGATCATCTTCCTGGTGCGCGGCAAGAGTGCGTACGGGTCGTTGCGTTACGAGTCGGGAGTACATCGGGTGCAGCGGGTCCCGGCGACCGAGAGCTCCGGTCGAATCCACACTTCGGCGGCGACGGTTGCCGTCCTGCCTGAGGCTGAAGAAGTCGACCTGGAAATAGATGCAGCGGATCTGAAGATCGACGTATTCCGCTCCTCCGGGCCCGGCGGCCAGTCCGTCAACACAACCGATTCGGCGGTACGCATAACGCACGTTCCGACGGGCCTCGTGGTCAGCTGCCAGGACGAGAAATCGCAGCACAAGAACAGGGCAAGAGCCCTCAAGGTTCTGCGTAGCCGCCTGCTGGACCGCAAGATCGCGGAGCAGGAGGCCAGGCGCGCCAGCGAGAGGCGAACGCAGGTCGGGACGGGAGATCGGTCGGCGAAGATCCGCACCTACAACTTTCCTCAGAACAGGGTCACGGACCACCGCATCGACCTAACCCTGCACCGGCTGGAGTCGATACTGGGGGGCCAGCTCGACGAGCTCGTGAAGGCTCTCCGCGTGGCAGGGCAGGAAGAGCGGTTGCAGGAGCCTGACGAGTGAGTCGCCCGCCGTCGATGCGCGCGCCACCCGGTCCCACGCGGCGGGAGGTTGTCGACGGAATCGCAGCAGAGCTTCAGGCGGCCGGCGTCGAGAGCCCCCGCCTGGAGGCCGAGCGGCTCGTGTGCCACGTCTTGGGTGTGGAACGTCACGAGCTCGCCTCGAGCCTTTCCAGTTCCCTGCGGCCAGAAGACGCCGGCTCCCTCGCGCGGGCGGTGAAGCGGCGCATCGCTGGTGAGCCCCTGCAGCATATCGAGGGAAGCGTGGAATTCCGCGACCTGGTGCTGCAGGCCGACCGCAGGGCCCTGGTGCCCAGGCCCGAGACGGAGCAGCTCGTTGATGAGATCGCACGCTGGGCTCGTTCGAGAGGCTCCCCGTCTGCTTCGACGGGAGTGCGGATCGTTCGACGGCCGGGTGCCGTGCGGGAGCCGCTCGTGGAGTGCGCGCTCGACATCGGGGTCGGGGGCGGGGCGATAGCTCTCTCTCTTGTGCAGGAGCGGATCGCCCGGCGCGTAGTCGGAATCGACACGTCGCCCGAGGCGCTGGCCCAGGCCGGCGAGAACCGGGCAGCCGTGGGACTGGGAGAGAGTGTGGAGCTCCGTCTGGCGAGGGGTTCCCCGTGGAGTGCGCTGGAGCCGGGGGAGAGCTTCGACCTCATAGTATCGAACCCGCCCTATATACCTTCGGGACTGATAACGAGACTGGGCGTCGAGGTGCGGGAACACGAGCCGCGGGAGGCCCTGGACGGTGGAGCGGACGGCCTGGACGTGGCCCGAATCGTAGCCGCCGGGGCGCCCGGTCGCCTGCGCCCGGGAGGCGCCCTGTTCCTGGAGATCGGTGAGGATCAGGGTACGGAGGTTCGCAGCCTGCTGGAGCGGTCCGGCTGCTGGACGCGGGTGGAAATCCGGCGGGATCTGTGCGGACGGCAGCGGTTCGTCGTGGCACTCAAATGAAGTCGCAGCAGGTTCGCGCGGGTCTATTCGCGGGGTTATACTGCCGGGTTCGCCGGCCCGGGTAGGACTCACCGCCGGCGTCTGAAGCCGCCGGAAACATGGTGAAGGAGGAGAACCGGAGTCGCGCGATGGATAGAGAGAAGATCTTCGAGAAGGCGGGCGAGGTAGGCCGCCTGATCTGGCAGGCGCCGGAGTACAAGTACCTCAGGGCGGCTCACCGGGAGATTGAACAGGATTCCGAGGCCACCGCCAAGCTCGAGCAGATGCGGGAACTGCAGGAGCAGATCCTGCGGCATCTCGATCGCGAGGAGGAGCCGCCCGAGGATCTCCGGCAGCAGTTGGGTCAGCTCAGCCAGGAGATGCAGGGCAGCGTCCGCTACCAGTCCCTGATCTCGGCCCAGGCCAATTTTGACAAGCTGATGGAGAAGGTGAACCAGGCCATCGGGAAGGGAATCAGAGCCGGCGAAGAATCGAAGATTATTCTTCCTTCATGATCAAGATCAGGGACGCTCTCGAGCGGGGTTTGCGGACCGCCGTCGAGCCGACCGTCGATCGCCTCGTGGCGTGGCGTGTGCACCCCAACACGCTGAGCACGATAGGCTTCGCGGTCACCTGCACCTCAGGCTTCTTCTTTCACCAGCACCACGTCCGTACCGCCGGGGCGCTCATCCTGCTGGGCGGAGTCTTCGATCTGTTCGACGGCACGGTCGCCCGCCGAACGGGGCTCGCCTCGCCGTTCGGGGCGTTCTACGATTCCACCCTGGATCGTCTATCCGAGTTCGCCGTGTATCTGGGGCTGCTGTCGCTGTACAACGACTATCGCCTCGAGCTCGGCGACGTGGGCATGATCTGGGCGATCATGCTGGCGATGACCGGCTCCCTGATGATCAGCTACACTCGAACGCGCGCCGAGGCTCTGGGCATCAACTGCACCATCGGGCTGATGCAGCGCGCGGAGAGGGTGATTCTCATCGGGACCGCGGCCCTGCTGTTCGGAGAGACGAACCGGGGCATCGGATTGAGGGTCGTCGTGCACCTGCTCGCGGTCCTGACCAACTTGACCGTGCTACAGCGCATCTGGTGGGTGTACCGCCACACGCGTCCCGAGGGCGTGGCAGACGAGAAGGCCAGAGCGCGGCCATGGACTGGTTTTCGTGGTCGGTCAAGCGACTGAGCGACAACTATTTAACGATGTTCATTTAATATGACCTAGAGGCATGATGAGTTCCACGAACCGTGATCGCGATATCTCTCCCGCAGAGGGGAAGCTCGGAGTGCTGCTAGTAGGTCTGGGAGCCGTCTCGACTACGTTCATCGCTGGCGTCGAAGCCGTCCGCCGCGGTCTGAGCCGGCCCGTCGGGTCGCTGACGCAGATGAACACCATCCGGCTCGGAAGACGGACGGACGGTCGCACGCCGCTGATCAAGGAACTGGTTCCTCTGGCCGGGCTGGAGGACCTGGTGTTCGGAGCCTGGGATCCGATACCGGACGATGCGTACGAGTCGGCTAAGACCTGCGGTGTGCTGCGGTCCGAGGACCTGGAACCGATCGCCGATTTCCTGAAGACCATCCGGCCCATGCCGGCCGTCTTCGACAAGCGGTACGTGAAGAAACTCGATGGTCCGAATGTCAAGACCGGCTCCGACCTGATCGAGCTGGCCGAACAGGTACGGGAAGACATCCGGCGTTTCCGGGAGGAGCACGACTGCGACCGCCTGGTGATGGTGTGGTGCGCCTCCACCGAAGTCTTCATGCAGCCCCAGGAGGTGCACCAGACGATAGACTCGCTTGAGCGGGCGATGCGGGACAGCCACGAGGCCATAGCGCCGTCGATGGTATACGCGTACGCGGCTCTGATGGAGGGCGTGCCCTTCGCCAACGGAGCGCCGAACCTGACGGTCGACATTCCCGCCATGCTGGAGCTGGCGAAACGGAACGAAGTCCCGATCGGCGGCAAGGACTTCAAGACAGGCCAGACGCTGATGAAAACGATCCTCGCGCCGGGTCTCAAAGTCCGCATGCTGGGGCTCAGCGGCTGGTTCTCCACGAACATCCTGGGCAACCGGGATGGAGAGGTGCTGGATGACCCGGAGAGCTTCAAGACCAAGGAGGAGTCGAAGCTCGGCGTGCTCGAGTACATCCTGCAGCCGAAGATGTATCCCGAGCTGTACGACGACATGTACCACAAGGTGCGCATCAACTACTATCCGCCCCGCGGTGACAACAAGGAAGGTTGGGACAACATCGACATATTCGGGTGGCTGGGATACCCGATGCAGATCAAGATCGACTTCCTGTGCCGGGATTCGATCCTCGCCGCGCCCATCGTTCTGGATCTCGCCCTGTTCCTCGACCTCGCGAGGCGGGCCGGGTTGAACGGTATCCAGGAGTGGCTTTCCTTCTACTTCAAGAGTCCCCAGACGGCGCCGGAGCTGTACCCCGAGCACGACATCTTCATCCAGCACTGGAAGCTCAAGAACACTCTCCGCTGGCTGGCGGGTGAAGAGCAGATCACGCACCTCGGTGTCGAGTACTACGACTGAAGTGGAGTCGGGCCTCTTCATCGTCTTCGAGGGTGTCGAGGGAGCCGGCAAGTCGACCCACGTACAGCGGCTCTCGCAACGGCTCGAGGAGGAGGGGATCGCGCATGTCGTGGTGCGGGAACCAGGCGGTACCCTGGCAGGCGAGAGGATCCGGCGGGTCGTCCTGGACCCCGACGTGCCGGTGTGCCCGGAGACGGAGCTCCTTCTCTATCTTGCCTCCCGGTCGGAGTTCGTGCGTAGACTGGTAAGGCCGGCGCTCGCCCGCGGGGAGTTGGTCCTAGCCGACCGGTACGAGCTCTCGACTCTTGCCTACCAGGCGCTCACTCGCGGCATCGGGCTCGAGCGCGTGCGGCCCCTGAACGCGTTTGCCACCGGCGATCTGAAGCCGGATGGGACGATTCTCCTGGTAGTGGACGCGGAGGTCGGCCGCGGTCGGCAGCGGGGAGTCGCCGACCGGCTCGAGCGGGAGAAGACAGCTTTCCACCGGGCCGTGGCCGAGGCCTACGAAGAGCTGGCGCGCACGGAGCCGAACGTCATCCCGGTATCGAGCTCGGGCTCCGTGAAGGAAGTCCAGGACAGAATCTGGGATGTTCTAGCTGATCGCTGGCCGCAGCGATTCCCACCCGGGCGGTGAAACATTTGGCCAGGCAATGAGTTTCATGAAATGCACGGACCGGTTCCGCGTAGAGCATCAGGGGGAGGAAGGATGAAGCTGCGCCGCTGGTGGGTAACCGCACTTACCGTCCTGCTCGCGTCCATGGCGAGCGGTGGCTGGCTGCTTCAGCAGGAACAGTCGGAAGACGTCCTGGAGGACGCCGCGCTGTTTGAGATAGTGCATCGCTACATGGCCGAGCGCTTCGTCGAGGAAGTGGACCCCGGACAGCTATACGATATGGCCGTGGTGGGGCTGCTCGGGCAGCTGGGCGATCCATATGCCGCCCTCATCGGCCCCGACGAGCAGCAGGCTGCTCTTCTTTCCAACAACTACGGCGGCGTGGGAATGCGCATCCTGGCGGAGGAGGAGGGGATCACGGTTCTCTCCATCATTCCCAACAGCCCATCTTCGCGTCTGGATCTGCGTCGCGACGACCGCATCGTGGAAGTCGATGGGCGTTCCACCACAGGCTGGACTCAGGAAGAAGCGGTCGGTGCTCTGCGGGGACCCCGCGGTGAGGCGGTTGACGTCACCGTGCGACGTGCCGGAGAGCTTGAACCCCTGCGGATGACGATCGTCCGAGATGAAGTGCACATCGTAGCCGCACTGTCGGCGCGACTCGAGAACGGGGTGGGCTACGTGCGCCTCGACGGGTTCAGCCGACGCGTCCGCGGCGAGCTGCAGGCGGCCATCAACGACCTCCTGGCCAGAGAAGCGAGCTCGCTGATCCTCGATCTCCGATACAACAGGGGCGGCATCCTCCGGGAAGCCGTGGAAGTGGCGGACCTGTTCCTCGCGCAGGGAGACCAGGTCGTTGACACCCGAGCTCGGGACCCTGCCGACAGCCACGTCTTCACGGCACCCGGGCCGGACCGATACCCGGGCCTGCCGGTGGTGGTGCTGGTCAACGGCCTCTCGGCCAGCGCCTCGGAGATCGTCGCGGGCTCGCTGCAGGACTACGATAGGGCGCTTATCCTCGGTACCCGCACCTACGGAAAAGGAGTGATGCAGAGCCTGTTCCCGCTTCCCGGCGGTAGCTACCTGCGGCTCACCACGGGAACGTGGTATACGCCGAGCGGCAGGTCCATCCACCGGCAGCTCGCCGAGCGGGAGGAAGCCGGCGAGTTCATCATCGGGTCGGAGGCTTTCGACGCAGCGGTGGCCGAGGCGGTTCGGGCAGGCGGTGATCTCGCGGAGCTGGCAGCCGCGAGCGCCGGGGTCGAACAGGATACCGCCGGCCGTCCCGTGTACCATACGGTATCGGGTCGCACCGTTTACGGCGGCGGAGGGATAATGCCGGACCTGATTGTCAGACCCGATACGCTGACCGCGGAAGAGGAGAAGCTGCGGCAGGTTCTGGTCGAGGCCGAGATTCCTTTTGCCGACCTGGCGTTCCGGTATGCGGTTCGGTACCGGCGGGAGCACCCCGATCTGAGGCCGGATTTCGAGGTGACGCCGGCAGTGAGGGAGGGTTTTCTGGACTATCTCGAGGAAAACTCCGGCCGGACGCTGGACCGGGCGGTTCTCGACGCGGCGAGCGACCTGATCGATTACCAGCTAGCGCGCCAGATCGCCACCGCGGCGTTCGGGGAATCGGCCGGCTTGCGCCGGTCCCTCGGGAGAAGCCGGCAGGTTCAAGCGGCAGCCCGTCTTCTGGGCATGGTCGCGTCGCCGAAACAGCTGCTGACGTTGGGAGAAGAGCTGCGAAACCAGTCGGAGGGATAGCAGATCGATGGATAGGATGAACCGGTCGTGGATTCCCGCGATCACAGTTGCCGTTCTTGCCCTGGGAAGCGGGGGCTGGCTTCTGCAACAGGGCGGAGCATCGCAAGAGAGCGTGATCGCACGAGCGCGGCTGTTCGAGGAAGTGCAGCGGCTCGTTTCGGAGCGGTACGTGGAGGAGCTCGCCCCCGGCGAGCTGTACCGAATGGCGATCGACGGCATGCTGCAGGAGCTGGGCGATCCCTACTCCGTCTTCATCGACGCCGAGGACACCGACGACCTCGAGCTCACCACGACCGGAGCGTACGGCGGCTTGGGCATCCGCATCCAGAAGGTCGGTGAGTGGATCACCGTGATGGGGCTGCTTCCCAACACCCCCGCGGAGCGACAGGGGCTGATGACGGGGGACCGGATCATCGCCGTCGAGGGCGAGTCCATGCGCGGATGGTCCGACACGCAGGCGGTGGACAGGCTGCGCGGCCCAAAGGGACAACCGGTAACCATAACGGTAGCTCGGATCGGCGTCCGCGAGCCGCTGGACTTCACCATAGTCCGCGACGAGATCCACGTGGAGATGATCAAGGCCTTCATGGTGGAGGCCGGAATCGGCTTCGTCCGACTGGAGGGGTTCAGTCGCACTGCCCGGCAGGAATTGAGGCAGGCGATCGAGGAGTTGCAGGCGCGAAGCGCCCGCTCGCTCATCCTGGATCTGCGAGGTAACCCGGGAGGACTCCTGGACCAGGGAGTCGCTGTCGCCGATCTGTTCGTTGCCAGGGGGACGGAGGTCGTCTCCACGCGCTCTCGTCTGGAGGACCAGAACTTCACCTTCCGTGCACCCAGCGACGATGCTTTCCCGGATATGCCGATGGTGGTGCTGGTGAACCTGTACTCGGCCAGCGCCTCGGAGATCGTCGCCGGCGCGCTGCAAGACCACGACCGAGCGATCATCCTCGGAACACCCACCTTCGGCAAGGGATCCGTTCAGACCGTCTACTCGCTCCCCGGCGGCAATCACCTGAAGTTGACGACCGCCGGGTGGTACACGCCCAGCGGAAGGTCCATCAGCCGTCGCTGGGAGCACGGCGCGACGCTCGACCAGCTGGCGGCGGCCGCCGGAGCGTTCAGCGCCGGCCGCGAAGGCGAGGCTGATGCCGTTTCCGACACGGTAGGGAGGGAGATATTCCGTACCGACGCAGGCCGGCTGGTGTACGGCGGCGGCGGGATCACGCCCGACATCATCGTTGCGGACACGGCCACGGTTCAGGAGCGGGAATTCGCGGTGCGGGTAGGAGAGGGCGGCTTTTCGCTCACGCAGCTGGCCTTCCGTTTTGCGGTGGGGTGGACGGCGGACCATCAGGTCGCGCATGACTTCCAGGTCACGCCCGCCATGCGCGAGGCGTTCTACCGCATGCTGACGGAGGACGAAGGGTTAGAGGTGGAGCGGGCTGTGTACGAGGGAGCAGCAGACCTGGTGAACCGCCGTCTCGTCTATCAGGTGGCCAACGCCGCCTTCGGCGAGCTCGAGGCGCTGAGGCGCGGCCAGGCCGAGAACCCGCATCTGGCGCAAGCGGTAGAGCTGCTGCGACACGCGGATGACCCCGAGGAGTTGCTGGGATTGACAGGAGAGAGCGGGGCCCTCGCCGGAGCAGCAAAAGAGACGGCGCCCACGAACTGAGAACAAGAAGAAAGGACCCATCACACAGAGGGTCCAGAGGGTACGCGCCCCTCGACCGGTGCTGACCGGCCGCAGGGGCGCTCGTCATCGGCTGCTGGATGCGGGCCGGACGCGCGCCCCCCGGGGCGCATGAACTGTCAGGCGCGCGTTACTCGCGAACGCGGTCCTTCAGCCCCTTGCCGGCACGGAAGGAGACGCTGTTACGCGCCGCAATCATGATAACCGCGCCCGTCTGAGGATTCCGACCCCGGCGGGCCTTCGTGCGGCGCGTCTTGAACGTGCCGAAGCCCGTGATGGTGAAGTCGCGGCCACCGTCCAGCTCGACGGCGATGATGCCATGACCCGGCTTAGTCGAGAAGATGCAGTCGATCACCTCCATCGCCTTCGCCTTCGAGATGTCGGTCTTGCGGGCGAGCTTCTCCGCAAATTCCTGTTTCGTCACGCTCGTCTCCTTTGGGTAGGATTGAAGGGTGAAAACCGCAGTTAGGCCCATTATGTAGCATCTTCCCGCGGTTGGCAAGGCGAAATGGGACGGTCTTGCCGACTCACCCGGTGTGTCGAGAAAGTCGGCTGCCGGATCTAACGTATGCTACGGGCGCCGGGTCCGCGGAGGCCGGGGAAAGAACGGACTGGCGCGTTCCGTGTAGTCCTCGTACTCCCGTTTATCCTCTCAGAGCCCGCCCTCGAAGAGTGTAACTCCGCGTACTTTAAGAAGAAGCAGAGTCACGAGCAGCCGGCTGATGACCGTCAAGAGGCCTCCCGGTGTCGCCGTGGCGACGAGAAAACGCCCCCACCACACGGAGCGAATCTCCGAAGTGGTTGGGATGCCGCATGTATGCCCGGAGGCCCGATTGGAGCACCCGGCCGCGGTTCTCAGGAGCACTCCTGAAACGGTGAAGCTGGGCGTCGCCCGCCGCCTCGAACAGGAATCCGACAACTCAAACGGCCGATCTGCCCTTCTCTAGGCACGAGAAGCTGGGTGAGCCGTCCGGCAAAGCGGCGGCGACGCCTCGCGTGGCGGTTTGACGGACTGGACTCACCGAGGAAGATTGCGCCGAACGCCCGTCAGGAAGCCTGCCGCCTCGGCCTCCGGAGACGCAGTCGAACGAGACGAGAAGGACTGGATGAACATGACCAGAAGGACTATCTGGCAGGCCGGAGTCACGGTGCTTTCCATGCTCGTGGGATTCCTGGCCGTGAGCTGCAACGGTTCCGGGCCGAGTGTCGAGAGCCAACCCTCGGCCGCGGCTGAGGCGGGAGATGCAGTTGTCTCCGACTCTTCGCCGCCGGTCATGGAGGATCCGGGGTCCATCAGCTCGATCTCACCGGCAGAAGTGCTCGCCAGGCTCGATGAACCTGGTGGCCCTGTGCTGATCGACGTGCGTAGCCGGGAGGAGTATGCGGAGGGGCATATACCGGGCGCGATCAACATCCCGTATGACCGCATCACGGACCGGCTGGAAGACCTGCAGCAGTTCGAGGAGCGTGGGATAGTGCTGTATTGCCGCACCGGGCGCCGGGCCGGAATCGCGGAAAGCGCCCTCCTGGAGGCCGGATTCGAGAACCTCCGGGATCTGGACGGGCACATGGTCGAGTGGCTGGAGGCCGGCCTGCCAGTAGAGCCGGCGTCCACCTGCTGTTGAGGTCGGGTGCGCTTGGGCAGCATCGCACTGAAGGTAGAGGTCACGCGCGGCGACGCGGCGGAGTCGACGCATCACGCGCACGGCATCGTGTGCAGTGCCGGTGGCGGCAGCGAGGCCTGTCTCGGCGATCCGGGGCTTCTGACATACTGGCGCTCGGCCATGAAGCCCTTCCAGGCCCTGGCCGTGCTGGAGGACGGGGCCGCCTCGGCGTTCGACATCGACGCGGCCGACCTTGCCGTTTGTTGTGCGTCGCATGGCGGCATGTCCCAGCACACACAACGCGTGGCGGCCATGCTGCAGCGTATGGAGCTGCAGGAGGCGGACCTTCACTGCGGTCCGCATCCACCCTTCGACAGGGACACGGCCCACGACCTGGCCTGTGTGGGCCGGCCACCGGGTCGCCTGCATAACAACTGCTCGGGCAAGCATGCAGGAATGTTGGCCCTCGCCAGGTATCACGGTTGGCCTCACGAGGGATACGAGCGACTGGACCATCAGGTGCAGAGACGGATCCGGCAGGCGCTCACGCCGTGGATGGACGTCGATCCCGAAGATCACGCATGGGCTCTGGACGGCTGCGGCGTTCCGACGCCGCTTCTTCCGTTGAGGGAGATGGCGAGGGCCTACTCGCGGATCGTGCGGTGCGCCCGCCAGGGACACGAGGCCGCGGCCGCGGTTGTGGAGGCGATGACGCGCCACTCGCACCTTACGTCTTCACCGGGCCGCGTACCCCTCGTAGTGATGGAGGCGACCGGCGGTAGACTTCTCGCCAAGGAGGGGGCCGAGGGAGTGCTCTGCGTGTCGGCGGTGGACGAGGACTGGGGTCTGGCGGTGAAGATCGAGGACGGGAGTCTCCGGGCCGTGGGGCCCGCGGCGGTGGAGCTCCTGGACAGCGCCGGTCTCCTGCGGGCCGAGGAGAGGGAAGCCCTGGAGAGTCTGCGTCGGGTGCCGATCACCAATACCCTCGACGAGCAGGTCGGCGAGATCTCCACCCGGCGGCTGCCAGGCGACCGGGCGATTCCGGCGTGATCGGCACCGGGACCGCAGATTCCGGCGGTGCGATGTCCGGGCCGCCTGGCGAGCGGCCGGCAGCGTCCCCGCCCGCAGACCTTAGGGTCCTCGCCGAACTCTCGGCGGCCGTGGCCGCCGGCGACGGAATGGCGATCGATATGGAGATCAGGCGGGCAGCGGAGGCATGCGACCCGCTGGAAGTGGAGGAGGCGCTCCTGCAGACGCACCTGTTCCTCGGCTTTCCGGTCGCCCTCTCGGCCATGGATCGCTGGAGAGCACTCACCGGCCGACCGCCGGTCGAGCTGGACTCGCTGGCCCGAACGGAGAGTGTGTCCGACTGGACACGAAGGGGAGAGTCGATCTGTCGGACCGTGTACGGGGGGAAATACGACAGGCTTCACCACAAAGTGGAGCGTCTTCATCCCGCCTTGGATCGGTGGATGATCACCGAGGGGTACGGAAAGGTGCTGGGGCGGCCGGGCCTGAGCCTGACGAGGCGGGAGCTGTGCATCGTCGCCATGCTGGCCGCCGCGGGCTTGGAGCCCCAGCTGCACGCGCATCTTCATGGCGCTCTCAACGCAGGCGCTTCGCACGCGGACGTGGAGCTGGCGGTCCGCGTCGGGCTGACGTTCACGGCGGACCGGGAGTGGAGAGAACGGGCGGAGCGCCTGTGGCGGCGAGTCAAGGAGGCCCCGACTGCATGTTCGTAGACTTCGCGCGGATCAGGGTGAAGGCGGGTGCCGGCGGGGCCGGTGCGGTGGCATTCCGGCGGGAGAAGGGTGTGCCGCGCGGCGGACCCTCGGGCGGGAACGGGGGGAAGGGCGGCGACGTCGTGCTAGTCGCGGATACTCACCTCGACACGCTACTCGACTACAGCTACCGGGAGAACTATGCAGCGGGCCGCGCAGGCCACGGGGAGGGGGGCAACAGGACCGGTGCCGACGGAGAGGAGCTCTCCCTGCCGGTGCCGAGGGGAACGGTGGTTCGGGATGCAGATACGGGTGAGCGAATCGGAGAAGTGCTGGAGGAGGAAGACAGGCTCGTAGTCGCCAGGGGTGGCCGCGGCGGCCGTGGTAACGCGGCGTTCGTCTCATCCACCAACCAGGCGCCGCGCCGGTGGGAGCCGGGGGAATGGGGCGAGGAGCGTCGGGTCGAGCTGGAGCTAAAGCTGATAGCCGATGTGGGGCTGGTAGGTGAGCCGAACGCCGGGAAATCCACCCTGCTGGCGGCAATCTCCGCGGCACGTCCCAAGATCGCGGAGTATCCGTTCACGACGCTCCAGCCCAACCTCGGGGTGGTCGCTCTCTCCGGCGGACGTTCGATGGTCATCGCCGACATTCCGGGGATCATCGAGGGAGCCGCCCGAGGGAAGGGCCTCGGCACGCAGTTCCTGAGGCACATTGAACGGACAAGAACGCTGGCCCTGATGGTCCCCAGCGATGTGTCACGGCCGCAGGCCACCTACGAGTTGCTCCGCCAGGAGCTGGTGTGGCACGATGCCGCGCTGGACCGGATTCCCCATTGCGTCGCCGTCTCCAAGGCGGATCTCGTTCCAGGGGATGAACGCACCAGGATCGATGCGCCGGAAGCATGGGGGAGCTTCACCATATCGGCCGTGTCCAGGGAGGGACTCGAGGAGTTCCTCGAGGCATTGTGGCGGTGCGTAGAGGAAGAGAAGGACCGCACGCGGCCGGAGGAACCCGATCTCTTCCCGGAGTTGGAGGAGTGGCGTCCGTAGACGGAACCCGACCCGCCGCCACAGTCCGCCCGTGCGGCGACCCGGCGGTATCCATGGAGGTCAGGGCCGCCCTTGCTCTGGAGCGCATCCCGGGCCTGGGACCGATGACCATCCGGTGGCTCATCGACGAGTATGGTTCGGCCGCGGCAGTGGCAGGACGCCGGGTTGCCAGGCTGCCACAGGGGTGCAGGCGTGACCTGCGAGCGTTGATCGCCGATGCCCGACCGGTTCCGGCCGGCGGGGTATCGCTGCCCCCGGGAGCCCGGATCGTGAGCTACGGAGGGGAGGGGTACCCGCGTGGCCTGGAGCGTCTACGGGATCCTCCGCCGGTGCTTTACCTGCGGGGGACGCTGTCGCCGTCGCCGGACAAGGCCGTAGCGATAGTCGGAACGCGGCGCGCCACCGAATACGGTCGCCGTGTCGCCCGGACGATCGCGGTCGACCTGGCGGCAGCGGGTTGGGCCATAGTAAGCGGACTGGCCCGGGGCGTGGACTCGGCCGCGCACCGCGGCGCCCTCGATGCCGGTGGGCAGACCGTCGGGGTCTTGGGTTGCGGATTGGGTCATGTCTACCCGGCCTCGAACCGGGAACTCTACCGAGCCGTGGCGGAGAGTGGTCTGCTGGTGAGTGAGCACCCGCCCGGGCTGCCTCCGGAGCCCGCCTTCTTCCCCCGGAGAAACCGGATCATCGCGGCCATGTCGCGGGCCGTGGTGGTCGTTCAGGCAGGCGTGCGAAGCGGAGCTCTGATCACGGCCGATCACGCGCTGGATATCGGTCTGGAGGTCTTCGCGATTCCCGGCCAGGTCGACCTCCCGGCCAGCACGGGAGTCAACCGCCTGCTCGCGGACGGGGCCAACCTGGCTACGGACGCGCGTGACGTGCTGGAAGTCCTCGGGGCGACGTACGAGTCTCCCCGGCCACCGGCGAGGGGTGATCGGCCCGCGGAACCCCCCGGCGGCTTCGGCCCGCTGGCGGATGCCCTCCAGACTCACCTGGAACAAGGACCAAGCCGCCTCGACGAACTGGCTTGGAACGCCGGAGTCGGTGTGCCGGAAGCGCTGGCTATGCTGAGTCGGCTGGAGCTGGCTGGAGCGGTACGGGGGCTTCCCGGAGCGCGCTTCGAGCTCATGCCGGAGATCCGGATCGCGCACGCGGAGCGGCGTTGATCGTCATGGAGAACCGGTCGCTGAACGGGCTCCCGGAGCCGCGCAGCCTGTACGTCCACTTCCCGTTCTGCGCTCACCGCTGTCACTATTGCGACTTCTCAGTCAGCCGGGTGTCCGATCCTCCAGTGGCAGAATGGCTGGCCGCGGTCGAGGCAGATCTCCGACAGTGGTTCAAGGCCGCCCGCTGGCGTCCACGGGTAGGTCTGGAGACGGTCTTCGTCGGCGGAGGAACGCCCTCGCTCATGGGTGGACGAGGAATGGAGGGACTGGCGGCACTCCTCGCGAGATGGTTCGAGTGGGAAGTCCCCGGTGTAGAGTGGACGGCCGAATCCAATCCCAACTCCTTGACCCGCGAAGTGTGTGAGCGTTGGCTCGCTTCGGGAGTGAACAGGCTGTCCGTCGGCGTTCAGTCGTTCGATGACGGTGCTCTCTCCTGGCTCGGACGCCTGCACAATGCCGAGCAGGCCCGCGAGGCGCTTGGCCAGGCCCGCGCTGCAGGCTTCGAGAATTTGAACCTGGATCTCATTTTCGGTCTTCCAAGGGAGGTCGAGCGAAACTGGCGGGCGGACCTGCGGAGTGCGATACGGCTCGGGACGGAACACATCAGCGCGTACGGGTTGACCGCGGAAGGCGGAACAGCTCTCGGTCGCCGAGTCGAGCTCGGCCGGGTCCGCATGACCGATGACGACAGTTACGCGGAGGAGTACCTGAGCGCGGTCGATCTGCTCGCGGAGGCCGGATACTCGCATTACGAGGTTTCCAATTTTGCCCGACCCGGACGGGAGTCACGGCACAACTGGCACTACTGGGATGGCTCGCCTTACCTTGGCGTTGGCCCGTCCGCCCACAGCCTTCTGGGCGGCTGGCGGTTCTGGAACGTGAGTCGCTGGGATGCGTATCGAAGGGCGGCGTCCGGCGGCGATCCGTTGCGCCAGGGGCGGGAGCGACTCGAGGCCGGACAGGAGCGTCTGGAGAGGCTCTGGCTGGCCCTGCGCACGCGTCAGGGACTGGCGCTGGACGACCGGGCATGGGCGGAAAGGGCCGCCTCGGGGGACTGGATTCCACGGGAATGGCTCGAGTCCGGCTGGCTCGTGCAGACCGGACACAGGGTGACGATGACGGCGAACGGCTGGCTGCGCTTGGAAGGTCTCGTAACGACGCTTGCGGCGCGGCTGGAAGAAGATTGCCTGCGGCCGGACACGGTGGGCGGGAGAGCATCCCGATGAATGTCGAGACGCTGAGCGAGCGGGAGAGGAATATTCTGCAGGCCGTCGTCTGGTCGTACATCGAGACGGCCGAGCCGACGGGGTCGAGACGCCTGGTGCAGAGATACGACCTCGACATATCGCCCGCGACGGTCCGCAACACGCTGTCGGATCTCGAGAGAAAGGGTTTCCTGACGCACCCCCACACGTCGGCCGGACGGATGCCCACGGACCGCGCGTATCGGTACTATGTCGATACGCTCATGGGGCATAAGGGCGTGAGCTCGCACCAACGAGCCGAGATCGAGAAGGAGCTCGCGGGCCGCGAGCCGGCATCGGAACTGGAAGCTCTGGTACAGAGGGCGGCCAGGGTTCTGGGGCTGCTTACGGGCGAGCTCGGCCTGTCCGTCGGTCCCATACTCGCGGCTGCCGTGCTCCGCAAACTGGACCTCGTGGCGATCGACTCGGCGAAGGCGCTCCTCGTCCTTACGCTCGAATCCGGGGTGGTGCGTACGGTTTACGTGGACCTTCCGAGCAACCTGCCCGCGGACACGCTGGCGGCCGTAGCCGAGGTCCTGAATGAAAGGCTGGTCGGAAGCACGCTGCAGGACATTCATGCCAGCCTGAGCGATCGGCTTCGCGATGTTCAGGTGGCGGATCCGTCCGCCGCCGGTCTGATCAACATATTCGTGGAGTCGGGCCCTGACGTCTTCGAATGGGCACTGGGTGCGGACGAGATCCACCTGGGCAACGCCTCGGTGCTGGCCGGGCAGCCGGAGTTCACCTCGAGCGAACGGCTCAAGGCGCTCCTCGAGCTCACGGAGAAGCGAGACTTGCTTGCCTCGATTCTTCACGGCCGAGCCACCTCCGGAGGCACGCAGATCACCATCGGGGCGGAGCACGGAACGCCCGAGCTGGCAGGTCTGACCATCGTGACGGCGACGTACGAGGTTGATCAACTGGAAGGCATCGTCGGAGTCATCGGTCCGACGCGCATGCCTTATGAGAGAGTCGTGGCCCTGGTGGACTGCACGTCTTCGCTCGTGTCCAGGCTGATCGCGCACTGAAAGCGGCCTGATGCACAAACGGCGCGCCGGCCCCGTGTTCGGGAAGGCGCGCGTTCTAGTTACGAGACCCGGATGGCGGATTACTACCAATTGCTGGGCGTCGAGCGGGACGCCGATCAGAGCGAGCTCAAGAAGGCCTACCGCAAGCTGGCCATGGCTTATCACCCGGACCGCAACGACTCGCCTGACGCCGAGGCGCGGTTCAAACAGGTGACGGAAGCTTACGAGGTTCTCCGAGATCCGGAGAAGCGCCAGCTTTACAACCGTTACGGCGAGGCCGGCCTCAAGCGAGGTGTCGGAGGCCCGGGCGGTTTCCGAGCATTCGACTTCGGAGACGCCTTCGAGGTCTTCATGCGAGAGTTCGGCATGAGCGGCTTCGGCGACATCTTTGGTGGAGGAGTGCGCTCCCGCGGGCCCCGTCGCGGCCGCGACCTGAAGCTGGATCTCAAGATAACGCTCCAGGAAGCCGCGCGGGGCATAGAGAAACAGGTACGGCTCAACGTCCTCGACCCGTGCGACAGCTGTGGCGGTTCCGGAGCCGAGGCCGGCACCTCACCGGAGCGCTGCGGGACGTGCGGCGGGGCAGGTGAAGTCCGACACGTTCAGCGCTCTATACTGGGACAGTTCGTCAGCGTTCGACCGTGTCCGGAGTGTGGGGGTGCCGGCGAAAGGATCCTCCATCCTTGCACGCGGTGCAGAGGAGAGGGGAGGGTCCGGGTGGAGAGGACGATCAAGCTGGAAGTGCCCGCAGGCGTGTCGAGCGACGACTACCTCAAGCTGTCCGGTCGAGGAAACGCGGGGCCTGAGCGTGGCCCTCGCGGCGACATCCTGGTCGTTGTGGAGGTCGAAGAGGACAGTCGGTTCCACCGCCACGGCGACGACCTCGTCTACAACCTGGCCGTGACCATGAGCCAGGCAGCCCTCGGCTCGGAGATCGAAGTTCCCACCGTCATCGACGGACCGGCGAAGCTTACGGTATCCGCCGGCGTCCAGAGCGGGCAGGCCCTGCGCCTGCGTGGCAAGGGTATGCCGAGACTTCGCGGCTCCGGGAGAGGCGACCAGATAGTCAGGGTTCTTGTGTGGACGCCCACCAGTCTCAGCAGAGAAGAGCGCGAGGCGCTCGAGCGTCTGGCCGCGGTGGAGCAACAGCCCCCCGAGCCCGACACACAGGAGCCGGGCTTCTGGGAGCGGGTGAAGAGGGCCTTCTCGGCCTAACAGTCCTGCGGCCCGGCTTGTGCCGGAGCCCGAGGACGGCTAAAGCATGTTATCGCATCCATGGAGCGCTTGTTGCACTTATCCGGAGCGGGAAAGGTCGAACCCTCCGCCGAGAGGTGGTGAATGAACGAGGTTACGATCGGCTGTCCGCGTCCTGACGAGTATTCGCCCTATTACGCCGGCTACATCGAGAGTGTGCAAAACGCGGACATTCTCTGTGCTTTGCGCGACCAGCTTGATGAACTCCTGGGCTTTCTGGGTCACCTCGACCCTGCCACCGGCGAGCACCGTTATGCTCCGGGGAAATGGAGCGTAAAGGAAGTTATCGGTCATGTGATCGATAGCGAGCGAATCTTCGCTTATCGGGCACTGGCCTTTGCCCGAGGCGAACGCCAGCCTCTCCCCGGCTTCGAGCAGGACGAGTACGTGGGCAGCGGAGACTTTGGGCATCGGTCGCTGCGCAGCCTCGGGGAGGAGTTCGAGCACGTGCGTCGCTCGAATCTGGCTCTGTTCGCCAGCTTCGGACAGTCGACTTGGGTACGTCGCGGGATGGCCAACGGTTCCAGCCTCTCCGTACGCGCTATAGCGTACGTGCTAGCCGGCCACGCGGCGCACCACATTCAGGTCATCCGCCACAGGTACCTCGAGACGGACTGAGCACCCAGGGTCCGCCGGCGTGCCTGCCCGGAGCCGTCTATGCGCTCGGGACGGTTCGCTAAAGGACCTGCCCCGTAGCCCGTTTCCTTCCTGACGGCTCCACGTTAGGATCCCACGTTCATCGAAACGTCGTCGAGTCCGATTCTCAGCCCGGCGCGATCCGATATCGGACAACGGACCCCTTACCTGGTACCGCACTACGGGGATTCGAGGAGAACGCCATGACCGAATCGCTGACGCTCGGAGGCCGCAGGAAACGACGCATCGCCAGCCTCGTGGCGGCGCTGGGGATGATCGCCGCCGCGATGCTGACCATCCAGCACTTCTTCAGCGTCAACTACCCGGAGTCGATTTGGGAGGGGGCGTTCTGCGACGTAGGGACTTTCTTCAACTGCGATAGCAGCGCCTACTCCTCCATAGCGACGGTGGCAGGGGTCCCCATCGGAACCTTCGGGGTGATGCTAGGGCTGCTGTTGGCCGTCGGAGCGTTGTTTCCCTCAGCGGAGCTCGAGCGCACCAACAAGACGCTGGCTCTGGTCAACGGCTTTGGAGTAGCCGGGCACTTCTCCTATTCGGTGCTTGGTCTCGGCGATCTGTGTCTCCTGTGCCTCGGCTACTACGTGTTCTCGCTGGCCAGCCTGATTTTGTTCTGGCGGTTCGGTCTCGACCGCACAGCGGTGGACTTCTCGCGGAGGTGGCTTCGCCCTTCTCCCAAAGTGCTCGGGGTGTTCGTAGCGTTGACGCTGCTGCAGGCGTTCGGGGTGGCAGAGTACCACGAGACGCGAAGGAAAGCGCAGTCGGGCGATGTGGAGGCGGACGTCGTCCGGCAGTTTTATGAACTACCGATGGTGGAGTGGCCCAGCGTCGTCTCACCGTACTGGATCGCCAGCGCCACCGACGAGTTCGAGGATGCAGCCATCCGGGTGGTTGAGTACGGCGACCTCCTGTGCCCCGACTGCCGGTACCTCAGCGAGCAGTTCGTGCGCCTGGAGCGGGAGTTCGCCGGCCAGCTCAACATCGCGTTCCAGTTCTTTCCCCTCGATGCGCAGTGCAACCGTGTAGTGGAGAAGGACAAGCACCCTGGCGCCTGCGACCTGTCATACATGGCCGCGTTCGATCCGTCGAAGTTCAAGGCGATTCACGATGAGATCTTCGCGAACCTGGAGGCGGCCAGGGACCCGGAGTGGAGATCCGGATTGGCGATGAGGCACGGGGTCGAGGAGGCGCTCACCGACTCGGCCACCGTCGGGCTGGTCAACGCCCTCATCGACACCGGTGCGGAGTACGAGAAGACCTCGGAGGAATACTCCCACGGGATTCGGTCGACACCTACTTTGATCATCAACAACCGCATGGTGATCGGCACTTTCCCCTACGAGCAGCTCCGGGCCATTTTCCGGGCCCTGGTGAACGAGCAGGTCGGGGCGCGATCGCGGTTCCTGGAGAACTGGGAGGAGTAAGCGACGACGGCGGGGTTAGCGCTCCGATCGTCCGGACGGGACGGGGTGTCACGCCGCACTTGGAAAGGCGGTCCGCGGCGTCCGGGGGGCGGCGAGCGCCCCGTGCAGCAGAGCAGAGGACTTCTGGAGATAAGAAGATGACCGTTGCAGACAAGAAGGCGGACCTGGCAGGGCCCGGAGTCAGCACCTACGAGGAGGTGGCCAGGATCCTTCCCTCCGATTACCGCTCGCCGCTCGACAGAAAGGAGACCATGAAGGCCGTCTTCGAGGCGAAGAGGTACATCGAGGATGGATTGTGCCGGGAACTGAACCTGATGATGGTCCAGGTCCCGCTGATCGTCGATGTGGAGAGCGGCGTCAACGACATGCTGGACCGTGACGGCTCACGAACGCCGGTGGAGTTCGACTGTGGGCTCGGGCTCGAGAAGCCGATCCGCGCCAGCGTGGTGCAGGCCGCCACCAAGTGGAAGCGGATGGCGCTGAAACAGTTTGATTGCCAGATCGGAGAGGGGATCTGCACGGACATGCGTGCGGTGCGCAAGGACTACTTCCTGGACCACGACCACAGTTCGTACGTGGACCAGTGGGACTGGGAGAAGGTGATTACTTCCGAGGACCGGACCCTGGACTACCTTACGGACACGGTGAGGAGGATCTGGAAGGTGTTGAAGGGAGTTGAGGAGCACGTCCACGATCTCTTTCCAAAGCTCAGGGATCCGCGCTACCCGAGTCTGCCGGACGAGCTGACGTTCCTCCATGCCGAGGAGATCCTGGACATGTATCCGGATCTGCCACGCAAGCGGCGCGAGACGAAGGTGCTCCAGGATTGCCCGGCGATATTCATCTACGGCATCGGGTGGCCTCTGGCCGACGGTTTTCCCCACGAGATGCGGGCTGCGGACTACGATGACTGGATCACCGAAACCGAGTCGGCGGGCGGGCGTCCGGTGAACGGTCTGAACGGGGACATTCTCGTGTGGAACCCGGTGACGAAGAGACGTCACGAGCTCACCTCGATGGGGGTTCGCGTGACCAAGGACACCCTGGTGAAGCAGCTCGAGATGAGCGGGCAGATGGACTTCCTGGAGCAGCCCTACCATCAGGCGATCCTGAATGACGAGATCCCGCTCAGCATCGGAGGCGGCATCGGCCAGTCCAGGACTTACATGCTGCTCCTCCAGAAAGCGCACCTCGGAGAAGTCAGTGTAACCGTCTGGCCCAGGCAGCTGAAGGAGATCTGCTCCGAGCGCAACATCTTCGTGCTGGAGTAGCTCCCGCGAAGGCGGAGGGCGCCGGCCTGTGCGTACAGCCACGGATTCAACCTGCTCTCGATTCATCGCGTGTGGCGTGCCCGGCCTGTCGACGTCCGCGTCGGCGCGGGGGTAGTCCTGCCGCACGTTGAGGCAACTGTGCGGAACAGGGATTTCTCAAGTGTTGGCGCAACCCTCGGCAGATACCGGGTGACCGGACCGGTTGTGCTGCTGGGAGTCGGCCGGCGCTTTGCGGTCTCCTCGCACCTCGCTGTAAACCTGGAAGGGCAGGGGACTGCGGCTTGGGCCGGCGTGCCCGTCGAGGGTGGCCGGGTTCGGGCTCTCAACCTGGCGTTGCACATGCTGGCGGGCGTCGGCTACCTGTTCTGAACATCAGTCTCGCCGATGCGTCGGTGCCGGCTCCGCCCACGCCTCGCCGCTGGACGTGTTTGAGAATGGACATTAGATGATGAAACGGCCGGCAGTCTCATGTTGCGAGCGCTCCTGACCACGCTCGTGGCCACCGCGGTAGGTGGCGCCGCCTATGCCGTGTGGCTCTCGGCGTTCCTGCTGCTCGGGGTCGGAGCGGGAGGCGTGCTGGAAGCCGCGTTGTGGTTGATGGCACCCGCCGTGAGCGCAGCCGGATTCGCTGCCGGAATGGCCTTGGTGGGACGGCCATGGGAGAGGCGCGGGTTCTCTCTGCGGCGCGTGTTCCTGTGGCCGCTGGTGGGGTGCACCATCGGAGCCGCCGCGGCCTGGGTGTTCGGTCCGAGGCTCATTGTGTTCGGGATACTGGCCGGCGGCGCGCTCAGCGTGGCCATCCTCGGGACCCGGAGCATGGCAGCCGACACCGGGCAGTGAGGGTTCGGCATCGACGGCTGCGACGAGACGGTGCCGGGACTTCTCCGAGCCGCGAGGAATGGACGCCATGCGAATTGTCGGCCTGAGCCTTCCCGTTGTCCTCAGCTTCCTGTTGCTGGCGGCGCACTTCTCGCGAGCAGGCCACGCACCTCTGACGCTGGTCGCCCTCTTTCTTCCCGCGCTTCTTGCGGTCCGGCGTCCGTGGGCCGCCAGGGTCATGCAGCTCTGCCTTGTCCTGGGTGGAGCCGAGTGGCTGCGAACCATGATCCGTCTGGTCGGTGAGCGCAGGTCCCTGGGCGAGCCCTTCGCCAGGCTGGTCATCATCCTGAGCGCCGTGGCGGGGGTGACCGTTCGGCCGCCCTCGTATTCCGAAAGCCGGCCTTTCGGGAAAGGTTCGCCGGGGCGGGCGCGGAGCCCGCATCCTCGGGCGGCCCGGGCTGAGAGTCGATCCCCCGCAGGGCGCGCCAGAATCAGGTTCCCGCCATGAAGTCGCCGAGCGTCCGAAGGCCTTGGTCCGGATACCAGCCGAGATTAACCCTCAGCACCCGACGACCGGTGGAGGTCAGAGCCTCGAAGTCACCCAGCGCCTGGGCTCGCTGCAAGGCGGCGAAGCCATATGCCGCCCCTGGGATAGGGAGATCCTCGGCCGCATCGGCGGTGAGCATGAGAAAGACTCCGGAATCCGGACCGCCCTTGTGAAGCTGGCCCGTGGAGTGGAGGTAGCGCGGTCCGTACCCGAAGGTCGTAGCCGCTCCGGTCTTTTCCCGGATCCGCTGCCGCAGGCCGCGAACTGACACCGCGCGCTCCGCGGTCCGGGCGAAGTAGCCCAGGATAGCCACGTACTCCCCATGACCGGCGAGCTCCACAAAGCCGGTCACCAAGGCTTGCAGCGAGGATAGATCCAGGCCGGAGGCCCACCCGAGCCCGCGATCCAGAAAGGCCTCCAGGCCGCCTGCCGTTATCACCGGCTCGTCTGACGGGAACCGGTCCTCAGCCTCCCACAGCTCCAACAGCCGGGCCGTGTTGAGCTTGCTTTCCTTAACGTCGGGCTCGTCGAAGGGGTTCACGCGGAGAAGGGCGCCCGCCGTAGCCGTGGCGATTTCCCAGCGCAGGAACTCCCCGCCCAGGGACTCGCGGGTGGGGAGCGTGATGCTGATCACCGGGTGGTTTGCATCCACCAGCGCGGCCAGCCGCCGGTCCTGATCCGACTCGTCCGCCAACCGCAGGTGGACGAAGACGCGGTCGTCGCCGTACGTCTCCGGTAGTCCCAACTCCTCTCCCACGACCGGCACGATTCCCGTGCCGCTCTTGCCCGTGCTCTCGGCCAGTAGCTGTTCTATCCACAGGGGGAAAGACCTGATTCCAGGGGACGCGACGATCGTAACCTTGTCCCGTCCGGCTCCGACGTGCAGGCCCAGGTGGACTCCGAGGCGCACCGCCGGATTGTGCGTCTCCGGAATAGCCGGGGAGCACGACATCTCGGCCTGCCGCGCCGAGGAGAGCAGAAGGTCGAGATCCGCTCCTGTGAGCGTTATCGGCAGCAGACCGAAGGCCGTCAACGCCGAGTACCGGCCGCCGACGTCGGCAGGGGTCCGAAAGACCTGGCGGAAGCCGTTCTCCTCCGCCTCCCGGAGCAGCGGGGAGCCGTCGTCGGTGAGCGCCACGAAATGCCGGCCGGGTGTCGCGGCTCCGGAGTCCGCCAGCCGGTCGAAGAAGTACCGATACAGAGACATGGTCTCGACGGTCGTGCCCGACTTGCTGGCCACCATGAACAGCGTGGCTGGCAGATGGATCCGCTCCTCCGCCCGCCGCACGGCCTCAGGGTCCGTATCGTCGAGCACCAGGATCTCCGGCCGGTCCTCGCCCTGGCCGAAAGTATCCGCCGCGACCAGAGCGCTGAGGCTGCTGCCGCCCATTCCCAGCAGCACCACATGCCTCAACCCGTCGTCCAGCACTTCTCTGGCGAAGTCGCGCACGGCCGGCAGGCCGGAGTCGGCGCGCGTCCCGCGCGTCCAGCCGAGCCTGTCAGCAATCGTTGCTTGGGTAAGAGGTTCCGAGGACCACAGGGTCGGATCGCCGGCGAACAACCTGGCAGTGAAGCGCTGCTCCCGCAAAGCCTCCAGCGCTGCCGTCACGCCCGGCGGAGTCGCCCCGGACAATTCCAGCCGGATGGCCGAATCCCGGAGCACCTCCTGTCGACGCTCCTCGAGACCGGCAATCAGCCTGTCAAACGGGTCGACGAACTTCTGAGCGCCCTCGCTGATGAGCTGTTCGGTGACCGCCTCCATGTTCACGCCGACCGCTTCCAAGTCACGAAACACCCGTGCCGCATGCTCGGCGTCCTCCTCGACGGCTCGCGGCCGGATCCGTCCCAGGCGAGCGAACGCCTCGATGGTGACCTCCGGCATCGTATTGACCGTGTCCCGGCCCACCAGCGGCTCCACGTACCGGATCGGGTCGTACAGGGGATTCTTGGTGCTCGTGCTTGCCCACAGCAGACGCTGCGCGCGGGCTCCGGCACCCGCCAGAGTTGACCACCTCTCGCCCTCCATGATCCGCAGGTAGGTCTGATAGGCCAACTTGGCGCTCGCCACCGCCGCCTGACCGAACAGCTCGGTCGCGCGCGATGGCGTCGGCTCTTCCCCGCCGACCCGATGGGTAAGCAACCTATCCACCAGCACATCGATCCGGCTCAGGAAGAAGCTCGCTACGGACGCCACCGATCCCAGCGGCCGATCGTCGCCCATGCGCCGCTCGAGCGCTCGCAGGTAGGCTTGAGCGACTTCCTCGTAGGTGGCGATCGAGAAGAGGAGCGTGATGTTGACGTTGATTCCGTCGAACAGGAGCTCCTCGATGGCCGGGATGCCCGCCGGACTTCCCGGGATCTTGATCAGGAGATTCGGCCGGTCGACCAGAGCCCAGAGCCGGCGCGCCTCGTCGACCGACCCCCGAGTGTCGTGGATCAGGTGGGGCGACACCTCCAGGCTCACGTATCCGTCTACCGCGCCGGTCTCCTCGTAAACAGGTCGAAGCGTGTCGCACGCGTCCCGGATGTCGGTGGTGACCAGCGCCTCGTAGATCTCCTCGGCGGAGCGGGCCGCGACGGCGAGCTCGCGTATCTGCTCGTCGTAGTCGTTCCCTCCGGAGATGGCCTTGTGGAAGATCGCGGGGTTGGATGTGACGCCTCGCAGCCCTTGCTCCCGTACGCGCTTCTCGAGCTCCCCGCTGCGGATCATCGCCCGGTCGAGATTGTCCAGCCAGTAGCTCTGGCCGTGCTCGATCAGCTCCAGGAGCTTCTGCATGGGCGTTCTCTAAGACCCCGGCTCGTCGGGCTCCGGCTTACACATATACCTCCGCTCCACCGCCGCCAGCTTCTCCAGTCGCCTTCGATGCCTCGCCTCTCCCGTGAACCGTGCCTCCAGGAATCGCGTGACGATCTCCCTGGCCAGCTCGAACCCGATGACCCTCTCGCCCAGGCACAGCACGTTGATGTCGTCGTGTTCCACCGCCTGCCGAGCGGAGTAAGTGTCGTGGCACACGCCGGCCCGGACGCCCGGAACCTTGTTGGCGGCCACGCTGACACCCACGGCACTGCCGCAGATGAGGATGCCCCTCTCGGCGTCGCCCCCGGCCACCGCTTCGGCGACCGACCGGGCGTAATCCGGGTAATCGACCGGATCGGGGCCGTCCGTTCCATGGTCGAGCACGCGGTGCCCGGCGGCCCGCAACTCCTCGGCCAGCGCATCCTTGTAGCTGAAGCCCGCGTGGTCCGCCCCGACGGCGATTCGCATGTCACCAACCCCTCAACTGTTTTCGTCCAGGAGCCGCTCGGCTGCAGCCACGATCAGTTCCACCGTGAGCCCGTAGTGACGGAAGAGCTCGGGCCCGGGGGCGCTCGCCCCGTACGTATCGACGCCTATCACGCAGCCGCCGTCGCCCACCCACTCTCGCCAGCCGAACGGCGTGCCGGCCTCGATGCCTATCCTTCGCGTTACCGCCGGAGGAAGGACGCGGTCCCGATACTCCTGCTCCTGCTCCCTGAATCGCTCCCAGCACGGCATGCTCACCACCCGGCTCCTGACGCCGCGCTCGGACAGAACCTCCTGCGCTCCCAGCGCCAGCGCCACCTCCGATCCGGAGGCGAGCAGCACAAGGTCGAGCTCGTTCCCTCGATCGCCTCGGAGGACATACGCACCTCTGGCGACGCCTTCCGCTTCGTCGGGGATCAGGACCGGGACCTTCTGACGGGTGAGAACCAGCATGGTAGGCCCGTCGGTTCGCCGGATCGCTTCGCGCCAGGCCTGTGCGGTCTCATTGGCATCCGCCGGACGAATGACCTGCAGGCCCGGAACCGCACGAAGCGCCGCGAGGTGTTCGACGGGCTGATGTGTCGGTCCGTCCTCTCCCAGACCTATGGAGTCGTGCGTCATCACGTAGATGACCGGAAGACCCATCAGCGAGGCGAGACGGATCGCGGGCCGGGCGTAGTCGGTGAACACGAGGAACGTAGCAGCGTACGGCCGAAGTCCTCCGTGCAAGGCCATTCCCGAGGATGCCGCGCACATCAGGTGCTCACGTATCCCCCAGCGCAGGTTACGATTCCCGTATGCGTGACGGCGCAGGTCGTCCGATGCTGCGATGCGTGTGTTGTTCGAGGGCGAGAGGTCTGCGCTTCCTCCGACGAGCCAGGGAAGACGCCCGGCGATCGCATTGAGCACCTTGCCCGAGGCGGAGCGCGTCGCCATGGCACCGTCTTCCGGCTGAAAGCTCGGCACATCCGTGTCCCAGCCCTCCGGGAGCCTGCCGTCCAGCGCCAGCTCCAGCGCGGCCGCCGAATCCGGATGTCGCTCCCGATACGCCTCGAAGGCCCGCTTCCACTCGGCCTCCAGCGTTGCTCCACGTGCGACCGCTTCCTGCATGTGCTCCCGCGCCCGGTCCGGCACCAGGAAACGCGGCTCTTGCGGCCAGCCGTACGCACGCTTGGTGAGGGCGACTTCCTCCTGGCCCAACGGAGCCCCGTGTGCCTCGGCCGTATCCTGCTTGCCCGGTGATCCGTATCCGATGTGGGAGCGGACGACTATGAGTGAGGGTCGTTCCGGTTCCGCCCGGGCAGCCGCCAGCGCCCGGCTGATGGCCGGCACATCGTTGGCCGCTTCCCCGAGGTTCAGGACATGCCAGTGGTAGCCTTCGAACCTGCGCACGACGTCATCGGAGTAAGTTAGATCGGTGGGTCCGTCGATGGTGATTCGATTGTCATCGTAGATCACTATCAGCTTCCCAAGCCCCACATGGCCGGCCATCGAGGCAGCCTCGTGTGAGGCTCCTTCCATCATGTCGCCGTCGCTGCACAGAACGTAGGTGTGATGATCGACCACACGGTACCCGGGACGGTTGTAAACGGCTGCGAGGTGCGCCTCCGCCAGCGCCATGCCGACGGCCGTCATCAGTCCCTGGCCCAACGGTCCGGTCGTCGTCTCGACTCCGGGCGTGAGGCCGTACTCCGGATGTCCCGGAGTCACGCTACCCCACTGGCGGAACTCCCGCAGGTCGTCCAGCGAGATCTCGTAGCCGCTCAGATGGAGCATGGCATAGAGCAGCATGGACGCATGCCCCGCCGACAACACGAAGCGGTCGCGATCGAACCAGTGCGGATTCAAGGGGTTGTAACGAAGCTCCCGGCTCAGAACATACGCGACGGGCGCCAGCGCCATGGGAGCTCCCGGATGGCCCGAGCTGGCTTTCTGCACGGCGTCGATGGCGAGGGTGCGGATAGTGTTGATGCACAGCTCTTCGACCGGCATTTGGTCGAGGTTGCCGCCCGCGTCTGGATCCTCGACTCCGGACCGGCGCGACTCGGTGCGCGTTCCCATGTTGCGTCTGCTGTTTTCCATGAGTTGGAGGCTATCCCCGGCCTGCATCTCGCCGACCCGCGCGCGGACGGACCGTCGCCCCCACGTTATCATTGGTGCGGTTTGCGCGCACCTCCCCTCCGGACCGATGCCGGTATAGCTTGCGCCATCCGCCGGGCGAGGACGGCCGGCCATCTTCAGCACGCAGGGTGCCCGCATCTTGACCGCCGAATTACAGGCTGTACTGGGCAAGCTGGATCGCAGCCGGCGCGAGAGCGTGCCGTGATTACGAGCACCGGCCAGTCGAGACAATGAAGGACGGAGCCCCGGCAGTGCGGCACGACGTGTCCCTCGTCTCCGCGGAGCACCTGCGCCTGTTCAACGAAGGATCCCACTTCCGACTGTGGGAGATGCTCGGCAGCCACGTCGTCGATCCGGGGGAAGGATCGGGGACGTGCTTCGCGGTGTGGGCGCCGTCTGCGGACCGGGTGGAGGTGATCGGCGACTTCAACGGCTGGAGCTCGGGACGCCACCCACTGATACGGCGCGGAAGCTCGGGAGTCTGGGAAGGGTTCGTACCGGGGGTGGGACCGGGAGAAAGTTACAAGTACGGTATCGTGCACCGGATCCGGGGCGGCAGGCGGGTCGTGGAGAAGGCCGACCCTCTGGCCAGGTTCGCGGAGGAGCCTCCACGCACGGCATCGGTCGTTTACCGGGACGAGTATCGGTGGGGCGACGACGAGTGGATGTCCGGCCGCTCGGCCAAGAACGCCCTCGACGCCCCGATCTCCATCTACGAGGTCCACCTCGGCTCCTGGCAGCGACCGCCGGCGGCAGCTCCGGGCTTCCTCTCCTACCGCGAGGTGGCGCCCCGGCTGGCGGACTACGTCAGCCGCACGGGCTTCACCCACGTGGAGCTGTTGCCGGTGATGGAGCACCCGTTCTACGGATCGTGGGGCTATCAGGTGACGGGATACTTCGCCCCCAGCTCCCGCTACGGTCGGCCTGAAGACCTGAAGTACCTCATCGACCTGCTGCATGGCCGCGGCATAGGGGTCATTCTGGACTGGGTACCTTCGCACTTCCCAACCGACGAGCACGCCCTGGGGCTGTTCGACGGTACGCATCTGTACGAGCATGCCGACCGACGTCTCGGATTTCACCCGGACTGGAACAGCTTCATATTCGATTACGGCCGAACGGAGATACGCAGCTTCCTCGTCAGCAGCGCCCTGTACTGGCTCGAGGAGTACCACGCCGAAGGCCTGCGGGTGGACGCGGTGGCGTCCATGCTGTACCGGGACTACTCCAGAGAGGACGGGGAATGGGTCCCGAACGAGCGTGGTGGTCGGGAGAACCTGGAGGCCGAGGATCTCCTCCGCCGGCTGAATCAGGAAGCCTACCGGCGGCTGCCTGACATCCTCACGATCGCCGAGGAGTCCACCGCCTGGCCCCTGGTCTCTCACCCGGTAGAAGTGGGCGGACTGGGCTTCGGACTCAAGTGGGACATGGGGTGGATGCACGACGTGCTGGACTATGTTTCCCGTGATCCGAGCCACCGGCGGTACCACCATAGTGACCTGACCTTCCGCCAACTCTACGCGTTCAGCGAGAACTTCGTTCTGCCGTTCTCGCACGACGAGGTGGTCCACGGGAAGGGCTCACTCTGGCAGCGCATGACAGGCGACGGATCGCGGAAAGCGGCCAACCTCCGCCTCCTGTTCGGCTGCATGTACGCCGAACCCGGGAAGAAGCTCGTGTTCATGGGCGGTGAGTTCGGACAGCAACGTGAGTGGGACCACGAGTCGAGCCTGGATTGGCACCTTCTCGCCGATCCGGCGCACGAGGGAATACGGAGGTGGGTGGCAGACCTCAACCGACTCTATAGATCCGAGGCCGCCCTGCACGAGCTGGACTGCGAGTCGGAAGGGTTCGAGTGGGTAGCGCCTGACGACCACATGCAGAGCGTGATCAGCTTTCTCAGGCGCCCGCGTGACGGTCGGGAAGCGTTTCTGGTAGTGTGCAATTTCTCGCAAGAACGCCGCGCGGACTATCGCGTCGGCGTACCGTGGGGTGGACCGTGGGTCGAGCGCCTGAACAGCGACGCCTCCCGGTACGGCGGTACCGGCTCCGGGAGCCTCGGACGTGTGGCTTCGGAGGCGGAACCGTTCCACGGGCGGCCCTATTCGCTCACTCTCACGCTCCCGCCGCTGGCCGTGGTCTTCCTCCACGCCCGGGACCGGGACCATGGGTGAGCGATACGTCTGCATCCATGCGCATTTCTACCAACCGCCTCGTGAGAACCCCTGGCTGGACACCGTCGAGCCCGAAGCGTCGGCAGCGCCGTATCACGACTGGAACGAGCGCGTCGCCGCCGAGTGCTACACGCCGAACGCTGCCGCCCCCGTCATCGATGAGCTGGGGCAGGTCACGCGGGTCCTCAACAACTACAGTCACCTAAGCTTCAACGTCGGGCCGACGCTCCTCTCGTGGATGGAGCGGAGGGCGCCAGACACGTATGCGGCGATCCTGGAGGCGGACCGATTGAGCCGGGAGCGCTTCTCCGGCCACGGATCCGCCCTCGCACAGCCTTACAACCACCTGATAATGCCCCTGGCTACGGCCCGCGACCGCCGTACACAGGTCGTCTGGGGGATCCGTGACTTTGTATGGCGTTTCGGCAGGCAGCCCGAAGGGATGTGGCTTCCCGAGACGGCGGTTGACCTGGATACGCTGGAGGCCCTGGCCGACGGCGGGGTGCGTTTTACGATATTGGCTCCGCACCAGGCGGCAGCCGTCCGGCGGCCGCCCGACGGGGACTGGCAGGGCGTCGGCGGGGGACGGATCGATCCGCGGCGGGCATACATTCAACGCCTTCCGTCGGGGCGCGAGATAGCGCTGTTCTTTTACGATGGGGAAGCGTCACGGGCCGTCGCCTTCGAGCCGCTTCTGGAGGACGGCGAATCGTTCGTGCGGCGTCTGGAGACGACCGTCCCGGCCGAGGGTCTCGAGCCATCGCTGATCCACATTGCCACCGACGGCGAGACGTACGGCCACCACCACGCCGCCGGCGAGGTGGCGCTGGCATTCGCCCTGTCCAACTTCGCCGGGTCGCCAGAAGCCAGGCTCACGAACTACGGCGAGTTTCTCGAACGTCATCCGCCGCGCCACGAGGTGCGGATCGAGGAGGGAACCTCGTGGAGCTGCGCGCACGGGGTCGAGCGCTGGCGCTCCGATTGCGGCTGTTCGACCGGCGAAAGGCCGGAATGGAGTCAGGCCTGGCGGGGCCCTCTGCGCGAGTCTCTGGACGAGCTGGCAACTGCCCTTGCCGGCGCGTTCGAGACGGAGGGGGAGAGTTTTCTCCGGGACCCGTGGCGCGCCCGGGATGAGTACATCGACGTAATCCTCGACAGGTCGCCTGGACGGACGGCGGAGTTCATTTCCAGGCACGGCGAGCAGCTCGCCGCTCAGGAAAGCCGCAACCCGGCGCTGAAACTGCTGGAGATGCAGCGTCACGCGATGCTCATGTTCACCAGCTGCGGCTGGTTTTTCGATGATCCGGCGGGAATCGAGACCCGACAGGTGCTCCTGTACGCCGGCCGCGCACTCGATCTGGCGGAGAACATGGGCCTGGAGGCGGCCAGAGAAGCGTTTCTGACCAGTCTGGAAGGAGTGCGGAGCAACCGGGAGGAGGTCGGCGACGGCCGGCACATCTTCACCTCGGCTGTTGCCGCGACGCGGGTGACTTCCGTCGACGTAGGGGTCCAGGCCGCCGCGGATGCGCTGTTCGGGACTCGGGAGACTTCCGACTACGGTCCGCTGTTCTCCGTCCGGCTGCTGAATCGCCGGCCCGTCCCCATGTCGACCGGCCGCGTCGTCGCCGGGAGGCTTCAGGTGACATCGAACCTCGAGGAGGAGGAGCTGGCCGTGTGCTTCGCCACGGCGCGGGCGCACGACGCTGGAATTCAGGGTGGGCTGGCCCTGACCGGCGCCGTTGAGTGGCGGCAGGATGATCCGCCGCTGAAGGGCGACGACTGCCGCGAGAAGGAGCTGCTGCTCGCCGAGTCTCTGCACCGCGGAGCGGACCCGACTTCGGTTCTACGCCAGGTGTATCCGCTCCGGATATTCACTCAGGACGACCTCCGGCCGGACGGCCGGGCTCGAGTCGAGGAGTTGTTCAGCGAGGCCGGCGCCGAATCTAAGGCTCCTGCTGAGGGGTGAGCACGCGGTTGGTGGCGTTCAGCACGGCGGCAGCCGCCCCGTCCACGTACGTCGTGCGTACAGGCACGGCGCCGACGTAGCGCTGGCCGGTATCGCCGGAATCCTTGAGGACCGCCAGGACGACATCCGCGTCGAACGCGTGCAACCGCTTGATTCCGACCAGGCTGAATCGGTCCGCGTCGATTGCCTTGCCGATCGCCGCCAGGGTCGCCTCGGCCGCCAGGCGGAGTTCCACTGCTTCGAGTCCTATCCCTTCGGCCTCCCCGAAGAACGCCGTTCCTTCGCAGTCCAGGACGATCTCGATCTGCACCCGGGAGCCTCGCTCGCGCTTCAGCTCGGCCTGTACGAACCGGAGCCGGCTCGTGGTGAGGTCTGGGACGGCGCCCGCCGCCGACCCTCTCCTGCGCTGCGAGACGTCCGTCAGTTGCAAGCTGGACCTCCTGGGTCAGATTCGCCGCGACGCGAAGCGCCGCCTTCCGATGGCTTACTTGCAAGATCCCTGCTACAGGGGCGGCGGGGATGTGCCGCGGGCCGCGAGCACGCTTTACCGGACCGGCGACGCCTTGTTGTTCGAATCAGGCGAGGAACGGGACAGGGTCCGTGACCGACCTGTCGCCGATGACGAAACATGCGGTCGGTACCCGCAACACCCTTGTACATATGGTGTTATGGTGGCGTGGGGAGATCTCGGGCACCTGGGTACTCGCACACGCGCGGGGCATTGCGATCCACGGCCGGCGAGCTGACATGGGCCACAGCGGTCCTGACGTGATCCGCCGTGCCCCACCGGCAGACTCTCGCGGCCCGGCTCGCAACGGTCCGACGCTCCGGCCTCTTGAGCGAAACTCGTTGCAGAAGACGGCAATCCTTGATCCGCCGGGCTGGCGCCCGTCTGCCACGCTGCCTCAGATTGGCGACATGTGTCCGGCCGTACGCCACACCCGGCTGCCCACATTCCACGCTTCGGACCTCAGCGGGCGGTCCGCCGGTCAGATCGTCAATCTGAATCCGGTCGAGGCCGGGCACGTACATGGAGACTGTCCGGGAAAGGGCTCAAGCGTCGGCGTCGGCGACGTCGACCGGATCGGGAGATGAATCTTGATGGAAGACTGCCTTTTCTGCCGCATTGCCTGCGGTGACATACCGTCGGATGTGGTGGCCGAGACTGAGCGTTGGCTGGCCTTCCGGGACATCCAGCCGCAGGCACCCGTGCATGTGCTGGTGATCCCGAAGCTCCACCTCGAGAGTGTAGCTACTCTGGCCGAGGTGGATCGGGATCTGGCGGGTGAGCTGCTGCTAGCTGCCGCCGAGGTCGCTCGAAGGGAGGGAATCGACGAGAGCGGCTTCCGGATTGTAACCAACGTAGGAGAGCGCGCCGGACAGAGCATCTTCCACCTGCATCTG
Organism: Gemmatimonadota bacterium; assembly: GCA_039589295.1. Taxonomy (GTDB): domain Bacteria; phylum Gemmatimonadota; class Gemmatimonadetes; order Palauibacterales; family Palauibacteraceae; genus JBDGYE01. The sequence goes on along the minus strand of JBDHHR010000001.1, from coordinate 193,338 downwards.
CACGTCCTCGGAGGCAGGAGAATGAGGTGGCCTCCGGGCTGACGCCGTCCATGATCGGTGTGTCGGCGGCCGACGCCGAGGCGCACTCTCTGACGCTGCTGGAGCTGGCCGCCGTTCTCGATCTCATCGCGGAGGGAGCCACCTCCGACCCCGGTCGCCGCCACGTCCGAGGACTGCGTCCTTGGAAAGAGCCCACGGCCGTAGAACGGGCTCTCCGTACGACGGATGAGATGGTGGGGCTGCTGCTCAGAGAGGAGGGCTGGGAGCCTCCGCCGATCCCGGATGCGAGTGCTGTCCTGCGTCGGCTGAGTGCGGATGGATCGGTGCTCGAGGCGAGGCAGCTCATGCAACTCACGTTGCTGCTCTCCTCGTCCCGCCGGCTGCGGGCAGATCTCCGCAGACAGCAGCACGATCTTCCGCTCCTGGCGGGACTGGGAGGGCGCCTCCTGAGCGCTCGAGCGCTCGAAGACCGCCTGGCTCGCTCTGTGGACGCTGGTGGCGACGTCGCGGACGGGGCCTCGGCGGCGCTGAAGCGGGTGCGCCACTCCCTGCGCCAGGCTCGAGCTAGCCTGGTCCGCAGCCTGGAGGCCTTCGCACGGTCCCTCCCGGCCCGGTTTCGGGTTCCTGACGCCTCCGTAACCGTGCGCAACGGGCGGTACTGTGTTCCGATCCGGCGCGAGGGAGTCTCACACACCGGTGGGATAGTCCACGATGAGTCGGCCACGCACCGCACGGCATTCGTGGAGCCGCCGGCCGCCATCGAGCCTATGAACCGCATCGCAGAGCTCGAGCGAGAAGAGGCCCGCGAGGTCGAGCGGGTTCTGATGGAGCTTACCGATCTGGCGCGGCCCCACGCCGACGAGCTCGAGGTCAACCTGCACACCCTGGCCGAGATCGACTCGCTGTACGCCCGCGGCCGGTATGCACTCGAACACGGCGGTAGCCGCCCGGTCATCGGGCCAGAGGCCGGGCCACCCGGGGGAGAAGCCGGTCCCACCGCCGGGGAACCGACCTTCAGGGCGGTGGACGCCTTCCACCCTCTCCTACGAGACAGCGGCGAGCCGGCGGTACCGTTCGATCTGGAGCTGCGAGGGGATGAGCGCGTTCTTCTTATCAGCGGTCCGAACGCGGGCGGAAAGACGGTCCTGCTCAAGGCGGTGGGGCTCCTTTCGGTGATGGCCCAGAGCGGGATCATCCCACCGGTCGGTGCCGGGACCAGGTTACCTCTGTTTCGTCGGGTGTTCGCGATCATAGGAGATGAGCAGTCGATTCAGGCGTCGCTCTCCACCTTCAGCGCTCAGGTGGAAAGCCTGCGGGTGATCCTTGAACACGCGGACCCGTCCACGCTGGTGCTGATCGACGAGCTGGGAGGGAACACCGATCCTGCCGAGGGAGCGGCACTGGCCGGGGCGGTGCTTCTCAGCCTGGCCGGGCAGGCGGGCCTCACGGTGGCCACGACGCATCTGGGAGAGCTGAAGCAGCTTGCCGCCGAGGAGCAGGCCATCGTGAACGCCTCGTTGCAGTTCGATACGGGAGCGTTGCGACCGACATACCGTCTCCAGCGCGACCGGCCGGGCCGGAGCTACGCCTTGGAAATCGCCGGTCGATTGGGCATACCCGAGTCGGTGCTGGCTGTGGCCCGCTCGCGGCTCTCGGACGAGGCCCGCCGGGTGGAGCGACTCTTGGGCGATCTGGAAGCCAAAGATGCGGAGCTCGAGAGGCGGGCTATGGAGTCCCGCATTGCGGCGCGGCGGCTCAGCGAGCGGGAAGAGCGCGTCTCCGACATGGAAGACGACCTCAGACGTCGGGAGGCGGAGATCGAAGAGGAGTCCGTCAGTCGCGCTGAGCGGTACTTGCTGGCCGCGCGCGGGGAAGTCGCGCAGGTGATCGACCGGCTCCGGGCCCAGGTACTGGAGGCCAGCAAGCCGCCCGGGGTCTCGGACGTCGAGTCGGTGGATCTGGCAGTCCGTGAAGCGAGGGCAGAGGTGGAACGCCTGCTTCGGGAAGCGAAGGGGAGAAGACCTGCCGCCGAGAACGGCGGTGTGACCGAGCCGGAACTGGCGGCGGGCGACCGGGTGCGCTCCGGGTCGCTCGGGGTCGCCGGCCGGGTAGCGGAAGTGTGCGGGGACGAGATCGTCCTCGAGTCGGGCGGAATGAGATTCACTCTGCCAGCAAGGGACCTCGAGAGAATGGATGCCACGCACGTGCCGCAAGCGCCGCGGCCGTCCTCGTCACGCCTGCCTGAGCTCACGCCCCGTACCGAAGTGGACCTGCGAGGATCAAGGGTGGAAGAGATAGAGGCTTACCTTTCGACTGCCGTCGATGCCGCCTACGTGAGTGATTTGCCCAGCCTCAGGGTGATCCACGGCAAAGGCACCGGCGCCCTTCGGGAAGAGGTACGTCGCGTTTTGGGGAGTGACCCCAGAATCTCTCGATTCCGGGACGGCGCTTTCGAGGAGGGGGGATCGGGCGTTACCGTGGTGGAGTTCGGAAAGGAAGATGGTTGAACGATCGTTTGGACGTGTCGTGAAATGTGAAGGGCCGCCAGCGCCGACGGACGGGGATTCGCGATGGTGAGCGATGCCCTGGTCCAGGAGATCAGGGAACGAGCCGATATCCTAGAGGTGTGTAGCGAGTACGTCTCGCTGAAGAAATCCGGAAAGACCTACCGCGGCCCCTGTCCGCTGCATGGCGGAGAGGGGCCGAACTTCTCCGTCGACCCGGTGCGGGGAATCTTCAAATGTTTCGTATGCGGTGAGGGCGGAGACGTCTTCGGTTTCCTTATGAAGCATCTCGGCTTCGACTTTCCGTCGGCTGTCCGCCACCTGGCGACCCGCGTCGGTGTGGAGATTCCCGAAGAGGGAGTGGGTCGGGAGGACCCGTATGCGTATCTGCGCGAGGTCACGGCCTTCGCGGAGGAATGGTTCGGAGCTCAACTGCATGATGCAGATGTGGGTGCACCGGCTCGCGAGTACCTGTCATCCCGCGGAGTCGGTCTGGAGGAGGCGGAGCGCTTCGGCTTGGGCTACGCGCCGGACGCATGGCGGGATCTGCGGAAAGCCGCCGTGGCCAGAGGGATCGAGGAGGACGCGCTGCTCGAGGCGGGCTTGGTGACAACCAGCGACCGAGCGGAGGAGCCATACGACCGGTTCCGCAGTCGTTTGGTCTTCTCCATCCGGGATCTGCGAGACAGGCCGATCGCCTTCGGGGGACGGGTGCTGGGAGCGGCGGACGAGCACACCCCGAAGTACATCAATTCCCCCGAGACGCCGATCTTCCACAAGGGCCGCTCCCTGTATGGTTTAAGCTGGGCTCGGCACAGCATTCGGCGCGAGGGCTACAGCCTGGTAGCCGAAGGATACATGGATGTGCTGTCACTCCATGCGAAAGGCTTCCGAACGGGGGTTGCGGCACTCGGAACAGCGCTGACGGACGAGCAGGCCGCATTGCTGGCGCGGTACGGAAAGAGATCCTACCTGCTGTACGACAGCGACGCGGCCGGACTGCGGGCCACTTTCCGGGCAGCGGACGCGCTGCTCGCCGCCGGTGTGCACCCGATGGTAGTAAGTTTTCCGCCCGGCGAAGATCCCGATTCGCTGTTGCGCCACAAGAGTCCGGACGAGCTCAGGCGCTACATCGATGACGCTGTGGATGTCCTCGAGCGCAAGCTCCAGATTCTGGAGCGGCAGGGCTACCTCGAAAGCATCGAGGGGCGTCGCCGAGCAGTGGACGGACTGCTGAGCACCCTCAGGTCGGTGAAGGACCCCGCCCTGCTGGACATCTACCTGAACCAGGCGTCCGAGCGCACCGGTGTGCGGCGGGAGACGCTGGTGAGCGAGGTAGCCAGATGGCGCCCTGAGCGCCGAGCCGTACCGGGGCGGGTGCAGGGACGGCGGCCCGGCACGACGAGGCCGCCGGATGCGGAGACGGCGGCAGAGAGGACGCTGCTCATCCTCCTTCGACGCGACCCCGCCCTCATTACAGCCGCCGCGGAGCAGGGACTGGCGGCGACGCACTTTCGGGACGCCAGGGCGAGGGCCGTCTATGGAGCGTTGCTCGCGGAAGCGGAGAGGGGTCAGTCGGAGGAGCCGGGCAGACGCCTGGATGAGAGCGCCGCACGGCTATGGGATGGGCTGTCGGCCGATTCGACGGAATTCGTCCATCCCGCAGACGTGTTCGCCGAGACGGTACGCAGGCTCGTCTACCGGGACCGGATCGAGCGGCTGGCACACATCGACCGCGAATTGAAGATCGCCGAGGAGGAGCAGGCCCGGGAACTCCTGGTGGAGAAGGAACAAATCGCCAGGGAGTTGAGGGAGGCCGGCGTTCCCCTCAGTTTCCTGCGCCGGTATTCGGAGGCGACGCCATCGCCGACTCGATAGCGAATGGCGGACGCAAGACATGGAGAGCGAATGGCAGTTGGCAATGGAGAGGCGATGGGAAGCGAGAGGATAGATGCGTTGCTCAGTCTCCAGGAGCTGGACACCCAGATCGGCCGGGCCCGGTCCGAGTTGCGGGCTCTGGATGTCGAGGAAGAGGCGCTGGACGAGCAGATCCTGCAGCTGGAGAAACAGGAGGCCGAGTACCGGTCGCGGCTGACGGAGGTGGAAACGGAGCTCAGACGCTTTGAACGAACCGTACAGGCCGGGCGGGCAACCCTGAAGCGCCTCCAGACCCGAGCGCAGGAAGTGCACAATATGCGGGAGCACATGGCAGCCCGGGTCGAGGTCGATGCGGCCAGGCTTAACCTGGTTGCGGCGGAAGACCAGACGCTGGACGCCATGCAGGATCAGGAAAGGGCGCGGGACGCACTCTCGGACGCGGAGGAGAACCTGCGGGAGGTCCGCGATGGCCACAGTCGGCGGAAGGATGAGATTGCAGCCCGCAGGAAGGAGCTGCAGGAGTCTCTCGCGGTCCACCTCGACGGCCGCGAGAACCAGGCCCTGCGAATCGACCACGAGGCGCGCTCGCTGTACGATCGCGTTCGCGCCGGCCGCGCGGCGAACACGCTGGCTCCGCTGGTGGAAAGCGTGTGCGGGAATTGTTATACAGCCATTCCGCTTCAGACGCAGGCGGAGATCAAATCCGGCCGGGATCTCGTCGTCTGCCAGGCATGCGGAGTGATCCTGCACGTGGAGGAGTGAGATGCGAGCGGTCGCGGGCGATCCACATGATCTGCGTCGGAGCAGGCCATCGAGGACTGGCAGCTGGATATGAGCCAGGTGACAGCGGCTCCCAAAAGATGGATAGAGCCGGCCCAGGTGGGCGAGGACAGTGTCCGCGAACTAACGGATGCGCTGGGGCTGCCGGACGACGTGTGTCTCATCCTCCTGCGGCGGGGGCTGGCCACCTTCGAGGAAGCACGGAGATTCCTCCGACCCAGTCTCGCCGGTCTTCACGATCCCGGTGAACTGCCGGACATCGGCCGGGCGGTGGAGCGGGTGCAGCGAGCCATCTCCGGCGCCGAGACGATCCTGGTCCATGGCGACTACGACGCCGACGGAATGTGTGCGGCCGCCCTGTTGACGCGCGGGCTGCAGCGACTGGGCGGACGGATACGGACCTTCGTTCCGCACCGGACACGTGACGGCTACGACCTGTCGGAGGCGGGCCTCGACAGCGCCGGGAGCGCCGGGGCGACGTTGATCGTCACTGCCGACTGCGGCGTTACGGCGGTGGACGCCGTCGCAAAGGCGGGGGAATCCGGCATCGACGTAGTGGTTACGGATCATCATAGACCCGGCGACCGCCTGCCGGAAGCCGTTGCGGTCGTGAACCCGGTCCGCCGCGACAGCCGCTACCCCTTCCGTGGACTGGCCGGGGTCGGGGTCGTGTTCAAGCTGCTCACGGTCCTGTATGACCGCTACAGCATCCCTGATCCCGAGTTGAATCAGCACCTGGATCTTGTGGCCGTCGGTACGGTGGCGGATCAGATGCCTCTCCTGGGCGAGAACCGGATCCTGGTGCGCGCCGGACTGCGCGCGCTGTCGCGGACGCGAAAGCCTGGCCTTCGTGCGCTGCTGGCGCGGGTCGGGATACCGTCGGGAGGCGAGATAGAGGCCGAGCACATCTCCTTCCGTCTCGGACCGCGCCTCAACGCGGTCGGACGAATGGCAGCTCCCGAAGCCGGGCTGCAGCTCCTCGTGACGGAGGACAAGGAGGAAGCCGACAGGCTCGCGGAGCATCTGGATCAACAGAACGCGCAGCGGCGTCTCACCGATAGTCGGGTGTTTGCGGAGGTCGAGGCCCTGCTCGAGACACGGTTCGACGGGAGCCGCGATCGGGCGGTCGTGCTTTGGGGAGACGGATGGCATCCGGGTGTCGTGGGGATCGTAGCGTCCCGCTTGGTTGAGCGCCTCAACTGTCCGGCCGTCGTGGTGACGTTCGATGGGGAGGTCGGCCGCGGTTCGGGACGATCGGTAGAAGGCTTCAACCTGTACGAGGCTCTCCGCCAGTGCGAGCACCTGCTGGAGCGGTTCGGTGGACATCGGATGGCTGCCGGACTCTCGATCAGGCGCTCCCGAATCGAGGAATTTGCTGGCCGCGTGCTGGAGCTCGCCGCTCGTGATCTGTCAGACCGTGAGGCCGTGGAAGAGCTCCGACTCGATCTGGTCCTGCCGCTGGCGGGAGTCCAGAGAGAGCTGCAGCGGTGGCTCGCGCACCTGGGCCCGTTCGGGGCGGGGAACCCCAGCCCGGTGCTGATGGTGCCGGGTGTGGGCCTGGGCAGGACGGCCCGCGTAGGAGCCGCCGGAGGGCACCTGCGGGCGGAGCTGGTGAGCGAAGGGGGACGCCTCCCGGCCATCGGCTTCGGGCTCGGCCGACGTGTCGCGGAGGCACGGGCTCTCGACAGGGTAGATGTGGCCTTCGAGCTTACGGAGAATCGGTGGAACGGTCGCCGGGAACTGCAGGCCCGCATCCTGGACTTCCGACCTGCCGCGACGTGAGCCTGCGGATCGTTGCCGGCGAGTTCGGCGGGCGCCGCATCGAGGCGCCGCCGGGGCGCGAGACACGACCCACGCGGGAGGTGGTGCGGGAGGCGTGGTTCAGCGCTCTCGGAGGGGCGTTGCCCGGAGCCCGGGTGCTCGATCTGTACGCCGGCAGCGGCGCTCTAGGCCTGGAGGCGTTGTCGCGCGGCGCTTCCAAGGTTCATTTCGTGGAAGCGGACCGCCGAGCGTGCGCGGTCCTACGCAGGAACCTGCACGCGTTGGACGTGGAGCAGCGGACACAGGTGACCCGGGGAGAGGCCCTGAGTTTCGTCAGTCGGTTGTCCACGGTCGATCACGAATTCGACATCGTGCTGGCGGATCCACCGTACGAGTCCGAAGGTGCGGACCGGTTGGTGAGACGCTTCGTGAAGTCACCCTTCGCGGGCCTCCTGTGCGTGGAGCATGGTCCCGCCGACCCGACAGAGGTAGCGCCCGCCTGGCGCCGCCGGTACGGTGACACCATCCTGTCCTTCTTTCGGGCAGGCGCGGGAGGAGCATCAGTTGGAGACTAACCTGCGAATCGCCATCTACCCCGGTTCGTTCGATCCGCTGACTCTGGGCCACGACGACATCGTGCGTCGGAGCCTCAAGCTCGCTGATCGACTCATCGTGGCCGTGGCGGGAACCGCCACGCAGGAGAAGGCTGCGGCGTTCTCGGTCGAAGAACGCGTCGAGGTCATGCAGGAGGTGTACGAGGACGAGCCGCGGGTGGAGGTCGCTTCGTTCTCGGGGCTGCTGGTGGACTTCGCCCGCGAGCGTGCAGCCCGCCTGATCATAAGAGGCCTGCGAGCCGTCAGCGATTTCGAGTACGAGTTCCAGATGGCCCTGATGAACCGTTCGCTGTGGCCGGAGATCGAGGTAATCTTCATGGCCCCGGCGAGCAGCTACACGTTTCTCAGCTCGTCCCTCGTGCGGGAGGTGGCCAGTCTGGGAGGCGACGTGTCCCGCTTCGTGCCGGCGCCGGTGCTCGTCCGACTGCAGCGACGTTACGGGCAGGCGTCCGGAACGGGATGAGCTTCCTCTCCGACCTGGAGAGCCGAGCAGCCCGGAGAGCGGTACGGCTGGGATTCCCCGAGGCCCGGGAGGTGAGGACCCGCGAAGCAATCCGTCGGCTCTACCGGAACGGCGGAATCCGTCCTGTCCTGGTTGAGGAGCTCGACGAGGTGGCCGACCTGCTGCATGATCTGCCGGACCTCGAGTTGCTCGAACCCGCAGACCGCGGAGTGGGAAAGGCAGCAAGGATGCACCTGCCGGCTTCTCTCGGGGAGAGCGCCCGGGAGCCGCTGTACATAGCCGTGGCGCTGATGAAGGCTGGAGTGCTGGACGGGGTTGTGGCCGGAGCGCAGAGCTCGACCGCAGATGTGGTTCGGGCCGGACTGAAGGTCCTCGGCACGGAACCGGGCATGCGAACCGTATCGGGGTCCTTCTACATGATTATCCCGGCACGCGGGCGCGAGCCGGAACGCGTACTCACCTTCGCCGATGCTGCGGTCGTGCCTCACCCGACGGAGACTCAGCTGGCGGATATTGCACAGGCGGCCTGCCGGGCCAGGCGTGTGATCGTGGGCGACGCGCCGCGCCTGGCGTTCCTCTCTTACTCGACCTACGGCTCCGCCGTCGGTGAGTCGGTCACGAGGCTGCGGGAGGCGATGCGGATCTTCCGCGGCCGTTGCCCGGACGTGATCTGCGACGGAGAGCTTCAGGCGGACGCCGCCTTGAGCCCCGAAGTGGCGGAAAGAAAGGCTCCCGGCTCGACGTTGGGCGGCCAGGCGAACATTCTCGTGTTTCCGGACCTCAACGCTGCCAACATCGGCTACAAGCTGGTTCGCTGGCTTGGAGGCGCACACGCGTTGGGGCCCATTCTGCAGGGGCTCGCACGCCCACTGAACGATCTGTCGCGCGGTGCCTCTATCGATGACATCGTGCACGTGTCCTACATTACCGCTTTGATGGCGCACGCTGAGACGGGCGCGTAAAGAGCACGTCCCAATCACGCAGGAGTGAGGATGAGTTTCTCGATCTCGGAAACCAGCGGCATCACGATCGTCTCGGTGGATGGCGAGCTCATCGTCGGAAACCGCCAGGAGCTCAAGCAGGTCGTGCTTGATCGGCTCGACGCGGGCGAACGGAAATTCCTCATCGACTTCTCCGCGTCCAGCTATATCGATTCATCGGGCCTGGGGGTGCTGGTGAGCCTGTCCAAGAAGATCCGGGAAGCAGGAGGCGGCCTGCGGCTGGCGGGGCTCAACGAAGACCTCAGGACGCTGTTCGAGCTCACCAAGCTGGATACGCTTTTTCAGATCGCCGATACGCGGGCGATGGCTCTCTCGGGCTTCTGATGGGGAGGAAGTGAGCTCCGACGGCATGGGGAGGCCGGGCTCGACGGTCCTGATCTGCTCCGGTCGGCGGGAGGTCGCAGACGATCTCGCGCGCGAGCTCAGACAACTGGGAGCGGAGACGACCATAGCGGCCACACGCGCGGACTGGCCGCAAGTCGCGCCGGGTCTGGCCCTGCTCGACCTGGCCGACGCCGATCACTCGGCGCGCGAGGCCAGGCTCGCCTTTGGTACGGACTTGGAGCTGATCGCAGTCGTGGACAACGAGTCGGTCGACAGGCTTCTGGCGGCTCTTGCCGCCGGCTGCGGGGACTACCTGTTCTATCCAATCAACCCGGCGGAGCTGGGCCTTCGCTGGCGCCGCCACCTGGCCGGGCAGGGAGGGACCCGCGCCCTGCGCTCGTCCGGGCTGAGTGCCAGCCTGGAGCTCGAGTTCCCATCGAGCGTCAGCTACGTCCGTGACGTCGTGGCGGAGGTCGTCGAGGCCTGCCAGCGGATGGCTTTCACGGGTTCCCGGGCGACGCTCAACTTGCGTGTCGCCATCGGTGAAGCGCTGGCCAACGCCATCCTCTACGGAAACAGGGAGGATCCCGCGAAGCTCGTGCGGGTGAATGCCGAACTGCGTCCGGGCACAGCCGTGGTCACCATCACCGACGAAGGTGCGGGCTTCGACCCGTCCGTCGTGGGCGACCCTACGCGTCCGGAGAATCGATGGCGCAGCCACGGCAGAGGTTTGTTCCTTCTGCGCAGCCTGACGGACGATATCCGCTTCAACGAGAAGGGCAACTCCGTCACGCTGACCCTGGAAGCATGACGACTCGGGTCAGCGAGTACCTGGCTGCGTTTCGCAAGCTTTCAGGCTTGCCCTTCCGGGCGGTCTTGGAGGGCGAGGGGGGGCCGGTCATCCTTCATGACTCACTGGGCAACACGGCCGGGAGCGAGTTCATCGAGGAGACGTGGACGGTATCACCCGCTGTCGCCGTCCGGGTCGCAGTAGGTCCGTCGACCGGCGCCGAATGGAAGGTGAGCCGCGATCTCCTGCGCGAGTCGCTTTGCCGGCTGGTCGCCTCGGAGCGGGAGGCGCACTTCTTCAGCCAGGAGCTCGCTGAACGGTACGAAGAGATCGCTCTCCTCACGTCCATCAGTGAGACGCTCGGTTCCATCATTCACCTGGAGAGAGCCGCGGGTCAGCTCCTGGACCACGTGATGGAGGTGATGGAGGCCGACCTCGCCGCCTTGTGGGTTCCCGACGAAGGAGAACGTGAGCTTACCGTCTACGCCTCGGGAGGCACCGAGCCGGTGCACCCCGACCGCGTTCCATTGGGAGACGGCCGATCTCCGATCGCGGACGTGTACTCGACCCACACCAAGTTCGTCAGGGATGCGGCGCCTGGCGCGGACGGCGAGGAAGAAGCGAGGCCTTTTCTCGCCGTTCCGGTGCGACATTCGGTGCTGCACGGCCGGTCGCATGCCGTGGGCGTACTGAGCCTTCGCGGGGGTGCGGGTCGGGAAAGTTTCTCACAGGCGGACGTGAATCTGGCCGCAGCTATCGCCAGTCATCTCGCGGCGGCGATGGAGAACGGCCGGCTGGTACGCGAGAGCCTGGAGCAGGAGCGGATGTTGGTCGAGCTGGAACTGGCCCATCACCTGCAACTCAAGCTCCTGCCGGAACTCGGCGACTTCAAGTCGCTCGCTGACGTGGCAGCGCGGTGCGAGCCGGCAGAGTCCGTCGGCGGTGATTTTTACCACTTCTTCAGGCTTCCGGGAGACCGCCTGGGCGTGATGCTGGGAGATGTCAGCTCGCATGGCTACTCGGCCGGCCTGATCATGGCGCTCACGATGAGCGCCGCGTCCCTGGTAGTGAGTGAGGAGGAACAGCCGGCGGAGGTTCTGAAGGGGATCCACCACGAGCTGGTTCGGAAGCTCGAGTCGACGGAGATGTACATGACGTTGTGTTACGCAGTGATCGACGCTGATACACAGGTCCTGCGATATGCGAACGCGGGCCACCCCCACGCGTATCGCATCGGTCCCGAGGAGGCGGTACGCCTCGAGGCGCTCAACCCACCGCTCGGGATCGCCGAGTTCGACTCCTACGCGCAGCGCGAGGTGGAGTGGCGACCAGGAGACCATACTCTCCTTATGTTCACGGACGGCGTCAGCGAGTGCCTGCGCACGGACCAGCTCTGGTCCGACGATCAGCTGACCGCCGTAGCGCTCGAGGGATCGGACTCCGGGGCACAGGCGATACTGGACGGGCTCTTCGAACTGGCGTGTGCGCCCGGCGGAGTATCGGCGGACGATCGCACGGCGCTCGTGGTGAAGTGACCGAGTGGTACGGGCAAAGAAGTCACTCAGCCAGAACTTCCTTTCGGACCCCAACATTCGGCGCAAGCTGGTAGACGCGCTGGGGCCGGGGCCGGCCGACGTTGTGCTGGAGGTTGGGCCGGGGCACGGGGAGATCAGCGAGATCCTGGCCGAACGCGCCGGGACCCTGATCCTAGTGGAGAAGGACGACCGGCTGTGCTCGGAACTGGCCGCCGGTCTGGGCGCGCGGGATGACGTCGAGCTCGTCCATGCCGACGCGCTCGAGTGCGATCTGACATCTCTGGTAGCGGGCCGGCAGCCCCTGCGAATCATCTCGAACATGCCTTACGCCATTACATCCCCGCTGCTGTTCCGCTTCCTCGAGGTTCTGCCGGTTCCCCGGCGGATGGTCGTGCTGGTGCAGCGGGAGGTGGCGGATCGGATAACCGCCTCGCCCGGCTCCCGGACCTTTGGCGCACTCACGGTGGGTATACAGGCGCGTGCTTCGGCGCGAGTCGCTTTCCGTGTCGGTCGCCATGCGTTCCGGCCGGTGCCGGGGGTGGATTCCGCCGCCGTCGTTATCGAACCAGGTTCCCCGTGTCTGTCCCGAGAGGAGATAGGTTCCCTCCGCCGGCTGACCCGCGCCGCGTTCTCCATGCGCCGCAAGCAGATGCAGAGCATCCTGCGGACCTCGCCCGCGTACGGGCTGACTCAAGATCTTGCCGAGGCTGTGCTGGCCGACGTCAACCTCGCCGCCAGCCTCCGGCCGGAGCAGCTCACACCGGCGGATTTTGTGGCTCTCGCCGACCGTCTGGAACGGGAGATGGCGGACCCGGGAGGTGTTCTGAAGGCACCGCCATCTTCCCCGGAGAACTGACGGAATCCCGTGTTGAGATCGGGTTTGCCCCCGGCTATCTTTTTGTGAACACTTTCACAAGCCGGTGCATGACGAGAAAAAGAATCTCCGACTCGGCGGTCCGGCGGCTCTCCCGCTACCTGCGGTTCCTGCGGGATCTCGAGCGGGTGGGGAAGGACATTGTCTCCAGCCGCGAGCTCGCGGAAGGAACGGGCACGACGGCCGCCCAGGTCCGGAAGGATCTGAGCCACTTCGGGTCGTTCGGCAAGCGAGGACAGGGATACGTGGCGTCGGAGCTCAGGCGCTCACTGCGGGAGATTCTCGGGCTCGGCCGCCGATGGCACGTCGCCGTCATCGGGGTGGGGAAGATCGGCTCGGCTTTGTTGGGCTATGGCGATCTGACGCAGCGGGGATTCGATATCGTCGCCGCCTTCGACTCGGATCCCGTCAAGGTGGACGAGAAGCTCGGGGGCGTCCGAGTCCGCTCGCTTGCGTCGCTGGAGGCGGACCTGGCGTCAGCGCGGGTCGACATCGCCATCATCGCCACGCCGCCTGACTCAGCTCAGAGCGTGGCCTCCAGGGCAGCCGCGGCTGGCGTCCCGGCGATCCTCAACTTCGCTCCGGTGAAGCTGGAAGTGGCCCCGCATGTCGTTGTGCGATCGATGGACGTGTCTCTCGAGCTGGAAGGTCTCAGCTTCCTGCTCTCCTCCAGTGGTGGGAACGGCTCGGGGGAGAAGGCGTGACCGGACCGGGGTTGGATTTCGCGGCGGACTCCAGCCTGGTACAGCGAGCCCTGAGTGCGATCCGCGGAACGCCGATGCCGACAGAGGTGCTGGCGCGAACCGTCTTCGGCCTGAAACAGGCTCCTCCGGGACTGGCTTCGCGACTGGTGTATGAATTGCTGGGGACGGATCGCCGGGTGGAAGTAGACCGCCAGGGCGTGTGGCGGCTGACGGCCGTTCCGTCGCTGGGCGTGGATACGCAACTCGACGAGCTGGACTATGCGGTCGTGGACGTGGAAACCACCGGCAGCTCGGTTACGCGCGGCGCACGGATAGTGGAGATCGCGGTCGTGCAGGTGAGCGGCGGGCGCGTCAGCGGGGAGTTCGAGTCTCTGGTCAATCCGGGCCTTGCCATTCCCCGCTGGGTGAGCCGGCTGACCGGCATCGATTCCGGGATGGTGGCTGGCGCGCCGCGCTTCGAGGATGTCGCCGGAGTCGTGCAGGAGAACCTGCGCGGGAGAGTCTTCGTCGCCCACAACGTGGGCTTCGACTGGAGATTCGTGGCTGAGGAAATGAGGCGTTCGCGATCGCTGCTGCCTTCAGGTCCCCGGCTTTGCACGGTGAAGCTGGCGCGGCGGGCCCTGCCGGGCCTGCGCCGGCGGGGACTGGACTCGCTGGCCCGCTTCTACGACGTCGAGATCGTGGGTCGGCACCGGGCGGGTGGAGACGCGAGGGCGACGGCGAGCATCCTCCTGCGCCTGCTGGCAGCGGCGGACCGCCAGGGTGTGAATACGTGGAGGAACCTTCAGCAATGGCTGACCGGAAGCCTCGCCCCCACACCCGCGGCACCGCCTGACGGGCACACGGCGGAGGCTTGAGATGCCGGTTCTGGAGGGCGGCGGCGTTCGAGTCAGCACGGTTCACGCCGGCGGACTCCGGCTTGACGGAGGGGCCATGTTCGGGGTCGTCCCGAAGCCTCTGTGGGTCCGCGTTGCTCCGGCCGACGATCGCAACCGGATCCCTCTCGCCATGCGGTGCCTGCTCGTGGAGACTGATGGACTCAGGATCCTGGTGGATACGGGCCTGGGCAACAAAGAGGATTCCAGGTTCAGGGAGATTTACGGGGTCGAGAACGACGGACATCCGACGAGGCTGGAGGACTCCCTGCGCGGCCTCGGGGTTGAACCGGACCAGATCGACATCGTGATAAACACCCATCTTCACTTCGATCACGCAGGCGGGAACACGGTTCGAGACGATAACGGATCGATTAAGGCCGCTTTCCCGGGTGCCCGGTACGTGATCCGTCGCGGAGAGTGGGAGTTTGCGCAACAGGACAACGAGCGGGTCCGGGCCAGCTACATTCGGGACAACGTCGTGCCGCTGGTGGAGGCCGGCCGCGTCGACTTCGCCGACGCGGACGGAGAGGTGGCACCCGGAGTTCGGGTCGTGCATACACCGGGCCACACGCCTCACCACCAGTCGGTTGTGGTGGAACTGGGCGACGTCCGCCTGCTGTATCTGGCCGACCTGGTTCCGACGCTGGCTCACCTGCGGCTTCCATGGATTATGGGCTACGACGTCGAGCCGCTGGTCACTCTGGAAAGCAAACGCAGAATCCTCGGGCGAGCCGGAGAAGAGGGCTGGATCCTGGCCTTCGAGCACGATCCGCGGGTAGCCTGGGGACGCGCGGCGGCGCAGTCGGACGGGCAGAGCGGTTGCCGCTTGGTGGACGAAGTGAGCGATCCGCTCGCGGAGGAGCGGTAATGTGGTGCCCCCTGAGCGTCGCGCTGTCGGTAGTCGCGGTTCTTCAGGGGCCGGTTGCCGATCAGACGCGGGCGCAGACTCCGGAGAAGGAAACGCGTTCTACCTCAACGGCCAGCTCAGTCACTGCGGCGTGAACGTCTTTCAGATCGCACGGGTCGTCGACGAATGGGAGATCGTCGGTCTGGCGGACACGCGACGCCGGGACGGCTGCGAGGAGTGGCTCAAATGAGTGATGCGGAAAAGACACCGGTCATCGTGGGGGCGGTTCGGCTTCCCACTGGCCGTTTTCTCGGCGGTCTGTCGCCCCTCACCGCTACGCAGCTCGGCGGCCGGGCGATCGCCGCTGCGATCGAGCGCAGCGGAATAGTCGGCGATGAGATAGACGACGTGATCATGGGCAACGTTATCCAGGCGGGCGTGGGGCAGGCTCCGGCACGGCAGGCTGCCATCGCGGCTGAGCTGCCGGAGACGATTCCCGCGGTGACCGTCAACAAGGTCTGCGGCTCGGGGCTCAAGGCGGTGATGCTCGCAGCCCAGGCCATCAAGGCTGGCGATCAGCAGGTCGTGGTCGCCGGCGGAATGGAGTCCATGTCGAACGCCCCTCACCTGCTGACCGGCTACCGGTTGGGGGTCAAGTTCGGTGATCGCCCTGTCGTGGACTCGCTGATACACGATGGGCTGTGGTGTTCCTTCGGCCAGTGTCACATGGGCGGGCACGCCGAGTACACGGCCCACAAGGCGGGGATCTCGCGCGAGGACCAGGACCTGTTCGCGCTGTCGAGCCACCGGAAAGCCGTGGCCGCCATCGACGCCGGAGAGTTCGTGGCGGAGATCGTTCCGGTGGAGATCGAGGGCCGGAAAGGCACCGTCACCGTTGACGTGGACGAGACGCCCCGGCGGGACACCTCGCTCGAGGCACTGGCCCGCTTGAGACCGGCCTTCGCGGCCGATGCTCCGCCCGAGGTAACCGAGCACAGCGTCACGGCCGGGAACGCTCCCGGGCTCAACGACGGCGCGGCCGCGACGGTCGTCACCTCGGAGGCCTACGCACGTGCGAACGGACTGGACATCCTCGCGCGGATCAGCGCATATTCGGTCGGCGCCACGGCGCCGCAGGACCTCTTCTTCGCCCCGGTCCTGGCGGTGCGCAGGCTGCTGGATCAGGAAGGTACCTCCCTCGAGGACTACGGCCTGGTCGAGATGAACGAGGCCTTCGCGGTGCAGGCACTGGCCGACGCCCGTGCGCTGGACCTCGACCTCGAGCGGGTCAACGTGCGTGGCGGAGCGATCGCTCTCGGACACCCGATAGGGGCATCCGGCGCGAGGATCCTCACGACTCTTCTGTACGCGATGCGGGATCGAGAAGTCGAAAGGGGCATCGCCACCTTGTGTCTGGGGGGCGGCAACGCGGTGGCTCTGAGCGTGGAGAGAGCATGAATCAACAGGCTTCGCGAACGGAGGCGACGACTCTCGCGGCGCGGCGGGTGGGGTCGGTGCAACTCCGCCGGATCACGGGCGTGCTTAGCTTCGCCCTGCTCACCGCCGTCGGCGCGAGGCTCAGCGTACCGATTCCAGGCATCGCCGTCCCGTTGACGCTCCAGGTCGTTGCCGTCCTGCTGGCGGGAGTGACACTGGGCAGCCGCCTCGGCGCGTCCAGCCAGCTCGCGTACCTGGCGGCCGGAGCGATGGGGCTTCCCGTGTTCGCGGCGGGCGGCGGACTGGCCTACCTGCTGGGGCCGACGGGAGGGTATCTCCTGGCGTTTCCCGTCGCGGCTGCCATCGCCGGCCGTTTCGCCAGCCAGGAGGCGAGCGTGGCCGGGTGGGTAGTTGGGCTGGTGCTGGGCCTGGCAGCCATTCACGCCGCCGGGTTGGCGTGGCTGGCTGCGGCAGCAGGCAAGGAGACGGCGGTGGCCACAGGCCTGGTCCCGTTCCTGGTCGGAGACGCTCTCAAGCTGGCCCTCGTGTTCCTGCTGGGACGCCGGCCGGGCAGCTACGTGCGAAGGCTGCTTCGCTGAAACGCGACTCGCGCCTGTGGTGGGGTTGGAGGCTGACCCTGTTCGTCCTCCTTCTCTTCCTTCTGGCGACCCTGCTGGCTTACACCTGGGTAGCCCTCGCGGGCCTGAACGCCGGTTTGGCCTTCGAATGGTGGGCCCTCGGGCCGGCCCTTGCCGGTGCACTGGCAGCCAGCTGGGTCATGATGTCCGGGGTGGAGTCGACTTCGCTCGCCGGCCTCGGTCTCGTTCCGGGGGTGCGAGCGGTCACGGACTTCATCCGGGGCTTCGGGTTAGGTGCCGTGCTCATCGGATCCGTGGTGGTCGTGATGGCCTCCGCGGGTTGGATCGGGTGGCGGACGGGAGTGTGGAACGCCCAGGAGTTCACCCGCGCGGTGCTGGCCACGACGTTATTGTTTACCCTGGCGGCGTTCTTGGAGGAGCTGGTATTCCGCGGCTACCCGTTTCAGGTGCTCGCCCAGGCCCTGGGCCCGCGGGCCGCGGTTCTGCTGACCGCGGCTGCTTTCGCGGCTCTTCACGGGGCGAACCCGGGCATAGGCGGGCTCGGATTCGCCAACACGGCGCTGGCCGGAATCTTGCTCGGCATCATGTACTGGAGGACATACAGCCTGTGGGTGGTTACCGGCGCTCATCTCGGGTGGAACTGGTTGATGAGTTTTGCCGCGGACCTGCCCGTCAGTGGCCTGGAGATCGACACGCCGAGCTATGACGCCTGGATCGCGGGACCGGACATTCTCACCGGAGGCGACTACGGTCCGGAGGGAGGACTTCTGCTGAGCCTGGCGACGGTCCTGGGGATCGCCTGGGTAGCAAGGGCCAGCTGGCTCTCCCGCGACGCGGCCGTGTTGGAGCTGCGGCCACTTCCAGAACGAACCTGAGGAGCGGGCCGGCCGTGCTGCGTCAACCGGGCGGCGCAGCACCGTCTGCCTCGCGGGGGTATCGGCAAGCATGAACGCGAACCAGATAGACAGGGCCAGCGTCATAGGTGCCGGAACCATGGGTAACGGCATCGCGCACCTCTTTGCGCTGGCCGGTATCGAAGTCCTCCTGGTGGATCCGGTGCCCGACGCGCTGGACCGGGCTCGCGAGACGATCGAGAAGAACCTCGCCCGCCAGATCTCGAAGAACCGCATCGGCGCCGCCGAGGCGCGGATGACTCTGGAGCGCATCCGGGCAGCGACGGAGCCGGGTGAGGTCGAAGGGTCGCAAGTCGTGGTCGAGGCAGCACCCGAGAGCCGGGAAGTAAAGAGAGCGATCTTCGAGCAGTTGAGAGGCGTTTGCGGGGACACAGCGGTGCTCGCCAGCAACACGAGTTCCATCTCGATTACCGAGCTCGCCGCGGGCGTCGCTCGGCCGGAGCGGTTCATCGGTATGCATTTCATGAATCCGGTGCCGGTGATGCAGCTGGTTGAGGTAATCAGGGGACTCGAGACGTCGGATGAGACTGTTGCCCTGACGCTGGACCTGTGCCGGCGACTGGGCAAGACTCCGGTGGAGGTCAACGACTTCCCCGGCTTCGTCTCGAACCGGATCCTGATGCCGATGATCAACGAGGCGATAACGTGTCTCATGGAAGGGGTCGCGGATGCGGAAGCGGTCGACACGGTGATGAAGCTGGGCATGAACCATCCCATGGGACCGCTTGCCCTGGCCGATCTCATCGGACTGGATACGTGCCTGGCCATCATGCGCGTGCTGCATCGGGATCTGGGCGACAGCAAGTATCGCCCATGTCCGCTGCTGGCCAAGTACGTGGCTGCGGGCCGGCTTGGCCGCAAGTCCGGGCGCGGTTTCTACGAATACGGGAATGCGTAGGTCAGACGCGGGCACGAACTTGACTGACGAGCAGCAGCAGATCTGCCAGCTGGCGCGGAGCTTCGCCGAGGAGGACCTCCGCCCGGGGGTACAGGCGCGTGACGAGCGGGAGGGCGAGTTCGATCGGACGCCAGTGGACAAGCTCGGCGAGCTCGGATTCCTGGGCATGCTCATTCCAGTCGAGTACGGCGGGCTGGGCCTGGACATGCTCACCTACCTGTATGCGCTGGAGGAGATCGCCTGGGGTGATCCCGCAGTGGCCATCTCCATGAGCGTCCACAACTCTCTTCCCACACACGCCATCCTGCGGTACGGAACCGAGGAGCAGAAGAATCGCTGGCTAAGGCCAATGGCGCGGGGCGAGCTTCTGGGAGCCTTCTCGCTGTCGGAGGCGGGGGCCGGGAGCGACGCGGCGGCCATCCAGTCGCAGGCAGTGTGGGACGGCGAGGCCTGGAGCATCAGTGGGAGCAAGCTGTGGGTAACCAACGGCGCATCCGCGGACGTGGTGCTTCTCATGGCCCGGACGGACACTCCCGACGAGCGGCAGGGCTCCCAGGGCATCGGTGCGTTCATCGTGCCGACCGACACACCTGGTTATGTGCCGGGGAAGAAGGAGCGGAAGCTGGGTCTGCGAGGCTCGGAGACGGTGGAGGTAACCCTCGAGAACATGCGCCTCGGCGCCGAACACCTCATCGGAGATGCGGACCGCGGGTTCAAGTACGCGCTGGAAGCGCTGGAGGTCGGGCGGTTGGGCGTGGCGGCGCAGGCAATCGGAATAGCCGAAGCCGCTCTGGATTACGCCCGTGACTACGCGAAGGAGCGTCGGCAATTTGGAAAGCCACTGGTGCACTTCCAAGGCATCCAGTTCAAACTGGCGGACATGGCCGTTCGGGTTGAAGCGGCAAGGGGACTTCTGTACCGGGCCGCGCAGGCGTACGATGCACAGGAAGAGCGCAAGCGAAAGCTATCCAGCATGGCAAAGCTGTATGCGAGCGAGTCAGCGATGTGGGTCACGAGGCAGGCCGTCCAGGTGTTCGGGGGGTATGGATACAGTCGCGAGTATCCGGTCGAGCGGCTGTTCCGTGATGCCAAAGTGACCGAGATCTATGAAGGAACGAGCGAGATACACCGACTAATCATAGCACGCGAGCTATACCTGGAACGAGGAATCGACAGTGAGTGACGATGCGGTCAACGTGGTGGAAAAGTTGGAGGAGGGCGTCGGGAAGAGGGGCGTGTTCGATCTCATGGGAGAGTGGGAACACGAGCAGGTCGTGTTTACGTACGACCCGTCCTGCGGTTACCGGGGAATAATAGCCGTCCACAACACGGCCCTCGGTCCCGCGCTCGGCGGCACTCGGTTCTGGGACTACGAATCCGACTATGATGCGCTGATCGATGTCCTGCGGCTTTCCAGGGGCATGACCTTCAAGGCGGCCGTGGCGGGCCTCAACCTGGGAGGCGGAAAGGCGGTCATCATCGGGGATCACAAGACCACCAAGCGCGAGATGATCATGCGCGCGCACGGGCGTGCGGTGGAGTCGCTGGGAGGCCGCTACATAACGGCCGAGGACGTCGGGACCAGCGTCAGCGACATGGACTACATCCACATGGAGACCGAGCACGTAGTGGGGATGGCGGGCAAGTCGGGCGATCCGTCACCCGTCACCGCCTACGGCACCTACCTGGGAATCAAGGCCTGTGCGCTGAAGCGCTACGGCTCGGACGAGCTCGGCGGGCGCTCCATAGTGATCCAGGGCGTTGGTCATGTCGGCTATTACCTCGCCCAGGACCTTACGGACGAGGGTGCCAAGCTCTTCGTGGCCGACATCGACTCGGCGAAGGTGGACCGGGTGGTGGACGAGTTCGGGGCCGAAGCGGTGAAGACCGACGAGATCTTCGATGTCGATGCGGACGTCTTCGCTCCGTGCGCGCTGGGCGCGATTCTCAACGATGCCACCGTCCCGAAGCTCCGCGTCGACATCGTGGCCGGGGCGGCGAACAATCAGCTCAAGAAGGCCCGGCACGGGCAGATGATCCAGGAGCGGGGCATCATCTACGCGCCCGACTACGTGATAAACGCCGGGGGCCTGATAAACGTCTACTCGGAGCTGGCGGGCTGGACCCTGGAGCGCTCGAAGCGGAAGGCGGGCGAGATATATCACACGCTGCTCACCATCTTCGAGCTGGCCGACGCGTCGGGCATCACCTACGCAGAGGCGGCGGACGAGGTGGCACTGCAGCGGGTCGGCCAGGTGGCCAGCCTCCACCGTACATACGTGTGAGCGAAAAGATGACTGGCTACCAGTACCACCCCGGCGAGGTCGACGTCGCTCCTGAATGCCGACATCTGGCGACGGTCGACCCGGATGTGTGCGCTGTGATCCAGGCCGAGTCCGTCCGGCAGCTCGACGGGCTGGAGCTTATCGCCAGCGAGAACTTCGTCTCCGGCGCGGTGCTCGAGGCGATGGGCTCGGTACTTACCAACAAGTATGCCGAGGGCTACCCGGGCAAGCGGTACTATGGTGGTTGCGAACAGGTCGACGTCGTGGAGGACCTGGCTCGGGAGCGCGCCAGGGCTCTGTTCGGCTCGGATCACGCCAATGTGCAACCGCACAGCGGGGCTCAGGCAAACATGGCTGCGTATTTCGCCTTCCTGCAGCCGGGCGACACGATCCTGGGGATGGATCTGTCCCATGGCGGTCACCTCACCCACGGATCGCCGGTAAACTTCAGCGGCCGCATGTACGACGTAGTCGCTTACGGTGTGAGGGAAAGCGACCAGCGGGTCGACATCGATGCCCTGCGTGAGCTGGCTCGCCGGCACCGACCCGGGATGATAGTGGCCGGGGCCAGCGCCTATCCCCGCATCCTCCCCTTTCAGGAATTCGCCGAGGTTGCACGGGAATGCGGAGCGTACCTGCTGGTGGACATGGCCCACATCGCGGGCCTGGTAGCCGCCGAGGTCCATCCGTCGCCTGTCCCCTGGGCGGACGTGGTCACCACGACTACCCATAAGACGCTGCGCGGGCCTCGAGGCGGGCTGATCCTGTGCACGGAGCAGCACGCGAAGGCCATCGACAAGTCGGTCTTTCCCGGCATGCAGGGCGGCCCGCTGATGCACGTCATCGCCGCCAAGGCAGTGGCGCTGCAAGAAGCGCGATCCGAGTCGTTCCGGCGGTATGCCGGTCGCGTGGTGGAGAACGCCCGAGTACTCGCGCAGGCTCTGATGGAGCGTGGGCACAGTCTGGTGTCGGCGGGTACGGACACGCACCTGTTGCTGGTCGACCTTCGAGCCACGGAGCTCTCCGGCAAGGACGCGGAAGAGCTCCTGGGGGCCGCGGGTATCACGGTCAACAAGAACACGGTGCCCTTCGAGACGCGGTCTCCTTTCGTCACGTCTGGAATCCGCATAGGTACCCCGGCCCTCACCACCCGCGGTATGGGTCCGGACGAAATGCGCGAGATAGCGGGAATGATCGATCGGGTCCTGCGTTCGGGCGACAGCAGCGTGGGAACACACGTTCGCCGCGAAGTGTCGGAGCTTTCAGGCCAGTTTCCGCTGGTGGCCGATCCGGAGCTGGTCGAGGCCGGCACGGATGCGCCCCCGTGACTTACGTTGCCACCTCCACGGCGCGAGGGTCCCGGAGAGCCTGACCGCTCCCCCGACGCATGGTTGCCTCAGGGCCGTTTCAGGTTCCGGTCGGTCGATCCACGACCGAGCTCAAGGTCAGGGGATCCAGGTTCATAGCGATGGCCTGCCCCGGTGGTCACGGCCATCGAACGAACGGGCGTTCGGGATGTGGCGGTGTTGTCACGCGCTACTTCGGCGGCACCAGGCTCGGGACCGGCGGCCTGGCGCGGGCGTACGGAGCCGCAGCGGCGACAGCCCTGAAGAACCTGCCATCGTGCCGTGTCGTGCGGGGCCGGTGCCTCCGTGTCTCCTTCCTCTACGAGGATACGGGAGCCGTGGCCAGGGCCCTGGACGCGCTGGCCGTCAAGCGACTCGGCGCGGCGTACGACGAGCGGGCTGCAGTAGACATCACCGTGTCGGAGGCCGATCTGCCTCTGCTCCGACGACGACTGCGCGATGTCACCGGCGGACGGATCGAGGTCGTGGACCGGGGAACGGACATCCTGGTCGAGTTGGACACTTGACGCGGTTTTTGGCGCATTTCTACATTCTCGGGGTCTTCCGACGCGGTCGGCGCCCGCGAGAAGAGAGGAACAGGGCCGGGGAGCTATACCCGGTCGGATGAGGACATGGGCTCGAACGGGACCGTGACGCACCCACCGTCGCTCACCGAGACGATCGATCAGCTTCGAAGGCGGAACCCGCGCTTCGCTTCGGAGGCCTATCTGTTCGTCCTGGGAGCGCTGCACCGGCGTCTTGGAGAGCTGGAGAGACCTCGCCATATCACGGGCGCCGAGCTGGCAGATGCAGTCCGCGAGCTGGCGCTCGGATGCTTCGGACCCCTGGCTCGAACCGTGCTCGGGCACTGGGGCGTTCACTCGACTCAAGACGTTGGTGAGATTGTCTTTCTGCTGGTGGATCACGGCGTGCTAACGAAGCAGGAGAGTGACAGTAGGGAGGACTTCGAGGATCTGTATTCGTTCGAACAAGCGTTTGAACTCGAGTATCCCTGGGGACGCTGAGAAGGACGCATCCCGGATTCCGCGGGGAATCGCTGGGATCCGGATGTCCCTTGAGGCCGTTCCGTTTTCGGGCTGCCGCCTGGGACTGCTTTCCGTTGGGAGGGGGTGTAGAGCGTGGAGAACGCTGCGCAGTATCCGAAGTGCCTGAAGTGTGACGTCGGGCTGCTGCTGCCCTTGTCGGATTACGGACGCGATGGGGCGCCGATCCGATTCAAGGCCTGGGTGTGCTCGAGTCCCGAGTGCGGCTTCAACATCAGGATCGACAACGGCGAGATCAGCTTCGGCCGAAACATCGGCCAATCCTACAAGTAGCCCGCAACACTCCCGCCGGGCGCGTCGGTGCATCGGGCGGGGGTGGCGCGGCGAGGACCCTGTCCTATGCCGCTCGAAAGAGCTGTAGGCGCCGGAGAGAGAGATCGCGGAGGCGGTTGGCGAGCGGGCGCCGAGACCGTCTTGCTGCCCACGGCCGCCGAGATGGCGTCGCTCGACGCTGAGGCGGTAGCCAGCGGCGCGACCACCGAGCGAACGCTGATCGAGGCGGCGGGTCGGGAAGTCGCGCGCCGCCTGCAAGCCCGATGGCCCGACGGTCGGGTCCTGGCAGTGGCCGGCAGCGGGCACAACGGAGCCGACACGCTCGTAGCTGCACGGACCCTTTCCGCTTGGGGGCGTGAAGTGGCCGCATTCCGAGCGGGCAGCGACGCTCCCGAGCCAGACGTGCTGTCTGGCTGGCCTCTGGATCTACAGCCGGTGGAGCGACTGCCCGCAGCAACGGCCGGAGCCACGGTCCTGGTCGACGGACTCCTCGGTACAGGCCTGACCGGCGCTCCGCGCGAGCAGCAGGCCCTTCTGATCGATCGCCTCAACGAGATGGGGATTCCCATTGCGGCCGTAGACGGCCCGAGTGGGGCGAACTTCACCACCGGTGCGGTCGAGGGAGCTTGTGTCAGGGCCGCCCTCACGGTGTGCCTCGGCTGGCCCAAGCTGGGTCTTCTTCGTCACCCGGCCCGCGAGTACTGCGGTGACATCGAAGCGGTGGAGATCGGTTTTCCACCGCCGGCGGTCCCCATGGCAGCACGGGCGATAACCGGCCGCTGGGTGGCGCGCATGCTCGTGCCGCGGGCTCCGGACGCCCACAAGGGGCGGGCCGGATACCTGACCCTGGTAGCGGGCCAGGAAGGCATGGCGGGTGCGGCGGTGCTGGCAGCCCGGGCGGCGCTGAGGGGAGGAATAGGCATCCTCAAGGTTGTCAGCGATCCGGCGAACCGGGAGATCCTCCAGGAAGCGGTTCCGGGAGCGATCTTCGTTTCGTGGGCCGATGGAGAGGCTGTCGATGAGGCGGTGCGGTGGGCCGGCGCCGTGGCAGTGGGCCCCGGGCTGGGACGTGCTGAAGCGCGGTACGGACTCGTCCGCCGTGTTCTAGCCACGCGGGAGTCCCGTCCGGCGGTGGTGGACGCGGACGGTCTCAGCGTATGGGCCGGGCGACTGGAGGAACTGACCGGGCTGCTCGCCCCGAACGACGTCGTCACGCCGCATCCGGGAGAGCTGGCGCGTGTGCTGGACCGGCCCCTGTCGGACGTCGTCGCGGACCCTCCTGCTATCGCCCGCGAGACGGCAGAACTCCTCGGATGTGTGGTCACGCTGAAGGGAGTGCCGTCCCTGGTGGCAGAGGCGGAAGCGCCGCTGAGGGTCGCGACCGTAGGTGGCCCTGCGCTGGCCGCTGGAGGCACGGGTGACGTTCTCACCGGCCTCCTGGGGGCATACCTGGGAGGCGGGATGGCATCGGCCGACGCAGCGTCCGCCGCTCTCTTCGTGTCCGGTCTGGCCGCCGAGACATCTGCAGAACCCGTGGGCCACGTGGCGGCTGACGTTCCGGACCGCCTGCCTTGGGTGCGCTCGCTGGTCTCTGAGCTCGGAACCTCCGTCGAAGGACCAGTAATATTCGCTTCGTACCAGACTGCCTCACCTTCCCCGGTTCCGGCGGCTTGACGCTGTTCCGTCTCATCGGACTGTTGGGCGTGCTTCCGGCGCTGCCCGCGCCAGCCACGGCCCAGCTTCCTTCCGAGCGGTGGCGGGCCGACGATCGAGTTCTCATTTCCGATGTCAGCGAGGTAACCGCCCTGGCTCGCGGTCCCAACCGCCTATTCGCCGCCACGCGCGGCGGCTTGATTATCTACGATGACGCGTTCGAGCGCTTCGAGTTGCCACTCACCCTGGAGGACGGCTACCCGGAGTCACCGGTCACCGCGATGACCCGGGATCCCCGGGACGGGACACTGTGGCTCGCCGCGGAGCGATCGCTCGTCCAGGTGGACATCTTCTCGCGACGGTTCGTGGACCGGTTCTCGGTTGCCGCGAGGGTCACATCACTACTGCCCGCGGTAGGGTCGTCAGGCGAACTGTTCGCTCAGATGCGCGGAACATGGTGGAGGGTCGACACGTTCAGCCGCGCGGTCAGCCGCGCGGACGAGAGACAGGTGGCGGCGGCGGTGGACAGGAATCCGGACCTCCGGAGACGGCGGGAGATTATCGAGGAGCCGGCATTCCGAGACATCGTGCCGCTTCTCGCCAGAAGATTCGGACACCGCGCTCTTCGTATCACGGATGTGATGCCCGCCAGCCGTCCGATGCACTACTGGGTGGGCACGGACTCCGGCTTTCTCATTCTCTACGACCTGCCGGCTCGGGACTGGGAACCCCTGTCCTACGGGATCCTCGGCGATGGTGCCGCTGCGGTCGCAGCGGGGCAGGACGGCCTGTGGTTCGCCCCACGCGGTGCCTTGGCCGGCCGCTTCGGAGTCGCGCGCGTAGACCGGGAGCTGCAGCGCTGGGAGGTTTGGGACGCCGATTCTTCACGCACCGTGCCGGGAGCAGGTCTGCGAGCCCTGTTGGTAGGCGGCTCGTTCGTCTGGGCCGGCGGGGAAGGTGGACTGTATCGCTACCGGATCGAGAGCGGGGAGTGGCAGCCCGCCCGGACGTTGCCGGGTGCGGTGCTCCCCGTTCTGTCGCTGGCCTCTGACGCCGGCGCGGAAGGAGACGGAAGTGGCGTATGGGCTGGTACGGCCCGCGGGCTGCTGCGCCTGACGGGCACAGATGTCACGCTGACGTCGACCCTGCTGGCCTCCAGACGGATCCTCTCTCTGCTTGCAGCCCCCGACCGCCTGTGGATTGGCACAGGGAATGGCCTCTACAGCCTGCTCGTCGGAGACGATGGCCAGGCGCTGGATCTGTCGGACGTCGCGGGCCCAGAGGCTCTCCGCCGCCCGGTCGGGGCGTTGGTCGCCTTGGGAGACACCGTGTTCGCGGGGCTGGGCCGGGAGGTGTGGCGTGGTGCACCTGGAGAGAGGTGGCGACGCGTAGATGCGGTGGGTCCCGTCGGTGGCCCGGTCACCGCGCTGGCGGTCCGGGAGGGCGTGATGTGGGTAGGAAGTCCGGAGGGACTGGTCGTCTGGGACATGGTGGAGAGCGCGGTTCGGCGGTACTCCTTCGCGGCTGGCGACCTTCCTCTGGATCGCTTCGGCGCACGGGGGGTGGTGGGGATCCTGCCGCTTGGCAGGCGGAGTGCCTGGCTGGCCACGCCGGCCGGGGCGCTGT
Source organism: Gemmatimonadota bacterium (assembly GCA_039589295.1). Taxonomy (GTDB): domain Bacteria; phylum Gemmatimonadota; class Gemmatimonadetes; order Palauibacterales; family Palauibacteraceae; genus JBDGYE01. The sequence continues at coordinate 166,290 of JBDHHR010000001.1, read as the reverse complement.
GGCTGAAGACGGAACTCTGAAGACGGAGCGCGACGCCGAGGAGGTGACGTGAGGCTGATCCGGATGCGCAGCGGGGCCGAGTTCGAGCGCATCGAGGCCTTCGTGCGTGCGGTCGATGCGCCAATGCCGCCCGGAACGGCGCCCCTGGCGCCCGGGGACGACGGAGCGCTGGTGTGTCCGGCACGCGGCGAGTCGCTGGTTCTGAGCTCGGATCTCTCCATAGAGGAAGTTCACTTCCGGCGCGCCTGGCTGACCTGGGAGTCCATCGGTTACCGGGCCACCGCCGCCGCCCTCAGCGACCTGGCGGCCATGGCCGCCCGGCCTCTAGGGGTTCTCTTTTCGCTTGCGGTGGCCCCGGAGATCGACGACAGGGTCTGTCAGGAACTCGCCCTCGGGGTAGGAGAGTGCCTGCGAGGCGTCGGAGCCGGCCTGCTGGGCGGCGACGTATCTCGCTCGCCGGGGCCCGCGGTGATCGACGTCGTGGCGGTAGGGGCGGCCGTGACGCCGGTGGGCCGTGGCCGGGCGCTGATCGGGGACGAACTGTGGGTCACCGGGGCTCTGGGGGGGCCGCGGGCGGCAGTCACCGCGTGGGATTCCGGGCTCGAGCCGGACCCCCGGGCGCGCAGAGCCTTCGAGAGGCCGGTGCCCCGGATCGCCGAGGCCCTATGGCTGTCCGAAAGAGCGGAACTCGGTTCTCTGATCGACCTGTCGGACGGACTGGCGGCTGACGCGCAGCATGTTGCCGCCGCGTCCGGAGTCGGCCTGGAGCTGGAAGCCGTAGCCGTGCCGCTTCATGAGGTGCTCGAGGGGTACTCGGATGTCGAGGCGGCGATAGGCCTGGCGGCGGCGGGCGGCGAAGACTATGAGCTCCTCATGGCCGCTCGGCCGGGAACGGTGGCGCCACAGGCCGCTGCTTTCGAGCGTGAGTTCGATGTTCGTCTGACCCGCATCGGCAGCGTGACCAAGGGACGCCGGGTGGTGTGGCTGGCGAGCGACGGAACGGAGCGGCAGGCCCCGGCCAGGGGCTTCGACCATTTCGCCGGTGGCACGTGAGGATGCTGCGCAGCTCTTTCTTCTGGGTCGTCACCGTGCCGTCGACGACGTTCTTCTCGCTGGTCTCCATCGTGGGCGGCCTGGTGCACGCGCCGGCGGGACTGCACGACTGGGTGCACCGCAACTGGTCCCGATCCCTGCTTTGGGCAGCCGGCGTGCGGGTGGCAGTCTACGGTCGGGACAACGTGCGCCGCGACGGCCCACAGATATTCGTCTCGAATCACCAGTCGTTCTTCGACATCTTCGCCATGCTGGCCTGCCTGCCGGTTTCCATTCGCTTCGTGGCCAAGAAGGAGCTGGGACGGATCCCTGTGCTGGCGCAGGCCATGCGAGCGGCCGGTCACGTGTTAATCGACCGCCAGGACCGCCGAGGCGCATCCCGGGCCATGCGGAAGGCCGGCGAGCGCATGGAGCGGGAGAATCTCTCGCTTGGACTGTTTCCAGAGGGCACCCGCTCCCGCGACGGTCAGCTGAGGGAGTTCAAGAAGGGAACGTTCGTTCTCGCTATAGAGACGCAGGTACCCATCGTTCCGGTGGCTGTCGAGGGCGGGTATAGGGTCATTTCGGGAGGGTGCGTTCGCCGCGGCAACATGAACCTGAGAGTGGCGGCCGCCCTCCCCACCGAAGGAAGGACGGCCGCGGACCGGGACGAAGTGCTATCGGCGGTGCGCGGCACCATCCGCGAGATGCTCGCGACGCCCGGAGGCGCTACTGCCGATCGGGGGTGAAAAATACGGGTACACCGCCCTCGGTTGGCGCGATGACCAGGTTGTTCGTACCGCCGGCGACTTCGCTCAACACCTCCAGATACCGCCAGTACAGATACCGCTGACCCTCGGTTCCCGTGAGACTGGCCGCGATGACGTCCTGGGCATCCCGGATCCCTTCCGCCTCGGCTCGTTTCTGGTTCGCCTGCTCCGCCACAACCTGGGTCTGGAAGCCCTCCGCCTGCACCTGCTGCTCGCGCGCCAGCTTCTCCTCGATGGCCAGCCGAATCGTCTCCGGGGGCTGGATCTCGCGGACGAAGAAGTCCGTCACCACAATCCCGCGCGGGTTGAGCTGCTCGGACATGAGGATTTCGATCCGATCGCCGATGGTGGCGCGGTCGCTGGAAAGAATGTTGGCCGCCGCCACCTCAGCGATGGCGTCCCGCACGCTCGAACGATAGGTGTTGTAGACGAAGGCATGAATCTGATTCGAAGCCCCGATTGTCAGATACAGCCCGACCACCGAGTCGGGGTTGATGCGATATCGGAAGGCCGCGTCCACGCCGATCTGCAGCTGGTCTGAGGTGAGAGCGGAAAGCCTCTCCGACCCGCCTTCCCGCGGATACTGAATCTCCCGCGTCGAATTAGTTCGTCCACGAGCGAAGGATCGAGTGGTACAGGCCCTGGCGGTAGGGACTGGGGCTCACGGAACCCGTGACCGGGTTGCGGCGCACCCCGACCTCGAACTCATCCACCCTGTTGAATCCGAAGAACAGCAGCAGGACCACGACCAGGGCGACAAGTCCGAGGCCGAACACGCCGGCCTGTTGCATGAGCTTTTGCAGCATGATCTCCGTCCTGATTTCGAGTATAAGGAGCACACGGGCCGGGCCGAGCTCCGCGCTCGATGCGGGTTCCACGCGAGCCGGCGGCGCTCAGCCGCGCTATTGTTTCCTCCGCTGCTCGAAACCAATTTGGGGAATCCGAGACGGCGAAGGAAGACTGTACTACGATCCGGAAGCGAGGCATGTCCGCCATACAGAAAGTCCACGCCCGCGAGGTGCTCGACTCGCGTGGCAACCCGACCGTGGAAGCGGAGGTTCAGCTGGAGAGCGGCGCCGTCGGTCGGGCCGCCGTTCCGAGCGGCGCGTCGACGGGGCAGTACGAGGCGGTGGAGCTGCGGGACGCCGATCCCGGGCGGTACGGAGGCAAGGGCGTCCGCAAGGCGGTGGCAAACGTAAACGGAGAAATACGGGGCGAGCTGATCGGCGCTCAGGCGACGGATCAGGCCGGGATCGACCACCGCCTCGCCGCCCTGGACGGCACGGCCAACAAGAGCCGGCTCGGAGCGAACGCCATTCTCGCCGCGTCGATGGCGACCGCCAGAGCGGCGGCGGCACACCTTGGCGTTCCGCTTTACCGCCATATAGGAAGCGTCGAGAGCCGGACCCTCCCGCTTCCCCTCATGAATATCCTCAACGGCGGAGTGCATGCCGACAACAACGTAGATATTCAGGAGTTCATGGTTGTTCCGATCGGCGCGCAATGTTTCAGCGAAGGACTTCGCGCCGGGACGGAGGTCTTTCACGCCCTACGCAGACGACTCGCGGCAGCCGGTCACACCGTGGCCGTCGGCGATGAAGGAGGTGTGGCTCCCAACCTGGCGTCAAATCAGGAAGCGCTGGACCTCATTCTCGCCGCCATAGAGGATGCCGGGTATGCGCCGGGCGAAGATGTCGCGCTGGCTATCGACTGCGCAGCCACGGAGATGCTGGATCCCGCCAGCGGCACGTACATCTTCGAGAGTGAGGGTGAGAGGGGCGCGAAGAGCGCGGACGATCTCGTGGCGATGTACGCGCGGTGGATCGAGCGTTACCCCATCGTCTCCATCGAGGACGGCCTCGGCGAGGACGACTGGACCGGCTGGGCCGCCCTGACCCGGGAGCTGGGCGGTCGCGTTCAACTGGTCGGGGACGATGTGTTCGTGACCAACGTGAAGCGCCTCCAGCGCGGGATCGATTCGGACGTTGCCAACTCCATCCTCATCAAGCTGAACCAGATCGGAACAGTGTCCGAGACACTGGACGCCATCTCGCTGGGAGCCGAGGCCGGCTACAGTGCGGTCATCTCTCACCGTTCTGGAGAGACGGAGGATACGTTCATCGCCGACCTGGCGGTGGCCACCCAGGCAGGTCAGATCAAGACGGGTTCGGCGTGCCGTTCGGAGCGGGTGGCCAAGTACAACCGGTTGCTGCGGATAGAGGAGGAGCTCGGTTCGCGCGCCTTGTATCCCGGCTCGGGCGCTTATGCGTGAGAGACTCTGGCGCTATGCCTTTCGGGCGATGCTCCTGACGCTCCTGGCGGGTGCCGCCTATTATCTGGTCTTCGGGGGCGTGTACAGCGTATTCGACTTGCGCGCTCTCAAGAAGCAGCGGCTGGAAGCGGTGCAGCGGATCGACTCGCTCATCTCCAGGACGGACTCCCTGGCTCAGAGGGGCGACAGCCTGGCCTCCGATCCCATGGCCATCGAGCGCACCGCCCGGGAGGAGTACGGCCTCATCCGAGACGGCGAGGTACTGGTCCGGTTCCGCGAGGTCGACGGGGAGGATGAAGAAGCCGAGAACGCCCGCCCGGAGCGCGATTCGGAACTTGACCAATGAAGTGGGTATCGGTACGTTGGCGAACGCGATGCGGGGTGGAGCAGTCTGGTAGCTCGTCGGGCTCATAACCCGAAGGTCGCGGGTTCGAATACCCCGGCTACTTGAATTGGCGGTCGGAAAGCGCGTCTGGCCGGAGAAAGCGCTCCGGCCGATTTTTTCGTCCCAGGGCAGGGTAGCTCAGTCTGGTCAGAGCGGGGGACTCATAAGCCCTAGGTCGCGGGTTCAAATCCCGCCCCTGCCATCCAGGTAAGCCCAAGGTCCTGTCACTGCCGCCCCGTGCCGACGCAAGCTCAGAGACTGTCGGTAGGATCTTCCCTTCGCTCCACGACTGTTTCTTCCTCTTCGAGCGCCGGCCCATCAGACTCACCCGCCGGCCCACAGGAGCCGTGGATCTTTCCGTGGTCAGCGGCGTTTAGAGTAGCGAAAACCTTCAGGGTACAGCTGACCGGGAAAGGCAATGCTGATTCGACGGCCCTGCGACATACGTTCCTCCGAGATCACTCCGTACAGGGTGTATCTGAACCGACGACACTTCATCGGCCGCACGGCAAAACTGGCTGTGGCGGCGGCTGTCACGCCGGCTCTTCTAGCCTCCTGCGACATGCTTCCGGGCGAGGAGACGGAGCGCGGCATGCGATCGCCGGACCCGTCGGGGGAGGGAAGCGGACCGCAGGAACGCGACTGGATAGGGGTTCGGTCGGAGCTGGGAGAGACCCTCACCCCGTTCGGAGATGTAACCGGCTACAACAACTTCTACGAGTTCGGGACGGGTAAGGATGATCCGGCGCGGAAAGCCCACACCCTCCGAACGCGACCCTGGTCCATAGCCGTAGAAGGTCGTGTGGCGAAGCCCGCCGTCTACGACATCGAGGACTTCGTCGCACCGCACAAGCTGGTCGATCGGGTATACCGCCTGCGGTGCGTGGAGGCCTGGTCGATGGTGGTTCCCTGGAGCGGTCTCCAACTGGCCGATCTGATCCGACGCGTCCAGCCGACGAGCCGGGCGAAGTATGTCGAGTTCACCACGCTCTACGATCCGGAGCAGATGCCGGGACAGCGTCGGCGGATCCTCGATTGGCCCTATGTGGAGGGTCTGCGGCTCGACGAGGCGCTACACCCGCTGGCCCTGCTCGCGACCAGAGTCTACGGACGGGATCTACCGACACAGAACGGTGCGCCGATAAGGCTTGTGGTGCCTTGGAAGTACGGCTTCAAGAGCATCAAGTCGATCGTTCGGATCCGGCTCGTGGAAGAGATGCCCGTGACCACCTGGGCCGCATCGGCGCCGCGCGAGTACGGGTTCTTCGCCAACGTGAACCCGGAGGTGGACCATCCCCGCTGGAGCCAGGCTCGTGAGCGCCGTCTGGGGGAATTCCGCAGGCGGAGGACTCTGATGTTCAACGGATACGAGGAACAGGTGGGACACCTGTACGCGGGGATGGACCTGGGCCGCTGGTTCTGATGTCGCGCTCCGGGGAGGACGGCCGCCGCGCTTCGCCGGCTTCGGGTCGCCGGATTGCAGCGGCCAAGGCCGGAGTGTGGATTGCCGCCCTGACACCCGCCGCGTGGCTGGCGTGGCGCGCGGCCCGGCGGGACCTGGGTGCGAACCCGATCGAAGAGCTGGCTCTAGCCACGGGTTGGTGGGCGCTTTTTCTGCTCACGCTCACGCTGGCGGTGACGCCTGTACGACGCATCACGGGTATCAATAGGGTCATCCGGTTTCGCCGGCTTGTGGGCCTCTTCGCCTTCTTCTATGCCACGCTCCATTTCCTGACTTACGTGGTGCTCGATCAGTTCTTCGCCTTCGAGTACATCGTGGAGGATGTGATCGAACGTCCATTCATCACCGTCGGCTTCGTCGCCTGGTTGATACTGCTCGCGCTGGCCGTCACCTCCACGCGCGGCTGGATCCGCAAGCTGGGAAGACGCTGGCGGAAGCTGCACCGTTTCCTTTACGTCGCGGCCGGCCTCGGGTCGCTGCACTACCTGTGGAAGGTGAAGGCCGATACGCGAGAGCCGTTGCTGTTCATCGTGGTCCTGGCGGTCCTGCTGATGCTCAGGGGTCCCATCCGGAAAAGACCACGAAGAGGCCGGGTTGCAGGCCCGGCCTCGCAAACAGGATAGAAAGGCCTGGCGGGCGGTTGGTCCGCCCGCGCGTCACGTGGCGTACGTTCTACGCTCAGCGGCGCGGAGCTTCCTGCGGTCGACTCTTCGCAGCTGGGCGGCCGAATGGCTCCCCTGGTAGCGAATGACGCCCTCGATCCTGGAGCCGTCGTCACTGACCTGCCCCTTGAAAGACGTGCCGTCCCCGGCCACAACGCACACCTGTCCCTCGTCGTAGGAGACCCGCGTGTCGGCGTGACGGTTCGCGCGATCGCGGCTCAGCATTCTGGCGGTCAGCCGGCCGTCGAAGTCCCGTTGTATCTCGAACAGCTGTACGTCCGCCGCACCTTCATTCTCGCCGGGTGACTCGACCACCCACCTCCACAGTCCGACTATGTCGGTCGATCCATCGCCGGTGGCCACGAAGTCCGGTCGGGCCATGTTGGACAGCAGCAGCCCGGCAGCGATCGCCGCGACCGAGAGCACGGCCTTCAGCCCATCGAACCCTTTCCGCTCCACACCATAAAACATGGTTCGGTCCCGTTGCTAGCGTCATCCCCCAGCCCAGCCGCGCCGAACACCGGCGCGCAATACGATCCTGCCCGAGAGAAGAGCAACGGTCGTGCCATCGCACTCGGTATACCGTAACGAACTATAAAATATACGGTTAGGTGTGATCACCGTCAGTGTTTTATAGGTCGGCTATCGTCCGGTGGTGGGATCCTGTGTAGCGGAACCGGACAGCTCTTCGACGAGGGGCGCTTCCTTGCCGTGCGGCCTGCAATCGGACTAGCTTCTCCGGCAGCCGGTGCAAGAGGTCGCCGCATATCTGCCACCGGTCGATGGGGCGCCTGCAGTAGGCCGCGGTCGGCCATGAAGCAGGAGGGAGCAGCAGTGCTGGACGGCTCGAACAGTTTCATTCTCATCGGAGTCATCTGTGCGATTCCCGTGGTTGGAATCATCACCGCGCTGATCGCGGCCCGCGTTCGCAGTAATCGACCCGACTCCTAAATCTCCCGTCGGGGGACGACAACAAGGGGGGTCCTTCATTCCCGCCTCGCGCGCCGTGTTCGACGCGGAGGCGGGTCTTGTCGTATGCTGAAATGATGGCTGATCCTACCCCACCGGCAGGCCCGAGCTCGCAGCGGAAACAGGTGATGCTTCGCCTGACCGGCGAGATCTCTACTAAAGGGCGGCGTACACGCGCGCGGTTTCAACGCATCCTTGCCAGGAATCTCCGCGACGCCTGTCTCAGTGAGGGCCGTGCCTGCAGGATCCGGGACGAATGGAGTCGTCTGTATCTTGAATCCGGCACCGGCGACTCACCTCCGCTACAGCGCGTGTTCGGAGTCAGCTCGTTCTCTACGCTGGACGGTTCGTGTGAGGCGAGGCTGTCCGAGATCATCAGAACGGGTTTCAGGCTGTACTCCCAGAGTGTGAAGGGGCGTAGATACGCCGTGCGCTCACGCCGCACCGGCACACACGACTTCACATCGAGGGATGTCATGATTGAGCTCGGCGGCGCGCTCAACGAAGACGCTGAAGTGGACCTCGAAGATCCCGAAGTCTCGGTCTACGTGGAAGTGCGAGACGAGACAGCGTTGTTCTACGCGGACCGGGTGCGGGGGGCCGGCGGGCTGCCGCTCGGCGCGGAAGGTAACGCGGTGGCTCTACTGTCGGGGGGCTTCGATTCGGCGGTGGCATCGTGGATGCTGCTGAAGCGCGGAGTTGGGCTGGACTATGTCTTCTGCAACCTCGGTGGTGAGGCTTACAAGCGGCTGGTTGTCGAGGTGGCCAAGTTCCTGGCCGACCGCTGGAGCTACGGCACCCAGCCACGTCTACACGTGGTGGATTTCGAGGCCGTAGTGGGCCAGCTGAGGGAAGCGACCCGGCCGTCGCTGCACCAGCTCGTTCTGAAGCGTCAGATGTACCGGGCAGGGGGTCTGGTGGCGGAGACCGTGGACGCGGATGCCGTCGTGACGGGTGAAGCCGTAGGCCAGGTTTCCTCCCAGACACTGACTAATCTCCGGGCCATCGATGACGCCATCGATCTGCCAGTGCTGCGGCCGCTCGTGGGCATGGACAAGGAGGAGATCATAGCCCGCTCCAGAGACATAGGGACGTACGCTATGTGCGCCCGGGTCCGCGAGTACTGCTCCCTAGGCTCCGGCAAGCCGGCCACGGCGGCAGCGCCCGAGCTGGTCGGGCGTGAGGACGCGCTGTTGGATCCGGGTCTCCTGACGGGGGCCGTGGCGGCGCGTGAGGTACTGGATCTGCGGTCTGTCGACGCGGCCGAGGTGGCTGGTGACGCAGTCTTCACTGAGCGCATTCCGGACCAAGCGGTCGTCATAGACACGCGCGGGCCGAAGGCGTACCGTCAGTGGCACTGGCCCGGGGCCGTGCACCGGGAATCGGAAGAACTGGCGCGGGAATTCGGAACTCTGGACAGGGAGGTCCGCTACGTGCTGTACTGCTCGCAGGGGCTGAAGAGTGCCCGGATTGCCGAGCGAATGCAGGCGGCCGGTTACGAGGCCTACAGTTTCATGGGGGGGGAGACTCAGCTACGACGGCTGGCAGACAGTATCACCGATGGCGAGCGCGGCCGGGAGGACTTGGAATGACGCGCGAGCAGTCGACTGAAGGGAGTTTGCTGGCACGAATCCGGGAGGAGGGTCGGGTTCCCGGCCACGTGGCCGTCATCATGGACGGGAACGGCCGCTGGGCCGAGGAACGGAATTTCCCCCGCTGGATGGGGCATCGTGAGGGGATGAAGGCGGTCCGTCGCGTGGTCGAGGGCTGCCTCGAGGTCGGAGTCGAGCATCTTACGCTCTTCGCGTTCTCCAAGGAGAACTGGGAGCGTCCCGAGGAAGAGGTGGCGGCCCTCATGGCGCTCCTGAGCGAATACGTGCAGAGGGAGAAGGAAGAGCTGGCGGAGCGTTCGGTCCGAGTGACGGTGTTCGGCGACGTCGACCGACTTTCGGCGGGGGCCCGTCAGGCAGTCGCAGACCTGCAGGCGACGACCAGCACGGGTGACAAGCTGAGTCTCAACCTGGCAATTAGTTATGGGGCACGAGACGAGATCGTTCATGCCGCTCGGAGGCTGGTCGATCTGGCGATGCAGGGGAAGCTGGCGCCGGGCGAAGTGACCGAGGAGTCGTTCGCCGCAGGGCTGTTCACCGCTGGCCGGCCTGATCCCGATCTTCTCATCCGGACGTCTGGCGAGCTCCGGGTCTCCAACTTTCTCCTGTGGCAGATAGCCTACGCGGAAATCCACGTTTCGCCGGTGCTGTGGCCCGATTTCGGTAAGGCTGATCTGTTCGAAGCGATCCTGGATTATCAGCGACGGGAGCGCCGATTCGGGCGGGTGACCGCTTGAGGGTAAGGCATGGCCTCTGACCTGGGTCGGCGGATCGGCGTCGCGGCCGTCGGAATCCCTCTGTGCGTGGCCGTGACGTTGCTCGGAGGGCTGCCGTTCGCACTCGGTCTGGGGGTGCTTGCCGGGGTTGCTGCCTGGGAGATCGGTCGCATGCTGGTGCTCAGCGGCCGGAACTTCCTGCCGGTACCCGCGATACTGTTCGCGGCCTCCCTCCCTTCGGCGGTCCTCATCGGGTGGGAAGGCACCTGGATCATAGCCATCATAGCACTGCTGGCCATATCGGGGGCTGCTACCCTGCGCTTCCGGCCATCGCAGCGACCCTTCCAGACGGGCGCGCTTACCGCCGTGGCCGGTCTCTATGTAGGAGGGCTGCTGAGCTTCGGCGTCGCACTCCGGGAGCCTGTGGGACCCCCCGAGCTGCGTGAGTTGCAGGGGACGCTGCTGTTCTTTCTTCCGGTGGCCGTGACCTGGCTGGCAGACACCGCGGCCTACTTCGGCGGGAAGGTCTTCGGGAGCCGAAAGCTTGCGCCGGCGATCAGCCCCAACAAGACAGTCGAAGGCGCGATCTCCTGCCTGATCGCCGGACCTGTGGGTGTTCTCGTGTACGCGGCCTGGATACTACCCGATCTGGGTGGCCAAATAGGCCTGTGGTGGCTGGTGCTGCTGGGCCTTCTGGTCTCGGGCGCGGCGATCGCAGGGGACCTGGTCGAATCCGGACTGAAGCGGGAGTGCGGGGTGAAGGACTCGTCGAACCTGCTTCCTGGCCACGGCGGGCTGCTGGACCGAATGGACTCGCTGCTGTGGTCTATTCCCGTGGCTTACTTCTTCCTCAGCGCGGTGATCTGAGAATGGAGGCGAGGGGTGTCGCCATCCTCGGAGCCACCGGCTCCATAGGCCGGTCTACCCTGGCCGTAATACGTCGGCACCCGGAGCGCTTCAGGGTCGTGTGCCTGACCGCGCGGCGCCGGCTGGAGGAATTGGATCACCTGGCCACCGAAATCGATCCTGACTTCGTGGTACTGGCCGAGCCTCCTGACGGTGGCTTCGATCCGGTGTGGCAGGGTGAGTGGCGGACGGGTCGGGAAGCCCTCGCCGCGGCCGCTGCCGCACCGGAGGTGAGCATAGTCGTAAACGGTCTGGTGGGCTTTGCCGGTCTCGAGTCCACCATCAGAGCGCTGGAAGCGGGAAAGCGTCTCGCCCTGGCCAACAAGGAGTCCCTGGTCGTCGGTGGTGACCTGGTGCTCCGTGCCTGGCACGGCGGCGAAGGTGAGCTGATACCGGTGGACAGCGAACACAGCGCGATCATACAGTGCATCCGGGAGCGACCTGCGCACGAGGTGAGCCGCATTATCCTCACCGCCTCCGGGGGACCGTTCAGGGAGTTGGCGGCAGGCCGCTTTCCCGAGGTGCGGCCGGAGGACGCGTTGGCCCATCCCACGTGGAGCATGGGTGACAAGATCACCATCGACTCGGCCACTCTGGCGAACAAGGCGCTGGAGGTGGTAGAGGCCCATCTGCTGTTCGGGGTCGAGTACGACCGGATCGAGGTGGTGGTACACCCGGCGTCCATCGTCCACTCCCTGGTTGAATTCCGCGACGGATCGACGATAGCCCAGCTAGGCTATCCTACCATGGAGGTACCGATCCTGTATGCGCTCTCCAGTCCGGAGAGACTGGAGAACACGTTCCGGCCGTTCGACCCGGTCACGGCGAGTCCGCTGCACTTCGAGCCGTTGCGCCGCAGCGACTTTCCGATGTTCGAGCTCGGGGTGGAGGCGGGACGCGCCGGTGGCAGCCTGCCGGCTGCCTACAACGCGGCGAACGAGGTGGCCGTGCGAGCGTTCCTGGAGGGGCGGCTCGATTTCCCGGGCATCGCGCGCGTCGTGCGGACCGTGCTCGAGCGGACGGAGGGAGTGACGGTGGACAGCCTAGAAGACATCAGACGAGCGGACACGGCTGCCCGCGATCTGACACGGGGCACGATCGCCGCGTGATGCGTGTGAGGCAGCGGAACACGGTCTTCGGTTGGGGGTGATACAGCCGGCAACCTGACTCGAGAGGGCGAACGAACAGCGTATGACAGTCACGATACTCGCAACAATCGTCGTGCTGGGAGTCCTGATACTCGTTCACGAGCTGGGCCATTTCTGGGCAGCCAAGGCCGTGGATGTAGAGGTGTCGCGGTTCTCGATCGGCTTCGGTCCGAAGTTGTTCGGGTTTCGGCGGGGCGAGACAGAGTATGTCATCTCGGCCATTCCCCTCGGCGGCTACGTGAAGATGGAAGGGATGGCCGATGAGGAGGCGGCAGCTCCGCTCGAAGGTCGCTCTGATCCGAAGCGTGCGCCCTCTCCGCGCGACTTCGATCGAAAGCCCATCTGGGCACGTACCCTGGTGATCTGCGCCGGCGTGGCGATGAACGTGGTATTCGCCTTCGTGGTCTTCACCGGCGTCGCTCACAAAAGGGGTATATGGGTTCCGCTGATCGCGGAGGTTACACCGCAGACGCCCGCTGAGCAGGCGGGGTTCGAGGCCGGCGATCTGATCGTTGCGGTGAACGGAAAGCGGATGCGGACTCGGGACGAGGTGGGACACTACCTCTCGTCACGGCCGCGTGTCGAGCTGAGCGTAACGGTGGAACGGGACGGCTCCGAGACGATTCTGGACGTGACGCCGGCGACGATCCGTTACTACGACGAGATCGCAAGGGACACGATCGAAGTCGGTCAGATCGGGGTCGTATTCCCGGGTGGCGAAGAGGGTCATCGCCTACTCTCGCTCGGGGAATCCATTGGTGCCGGATGGTATCGCACGTGGTGGTGGGTGCGGGCCGTCGGGGAGTTCCTCTGGCAGATGGTGACAGGGCAGGCCTCGGCGCGTGAGCTCGGCGGTCCGATCGTGATCGGGCAGCTCTCGGGGCAGTTCGCCCGTGCCGGGCTATGGCCACTGCTGGACTTCATGGGCATCATCAGTGTCAACCTGGCGGTCTTGAACCTGCTGCCGATCCCGGTGCTCGACGGAGGGCACCTCCTATTCCTGGGTATCGAGGCCGTGCGTGGCAGGGCCGTGAGCATCAAGCAGCGGATGAGGCTCACGCAAATAGGACTGCTGCTGGTCGTCGGTCTGATGCTGCTGGCGTTCGCCAACGACATCCTGCGGCTCGTAGGAGGCTGATCCTCCCAACCCGGAATGGTTCAGGCTCGAGCGAACAGGCTGAGCTGGGGTCCGCCGTCCCTGGCGCGTCGCACCAGGCGTGCAACGTCAAACAACCGTGACGGCTCGTCTTGCATTGCCACCGCGAGTATGCCCCTGTAGTCACTCTTTCCCAGGGACCGGCGTGCCACTTCGTGTGCCCGGGTAGGATCGTTGCACTCGTCGCTCAGGTGAGCCAGCAGGATTCCTCCGAGATCGGCGTGGCTGAGCTCGGCTACGAGATCTGCCGCCAGCCGGTTCGAAAGGTGTCCTCGGCTTCCTCCGATTCGCTGTTTCACCGACCAGGGATACGGACTCTCGCGGAGCATAGCCTCATCGTGGTTCGCCTCGAGGACGAGAAAGTGACATCCCATCAGGGCGGCACGCACGGGCGCTGTGGCCCGGCCGAGGTCCGTGGCGATGCCGGCGCGAAGGCCCGACGAGCTGTCGGTGACAGTGAGTGCTATCGGGTCCGCGGCGTCATGGCAGGTCGAAAACGGGTGGATCTCCGCCGCCCCGATGCTGAAGGCGACCTCTCCTTCGCAGTGCCGGATCGTCTCGCCGCCTCTAAAGAGCTCTGCGCAGGCAGCCGCTGTTCGGCCGGTGAGATGCAGAGGCCAACCCCATCGCCGGGCCGCGACGCCGAGCCCGCTCGTGTGGTCACGGTGTTCGTGTGTGACCACGACGGCTTCGATGCTGTCCGGTGAGACCTCGAGTCGGTCGAGTCGGCGGGCGAGTTCGGCCCCGCTGAAGCCGGCGTCGACAAGAATCCGAGTGCCGTCGCACTCCACCAGAACGGAGTTCCCACGGCTGCCGCTGCCGAGCGTGGCTAACCTCACTTCGGGTCGGGGGAGGTCGTTCCAGCCTCCCAGCACGAGGCGAGCCACGCTCTCGCCTTTCCCTCGCAGGAGACATCTCGCCGAGCCATGACCCTCTCCGCCACAGCCAGGAAGCGCTCCCTGTCGTACACTCCGGCGGAATCGCCGAACCCCCAGCTGAACGGCGCTACCCACTTCGGCGGCAGCCCGTCGCCAAACAGGTTTGTACCGGCGCCGACGACGGTTCCCGTGTTGAGAAGGGTCCCGATGGCGGTCCTGGCATGATCGCCCAGGAGGCAGCCGAGCTTCAGGAGGCCCGTCTCCAACACGCCGTCTGGTCCGCCGGCACGCACCGGCCCATAGTTGTTCTTCAGATCGCTGGTGGTCGTGAGCGCCCCCAGGTTCACCCACTTGCCGAGATAAGAGTGGCCCAGGAAACCGGCGTGTGCCTTGTTGGCATACCCAAGCGCCACCGAGGCTTCGACCTCTCCTTGCAGATAACAGCAGGGTCCCGCCGCCACGGCGGCGAAGGACCCTCCCAACAGCCGGCTCCCCGGACCTGCCCACAACGGTCCTTGCAGCCTCGTACCCGTCCTGACCTCCACCCCCTCTTCCAGCCGAATACCTCCCTCGCGAACGTCCAGCAGCACGCCCGGCTCGAGCCTCACCCCTTCCACGAGAACTACGCTTCCGCTGCCCAGCACGTGCACTCCCTCCGGCAAAGCCGAGCGGATCGGTTCGCCCGGTGCGTGCAAGTCTGCCGCCAGACGGGCCGGATTGCGTTCGATGAGGTCCCACGGAGCTGGGAGCAGCTCTCCCGACAACTGCATCTCTTCCACGTCCGGGATCCCGTCGAGCTCGCCGGATGGATTGAGTAGCCACTCCAGGGCCGGACCGGGCTCACCGGCCGGCAGGAAGCACCCGGCGACTGTTTCTCCGACCCGGATGGCTCTGGGCCGACCTGGCTCGGCGGGAAAGCGTGCGTCGGCGTCGGGCACCGCACGGGTTAACAGGATCAGCCGGTCCCGGCCGGAAAGATCCGTTCCACGCGGCAGAGCCGGAGGCGCGCCTGCTTCCGAATAGTCGCTCAACCAGTCGCGGGTGAGCGTGGCGGTGGCCGATCTGCCGGCGTATCGCTCCAGGCGCTCCCGGAGCAGCATGGCGCCGAACAGGAGTTCGCCGCACGGCCGTGTCAGGGAAAACGGGTGCCAGGCGTCGGCGACTCCGTCGTCGAACAAGTACAGTTCCACTTCAGTCCTCCCCGATCCGGAGGCGCTCCAGCAGGCGCTTGAGGTCTGGCGCAGCCTCCCGGCTGGTCACGAGGGTCCTCTGACCGCTGCACACGACCACCAGCCCTTCCACGCCGAAGAGAACCACCCGTCCATCTTCGGCCCACACGACGTTCCCGGACGACTCGACTGCGTTGGTATCGCCGATGAGGACGTTCCCCGCCGTGTCGGCTTCTCTGGTCCGCGACAGCGCGTTCCACGAACCGACATCATCCCAGGCAAACGTAGCGCGCACGACCTCCACGCAATCGGCCCGCTCGAGTACCCCGACGTCTATGCTCAGGGACTCCACCTCCGCGAAAAAGGCCGGCACGTCACCGGCCTCGAGTCGCGGAAGCGCGCCCTGGATCTCGGGTGTCCAGCGGCCGATCGCGGTCAGGAGGTCGGCCGCTCGCCACACGAATATGCCCGTGTTCCACAGGTGGCGGCCGGAGCCGCAGTAGCGCCGTGCCGTTTCCAGGGCCGGTTTCTCCTCGAAACGTCGCGCCGTCCACACCAGATCCTCGCGCGGCTCACCCAGCTCTATGTAGCCGTATCCCGTCTCCGGCCGGTCGGGCTCCGCACCGATGCACACCAGGGCGCAACGCTCTTCCGCAGCGCGCGCCGCTCGGCCGACTGTCTCCCGCAGACCGTCGAGGGGAGCAATGACGTGGTCGGCATGGAGAGAGATCATGGTCGCGCCGGGGTTGTCGCGCTCGATCTCCCAGGCCGCCCAGGTAAGAGCCGGCCCGGTGCTTCGGGCGACGGTCTCCAACATGAATTGCTGCTCGGAGACCTCGGGAAGGACCTGGCGGAAAGGAGTGAGCAACTCCTGCCCGGCCACGATGCGCACGTTGTCCGCCCCTACCAGCGCCGTCGCTCGCTCCACGGCGTCGGCAATCAGGGGCCTGGGACCTCCCAGGGGGAGCAGCTGCTTGGGGCGTTCGGGAGTCGAGACCGGCCAGAAGCGGGAGCCGATGCCTCCGGCGAGTACTACGGCGATGCGCAGTCGATCCGGGCTCACGTGTGACATGTCGCCGGATAGGTCAGCCTGCTCTCGCCGGCTGGCGGTTCGTTCATGCGATGAAGGTATCAGCGTCTCGCGTTCCGGAGAATCTCTGCTATTATTCTCGTCTGACATCAAGACTCGAACGCACGGCGGGACAGTGAAACATACCAGATCAGTCGCAGGGAGACACGGCGTGGCAGCAGCCCTCGCCTTCCTGATGGCGGTCCAGGCTTGTGGCGATCCCTTCGAGCCGATTCTGATTCCCGTCCCGGACGAGCCGGAGGAGGCTACGCTCAGCGATTTCCGGATGGGGCCGGTTCAGAAGCCCGCGGCGTTCGATCTCATAAGCGTAGCCGAGATCAGGACAGATCAGTTCTCCGGGTGGGACTTCCTTTTCGAGATCGACGAATCCGGCACGCCAGTCTTCCGGCCCCGGGGTGACGTGATCGACGAAGAGGCGGAGGCCGGCCTGGCACTCAGCAGCCTCTCGTTCGAAGGGCTCACCGAGGCACCGGAGGAACCGTACGTCAGGGACGCCCCCGTTGCGATCCAGGTCGGTGACGTCCTCGCGGTGGTGAGCCGTAAGGATCCTTCCTTCGGCTCGGTGCGCTGCCGCCACTTCGCCAAGCTGGAGATCCTGGACATCGACCTGCCGAATCTGGCGATGACGTTCCGCTATCTGGTCAACCCCAACTGCGAGAAGCGGCGGCTCACCCCCGGGGGCGAGTAGTCGCTGTCTCGCAGGCTACGTCACGATGCTCGATATCAGGTCGCTCAGCGCGGATCCGGAACAGGCCAGGGCCAGCCTGGCGCGGCGCGGGGACACCTATTCACTGGCAGCGTTGGCGGCGGCCCTGCGGCTGGACGAGCGGCGGAGGCAGGTAATCGCTGAGGTGGAGGTGCTGAAGGCCCGACGGAATGAAGTCTCGCGGGAAGTGGGAGAGCGCAAGCGAGCCGGCGAGGACGCCTCGGAGCTCATCGACTCGATGCAAGGTGTGGCGGAGAGCATCCGGATGCTGGATGCCGAGCTACAGGACGTGGAGAGTTCGCTGCGGGCCGAGCTGCTCGGAATCCCCAACCTGCCTCATGTCAGGGTCCCGGACGGCGGGGAAGGCGATTTCGAGATCGTGCACGAATGGGGCGAGATACGGGCCTTCGACTTCGAGCCCGCCACGCACTGGGACCTTGGATCTCGACTCGGAATCCTGGATCTGGAGGGAGGTGCCCGGCTCGCCGGCTCGGGCTTTCCACTCCTGCTGGGTGCCGGTGCCCGTCTGTCTCGGGTGCTGGTCCAGTTTATGCTCGATCTGCACGCAGACGAGCACGGCTACGTGGAGGTCCACCCGCCGTTCCTCACGAACCGCGTCAGCCTGACGAACACCGGCCAGCTTCCGAAGTTCGAAGACGACGCCTACCGAACGGATCCGGACGATCTGTTTCTGGTGCCGACGGCCGAGGTTCCGGTGACGAACCTCCACCGGGGGGAGATCCTCGACGGCGCCGACCTGCCGCTGGCGTACGTCGCCTATACGCCATGCTTCCGCCGCGAGGCCGGAGCAGCCGGGCGCGACACACGAGGGCTGTTGCGCGTTCATCAGTTCGACAAGGTCGAACTCGTTCGCTTCACCAGGCAGGAGTCCTCTGAAGAGGAGTTGGAGCGCCTGACGCGTCATGCGGAGGAGGTGCTCGAGCGACTCGACCTCCCCTATCGTAGGATCGTCGTGCCGGCCTGCGACCTGGGCTTCGCCAACGCCCTCACCTACGATCTCGAAGTCTGGTCGGCCGGGGTCGGCAAGTGGCTTGAGGTTTCGAGCTGTTCATCGTACACCGACTACCAGGCGCGGCGGGCAGACATTCGATATCGATCGAACGCCGGGGAGAAGCCCGTCTTTGCTCACACTCTGAACGGGTCCGGTGTCGCGCTGGCCCGGACGATCGTGGCGCTGCTGGAGAACAACCAGTCTGCCGATGGGAGCGTCGAGATTCCCGGGGCGCTGCGCCAGCACATGAGCATGGAGCGGCTGGCGGTTCAGTGAGGCGACGTCTCGTACCGCTGGCCATCATCGTCGCGTTCTCAGGCGTGCTCCTGTCCTACCTCGTCTATACCTGGCAGATAGCGCAGGAGCTGAGGCGTGACGCCGCGTTGTTCAGCCGCATCTATTTCCAGGTCGTGCAGGCGGCTGCTTCGCCCGAGGGCCTGACGCCCGAGGGCGAGCTTGCTCTGCTCTTCGATCTATACGACCTGGGCGTTCCGGTGGTTCAGACCGATCTGGAAGGAAACCCCGCTCTGGTGAGGAACCTCCCGTTCGAGGCAAGCCTCGACGACCCACAGGACCTGGAGCGGGTCCGGGATTACGTGGACCGGCTCGATCTCGAGAACCAGCCTCTCGTGGATGCGGACAAGAACTTTCAGGTGCACTACGGGGAACCGCTGTTCCTCAGGCGTCTCAAGTGGATTCCGTGGTTGCAGGCAGCGCTACTGCTGGGAGTCGTGGGCACCGCGATCTGGATGCTGCGGACCTCTGCCCAGAGCCAGAGGGAGCGAATCTGGACGTCCATGGCCCGGGAATCGGCTCACCAGATGGGTACTCCTCTCAGCTCGCTGGTAGGCTGGCTGGAACTCCTGGAAGACTCGGTGCCGGTGGGCACCTTCTCGCAAGACGGGATCAACGTGCTGGCCGAGATGGAACACGACGTGCAGCGGCTGGACAAGGTCTCGCGTCGCTTCGACCTGATCGGTCGGCCGCCGGCCTTGCAGCCCGTGGACGTCACCGCGGTGATTCAGCGACTGGCCGACTACTTCCAGGCGCGGCTGCCGTCGATGGGCGCCAGAGTGCAACTGAATGTGGACCTGCCGACCGACTGCCCCAAGGTGCTGGGGAACGAGACACTTCTGGAGTGGGCGTTCGAGAACCTGTTCAAGAACTCCCTGGACTCACTCGCCGGACGTGAAGGGCGCATCTCGGTAACCTTCGCGGGCGTGCACGCGGGGCGCTACCACATCCGCTTCGCCGACGATGGTCCGGGTATCCCGTCGGACTTGCAGACGCGGCTGTTCGAGGTCGGGGTGACGACCAAGACGGGGGGGTGGGGTGTCGGCCTCTCGCTGGCCCGTCGCATCATCGTCGAGATGCACGGAGGATCCGTCAGACTCGAGCATTCTGCCAGCGGGGCGAGCTTCTCTCTGGAGCTACCGGTCCATGAGGCTGAGGCTTGAGCGGTCTCGCTCTTAATCCCGAACAGCGACACGCGGTGGAACACGCCGAGGGCCCTCTCCTGGTCCTTGCGGGGGCGGGTTCCGGCAAGACAAGGGTTCTCACCGCACGGATCGCCCGTCTCATCGATGAGGAAGGTGTCCGCCCGGGCCGCATCCTGGCCGTAACGTTCACCAACAAGGCTGCGGGCGTGATGGGTGAGCGAATAGCCGGACTCCTGGGTGAGGAGCCGCGTGGACTGTGGATAGGAACATTCCACGCGATTGCCGCCCGGATCCTGCGTCGGGAGGGAGACCGGCTGGCCCGGGGCTCGACGTTTTCCATCTATGACGAGGAAGACTCCCTGCGCGCCCTGAAGCACGCCATGGAGGAAGCGGGGCTCGACGCCCAGCGTTGGTCGCCCGGGGCGCTTCGTGCCCGCATCTCGAGCGCCAAGAACGCCCTGGTGGGTCCCGAGGAGTACGCCGCTGCAGCCTTCGACCTGGCTTCGCGGGCAGTGGCCGAGGTATACCCCCTCTACGAGAAAATCCTCATCCGCTCGAGCGCGTATGACTTCGATGACCTGCTGGTGCACACGACCCGGCTGCTCGAGGACACCGAGGTAGGCGACAGGTATGCCGGTCGTTTTCACCACGTTCTGGTGGACGAGTACCAGGACACCAACCATGCGCAGTACCGGATGATCCGGCGTCTGGCCAGCGGGCACGGCAACATCTGTGTGGTCGGGGACGACGACCAGTCAATCTACGGATGGCGCGGTGCGGATCTGCGGAACATCCTCGACTTCGAACGTGACTTTCGTGGCACGGAAGTCGTTCGCTTGGAGCAGAACTACCGCTCGACGCCTTCCATCCTCCATGTGGCCAACGAGGTGATCTCACGCAACCGCGACCGGAAGAAGAAGCGGTTGAGAACGGAGCGCCCATCCGGCGAACGGGTGACGGTCGTTCAGGTGGCCGACGAGAGGGCTGAGGCGACGTGGGTCGTGAGCCGAATCGAGACGCTGGCAGGATGTCACGATCCCGAGCAGTGCGTGGTGCTCTATCGTACGAATGCCCAATCCAGGCCGTTCGAGGATGCGCTCCGACGCGCGCGGATGCCCTATCGCATCGTGGGAGGAGTTCGGTTCTATGAGCGGCGCGAGATCAAGGATGTGCTGGCGTATCTGCTGTTGGCGGTGAACCCGGCGGATGAGGCTGCTTTTACCAGGGCCGTGTCGTGGCCGAGGCGGGGCGTCGGCGGGGTGACCCTGGACCGCCTCAGGATGGAAGCGGCAGCGCTGGGGGTTACGCTGCTGGAGGGGGCCGAGCGAGCCACCGAATTCTCCGGCATGCCGCCTGCTGGAGCGCGGGCTCTGGTCGACTTCACGGACGGGATCAATTCCCTGGCACAGCTTGGCCGGAATGCGACTGTCGAGGAGGTGATTCGGGAGTGCATTCGCTGCTTTCAACTGGTAGCAGCGCTGGAGCGGGAGGATGATGGGGCCGACCGGATTGCCAACTTGACCGAGCTGCTGGCGGCCGCTGCGGCGTTCGATCCCGCGGAGGTGGAGGACGGACGGGATGGAGCGTCGGAGCTGGAGCTCTACCTTCAGTCGGCATCCTTGCGAGCCGATATCGATGATTATGAGGAAAGTGCCCCCGGCGTGACTCTCATGACCATCCACAACGCGAAGGGGCTCGAGTTTCCGGTCGTGTTCGTGGCCGGGCTCGAGGAAGGGCTCTTTCCTCTGGCGCGCGCCATGGACAACCGCCACCAGCTGGAGGAGGAACGCAGGCTGTTCTACGTGGGGGTCACCCGCGCGCAGGAGAGGCTATTCCTGACGCATGCAAACCGTCGTTGGCGTTACGGTAACGAGGTACTCGCACAGCCTTCATCGTTTCTCTCTGAGCTGCCAGAGGGACCGGTCGAGTACCGAATCGCCGCTGGGGCAGCGGGCGGCACGCGGCGGCGCTCGCGCTGGAGTCGGGAAGAGGTGGACAAGGAAGGTTTCGCTATGGAATCCTCTCGCGCCGGCACGTCGCCGAGCGGGTTCGCGTGGCGCCGGCAGTCGCCTCCATCCGATGCGTCCGGTCTCCGCTACGACTTTTCCGACTCGCAGGAGCAGTTGCACCTGGAAGTCGGGGCGCGGGTCATCCACCCCAGCTTCGGCGAAGGCGAGATCGTCTCGGTGAGCGGGGCAGGTCGGTCGACCAAGGCGGAAATCGACTTCGGACGCTTCGGATGCAAGAAGGTCATGGTAGCGCACGCCCGTTTGCGCCCCGTGTAGCTCGGAATGTTACAGGTTGGCCGCGAGCGACAGGCCGCGGAGAGCGAACCCGGCAGACGATCCGTCAGGCCAGCACGGCGTCCAGCACCGGCAGCGGCTTGGTGCCGCTGTGGGCCAGCGCCTTTTCCAGTATCTCGCCGGCCAGGCCGGTGGTATAACCTCGCGCGTCCCACAGCGCTGTCGCTCCCCCGGGCAGAGGAAAGTGGTGGTCCGCCGTTGCCGCCAGCGCCTCAGTGGTGCGCCACCCGCCGGCCATGATCACCCGGCGCCGGATCCTCTTGGCTTCGGCCAGACTCTCCGCCCCGATAGGATCCAGCCCCGTGGCGTAGGCCTCCACGTCTCGGATGAGGAAGTCCCCCACCAGCTGAAAACCGTGGCGCTGGTATCGGGCTACCTCGGTGGGGTCGAGATCCCAGCGAGAGTTGTCTATCACCGAATCGAAGATGGCCTGCCAGCTCTCGTTCCCGCTAATCCGAATCATCCCGCGAAAGATCCGGCGGTTCGTGCTGAAGCTGAACAGTGTGCTGGAGAGTACCCGTCGGAAGAGCTCGTCGGTTCTCGAGTGGTCGAAACGCGTTACTATCCACCGAGCAAGCCTCGAGTACTCCGGTCCGACATCGGAATCCATGCGGTGTTCCCAGTAGGAATGTCCCAGTGCCCGCGTCGATGAGGTGAGGAGCAGCATGCGCGGCACGAACGAGTTGTGGGCCAGCACGTCGGCCGCCAGGTGACAAAGGTACCCGAGGATCGCCGACCGCAGACGGGAGTCGTCACCGGCAACGCGGTAGACCTCGCGGGCCACGTGCCAGTGATGGCAGTGCCTGCCCACGGGGGCGTATTTCTTGGCCATGGAAATGTCGGCGGCCAGGCTGCCATACAGGAAATCGATGGGATGCTGGGCGACCAGCGAGGCGACGGGTGCCGGGAAGAGATTGAGGGAGCGGAGGACCTCCAGACCGATCTGCGTATGGGTCGCAGGGCCCCAGGCGAAAGCTGCATCCGGCACCACCAGGAGGAGTACCGACGCCAGTGCGATGCTGCACAGAAAGGCCCGGCGGCTCAACCGAAGCGCCTGCGTTCCCCGCCCATCAGCCGGTGCCGCTTCTTCTTCCCCCGGCCGATGCGCAGTGCACGCAGGAGTGCCGCTGTGGAGAAGAAGGTCTCCTCCGCCTCCTCAACCGCAACCTCAAGCAATGCGTTGATCTCCGAGACGCGCTCCTCAGCGAGCTCGACCATGCGCTCCACCGACTCGGCGGCTCGAATGACCGTACGGTCGACGACTTCGACGTCCGAAACGAGAGCGGTAGAGATCTGGCTAACCTGGTCGACCAGTTGATCGGCCCGCTCCATGAGCGGTACGGTCTTCGCGGCGAAAAGGTCGTGTGCGTCGTCTATCTTCCGAAGTGTCTTGATCAGCTTGGGAATGAGCGTCAGAAACGCGACGATCAACCCGATGCTGATCAGGATCCACAGGATCAACGAGACGGTCACCAGGATCTCGTAAAAGCTCAAGGGTCCTCCCGATCACGGAGAGGGTGTCTGCCCGGCCTGCCGAAAAGATACGGAGCGGGGCCTGCCGTTACAACGTGCCCTTCGAACCCTTGATATTGCAGGAAGCGGGCCAGTGACAACGTCGGCTTCCCTGTCGGCCGAACGCCCCTTGTTGGGCCTCGCTCCAGGACCGGGCTAACCGGCGCTGGGCTCGGAAGCTTCTATTTTGCCACGTGATACGAGGATCCGCTTCGACGCGTGCGGGCCGATCACCTGGTTTACCATCAACCCCCCGCGAAGAAGCGTTCCAGCGACTCGCGCCCTTCGGCCACTGCGAAAAAGGCGAGGGACACGGATACCGCCATGGCGTGGACACACCTCCCTGCGAGAGCAGACCGAGCCTGAACCGTCCCCGGGCGGTTCCAACCGGGAACGACGGACGCGTCAGTAGCACCCCGTCCGAAGGAGCCTCACCCCTCCGGTGCGGTCAACTCCGAGGCGAGCCCGACCACCCGCGTGACCGGAATCGTGAATACGATGCCTGTGGCAGGGCTGTCGAAGCGCCCGCAGACCTCCTGAATGAGCTCGATCGCCCGGTCGACCTTCGACGGGTCGTCGATCACGCTGAACAGCGTCTGATTCTGCGGCCGGGATCGAGAGATCAGAGTCTGCAGGCCGGCGAAGATCGGGATATCGTGGCTCAGAACTCGGCCCATGCCCTCCGAGTCGACCAGGGTCGCACCGGTTATCCCGATCTCGAGAAAGCCCGACAGAATCTCTTCGGTACGATCGATATCATTGATGACCGCTATCAGAAGCTGCATACGGCTCTCGTCTTCCACCTCCGGTCGCGAGCTTGCGCCAGGGGTTCCCAGGTCGCGTCTTCAGCCACGAGCTAGAGGTACTCGCGCTCGTACCGGCCGATGTGGTCGACCACCTCCTGCGCTTCCGCGCACTTGCGCGGCCCTTCGACGAACTCCTCGTGACGCGCCGGTCGCGCGATGCGTGCGAGCGACCATATGCTGGTTCGCCTGATCCGGCGGAGAAAGGAGGACGAAGAACACATCGACCGGCGCTCCATCCGGCGACCACGAGCCCCGGCTGACCAAACTCTGACAGCTTCATCGCTCGGAATCCCGGTGGTGAGTACGGGCCGAGACGCGCCGCCGCACGGCGAGATCCCGGCAAGCATAGACGGCGGCGAGAAAGCCTGTCAAGCCGATCCGGGCAGGTACGTTGCCACTTCGCGAGGCGGTCGTCTAACTTGCCGTCGGGGTGTACGAGCGCTCGGCCCTGTCGGGCGATGACGAAGCCGAGGAGTCGTTCCAATGTACTTCCGCATCCAGGGCCCAAGTCGCCTCTCCGGCCGGTTCAGGCCGGCTGGCAACAAGAACGCAGCCCTTCCGATCCTGGCGGGCACACTGCTCGCAGAGGAGCCGGTGGTGTTGCGGAATGTGCCGGACATCGGAGATGTCCGCACGCTGGTGGAACTCCTGGGAAGTCTGGGGGCGCAAGTTGAGTGGGCCGATGGGAACACGGTGCGGGTCGACGCAGCCGACCTTGAAGGCGGCACCATGGATCCGCGGCTGGCCAGGCAGATCAGAGCTTCCATTCTCCTCGCGGGTCCACTGCTTGCCCGTTTCGGCGAGGTCGTCCTGCCGCCGCCCGGAGGCGACGTGATCGGCAGGCGTCGGCTCGACACCCATTTCCTGGCCCTGGGTCGGCTCGGTGCGGAGGTCGAGGCGGGCGACAGCTATGAACTTCGGGCCAGACATCTGCGCGGGGCCGAGATCTTCCTGGATGAGCCGTCGGTGACGGGCACCGAGAACGCGATCCTTGCCGCAGTGACCGCCG
Organism: Gemmatimonadota bacterium; assembly: GCA_039589295.1. GTDB lineage: Bacteria > Gemmatimonadota > Gemmatimonadetes > Palauibacterales > Palauibacteraceae > JBDGYE01. The sequence continues at coordinate 141,278 of JBDHHR010000001.1, read as the reverse complement.
AGGGCCAGACGCGGCTGCGTAACGCGGCCGCCGAGCCGCACGTCCAGGACCTGTGCCGCTTCCTCGGCCAGCTGGGAGCAGACATCGAGGGAGTCGGTACGCACGAACTGACCATCACGGGCGTGGAGCGGTTGGGTGGGGGTGAGTATCGCCTCGGTCCCGACCACATCGAGATTGGAAGCCTGGTCGGCCTGGCGGCCATTACAGGCTCCGAGGTGACGGTCGAAGAGGTGGATCCCGGGCTGTTCGCTCCGCTGCGCGTAGGGTTCGAGCGCCTGGGGATACACTGCGATCTCCACGGCCAGGAGCTTCACGTGCCTTCCGAGCAGTCCCTGGAGATCCAATCGGATCTGGGGAATCAGATTCCGAGTTTGGGGGACGGGCCATGGCCGGCCTTCCCGGCGGACCTGATCAGCATCGCGCTGGTGGTGGCCACCAAGTGCCGAGGGACCATCCTCATTCACGAGAAGATGTTCGAGTCACGGATGTATTTCGCCGACAAAGTGATTTCCCTCGGCGCCCGCATAGTCCTGTGCGATCCTCATCGCGCCGTGGTCGTGGGCCCGTCCCACCTGCACGGGTCGGTCCTCGAGAGTCCCGACATCCGGGCCGGAATGGCTCTCCTCATAGCGGCCCTCGCAGCCGAGGGAGAGAGCGAGATCCACAACATCGGACAGATCGAACGGGGCTACGAGCGCATAGACGAGCGTCTCCGGGCGATGGGCGCGATGATCGAGCGTGTGGAGGTTCCCTGCTGAAGTCGTCGCATGGAGAGACGGTCGGAGGCGTCGTCACCGAGCGACGCGCGCGCGCGGGCCGCTTCGCACTCCTTCGGAACGAAGAGTGGGAAGCGAGGTTCCCGGGTCTCTCGGCCGGGGTGGCAACAGGCGGCGGGGGAACTGATGGCTCGCAGGAGGATCGGCAGCCGGACTTCGGGCTCCAGGGCCATTCCTCCGCCTGGTCCGTTCTGGCGAGCTATGAGGAGCTGGCGAGGCTGCTCGGCCTGGCCGCTGCGGCGGTCGCCCGGCAGGTGCACGGCACCCGCGTGGTGTGCTTCGATGAGCCGCCGGCGTGCGGGGTCCACGTGCCGGGAGAGGCGGACGGGTTGGCATGTTGCACTCCGGGCCTGCTTCTGGCGGTGACCGCGGCCGACTGCGTTCCCGTATACATCCTGGATCCGCACACGAGAGCCATGGCTCTCCTTCACGCCGGGTGGCGTGGCGTGGCGGCTGGCGTTCTGGCGCGGGGAGTTGGGGCGCTCGAGTCGGCCTTCGGCGCACGAGCCCGATCGCTGCGATTGCACTTGGGCCCGGCCATCTGCAGGGACTGCTATGAGGTCGGCGGCGACGTCGTGGATGCGCTCGGCGGTCAGCGGGCTGGTGACGGCCGGGTCGACCTGCGCGCCGAGTTGGCCGATCAGGCGGTTCGACTGGGGGCAAGGCCGGAGCACATAGCCCGCTCGACGCTTTGCACCCGGTGCGGTCCGGAGGACTTACCTTCCCATCGAGTATCGGGCCCGGGGGCGGGCCGGATGGTGGCCTACCTCGGCTGGAGGCTGGCCTAGCGAGTGGATCACGCCGACCGCCGGGTCAGGCACGACCACTCCGGTGACCTGCAACGGCGCCAAGGGGTTTGCGATAAAGATACGGCACCTGTAGTTTCTCTAACGAAGAAACTCGCCCGGTGCTGGCCGACCGGGCGTTCGAGCGCTTGGATCTGAAGTGGGGAAACGTCTTTCGGCCCCACTTTTTTGTTTGGGGTTCCGGTGACGTAGTGCCAGTCGCGCGGGGGTCCAGTTGGGTCATCGCATGAGTTCGAGTCTCGAGAGAGAGCTGGAAGAGCTTCTCGCCGGCATAGGATACGAGCTGGTTTCGCTGGAGCGCGGTGGGGGGCGGAGACGCCCCCTGTTTCGTCTTCGCGTGGATCGACCAGGCGGACGGCCGGGCCACTCGAGTGTCACGGTGGAGGATTGCGCCCTCGTGAGTCGGGAGGTTCAGGCGTTCATGGAGGCTCAGTCGGGGCCCGGTGAGGACATCATCCTCGAGGTCTCGTCTCCGGGGATAGAGCGACCGCTTGTTCGACGACAGGACTACGAGCGGTTCACCGGTCAGAAAGTACGCGTCCGAGGCTTCGGGCTCCTGCCGGGGGGCAGCCGGCAGGTTGAGGGAGAGCTCGCCGGCCTCGCGGGGAGTGAGGGCAGCGACGAGAGGGTCGTTGTGCGGGTTGGCGGCGAGCGGGTAGAGATCCCGCTGGCGGCGATCTCCCGGATGACTCTGGCATACGACGTGGGCAACGATCTGTGACACGCAGGGAGGATGAAAGACTGAAGATGAGCGATCAGATTCCAGTCGTTGAAGCGTTTCGCGTCATGACGGCGAACAAGTCGTTGTCGGATGAGGAGCTGGTCGATCTGATCAAGGACGGCATCCACGCTGCCCTGGCGCGACGCTTCGGCGGGCCCGTGGAGGCTGAAATCGAGATCCTTCCCGGCGGGGACATCAAGATCATCGTGCTCAAGGAAGTAGTGGAAGAGGTGGAGGATCCGGCCCGACAGATCTCGTTGGAGGAGGCCCGTTGGGATGATTCGGACTTTCAGGTTGGTGATCTCCTGGAGATTCCTGTAGCGTTCTCCGATTTCGGGCGAAACGCCGTAATGGCTGCCAAGCAAAGGATCATCCAGCGCGTGCGCGAGGGAGAGAGAGATCGTATTCGGGAGGAGTTCAACGACATGGCCGGAGAGCTCGTCTCCGGTGAAGTCCAGGCCATCGAGCGAGGCAAGATCGTGGTGATGCTGAACCGCTCGCGGGAAGCGGAGGCGATCATACCCTGGCGCGAGCAGAACCCTCGCGAGCGATTCCGACAGGGGGAGACGATCCGGGCGGTGATGAAGAAGCTGGAGGAGACGCCGCGCGGCCCGCGGCTGATCCTCTCCCGGGCCGACCCGGCTTTCGTGCAGGCCCTGTTTGCGATAGAAGTGCCCGAGATCTACCAGGGAATCGTGGAGATCAAGGAGATCGTCCGGGAGGCCGGCGGACGGACCAAAGTGGCGGTATCGTCCCGTGACGAGTCCGTGGATCCCGTTGGAGCCTGCGTCGGGCTCAAGGGGTCGCGGGTGCAGGCGGTGGTGTCCGAGCTGAGCGGCGAGCGCATCGACATCGTTCCCTGGCATCCTGATCCGGAGATCTTCGCTCGGCGCGCTCTGGCCCCGGCGAAAGTGGCGAAGGTGCTGTCGGACGCGGAGCGGCACGTGACAACGGTGATCGTGGACGAGGATCAGCTTTCCCTTGCCATCGGACGCAATGGGCAGAACGTGCGGCTCGCCTCACAGCTCATCGGATGGCAGATAGACCTCTTTTCCAGCCGCGACTGGTTGGCGCGTGGAGCAGAGTCAGCGTTGTTCGGCGGCGGCGAGGAATACGAGGTCGCGGACTTCCCGCTCTCGGAGCTGGAAGGGGTAACGCCGGCCACTCTTGCCGCGCTGCAGGCAGCAGGGATTAACACCTTCTTCGACGTGCTGGACATGGAGCGGGACGACTTCCTTCAGGTGCCGGGCGTCGGCGAGGAGGAAGCCGCGCTGTTGATGGGCATGATCGAGGAACTCACGGTGGTGGAGGAGGGGAACGAGGCCTCAGCACGCCTCGAAGCCGAGTCGGCCCAGTCGAATGCTGAGGAATCGGAGGTCGAGGGAACGGACGAAGACGGGGCTGAGGCAATCGAGGCCGAGAGCCTGGAGGCGTCCGCTCCGGATGTCGACGAGGCCGGCGATGCTGCGGAGACCAGCGACGTGGATGACGATGCTGCGGTCTCTGTTCCCGCCGATGATGCGGGGAAGTTGAGCCCTGAGGCCGACGGTCAGGGGGGAACGGAGGCGTTGTGACGCAGGAGATTCGCTCATTGCGGTTGCTGGGACTGGCACAGCGGGGAGGTCTGGCCGTGGTTGGCACGCGGCCGGTCCGCGAAGCTGCCAGGAAAGGCCAGCTGGCTGCGGCACTGCTGGCGCGTGACGCGGGCCCCAACGCCAGGGAGAGGGTAGTGCCGCTGCTGACCGCGCGGGGAGTCCCGCTGGCGGAATGCGGCGACGGCGAGACCCTGGGGCGGGCACTCGGTCGGCAGCGGGTGGTCGTGGTGGGCGTTCGGGACGGCGATATCGCCAGGCAAATCATGGAGGAATTGAGCGAAGACGGCGGTAACGCGCGGGAGGGCGGCAGTTGACGAACTACCGGGTCTACGAAGTGGCCGAGGAACTGGGCGTCGAGAGCAAGCAGCTGATACAGATGCTTCATCAGATGGACGTTCGGGTTCGCAGTCACATGTCCACCGTAACAGAGGCGCAGATCGCACGCCTGCATGCGCGGTTGGAGCGCGAACGGCGGGTTGGAGCGGAGTTGGTGGAGGACGAGTCGCCGCCGGCCACACGCAGGCGCAGGCGTCGTCGACAGCCGCAGCCGGTAGAGCCCGAGGCGTCGGGAGAGGAGGTCGAGGCGGTCGCGACGGAAGTGGCCGGGGCGGAGGAAGAAGAGTTTCTGGAAGAAGAGGTGCCGGTACCGTCCGCGGAAGAGGTAGCATCCGATGTGATCGCGGAAGAGGAAGCGGTTGAACCGACGTTGGCAGAGCTCGGGGTGGAGGCTACGGAAGAGGCCGACGAGGAAGCTGTCGTCGAGATGCCGGCAGAGCCCGCTGAGCCGATGGAGGCCGCAGAGCCGCCGGCCGAGGAGCAGATACCGGAGCCGGCCGCCGGGGAGCAGGTACGCGAGCCGGCCGCCGCTCTCGAGCCGGAAGAGCCCGGGAAGCCGGTGGTCAAGCCCAGCCCGGTGCGTCGCGGACTGCCCTCAACTCCCGCCGTGCCAGCCGCTCCGGCCGCTTCCGCAGGCCCCGGAGGGACCGTCCATATCCAGGCCGAGGGGTACACGACCGACGGGCGGCGGAGAAGCCGGCGTGATCGGAAGCGCCATGGAATGGTGGACCGTGAAGCGGTTGAGGAGAGCGTCAAGAAGACGCTCGCGGCGATGGGCGCCGGTACGACCGGACGTAGGCGTCGGCGCGACGCCACTCCGTCTGAGGAGGAAGCCGAGCGCGAGCGCCGCGAGCAGGAGCTCGAGGCCGAGAAGATAACCGTGCGGGTCAACGAGTTCCTCACCGTGGCCGAGCTGGCGGACCTGATCGACGAGACGCCGCAGGCTATCATCACCTCGGCGTTCAAGAACTTGGGCCTGATGGTGACGATCAACCAGCGACTGGACTTCGACCAGATCGAACTCATCTGCGAGGCGTTCGACTACCTGGCCGTGCGTGAAGAGGCGTATGAGGCCGACCTGATGGACGTCCAGGAGGAAGCGGAAGTGGAGGGCGAGAAGGTCGACCGGGCTCCGGTGGTGACTGTTATGGGTCACGTGGACCACGGAAAGACCTCCCTCCTCGACTATGTCCGGGAGACGAACGTGATCGCGGGCGAGGCTGGTGGCATCACGCAACACATGGGCGCGTATACCGTTCGGCTGTCCGCGGGCCGTTCGGTGACCTTCCTGGATACTCCCGGGCACGAGGCCTTCACGGCGATGCGGGCGAGGGGCGCTGAGATGACGGACGTCGTGATCCTGGTGGTCGCGGCCGACGACGCCGTGATGCCGCAGACGGTGGAGGCGATAAGCCACGCGCGTAACGCCGGCGTGCCGATGGTTGTGGCGATCAACAAGGTCGATCTGCCGACGGCCGACGTACAGAAGGTGAAGCAGGACCTGCTGTCCCAGGAAGTCATACTCGAGGAATTCGGCGGTGAGGTTCTGGCGGCGGAAGTCTCGGCCAAGACCGGCGCGGGTGTCGACGACCTCCTTGAGAAGCTGCTCCTGCAGGCTGAAATGCTGGACCTCAAGGCCGTCCCCACCGGCGCTGCGCGCGGGACGGTGGTTGAAGCCGAGCTGGACAAGGGCATGGGAGCCGTGGCCACGGTGCTGGTGCAGAGTGGGGAGCTGAACGTCGGAGACGACTTCATCTGCGGAATGTTTGGAGGTCGAATCCGGGCGCTGCTCGATGAGCGCGGCAACCCCGTCGACGCCGCTGGTCCGTCGATTCCCATCCAGGTTCTGGGATTGGAGGGCGTACCGCAGGCCGGCGACAAGCTGGTAGAGATGGATGCGGCTCGGGTGCGCGAGATCGTGTCACGGCGGCAGCAGCTGGAGCGGGAGAAGGAGATTCGGCGGCGGGCGAAGGGCACTCGACTGGAGGACCTGTTCGCGGCAATCCAAGCCGAGGGCCAAGCAAACCTGAACCTGATCATCAAGGGCGACACGGACGGCTCGGTCCAAGCCCTGTCCGATTCGCTCGAGCAGCTCAGCACATCCGAGGTAGCCGTCGAGGTGATCCACCGAGGTGTGGGCGCAATCAACGAGTCGGATGTCCTGCTCGCCACAACCACATCAGCCGCGGTGATCGGTTTCCACGTGCGCCCGACGGCAAAGGCTCGCGAGGTCGCGGAGCGGGATGGAGTCGACGTCCGCACTTACAACGTGATCTACGAGGCGGTGGAGGAGGTCAGGTTGGCCCTGGAGGGCCTGCTGAAGCCGGAGCAGCGCGAGATCCTAGTCGGTTCGGCGGAGGTGAGGGAGACATTCCGCGTTCCCAAGGTAGGCACGGTCGCCGGGTGTTTCGTCGTCTCGGGCACGATTCAGCGGAACCATGCGGTTCGTTTGCTGCGCGAGTACGTCCAGATCTACGACGGAAGGATCGGGAGCCTGCGCCGCTTCAAGGAAGACGTGCGTGAGGTTCGCGACGGGTACGAATGCGGGATAGCCATCGAGGGCTTCAACGACATCAAGGTCGGCGACGTGATCGAATGCTACCGGGTGGAGGAGGTCGCGCGCACGCTGGCCGAGAGTGGGACTCAGCGGTAGGCACCCGCCCCCACACTCTCCGACCGGGTCCGTGGTCGCGGTAGTAGGCGTAGGGAGGTGGGTCCTTCGAATCCCGGACTGCCCGTCTCTCAAGGAGAAGCGCCGGGTGGTCCACAGTCTGCGCGACCGGATCCGAGCTCGGTTCCAGGTATCCGCTGCCGAGACGGGCTACCAGAATGACCGCCGCATGACCGAGATCAGCGTTGCACTGGTGACCTCGGACGCGAAGCTGGCCGATTCGATTCTCACCCGGCTGGATGAGGCCGTCTCGTCCGATCCCCGGGTGTTCGTGGTCGAAAGGGAGATAGGACACCTCTGATGGCCCGCCGCCGGATGGAACGGGTGAACCGTGCGCTTCGGGAGGAGCTGGCCCGTTTGCTCCATGCGGAGCTGAAGGATCCACGAGTTGCCTCGGTGACGGTAACGCGGGTCGAGACGACCTCGGACCTCATGCACGCCACCGTATTCGTGCGCACCCTGTCCGACCCGTCGCGGGTGACCGAGGCGATTGCCGGGCTTGAACGGGCGGAGGGCTTCATCCGCGGGAGGATGGGCCGGGAGTTGCGGCTGCGTCGAGTCCCCGAACTCAGGTTCCAGGCGGACCACACCCTGGAACACGCCCGGCGGATAGAGACCCTCCTGAAGGAGGCGCTCGGAGACTCGGATGAGTCGGGCACCCCAGACTGAAGAGCTCCAGGCAGGTGTTCTCCTGGTTGACAAGCCGGAGGGGCCGACGTCACACGGTGTGGTCGTGCGGGCGCGCCGTGTCCTTGAGGAACGCCGGATTGGCCATACCGGTACACTGGATCCTTTCGCCAGCGGCCTCCTGATCCTGTGTCTGGGAGCGGGGACGCGCCTCGCGTCTTTCTTCCACCTGCTTCCAAAGAGGTACAGCGCCAGGATCGTGTTCGGATCGGAGACCGAAACCGACGACCGCACCGGAACGGAGCTCCGCCGCTCGGAGGCATGGCGTGGATTGTCGCGAACCGACGTAGAAGCAACCCTCGTCGGGATGGAGGGTGAGAGGGACCAGGTTCCGCCAGCCTTTTCAGCCAAGCGAATTGCGGGTCGCCGGGCATACGAGGCAGCTCGCGCGGGGGAACGGCTCGTTTTGCCGACGAGCAGCGTGCGGGTGTTCTCAGCGCGGTTACATGAATTCCATCCGCCTGAGGCGACGGTAGACTTCGTCGTGTCGACGGGTACCTACATTCGTGCCTTGGCGCGGGATGCAGGACGAGCCCTCGGCTGCCTGGCCCATTTGGGCGCCTTGCGTCGGTCGGAGATCGGACCTTTCACCCTGAACGAGGCGGTGCCCGCGGACCGCCTGGCGGAGTCAGCGGGAAGCCTGAGGCGCGCATGGCGCAGTCCGGCAGAGGCCGTCGGCTGGATGGACGCGAGGAAGCTCGGAGAAGCGGAAGCGGAACGAGTGGCCCACGGTGGAACAATACCGGCGTCGGCCATCGAACCGTCCACGCTCCCGGCCGGTTACCCCCCGGCCGCCGATGGACCGATCGCTCTCCTGTTCAAGGGCACACTCGTAGCTGTTGCCCGGCGCGAGGGAACGCACCTGCAACCGGTCAAGGTGTTCCGTGTCGGCTGAATTCAAGAGCTACGCTGACAGCGGCCTGCCAGCCGACGTGTCCGGAACGGTCGTTACGGTGGGAAGCTTCGACGGGATTCACCTGGGTCACTGGGCAGTGCTGCAGGAGATCGCGCTGCGAGCCGAGCGCCGCCAGCTCGGAAGCGTCCTGGTGACGTTCGATCGTCATCCTCTGACCGTGGTCAGGCCTGAAGTAGCGCCTCATCTCCTCACCACTGCCGACGAAAAGAAGGAGATCCTGACACAGTCAGGTCTTGATTACGTGGCCTTCCTACCGTTCACGCGCTCGCTGTCGTGTTATTCGCCGGAAGAGTTCGTGCGCTTGGTTCTGGTGAACCGTTTCAGAGTGCGGGAACTGGTCATCGGATACGATCACGGTTTTGGGAAGGGGCGGAGTGGTGGCATCGAACTTCTCCGCCACCTGGGGGAGGAGCTCGGCTTCGCGGTGGATGTGGTCGGTGCTGTGAGAGTGGATAGCCAGCCCGTCTCGTCCACCAACCTGCGCCGGGCAGTTGCCGCCGGGCAGGTGGAGCAGGTTTCACGGCAGCTCGGCCGCCCATACTCCTTCCGCGGTCCGGTCGTGTACGGCATGGGCCGGGGCCGGCACCTCGGCTTTCCCACGGCGAACATTCAGGCTCCCGGCGGCGGGAAGCTGCTGCCTTGCCGGGGCATCTACGCCGTTCTCGCCTCACTCCGCACCGAGATTCGACCGGCACTCCTGCACTTGGGCCCGCGGCCGACATTCGCGGGGTCTCCCCCGTCGATCGAGTTGTACATCCTGGACTTCGATGGCGAAATCTATGGGGAGACCGTGCGGGTAGACTTCCTCAAGAGGATCAGAGACGTGCGTCCCTTCGCCTCGGCGGCGGAGTTAGTCGAGCAGATGCAGGTGGACCGGGCAGCGGCCCTGGAGTACTTCGCAGGCGAGGCCGGCAGGGACGGGCCGGCCGAATGAGCGGGTCAGGGCCCGGTACAGCTTCTTTACATGTTTGCGCCTGAAGGTTAGTCTTTACTGCTTATTATTCGACGGGCATCGCGACCGCGGGGGTTGTCCGGTCGTGAACGCGAATCGCGAAGGACAATTCCAGATGACTTTGGGTACGGAAGAGAAGAAGAGAATCGTCGAGGAATTGGGGTTGCACGAGGCCGACTGCGGCGGTTCGGCCGTGCAGGCTGCTCAGCTCACGAAGCGCATCGAGCAGCTTACAGAGCATTTCCGGGCGCACCCCAAAGATCACCACAGCCGGCGAGGCCTGCTGAAGATGGTGGGACGGCGCCGGCGCCTGCTGGACTACCTGAAGAAGAACGATTTCGATAGTTATCGGGCCACAATCAAAGAGTTGGGGCTGCGCCGCTAGAGTGGAGGGGGGCCGGGAGACGCGGTGGTCGGTCGGTCGCTTACAGCGCGCCGGCAGGCTGCCGCGTTCGTGCATCGCGGTATAACGGCAGCCCGATACAGGAGCGGCGGCGCGGTGAGCGTCAGGCGGAAGCGAAGAGGCTGAGCGGAGCAAAGACGAGAAGCACAGAAACGAGAAGAAGAGGTAGCAGGAAAAATGGCACATAGGATAGAGAAAGAATTCGCCGGACGGAGGCTGGTCCTCGAGACAGGGCGCATGGCGCGTCAAGCGGATGGGTCGGTGCTAGTACAGTACGGTGACGCGGTAGTGCTCGTTACGGCGGTGGCGGAACGGAAGCGTTCACACTTCCCGTTCTTTCCATTGACGGTGGAGTACAGGGCGAAGACGTACGCGGCCGGCAAATTCCCGGGAGGGTTCATAAAGAGGGAAGGACGGCCGAGCGACAAGGAGATCGTCTCGGCGCGCCAGATAGACCGTCCGCTGCGTCCGCTCTTCCCGGACGGCTATTCGAACGAGACACAGGTGGCGTGCTTCATCATCTCGGCTGACCAGGAGAACGACGCGGATGTGCTCGGCATGCTCGGTGCATCGGCCGCTCTCAGCATCTCGCCGATACCGTGGGGTGGTCCTATCGCCGGGGTGCGGGTCGGCAGGATAGACGGCGAGTGGGTGATCAACCCCACCTTCGAACAACTCGACTTCTCCGACATGGACATGGTTGTCGCGGGGATGCGTGAGTCGATCGTCATGGTGGAAGGCGCGGCCGCGGAGATCTCCGAAGACGAGATGATCGATGTGCTCGAGGTAGCCCATGCCGCGATCCGGGAACTCATCGATCTTCAGGAAGAGCTTATCGAGGTCATTGGGGGTCCGCCGCAGAAGTTCGAGTATGAGAGCAAGGAGATTCCCCCCGAGCTGGAGGCGACGGTTCGCGAACGGGCGGCGGGCAGGGTGGCTGAGGCCATAGGCTTGCCGAACAAGGAGGAGCGTAACCAGGCACTCTCGGTGCTGCGCGAGTCCGTGGTGGCCGAGCTCGAGGAAGAGTATGCGGAGAGCCTGGATGAGGTGCGCAGCGTCATGAAGAGCCTCGAGAAGGAGACGATGCGCGCCCAGATCCTCGAGCGGGGCGAGCGTGTCGACGGCCGCAGGCTCGACCAGATCCGGCCGATCTCCTCCGACGTCGGGATTCTGCCACGCACACACGGCTCGGCACTGTTCACGCGAGGCCAGACGCAGGCTCTGTGTGTGGCCACGCTGGGAACGATTCAGGACGAGCAGCGCATCGATTCCATCGACGTGCGGGAAGAGACATCGAAATCTTTCATGCTGCACTACAACTTTCCCCCGTTCTCAGTGGGGGAGGTTCGTCCGTTCCGGGGGCCCGGCCGCCGCGAGATCGGCCACGGCCTGCTGGCGGAACGCGCCCTTCAGTCACTCCTTCCGGCCTACGACGATTTCCCGTACACCATCCGCATCGTGTCGGATATCCTGGAATCCAACGGGTCGAGTTCCATGGCCACGGTGTGCGGAGGGTCTCTCGCTCTCATGGATGCCGGCGTTCCGCTGCGGGCTCCCTGCGCGGGCGTCGCGATGGGGCTCATCATGGAGGGAGAGCAAGTCGCGGTGCTGACCGACATTCTCGGTATGGAGGATGCCCTCGGTGACATGGACTTCAAGGTCGCCGGCACCGCTGCCGGTATCACCGCCATCCAGATGGACGTCAAGACGGCCGGACTGAGTGTCGCTACCTTGCGGGAGGCGCTGGCGCGCGCGAGGGCCGGCCGCCTGCACATCCTGGAGGTGATGGGTCAGACGCTGGACAGACCGCGCTCCGAGATGTCGAGGTACGCGCCCCGGATAATGACCATCCAGATCAACCCGGAGAAGATTGGCGAGGTAATAGGGCCCAAGGGCAAGACGATCCGCGCCATGCAGGAGGAGACCGGAGCTCAGATCAACATCGAGGACACAGGTGTGGTCACGATTTCTTCCATCTCCGGCGAGGGTGGCGAGCGTGCGCGGGAGATGATCGAGGCGATCGCCGAAGATCCGGAAGTGGGTCGCGTTTACGAGGGCGTGGTAAAGAACACGACCAGTTTCGGGGCGTTCGTAGAGATAATCCCCGGCGTCGAAGGCCTGTGTCATATCTCCGAGCTCGAGGAAGGTCGAACGGAGAGGACCGAGGACGTGGTGAAGAACGGAGATGTGGTCCAGGTCAAGCTGCTGGCGGTCGACGAGCGCGGACGCCTGAAGCTCTCGCGTCGCGCTGCAATGGGCGGCTGACGCCCCGTGTGCCTGACGCGGTGGCCGGAGAGGGACGTCCGCTAGGCGATCCATGCGCAGCCTGGAGACCCCGGCACGCGCGTCGGCGCCGACTACGGACCGGCTTGACGAAGGAATCTGGCGGTCGGTTCTTGCGGGTGGTACGGAAGTACTTTCGGAGTGTATCGATTCGGTTCAGTCCGTGGCCGTCGGGTTCTGGTTTCGGCGCGGTACCGCGCATGAAGACCCGAGCGAGCGTGGAATAGCGCATCTGCTGGAACACCTGGTCTTCAAGGGCACGGAGCGGCGGTCGGCCCGGCAGTTAGCTGAGGAAATCGAGAGCGTCGGTGGGAGCCTCGACGCATATACGACGCACGAGCACACCTCCTTCCAGGCCCGTGTGCCGGCAACGCACCTCCAAGACGGGATAGACGTACTGAGTGACCTGTCGTTCTCTCCCGCGCTGCGGGAACGCGACCTCGATGTCGAGCGGGAGGTCGTGCTGGAGGAGCTGGCGCGAGTCGAGGACACTCCGGAGGATCTGGTATTTGAGCTGCATGCGGAGTTCCTGTATGGCGACCATCCATACGGGGCTCCGATTCTCGGAACACGGGAGTCGCTCGAGCGGATCGATGTAGATGCCGTGCGAAGGCTGCGCTCGCAGGCGTACTGTCCGTCGAACTTGGTTGTCGCCGCAGCGGGGTGCCTGGAGCATGAAGTGCTTCTCGATCTACTCGAAGAGTGGCTTCCGGAAGCAGGTCCCGCGGCGATCGCCGGTCTTTCCGAGCCTGGTGCCATGCAGACCGGATCGCGGAGGGTGCATCGACCCGGCGGACGGCAGGTTCACATCGTGGCTGGCTGTCCGGGCTTCGAGTACGCCAATCCACTGCGTTACGCAGCCATTCTGGTGGGTACGTCGCTGGGTGGCGGCATGAGCTCCCGGCTCTTCCAAAGGATTCGTGAGGAGTTGGGTTTGGCCTACAGCGTCTTCTCCTTCCAGTCGTTCTACGGCACTGGGGGACACGCGGGCGCCTACCTGGGGACACGCCTCGAGACAGCAGACGCGGCGCGCGAAGCCCTGCTGGAGGAGCTTCTCCGGGTAGCGCAGACTGGCCTTACTACGGATGAGGAAAAGGCCTTGAAGGAGCAGCTGAAAGGACAGCTCATGCTCGCGCTGGAGACACCGGCTTCCCGCATGCATCGGCTGGCGGCGCTGGCGATGTACGGCGACCGCTATCGCTCACTGGAGGAAACGGCGGCGGTCATCGATGAGGTCACCAGCGAAGATCTGAGGGCCGTGGCTCGGCTCTATCATCCAGAAAGACTGGCGGTTCTGGAACTTTGGCCTTCATAATCCCGGGACGTCGACCGACGTCGGAAGGATTTCATTCCCGAGATCAACTCCGCCGTCGTCGGCGCCCCACGCCGCGCGACGCCGTGCGAAGGTCGAGGCACAACGAACGTGAGAGGAGTCTGCGATATGATCGTGGGGGTCCCGAAGGAGATCAAGCCCAACGAGAACCGGATTGCCGTGGTTCCGGCTGGAGTGCAGGCGCTGGTGTCGGAGGGCCACGCGGTGCTGGTCGAAGAAGGTGCGGGAGTTGGCAGCGGCTTCGCCGATTCCGCGTTCGAAGCGGCCAGGGCGACGCTCGTGTCAGATGCGGCTGAGGTGTGGGAGCGGGCGGAAATGATCATAAAGGTGAAGGAGCCGATAGAGCTGGAGTACGAGAGGATCCGGGAGGGACAGGTCCTGTTCACCTACTTCCACTTCGCCGCCGACGAGACCCTCACCCGAGCCGTGCTCGACCGAAGTTGCGTGGCCATAGCGTACGAGACGGTCCAGTTGCCCACCGGCGAGCTCCCTCTTCTGACCCCGATGTCGGAAGTGGCTGGTCGTATGGCAGTACAGGAAGGGGCGAAATACCTGGAGAAGGCTCAGGGGGGATCGGGGGTCCTCCTGGGCGGCGTGCCCGGAGTTCTCCCGGCCGAGGTGGTTATCCTGGGAGGTGGCGTGGTGGGAACGAACGCCGCCAAGATTGCCGCAGGGTTCGGCGCGCATGTGACGATTCTCGACGTGAACCTGGACCGCCTCCGCTACCTCTCCGATGTCATGCCGGCCAACGTTGATACTTACTATTCCAACCGCCACAACATACTGGAGCAGATCGCCCGGGCCGATCTCCTGATCGGCGCGGTCCTTCTTCCTGGCGCCAAAGCCCCCAGCGTCGTTCTCCGGGACGATCTGAAGTTGATGAAGGACGGCTCGGTAATAGTGGACGTGGCGGTGGATCAAGGGGGTTGCGTGGAGACAGTCCGGCCGACGACGCACTCCGATCCGATATTCGTCGTGGAGGGAGTGATCCACTACTGCGTGGCCAACATGCCCGGCGCCGTGCCTCGCACTTCGACCCTGGCTCTGACGAACGCCACGTTTCCCTACGTACTGGAACTGGCAAACAGCGGTTGGGTCGAGGCGTGTCGCAATGACCCGGCGCTCGCCCGTGGTGTGAACGCGGCGAAGGGGCACCTGACGTATGCTGCCGTGGGGGATGCCTTCGGACTGGAGAGCGTGTCCCTCTCGGCCGTTATGTAGCGTCTTGCCGCGGGACCACGGTGGAACCGGATACGGCACCGGCTTTCGTCCCGATGTGCCGAGTTCTAGATTCCCGCAGCCGTGGCGCGGAGATTGCGCCAACGTATAGCGACGACGATCGTCCGGGATGCTCTCGGGCTCCGGGGATGACCTGAAGAGATCGCAGAATGTGGAAACGGCTTCTCAGCGGCAGCTTCTTCCCGATCAACGATGTCGGTGTCGACCTGGGCACGGCGAACACCCTGGTGTACGTCAGCGGCGAGGGGATCGTGCTGAACGAGCCGTCGGTCGTGGCCGTCGAGAGGAACTCCAGCCGCATCATGGGCATCGGCCTCGAGGCCAAACGGATGCTCGGGCGGACGCCACATGGGGTCGAGGCCGTCCGCCCGATGAAGGACGGCGTTATCGCGGACGTGGACATCACCGAGATCATGCTCCGGTACTTCCTCAAGACGGTGACCGCGAAGCGGGTCTTCAAGATTCGGCCGCGGGTGGTCGTCGGCGTGCCGTCCGGGATCACCGAGTTGGAGCGCCGAGCGGTGCGTTCGAGCGCACATGCGGCTGGTGCCAAGGAGGTGTATATGGTATCCGAGCCGATGGCGGCAGCTATCGGCGTCGGACTGCCCGTGGAGACGCCCTCAGGGAACATGGTCATCGATGTCGGCGGAGGCACGACCGAGATCGCCGTCATAGCCCTTTCGGGACTCGTGGCAGAGACGTCTATCCGCGTCGGTGGTGACGAGATGGACGAGGCAATCGTTTCGTTCCTGCGCAAGAACTACAATCTGCTGATCGGCGAGCCGACCGCGGAGGCGGTCAAGATCCAGATCGGGTCGGCCTACCCCAGTGACGAAGAGCGGGAGATGAACGTGAAGGGGAGGGATCTGGTGTCGGGGATTCCCAAGACGGTGCGCGTGAACTCCGCCGAAATCCGCGAGTGCATGCTGGAGCCGATCCAGCAGATAGTTGGGGCGGTGCGGCGCGCCCTGGAGATTACCCCCCCGGAGCTGGCGGCCGACATCGTGGACAGGGGCATGATAATGACTGGGGGTGGCTCGCTGATCAGAGGACTCGACAAGCTCCTGCGGGAAGAGACCGGCCTGCCGATCCACGTGGATGAGGAACCCCTCACGTGCGTCGTACGAGGTAGCGGTCGAATTCTCGATGACCTGCAGCGCTACAGGAGCGTGATCACCACCTGAGGAGGAGTGCGCTACACGACCGTCGGACGGCCGGAAAGCCAACGACGCGACCTGATGATCCTTGCCATGCTGGTCGTGGTCGGCGGTATCCTCTCGAGCCTCGGTGTCGAGAATAAGCTGGCCCTGACCGGTTCAATCCGTGCTACCGCACTGGCTCCGTTTCTGGCTACTCACTCCGCCTTCGCCCGGCGGGGCGAACTCGCCGCGAGGGTGAAGCGCCTGGAGATGGAGCGCGATCGTCTCTCCCGCCAGACAATGCGCGACGCCCACCTGGAGGCGGAGAACGAGCGGCTCCGCGGGCTGCTGCAGCTTCCGGAGCGAATGCCGGGGGTGTACCTGGTAGCCGAGCTCGTTCCCGGCCGACCGTCCGTCGGCGACTCTCACACCTTCCTGGTGCGCGCCGGCGCCGACCGGAGCCTGAGTGCCCCCGCGGCAGTAGGGGTACCGGCTGGACTCCTGGGCGTAGTCCGGTCAGTGGCCTCCGACCACGCGTTCGGACAGTTCTGGACGCATCCCGACTTTCGGGTCAGCGTGAGGGCGGAAGGCACGCAGGCGACCGGGATCGTGCGAGCCATGCATGCCGATGCCGGGGAGACGCTGATGCTGCTGGACGGAGTTCCGTTCCAGACGGTGATCCCGCCCGGAGCTACCCTCGTAACGGCTGGAGTGGCAGGCGTTTACCCTCCTGGCGTACCGGTTGGCGAGGTGCTTGCCGAGGCGGAGTACAAGTCGGGGTGGTCTCGCAGCTACCTCGTGGAGCCGGCGGTGCGTCCCGCGGAAGCCGATGTGGTGCTGGTGTGGCGGCGACCGCTGTTGCTGACACCGACGGACGGCGGCGCCGGCCGCGACACCGACGTCACTGAGTAGGGGGGCGGGGGGAAGATGCTGGGGGAGAGACGCGCCGAAGCCGTGAACGCCATCGTGGTGGCGCTACTCGTCCTGCTTCACTTCACTTTTCGCCCGTTCCTGCTGGCAGCGCCAGTCGCGCCGGATCTCTTGGTCGGCGGGCTACTTCTTGCCGCCCTGCGGCTGCGGGCCGGATACGCGGCCCTGCTGGGCTTCATCCTCGGCTTGCTGGAAGCGGCCATGGCCCTGGAGGGCATGGGTGAGGTCGCCCTGGTGCTCGCCGTGGTGGGATACATGGGCGCGCGCTCGCGCGATCTCCTGTTCGCCGACGCACGGTACTTTGTCCCCGCCTATGTCTTCGCGGGAACCTGGCTCGCGCAAGCCGGAATACTCCTGCTGGTGGCGGACACGTTCGAGCCGGTCCGGATGTTCGTCATAGGACCGGGCAACGCCGTGCTGACGGCACTCCTGTGCGGCATAGCCGAGCGGGTCGTTGCCGCCACGTGGCGGTAGGAGCAGAGGGTGCCGCCTCGAGATTCCATGCAGTCGGTCAGAGCCAGCCGGACCCGCCGCGGCCGGATGGCGAACGCCGTCCTGTTAGCGGTACTCGGTGTGCTGGCAGCCGCCTTCTTCAGGCTCCAGGTGGTCGGCGCAGGAGAGTACCGGCTGCAATCCGAGAAGAACCGGCTACGCACCATTCCCATCCCACCGGCCCGCGGCTCGATCTACGACCGACATGGCCGGCTGCTTGCCGAGAACATCCCCGGCTACTCCGTTTCTCTGCTACCCGCCAGCCTTGACTCTGCCCGGGCCACGCTGGATCGGCTAGCACCATATCTCAGGCTTGACTCAGAGGAGGTCGAGGTACTGCTGGACAAGTTCCAGCGGCGTCCCCAGTTGCCCCTGCAGATTCGCGACGATCTGGACTTCCAGCAGGTGTCAGCCATCGAGCAGCGAAGGCCGGATTTCCGGCTGGTCGTGATCGAGACACACCCCCGACGACGGTACCCATCGGGTAACGCGACCGCGCACGTAGTCGGGTACGTGGGGGAGATTAGCGAGGTCGAGCTTGCGAATGCTTACTACGAAGGTTACGTGGCCGGGCGCATCGTCGGGAAGCAGGGCATCGAGCGACAGTACGAAGCGGTCCTGGCGGGAAAGCCCGGCGTCAGGTACGTGGAGGTCAACGCCCGCGGCTCGATCGTGAGC
Organism: Gemmatimonadota bacterium; assembly: GCA_039589295.1. Classification (GTDB taxonomy): domain Bacteria; phylum Gemmatimonadota; class Gemmatimonadetes; order Palauibacterales; family Palauibacteraceae; genus JBDGYE01. The sequence continues at coordinate 123,321 of JBDHHR010000001.1, read as the reverse complement.
GAGTTCGGACCCCGTCCGACGGTTCCGGCCGCCCCTGGAAAGGACGTGCGGCTCTCGCTTGATCTCGGGCTCCAGGAATACGCGGATTCTATATTCCCACCGGCGAGGAAAGGGGCCGTCGTGGCGCTCGAGCCAGCCACGGGGGAGGTCCTCCTGCTCTACAGCTACCCGACCTTCGACCTCAATCTGTTCATCGGTGGGATATCGGAGTCCGAGTGGGCCAACCTGCGGGACGATCCTGCCCGGCCGCTGCTGAACCGGGTGTCCAGTGCCCTGTATCCCCCCGGGTCGACCTGGAAACTGGTGCTGGCCGCGCTCAGCCTGCGGTCGGGAGTGGCAACGATCGACAGCCGGATGCCAACTCCGTGCCGGGGAGCGCTCCAGTATGGCCGACGCGCCTTCCGGTGCTGGAGGCCGGAGGGCCACGGCAGCTTGGACATGTCCGGGGCGATAAAGGAGAGCTGCAACGTCTTCTTCTACCAGCTCGGCCTGCGCCTGGGACTGGATGCCTTTCTGAGCGGCGTAGAAAGTCTCGGATTCAACTCCGGGACCGGGATAGATCTGCCGGCAGAATTGCCCGGCCGCTTCCCGGCGTCGCGTGACTGGTACGACCGGCGGTTCGGTCGCCGGGGGTGGACCGAGTCGGTCACGTTGAACCTGGCCATAGGTCAAGGAGAGAACGAGCAGACGGTGTTGAACATGGCTCAGTTCTACACCGCCCTGGCGACCGGGCAGCGACCGGTGGTGCCGCACCTCCTGCGGGGAGAGGAGCTGGAGCACCGCCGAATGGAGTGGGAGCTCGACTTGCCCGAGGGACGACGCCGGGAGCTGGTCCAGGCGTTGACCCGAGTGGTGAACGAGCCCGGCGGTACCTCCTATTGGTACCGTCCCGAGGACTGGGTTATGGCCGGGAAGACAGGTACCGCCCAGAACCCGCATGGAGAGCCGCACTCGTGGTTCATCGGATTCGCACCGGTGGCCGATCCGAGGATAGTCATCGCCGCGATCGTCGAGAACGGACACCCGGACGACCAGACGTCCGAGGCCGTCCCCCTGGCGTCGAGCCTGGTGTCCCGATACTTGCGGTCAGCAGGCGTGCAGCCCAACCCACGACCGCGCCCGCCGCCGTCCGGTCCCGTTGCGGCCGAGCAGCTGAGGCCGTGATGAAGAGCGGGAGGAAGGTCCTAGGGTTGGTAGCCGATCCTGGACTGCTGGCAGTGGCGCTCCTGCTGGCGGTCCTCGGTGTGGCCATGATCTACTCCGCGGGACAGGTAGACCCCCCCTCCGTGGCCACCGGGCTGTGGCGACGGCAGGCCGTGTGGCTGGCAGTGTCGCTGACGGCCTTTTTCTTCACATCCCGTGTTCCATTGCGATGGCTGGAGTGGGCTACCCCGTGGATCTACGGCATCTCGATGGTTCTCCTGGTGCTGGTGCTCGTCGTGGGCGGTGGCCCCACCACCCGCAGCTGGTTGCGCTTCGGCTCGTTCTCCTTCCAGCCGGCGGAGCTGGCAAAGCTCGGCACGATCCTCATACTCGCCCGCCACCTGGGGGGAAAGCGTGAGCCGGAAGGCACCCTGTGGAAGCTGTGGCAGCCCCTGCTGATGGTCCTGGGGCCGTTCGTTCTGGTGCTGGCTCAGCCGGACCTGGGGAGCGCGCTCACCTTCGCCGTCATTCTGGGGAGCGCGCTTTTCTGGGCGGGCCTCCCGTTGTTCACGATCTTCATGCTCGTGAGCCCGGGAGTGAGCCTGATCCTTGGTTTCTCCGGCATGGGCATGGTGTGGGGAATATGGTTCATCGCCGTCTTGGCTCTCCTGTACCTGCGACGTCCCTTCCTTAGCGAGGCTGCTGCGGTGATTCTGACCAACGTCGCGGCGGGGGCGATGGCCGTCCCGCTCTGGAACAACCTCGCGCCGTATCAGCAGAAGCGGCTCCTGGTTTTTCTCAACCCGGAGATCGATCCACAGGGGGCAGGATGGCACCTCATCCAATCCCGAGTAGCCATCGGATCAGGCGGCTGGTTGGGCCAGGGGTTCGGAGGCGGGCCGCAGAAGCGCCTGGCCTTCCTGCCCGAGCAACACACGGACTTCATCTTCTCGGTGGTCGGCGAGGAATTGGGGTTGCTGGGTGTGCTGATTTTCCTGGGCCTCTTCGCCTGGTTCTTCCAACGGGTGCTCCGGACTGCCATCGACACGCCCGCCGGCTTCGGGAGTATAGTCGTCTTCTGTCTGGTAAGCGTGTGGTTCTCCCATCTGGTCATCAACATCGGCATGACCGTAGGCCTCATGCCGATAACGGGCCTCCCCCTGCCTTTCGTGAGTTACGGCGGCAGTTTCCTGTTGACCGTCTTCGTGGGTCTGGGCATCGTCGAGCGAGTTGCACTGGAACGTTAGGCGCCGCGCAGGTTCGCCGGTCTGCCACCGCCCGCCTATATTCCCGGCTCGCTCGGCAACGAGAGGTCGGTGAGGTCGCATGGCCTGGTTCAGGAAAGAGAAGCAGAGACTAGTCGCGCAAAAGCGCGAGATTGCGGCCGACGTCTGGGAGAAGTGCGACGGTTGCGGCGAAGCTCTGTATGTGCGGCGTCTGGAGGAGAACCACCATGTGTGTCCGGAGTGCGGGCACCACTTCCGGATCTCTGCCCACGAGTATGTCGATTTACTGTTCGATGACGGTTTAACAGAGGAGTTCGACGGAAACCTCCGCTCCAGCGATCCCCTCGGGTTCGTAGACTCCATGCCGTACACCAGGCGCATCGCCCAGGCGGAGGACAAGGTCGGCACGTTCGACGCGGTCCTCACGGGTGCGGGATGCATCAGCGGGCGAGAGGCTTGCGGCGGGGTGATGGACTTCGGCTTTATCGGCGGGTCGATGGGCTCGGTCGTGGGCGAGAAGATCACGCGCATGATCGAGCAGTCCGTGGAACGGAGGACGCCTGCCATAATAGTCTCGGCTTCCGGTGGTGCCCGCATGCAAGAGGGAATCTTCTCTTTGATGCAGCTCGCGAAGACCTCGGCGGCTCTTCAGCGGCTGGCTGCAGCCGGGCTGCCTTACATCAGCATCCTCACTCACCCGACTACCGGGGGCGTTACCGCCAGCTACGCCATGCTGGGCGACGTCAACATCGCCGAGCCGGGTGCGCTCATAGGCTTTGCCGGACCCAGGGTCATTCGGGAGACGATTCGCCAGGATCTCCCCGAGGGCTTCCAGAGATCCGAGTTCCTGCGTGAGCACGGGATGGTGGATCGCATAGTCCCGCGCAGCCAGATGAAAGAAACGGTCTCGCTGCTGCTGCATCACATGTGCTGAGCTCGCTGGAGCGCCTCCTCGGACGTCAGCCCTCCACCCGAATCCGATGGGGTCTGGAGCGCATCCAGGCCGTCCTTCGTGATCTGGGCGAGCCACATCGACGCTTCCGTTCCATTCACGTGGGAGGCACCAACGGAAAAGGGTCGGTGGCAGCAACCGCGGCGTCGGTACTCCGTCACCACGGCTTCGCGGCCGGACTCTACACGTCGCCTCACCTGGTCCACTTCCGGGAGCGGATTTGCGTCGGGGGAGGCGAAGTCGATTCGGAGCTTCTCGAGACGTGTGCCGCCGACGTGCTCCCGCTGGCGGAGCGCGAGGAAGCCAGCTTCTTCGAGGCGGCAACCGCCTTGGCCTTCCACTGCTTTGCGTGCGCGGGAGTGGAACTGGCCGTGGTGGAGGTTGGCCTCGGTGGGCGGCTCGATGCCACGAACGTGGTCGATCCGGAGGTGACCCTCGTTACGAACGTCTCTTTCGACCACTCGGAGTACCTCGGTCACTCGCTGGAAGCCATCGCGTCGGAGAAGGCCGGAATCCTCAAGCGGTCCGCTCCCGCCGTGGTAGGCCCGCTGCCCGACCGTCTGCTTGAGGTGTTCGCGGCGCGGGCGGAAGCGGTTGGCACTTCGCTGCGGGTGCTGGGGCGAGAGACGGCGGTGGAATCCGTTCAAGTAAACCTGGCCGGGACCTCGCTCACGTATCGCTCACCGGCCTTCCCCGACGGGCTGCACCTGCGGACGCCGCTCGTCGGAAGCCACCAGGCGGTGAACGCGGCGCTGGCCCTGCAGGGCCTCGAGCAACTCGGCATCTCCCTCGACCCGGAAGCGGTCAGGGAGGGGGTGGCGCAGGTTACGTGGCCGGGGCGCTTCCAGGTGCTGAGTCGACCGGATGGAGACTGGCTGCTGGACCTGGCCCACAACACGGCGGCGGCGGCGGCGCTGGCGGAGACGCTCCGGCAGGTGACTGTCGAGCGCCCGCTGGTCATGCTGCTGGCCATCCTGGGGGACAAGCCGTGGCGGGAAATGCTGGATCCGCTGCTGAGCACAGGCATGGCAGCGGTGTTCAGTGTCGCGCCGTCCTCGCCTCAGGCGCGCAGGTGGAATCCGCGGGTGGCCCGCCAGGCGGTGCCAGGGCATCGGGTAGTAGTCGAACCGGTCTTCGAGAGGGCGCTTCGACAGGCGCGGGAACTTGCCGGTCGGGGAACGGTAGTCGTGACCGGATCGTGCCACACCGTGGGGGATGCGTTGCGATTTCTCGACGCCGTCTGAACCGGCACGGCTTGGCGCGTTTACATCGGGGTCGTGGCTTGCGGCCGTTGTGGAGGACGCGCAGGGGAACTTCCGGCGACACATCGGGCGATAGTGAAGATCGAACAAGGAAGGGCTTAGTGCAGTATGATCCGGAGACGGTCCGGCCGATGCGAGAGGATGTAGTACGGATCGGCGCCATCGAGATGCGCACGCCAGCGGATGTGGACGCCATCCTAGGGGAAGGGCAGGGTACCACCCTGCTGTTTATCAATTCCGTGTGCGGTTGCGCTGCAGCGAACGCCCGTCCGGCCATGGCAATTGCCACGGGCCACGGCGTGCAGCCGGATCGGCTGGTCACCGTGTTCGCCGGACAGGACGTGGAAGCGACGGAGCGCGCCCGAGAATATCTGCCGGGTTACCGGCCGTCCAGCCCGTCTGTCGCCCTGTTCAAGGACGGCCAGCAAGTCTTCATGCTGGAGAGGCACCAGATCGAAGGTCGGGACGCCGGCGAGGTCGCAGTGGACTTGCGCGAAGCGTACGATCGCTTCTGCGCCCCGGCATAGGTCCGGGCGGACCCTCGCTTACCCGGACGGAAGAGGTGCCGTCCCGGCGGACGGGCGCTTTTCTATTGCCGCGGCTCCGCCGGGCCGCATACATTCCGGCGCCATGAACACCGGCAGCCTTCCAGGCTTTCGCGATTTCTACCCGGAGGATCTCGCGCTGCGCAGCCACATCTTCTCGGTGTGGCGTGATGTCGCGAGGCGGTACGGCTTCGTCGAGTACGATGGCCCGCCGCTGGAGGCGCTGGAGCTGTACACTCGGAAGTCGGGTGATGAGATAGTGTCGCAGCTGTACCGCTTCACCGACCAGGGTGGGCGGGAGGTAGCGCTGCGACCCGAGATGACGCCGAGCTTCGCACGCATGGTGGCGGCGCGGGCAGGGGGACTTCCCAAACCGATCCGCTGGTTCTCGATCCCTCAGCTCTTCCGCTACGAGAGGCCGCAGAAGGGACGCCTGCGAGAGCACTTCCAGCTCAACCTCGACATCGTGGGCGAGTCCGGAGAACTGGCTGACGTGGAGGTAGTGGCGGCCGCTGTCGACATCCTGCGGGCCTTCGGACTTGACGCTGAAGACTTCGTGGCTCGCGTCTCGGACCGGCAGCTCGTATCGGGGGTCCTCGACTCCCTCGGCGTCTCGCCCGCTGCTGTTCCGGCCGCCTTCGCCGTCCTGGACAAAGTCGGACGAGAGTCGGAGGAGTGGATCCTCGAGCATCTTTCGGGGGCGGGAATCGACTCCGATACGGGACGGCGTCTGCTCGAGCTCGGCAGCTGCGACCTGGCAGACCTGAAGCGCCGGGTCGCAGATCACGAGGAGGGGGCGATGAGCGCGGCACGCCTGGAGCGCTTCTTTGCGCACGTGGATGCGCTCGGTCTGGCCGATTACGTGGAGTTCGACGCGGGGCTGGTCAGGGGCCTGGCCTACTATACGGGTCTGGTCTTCGAGGTCTGGGACCGCCGGGGGAAATCCCGTGCGATCTGTGGGGGCGGACGTTACGACGATCTCTTGGCCTTCGTCGGCGGCCCGGACCTGCCGGCCCTGGGATTCGGCATGGGGGATGTCGTGCTGGCCGGATTGCTGCGCGAGAGGGATCTCGTCCCGAGTGGGGAGGCGCCGGTCGACGACTACGTGGTTTGCGTCTCGCCGGAACAGCGCGATGCGGCCCTGAGCATAGTACGCGCCCTGCGGGAGCGGGGCCGGCGGGTAACGTTCGACTATGCGACCCGCAGCCTTGGCCGGCAGTTCAAGGCGGCGGACCAGTCGGGAGCGGAGAGGGCGCTGGTGGTTGGCCCGGACGAGATGGAGCAGGGGACGGTGCGCGTTCGAGACATGGCCACCGGCGAGGAGCGCTCACTCACTCTGGCGGGGCTGATCGCAGAATGAGCGGGCGTCGGATGTCCGGCGGCAAGGCGCTCACACCGCAGTCGGAGGACTTCTCGGCCTGGTACAACGAGGTCGTGCAGCATGCGCAGCTTGCGAGCCACTCCCCGGTTCGCGGCTGCATGGTAATCCGTCCATACGGTTACCGAATCTGGGAGTTGATGCAGGCAAGCCTGGACGGGATGTTCAAGGACACGGGCCACGAGAACGCCTACTTCCCGTTGTTCCTGCCGAAATCGGCCCTCGACCGCGAGGCGCAGCACTTCGAGGGGTTCGCCCCCGAGACGGCAATCGTTACCCACGCGGGGAACGCCGAGCTGGAAGAGCCCCTGGTGGTTCGCCCGACTTCAGAGGCGATCATCTGGCCTATCCTCGCCGACTGGATTCACTCCTACCGGGACCTGCCCGTCCTCCTGAACCAGTGGGCGAACGTGGTGCGTTGGGAGATGCGAACCCGTCCCTTCCTGCGTACGACAGAGTTCCTGTGGCAGGAGGGTCACACGGCGCACGCCACGGAAGCCGACGCCGAAGAAGAGACCGTACGAATGCTGGGGGTCTACCGCACGTTCATGGAGGAGTGGATGGCCATGCCGGTGGTCACCGGCCTCAAGACGGACTCCGAGCGGTTCGCCGGGGCGCTTCGCACATATGCCTGCGAGGCGCTCATGAAAGACAACAAGGCGCTTCAGGCAGGAACCAGCCACAACCTCGGACAGAACTTCGCCAGGGCCTTCGAAGTGCGGTATCAAACGGAGGAGGGCGAACACGAGTACGTGTGGAGCACCTCGTGGGGCGTATCCACCCGGCTGGTGGGAGCGCTGATCATGGCGCACGGCGACGACGCGGGCCTGGTGCTTCCGCCGCTGCTCGCTCCTCATCAGGTGGTGATCGTGCCTATCTGGCGGGATGGCGAGCAGCAGCAGACGGTGCTCGCCGCGGCACACCGGGTCGGGCAAACCCTGAGCAGTGCCGGGGTAAGGCTGCACCTGGATGACAGAGAAGGAATCAACCCCGGCGCGAAGTACTACGAATGGGAACGCCGAGGAGTCCCGTTGCGCCTGGAGATAGGCCCCCGAGACGTGGCGGCGGGGGTCGTTATGAGCGTTAGACGGTCCGTGGCGGAAGGCGCGCAGCGGAAGGTGCCGCTTGCCGAAGCTGACCTTGGAACGGTCGTTCCCGTCATGCTCCGCGACATCCAGGAGCACATACTGCAACAGGCGCGAGCCCATCGGGAGCGCAATACGGTGTGGGGGGTTACGGACTACGCCGAGTTCCGGCAGTTTATGGAGGAGGGCGGCGGGTTCGCATACACCGGCTGGTGCGGGAGCGCCGAGTGCGAGCAACGGGTGAAGGACGATACGAAGTCCACTGTCCGGGTGATCCCGGACGAAGAGTTTCGGTCCCCCGACGCGCCGGATGTATGCCTCTGCGGGGCCGATTCGCTGTGTCAGGTGGTCCGGGCCCGGGCGTACTGAGAACCCGGCGGCGGCCCGGCCGCGCCCTCCGAATCGAGACACAGGCCGCCGGAGTCGGGGGCCACGGAAGGCTCTTCCCATGACCGACCGGATTCTCATCCTGGATTTCGGTTCCCAGTACACGCAGCTGATCGCTCGCCGTATCAGGGAGGAGCGGGTCTTCTGCGAGATCCATCCTCCCACCCGTTCGCTGACATGGCTCGAAGAATGGCGCCCGAGCGGCGTCATCCTGTCAGGCGGTCCGTCAAGCGTATACGACGAGGGTGTCCCGCTCGCCAATCCCGAGCTTCTCGATCTCGGGATTCCCATCCTCGGGATCTGCTACGGCCTGCACCTCATAGGTCAGATGGCGGGAGGTAGCATCCGCCGCTCAGAGCGACACGAGTATGGACGTGCCGAGCTGGAGATCGTCGAGCCCGACGCGCTTTTCAGGGGATTCACAGCGGGAGATCGCACGCCGGTCTGGATGAGCCACGGTGACCAGCTGGATGAGGTGCCACCCGGTTTCCAGCTTCTGGGTCGCACCGCGACTTCTCCCGCGGCAGCGCTGCGCGCCTGCGACCGACCGATCTTCGCAGTCCAGTTCCACCCGGAGGTGGCTCACACTCCTCGGGGGGAAGACATGCTTGAGAACTTCCTGTTCCGCATCTGCGGATGCAGCGGGAACTGGACGCCGGGGAACATCGTGCAGGATCAGGTAGCGGCCGTGCGCCGGCAAGCGCCGGACGGCGGAGTGATCTGCGGCCTGTCCGGGGGCGTGGATTCGTCGGTGGCCGCCACCCTTGTTCACCATGCGGTCGGCGATCGGCTTACGTGCATCTTCGTCGACACAGGACTCCTGCGGAAAGGGGAACCAGAGTCGGTGGAACGCGTTTTCGGCGAGCATCTGGGCTTCCGGCTCGAGGTGGTAGACGCCTCACAGCGGTTCCTCCAGCGTCTGAAGGGCGTGGAGGATCCAGAGGAGAAGCGAATCAGCATCGGCCATACTTTCATCGACGTGTTCGAGGAAGCGGCTGCACGGCACGGTGAAGCCCGCTATCTGGTGCAGGGTACCCTTTACCCGGATGTCATCGAGTCGACCTCAGTCACGGGCCCCTCGGTGACCATCAAGTCGCACCACAACGTGGGCGGCCTGCGACCGGATCATCCATTCGAACTGATAGAGCCCCTGCGGGAGCTGTTCAAGGATGAAGTCCGGGCTGTGGGCCGCGAGCTGGGACTGCCGGAAGAGGTGATCGGCCGGCACCCGTTCCCGGGTCCGGGCCTCGCCGTACGGATCCTGGGAGAGATTACCGAGGACCGCCTCGCGGTCCTGCGCGAGGTGGACGCCATCTATCTCGAGGAAATCCGTGCGGCTGGGCTCTACGACGACATCTGGCAGGCCTTCGCCGTGTTCCTTCCGGTCCACTCCGTTGGGGTGATGGGCGACAGCCGGACGTACGACAACGTGGTTGCGCTACGCGCGGTCACCAGCCGGGACGGAATGACGGCTGACTGGTTTCCGTTCCCTAACGACGTGCTCGCCCGCATGTCCAACCGGATCATCAACGAGGTGGAGGGGGTGAACCGGGTAGCGTACGACATTTCTTCCAAGCCTCCAGCGACCATCGAATGGGAGTGAATCGGGCGATTCCGGGACGCTCCCTGGCGATCGTGGGACGCTTGTGGCACGACGACCGGAGGAATTGACCGTGGCGGATCTGCACGAAATGGCCGAGTTCCTGGACGCGTACCTCCGGGTGGCGGAGGTTCCCGACTACCCCGGAGCCTGGAACGGCCTGCAGGTGGACGGTCGGTCCCCTGTGGAGCTTGCCTGCGTCGCGACCGACGCGTGTCAGGCGACGATTGAGGCGTCGGCGGAAGCGGGTGCCCAGCTTCTCGTGGTCCACCACGGACTGTTGTGGGGCGAGCCGCTGCCGATCACGGGTCGGTCGTATCGACGTCTCAAGAGTCTGCTGGAAGCCGACATAGCCCTATACAGCGCGCACCTGCCCCTGGACGTGCACCCGCAGGTCGGCAATAGCGCGCTGCTGGCCGCCGAGCTCGGCCTGAAGGTTGAGGGCCGGTTCGGTGCGTTTCAGGAGATGGAGGGACTGGGTGTGTGGTCTGCCACCGACCTCTCCCTCGAAGAGCTGACCAGCCGGGTCGGCACAGTGTGCGGTGCCGACCCGATGGTCATAGCAGGCGGCCCCGGGCATGTGCGGCGCGTCGGGATTCTCACCGGGGGAGCCGGCTCCCTCATCGAGCAGGCCCATCGGGAGGGGCTGGACACGTTCGTCACCGGAGAGGGAAGCCATCATACGTACCACGACGCGATGGAGCTCGGGGTGAACGTGATCTACGCGGGGCACTATGCGACCGAGACACTGGGTGTAAAGGCCTTGGGAGCGCTGTTGGCAGACCGGTTCGAGGTAGAGTGGCGGTTCCTCGATCACCCGACGGGACTGTGAGCTGGAGGCGGGCATGGCCCGGCTCGGAGGACTGCCCGTGCTGAGCCGCCCCGGCGTCATCGCCATATCGGGTGCACTGGCACTGACCGGTTTGTGGCAGCTGATTCGGCTCTTCATGTGACACCTCTTTGCGGCCGCCGTCCTCTTCCGTCGCGGCGCGCACGACTGCTATCCCCGCCTCCGGGAACCCACTCTCGGGCACCCCTCCGCAAACCCTTCGAGCTTGGATATTGCGACGGGGCTGGCATTTGACCGGGCCCGCTCCGGACTCCGGCGACAGGGCCATGATGTCCATCGTGGCGTGTAAGGTCCGCGGGAGCCGGTAAGGCCGCAGCAGTGTGGGCTCGGGCGGCACGGTGGCAGTCGTGTTGCACACGCCGTCGCCCTGATGACCACATACCGCCCTGAGATGAGGCACGAGAGAGGACAGGACAACTTGCTGTCGTTGTTTACTGCGACGATGTTCTTGAGCGCGCTGCTCCTGTTCCTGGTGCAGCCGATGTTCACCAAGAGCGTGCTGCCGCTGCTCGGCGGATCTCCGGCCGTCTGGAACACGGCGCTCGTCTTCTTCCAGGGAACCCTGCTGGCCGGTTATCTTTACGTTCACGCCACTGACCGCTGGCTGGGCCCGCGCCGCCAGTCGATTCTTCATCTGGTGGTGCTCTTCACGGCCTTCATCTTCCTGCCGATAGGAAGAGCCGCAGGCTGGACCCCGCCGGCGACGGCCTCTCCTACGCTGTGGCTGCTGGGCCTGCTGACGGTGTCCATCGGGCTGCCATTCTTCGCAGTCTCGGCCACCGCGCCACTCCTGCAGCGGTGGATCTCCTACACAGATCATCCGGCAGCCGCTGATCCGTACTTCCTGTACTCGGCGAGCAACCTCGGGAGCATAATCGCCCTTCTCCTGTACCCGGCCGTCGCCGAGCCTCTCATCGGCCTGCACGACCAAGGCATAATGTGGACCTGGGGATACGGCTGCCTCGTCATACTGATAGCTTCCTCCGCGTTCCTCAGCGCGCGGAGACTCCGGGCGGCCGCAACTGAACGCGCCGACCGCCAGGCCGCCGAGCTAGCCAGCTCGGTGACCGCCGGGACCCGGTTCCGGTGGCTCCTACTGGCCTTCGCCCCGTCAAGCCTACTGCTGGGCGTAACAGGGCATCTCACCACTGACGTGGCAGCAGTTCCTCTATTCTGGGTGGTCCCTCTGGCGCTGTATCTTCTCAGCTTCGCTCTCGTGTTCGCGCGGCGGCCACCTCTCCGCCACGCCAGGATGGTAAGGCTGGAGGCACACCTCGCAGTCCTTCTGGCCATCGCCTTCTTCGGTCTGGTTGGAGCGCCGCTTGTGCTGTCGGTCGGTTTGCACCTCGGCACCTTCTTCCTCATCGCCATGGTGTGCCACGGTGAGCTTGCTGAGAAGCGCCCGGCCACCATTCACCTGACCGAGTTCTACCTGTGGATGTCGGTGGGTGGTGTCCTGGGAGGTGCTTTCAACGCCCTCGCGGCACCGCTCCTGTTCGACTCGATGACTGAGTATCCGCTGATCATCGGCTTGGCCTGCGCCCTTCGTCCCGGTCCGAAGCGTCCCATGACAACCGATGTGGCGATTCCCGCTACGCTGCTGGCTCTGATCCTGGTGCTTCACCTGTGGTTCGGCGTGAGCCTGGCCGGGCACGGTCTGACGGGTGCGCTCATCGTCTATGCGATCCTGGGACTGCTCGTCTTCAGCTTCCGGAAACGCCCGACCCGTTTCGGACTCGGAATCGTCGTGCTGCTCGTGTTCGGCGCCGTGAACTATCAGCCGCCGGACATGCTCGAGAGCGAGCGTAGCTTCTTCGGGGTACACAGGGTACGCAATGATTCCTCCGGCCGTTTTCATCTCCTCCAGCACGGCTCCACGCTTCACGGAGCACAGTATACAGAGCGGAGCAAGTGGCGAGAGCCGCTGGGCTATTATGGCCTGTCGAGTCCCATCGGTGAGGTGTTCGCCAAGTTCGACGAGCGGTCACCGAGGGGCCGGGTCGGAATAATCGGGGTCGGGACCGGTGCGTTGACCTGCTACGGGCTCTCGGGCCAGACGTGGACTCTCTTCGAGATCGACCCCGTCGTCTTGAGAATCGCGCGCGACACTCGCTACTTCCACTACCTCAGCGAATGCGGACAAGGGATGCGGGTCGTGGTGGGAGACGGCCGTCTCTCGGTTCAGAGGGAGCCGCTGGAGGGCTTCGATCTGCTGGTCGTCGACGCGTTCACCTCGGATGCCATACCGGTGCACCTGCTCACCCGGGAGGCAGTATCCGTATATCTGTCGCGTCTGAGCGAGCGCGGCATGCTTCTCTTCCACATCTCGAACCGGTACATGGACCTCCGCTCTGTCATAGCCAACGTCGCCGGCGATCTGGGTGCAGCCGCGCGCATTCGGTTCCATCGGGTGGACCAGGCCGAACGCGACGCGTACCGGATGCCATCGGTATGGGTGGCCGTGGCCCGGCGACCCGCGTACCTGGCCGCCCTTCCGGACTCCGGCTGGAAATCACTGGAGCAGGTCGGCGGAAAGGGCATCTGGACGGACGACTACTCAAACATCCTCACAGTCCTGCGCTGGCGGGAGACTACCTGGGAATTCGATTAATTCTCGCCGATCGGAAGGGACTTCAGAAGACCGAGAACTTCAGGTCCTTGAGGTAGCGCTCGGGCCTCTCCCGGACGTCCTTGGTGAGCAGGGCGATCTCCTCGGTGGCTGCCTGGATGTTCTCGGTCGCAGTCGTGAGTCGGTCGAAGAGCTCCGGATCGTTTACCAATCGGCCCAGAGTACCGTCTCCCCGGTCGACCTTGTCCAGGATCGAAGCAAGCGACCGGCTGCTCGCATCCAGATCGCCGCTGGCCGCAGCCAGGCGGGACGCGAGAGAATCGACATTCGCCATCGTGCGATCGAGCTCCGGGCCTGAGGTGGCATCCGCCAGGTTCGCCGACGTCTCGCTCAACCCTTCGATAAGGGTCCGAAGGACATCTCTCTCCTGCTGTAGCAGCGCCACGATCTCCGCCATCGCCTCCGAGAACGAGCCCGTTCCGCCCCTCGCGTCCTCGATCAGATCGTCGGACAGAAGCCGCTGAGCTCGCTCGAGCACCTGCGACGCCCTGTCGCTCAGCTCCTCCGTCAGACTCTGGAGGCCCAGGGCAGCCGAGGCCCAGATCGTGTCGCCGTCCGCCAGGGAAGCGGAGGAGCTTCCCGGCAGCAGCGCGACCACCATGCTACCCAGGAAGCCCGAGGCGCGTATCTCTCCTCTCGTGTCCCGCGGTATCGTCCCCGGGTGGTCAATTTGCATGTGAAGCACCACGTCGTCCCGCCGGAGCTCCACCCGATTCACCTCTCCCACGTCAACCCCGAGCAGGGAAATCCGGGTGTCTTGGGTGACGGCCGCTGCGTCCGGCGCGACGGCGTAGAAAGTGAGCCTCACCCCCCCCGGCTTCGCGCCGCTTATCCACGCCACTCCCAGAACGAGGGCTATGAATGCCAGTATCAGCAGAACACCGACCTGGATCTCCGTCTTGTATTGGCTGCGCAAGCCCGGATCTCTCATCGGACCACCGCCTCGTCTTCCAGCTTGGGGTGAAGGAATTCCTGTACGACAGGGTCGCTCGATTCCCGCAGCTCGGATGGCGTGCCCTCGGCCTGCACCTTCCCGTCGGCCAGCAGGACGATCCGGTCACCCAAAAAGAAGGCGGATTCCACGTCATGGGTCACGATGACGCTGGTTGCTCCGATCTCTCCCTGCAGGCGGGCGATGAGGCGGTTGATGACGTTCGCGTTGACGGGATCCAGGCCCGTCGTCGGCTCGTCATACAGGACGTATTTCTGCTGTCCGACGATGGCCCGCGCGATGGCTACCCGTTTTTGCATCCCCCCCGAGAGCTCGGCCGGCAGCAGATGCAGCACTTCCGGCTCCAGGTTGACGTGGCCGATCGCCTCCCGCACCAGCAGATCGGTGTGCGCGGCCACCCGACGGCAGTGTTTCGCTGGCAGGCCCAGCTGGATGTTCTCCCCCGCGGTGAGGGAATCGAAGAGCGCCGAGCTCTGGAAGACATAGCTGATCTGGGAGCGGATCTCTCTGATTTCGGTGTTGTTGGCGTGGGGCACGGATATCCCCTCCACGAGAATCTCGCCCTCGTCCGGATCGAACAGGCCAACGATGTGCTTGAGCAGCACGCTCTTTCCGGTTCCTGACGGGCCCATTACGACGAGGCTCATTCCCTCGTGGATATCCAGATCCACCCCGTCGAGCACCTTCTTCCCGTTCAGAGTTTTCTTGAGCCCCCGGATCTGGATCATACCGGTGCCACTCCGCTACCATTCGTTCCGCCGTGGACCGAGACGCGCACCGCCCGAGTCACGACACCAGCTTGTACAGAGGAGCGAGAAGCACGTCAAGCACCATCAGCGCAACGATTATCGCTACCACCGTGTTGCGAACCGTACGGCCGACCCCCGCCGCGCCACCCTCAGCGCGCAACCCCATGTAACAGGCAATGAACGTGATGCACGCTCCGAAGAACAGGCCCTTCACCAGCGAGAAGACCAGGGCCGGCGTGTGGAAGTACTGCTGCACGCCGTATACGTACTCGTGTGTCGTCATCGGCAGCAGCAGGATCGCCGTCAGCCACCCGCTCCAAATACCGGCGATGTTCGCGAATATTACTATCGGGATCATGGTGATAGATCCGGCAACCACCCGGGGGGTGACCAGCTCCACCACCGGGTCGCGGCCCAGCGTCCGGAGTGCGTCCACCTGGTCCGTGACCTTCATCGTGCCCAGCTCGGCGCCGATCCCGGCTCCCACCCGGCCCGCCATTATTATCGCCGACAGCAGCGGCGCCAGCTCGGTGAGCATCCCTGAGGCGACCGCGTTCCCCACGATCCACATCGGGAGCTCGTTGAACTGATAGCCGGACTGCTGAGCCAGGATCGACCCGCTCAGCACCGCCACGAGAAGGACCAGCGGCAGACTGTCGATCCCTATCGCCTTCGCCTGGACGAACGTTTCCCTGCCGCAGTCGCGCGGGCGACGAAGGGCCAGGACGGCTGCCGCGAACAGTACTCCGGCCGCGCCGGCGTGACGGGCGGACGCTACTCCGAAGCTGCCAAGAGTGCGAAGCCACCTCACCGGGATGCTGCCCGCTCGATTCAGGCGATTCTCGCGGTCGGACATGTTCCGCTCCACCCAGGTCTCCGTCTCCTCGCTTCCTGTTATCGGTAATCACGTCCCCCGAGGCGACCGCGTCCGCGATCGGGGTTGTGCGTGCAGGGCCGCGGCGCAGGGGATATCCGTCCCGGGAAAGCCGCCGGAAAGCTACCATGATCTGGAATCGGAACCAAGGTTGATGGACCCGGGATCACCGCCTCTGCCGCCGCCCCATGCCGACGGCTGGCTAGGGTGTCGAGCCGCTGCTATCGCTTCCTTTCCGGACCCGGCGCAGCGAATCGAGACGCATCTTGCCCAGGCGGGAGCGTGGCGTGGGGAGAGCACGTCGCTGGACGCCAGCGCGGGTGCTGGTGTCGACTCCGGCGTCGGCGGCATCCGCACCGGCCGGCGTCACGCTGCCGTCCGGTTCTCGCCTGTGCAGGGCAGCAGCGTTCGCGGAATCCACTGCCGATCCGATTCGATTCCAGAGTAGCTCCATGCGCTCAGGCTCCTGGCCAACCACATCCGCGAATAGCAGCAGGTCGTCGGCCGACAGGCTGTAATCGCCGAGAAGTCCTGTCCGCAGGGAGTCAGCGGCCGCCCGGGCCGCCGACTGGTTCGGCCTCGGAGGAGGATCGACGTCTATCAGAACGAGTCTCGTCATGACCTCGACGAAGAGATCCTCGCTGATCACCGTGATTTCCTCGCCCGGATTCCCGCAACCGGCGGCAATCAGTGCACCTGCAGCCAGAAGTCGGATAGTCCAGTTCCGCCAGGCCGGACTCTGCGAGGCAGGCGCTGTTTCAGTCCTCATGTTGGCGTATCTCGCTCCGCTCTGCCCCTCACCTCGTGCAGGTATCAGGTCACCGTCTTCCTACTAGCCCGGTGGCGAAGACCGTGTCAAGCGGCACTGTCCTCGTTGAGATCGGCCGACGCCAAGGCTAGATTCCGGTCGACGTCCTCCGCACCAGGATTCGGCCTTTCAGAGAACAGGATATGGCTCTCGTGCACGGTAGATGGTCGACGCTACTCCCGCTCTCTTGATGCCGATACCGTTTGCGGCCGGCCAGGCAGAGGGGAAGCCGCTCCCGCTCATCGTGGTGAGCTCGACTGCGACGTTGAGAACCTCGAGTCGATTCTGGGTCGC
Source organism: Gemmatimonadota bacterium (assembly GCA_039589295.1). Lineage (GTDB taxonomy): Bacteria > Gemmatimonadota > Gemmatimonadetes > Palauibacterales > Palauibacteraceae > JBDGYE01. The sequence continues at coordinate 106,587 of JBDHHR010000001.1, read as the reverse complement.
AACGCACGGCTGCTCGATTCGGAGCTAACGGCTGAGCAAGCGGCGACCAGGGCCTTGCTGACGCCTGCCGAAACGGCAGAAACTGCCCGCGTGCGACTCCCGGGAACCGCCGTTGTGGCGGCCCGCGGGGTTTCCTGTGGGGCATGGCTCTTGCCTTTTCGTCTCGCGTCCGGAGTCACACAGGAGGTGGCCAGTGAGTAAGAATGAGGAAGGAAAGGACCCCGGTAACCAGACCGAGGACTTGCGGCAGGAAGGCCGGCCTGACGACCAGAGTGGTGGGGACGAGAACCTTGCGGCGGGTGGGAAGAGCTCCGGAGAGGAATCTTCCTGGAGCGGCCCTTTCACGGAGCTGCAGGACATGGTCGAGGACCTGGTGGACGTGGTCCGCCAGTTCGGAGCCCCAGGGTACGCTCGCCATCCGCGGCTGGAGCTGGTGGAGATGGTCGACGAGTACCGGGTGCTCATGGATCTTCCGGGTCTGGCGCGAGACGACGTGGAGGTGAATACCAGGGGAGACGAGATCACGGTGGCCGGTGAGCGCCGGCGCTCGGAGTATCCCGACGGATCGAAGGTACGCCGGAGCGAGCTCCGGTACGGTCAATTCCGTCGCTCCCTGCATATGCCGGCCGACGCAGACATTGATACCGTGAGCGCGCACCTCGCCGACGGAGTGCTGCGGCTGACCGTATCCCGGCGGAAGGGAGGCGGGGGCCGATCGGTAGCCGTCGAGTCCCCCTGACGGTCTCTGGTCGCGGTTGAGAGGAGAATCAAGCTCGAATGATACCGGCCGAGCGACTGACGGTGCTGGCCACCCAGGCCCTGCGAAACGCTGCCGACCTGGCCCGGCGGTCCGGCAATCCGGCGGTCGAGGATCTTCATCTGCTCTCCGAGCTGATTGATCAGGAAGAAGGCGTCATCGAGCCCATCCTGCGCAAGGTCGGTGTGGATCCGGCCGCCGTTCGCGGCCAACTGGCGGACAGATTGGGAAGGTTGCCTCGACAGACGAACGCCACGCCCGTCCTCAGCCGCGAGCTCAACGGAGTACTCGACGAGGCGGACGCTGAAGCCCGGCGCCTGAACGACATGTACGTTTCTACCGAGCACCTGCTGGTGAGCCTGGCAGGCAAGCGGGCGAGCAGCACAGGAGAGATCCTGCGTGCCGCCGGGGCGCACCAGGAGGCCCTTCGCCTGGCTCTGTCCGAGGTGCGAGGCCCGCACCAGGTCACCGACCAGGAGGCGGAAGGCAAGTACCGCGCCCTGGAACGCTTCGGGATGGATCTCACCGAACGCGCGAGAGCAGGTGAGCTGGATCCGGTGATCGGCCGCGATGCCGAGATCAGGCGAATCATGCAGGTTCTGTCGCGCCGGACGAAGAACAATCCCGTTCTGATCGGAGAGCCGGGCGTGGGGAAGACGGCGATCGTGGAGGGGCTGGCACAGCGGATCGTAGCGGGAGACGTGCCGGACTCCCTCCACGGCAAGAAGCTCATCCAGCTGGACATCGGCGCCATGTTGGCCGGCGCCAAGTACCGGGGAGAATTCGAGGAGCGGCTCAAGGCCGCGCTGAAGGAGATCACCGAAGCGAAGGGGATGTACATAGTCTTCCTGGACGAGCTGCACACCATAGTGGGTGCAGGTGCGGCGGAAGGTGCCGTGGACGCAGGCAACATGCTCAAGCCGCCGCTGGCCCGCGGGCAGCTGCGCATGGTCGGCGCGACAACGCTGGATGAGTATCGCAAGCACATCGAGAAGGACCCGGCGCTGGAACGTCGCTTCCAGCCCGTGTTCGTGGGCGAGCCGGCACTCTCGGAGACGATCGCGATACTGCGCGGCCTGAAGGAGAAGTACGAGGTCCATCACGGCGTCCGCATCACTGACCCGGCTCTGGTCGCGGCAGGCCGGTTATCGGACCGGTATATCGGCGACCGCTTTCTCCCGGACAAGGCCGTCGATCTCATCGACGAGTCGGCCTCGAGGCTGCGGATCGAGATCGACTCACTGCCGGAGGACATAGACATCCTGGAGCGGCGCCTCACCCAGCTCGAGATCGAACGCGAGGCTCTGCGGGAAGAACACGACCCGAGCAGCGACGAGCGGCGGGTCGAGCTCGAGAACGAGATCGCCGGTCTCCGCGAAAGGCTGGCCGGCATGAAGTCCCGTTGGATGCTGGAGAAGGAGTCGATAGAGAAGGTTCGCGAGCTCAAGAGGAACCTCGAGGAGCTTACCCTCGGCGCGGAACAGGCGACGCGCGCCGGCAACCTCCAGCAGGCGGCCGAGATCTCCTACGGCCGGATTCCCAGGATCCGGACCGAGCTGGAAGAGGCGGAGGCCGCCCTCAACCGGCTCCAGGCCGAGGAGAGCTTCCTCAAGGAAGAGGTAGGTCCCGAGGACGTCGCCGAAGTGGTGGCCTCGTGGACGGGGATCCCGGTCTCCAGGATGATGGAAGACGAGAAGGACCGTCTGGCACACCTCGAAGGACACCTGCACGAGCGCGTGGTGAACCAGGATCAGGCGATCACGGCGGTGGCGAATGCGGTCCGGCGAAGCCGGGCCGGTCTGCAGGACCCCAACCGACCGGTGGGCAGCTTCATCTTCCTGGGACCCACCGGCGTGGGCAAGACCGAGACGGCCCGAGCGCTGGCCGAATTCCTGTTCGACGACGAGGATGCGCTGGTGCGCCTCGACATGTCGGAGTACATGGAGCGGCACGCCGTCTCACGCCTCATAGGTGCGCCGCCCGGGTACGTGGGGTACGAAGAAGGGGGTCAGCTGACCGAGGCGGTGCGCCGCCGGCCGTACGGCGTGGTGCTGTTCGATGAGATCGAGAAAGCGCACCCCGAGGTTTTCAACGTTCTGCTGCAGATCCTGGACGACGGGAGGCTTACCGACGGCCAGGGTCGGACGGTGAACTTCCGTAACGCAGTGCTCATCATGACCAGCAACCTTGGGAGTCCGTATATCCTGGAGCACGCGGGCGACGATTGGGAAACCACGGAGAAGGCGGTTCGTGCTGACCTCATGCGCAGTTTCCGCCCGGAGTTCCTGAACCGGATTGACGAGATCCTGGTCTTCCGGCCGCTCTCGCGGGCCCATCTGGAGGAAGTCGTAGAACTGCAGCTGCGGCGACTGGCCGGTTATCTGAGCGAGCGGGAGGTACGGTTGGAGGTGAGTCCGGCGGCCCGCAGCCGAATCGCGGCGGTCGGTTACGACCCCGCGTTCGGGGCGCGCCCCATGAAGCGGGCGATTCAGCACCTGGTGTCGGATCCCCTGGCCATGGCGTTCCTCGAGGGACGCTTCGAGGACGGCGATCGGATCTTCGTCGATGCGAAGGGCGAGGAGGAAGCGCTCGCCTTCAGGCGGGCCGGACGCTTGACGTCGGCGGCCACGCCGGCAGATTAGCGGACAGTTCTTTGAGAGCACCCAGCGAGCAGGGAGAGCCCGTGACATATGCAAGCCTCGTGCGCCATGCCGGCATTCGCACAACGGTAACGCTACTTGCCGTCGGTCTGGCGACGGCATGCTCGTCGACATCCACCATGAACGGCCGTGGAGACGTCCGGTACGGTGCCGCCACGGCGGAGCTGGCCGTGCGCGGATTCCTGGACGGGGCCCAAACTGCCGACTACCAGCGGATGGGGGCGCTGTTCGGAACGGCGTCGGGACCCGCCGTCGAGCGATTCGGCGTCTCGGACGTGGAACAACGGATGATCTTTCTCTCGCAATTGCTCCGGCACACGAGCTACGAGCTGCGGCAGGCGAACCTGGCCCAGCTGGGACCTCGGCGGGTCCGGTATGTAGCCACCATGAAGGGGACGAGGAAAGGCGATGTGGAAGTCCCCGTAGTCACCGTCCCGGACGGGGCGGGTCGCTGGTTCGTCGAGCAGCTCGACGTGGATCGACTGGCGGGGACTACTGTTCCGTAGTCTTCAGGCAGGATTCAGCAGCCCGGCGGAATCCTGTGTTCGGCGGACTGGCGAGGCGACTCGGCCAACTCGATGAGGACGCCGGCGGTGTGCCGCGGATGCAGGAAGGCGACCGCCCGTCCGCCGGTCCCGCGGCGAATGCCGGGTGGGACCGCCTCGAGGCCCTCCGCCCGGGCGCGCTCTAATGCGACCGACACGTCGGGGACAATCACGCAGATGTGGTGCAGGCCCGGTCCGCGCTGACCTATGAAGCGCGCGACGGCCGAATCGGGGTCGATCGGCTCCAGCAGTTCGATGCGTCCCGTCCCCTCGCCGAAGAAAGCGACGCGAACACCCTCGGTGGGAACCGTCTCCTCTCCGCAGGGGTTCTCCCCGAGCACAGCCGAGTAGAGCGGCACTGAGGTGGCGAGGGAATTGACCGCGATTCCTATGTGATCGATCTTGTCCAAGTTGCTTCCTCTGCCAGGCGGTTCGAACGACCTTCGGACCGAGGCGGACGAGGCCTCGGCCGACCAGTCCGGAAGGTATGGTTGAACAGAACTCATTTCCACTAGGGGAGAGTGCCGTGGCAGCAGCAGAACTCGTCACGCTCACGGACGACAACTTCGAGCAGGAGATCGAATCTGCCGAGGGACTGGCGATGGTGGATTTCTGGGCGGAGTGGTGCGGTCCATGTCGTCTGGTTGGTCCGATCGTGGAGGAACTCGCGGCCGAGTACGCCGGCAAACTGAAGGTCGGCAAACTCGATGTGGATGCGAATCGCAGGATCTCGATGCGCTTCAACATCCGCTCCATACCCAGCATCCTGTACTTCAAGGACGGGAAGCACGTTGACACCGTTATTGGGGCGGTACCGAAGTCACATTTGGAAGCGAAGATACAGCAGCACACTTAAAGTTGTTACTCGGCTTTCGAACCGTTATCTTGCGCCCTCCTCCTGGAAAGCGGGACGGAGGGCGCTCCAGCACCCGTGACTGAAGCCACCTTGTACCTGGTCAGCACTCCGATCGGCAATCTCGCCGACATCTCGAGCCGTGCTCTAGAGGTGCTGGCCGAGGTTGCGGTGATATACGCCGAGGACACCCGCCGTACGTCGAAGCTTCTGCGTCATTACTCCATCGGAACTCCGCTCCGGTCCCTGCACGAGCACAACGAGGCGGCGCGCACCGGCGAGGTGCTGGCGGCCATGCGGGAAGGCCGCAGCTGCGCTCTGGTCTCGGACGCCGGGACCCCGACCATCTCGGATCCAGGTGCCCGGGTGGTGCGCGCCGTGGGCGCGGAGGGGCTACCGGTTGTGGCCGTTCCGGGGCCCTCGGCGATTACCGCCGCGCTGTCCGTTTCCGGCCTGCCTGCCGGTCGCTTCGCCTTCCTCGGCTTCCCGCCCCGCAAGGGACAGACGCGGAAGGCCTGGATGCAGGAGACCGCGCGAGTGCCGTTTACGGTCGTCGTCTTTGAGTCGCCGAAACGGATCGGAGCCCTGCTCGGCGATTGGCTGGAGCTGGGTTTGGGGGACCGGCCGTGTGTCGTGTGTCGCGAGCTCACCAAGTTGCATGAGGAAGCGAGATACGGAACGGTCGCCTCGCTCTCCGACTACTACCGTGAGAGGGAGGTTCTGGGAGAAGTAACGATCGTTCTCGCCGGCCGAAGGCGGCAGACCGGAGCCGGAACCGGAGACGAGGAACTGGTGGAAGCGGGCCGGGCTGTGCAGGCCATGTCTCGTGAGGGTTACACCAGGCGCGACATTGTGCGGCGGCTGCAAGAGGAGTTCGGGATGAAACGTAACGAGGCATACGAGCTCGTGGTCCGGGTGGAAGGCGATAAGTGACGCGGCAGCCGTCCGGGGAAGAGCTGGCCCGCCTCGAGCGGAAGATCGCTCGGGTGAGACTCGGGGCGGTGGCGGGAGCGGTAGTGGCCTTCGGCGCGGTAGCCAGCCTCGTGCTGGTGGCCGCGTTGCTGGTGCCGGAACGCCGCATTGCGGAATCCGGCTCCTACCTGCCCCTCTTCCTGGCGGGCTTGCTGTTGTGCGCCGCCGCCCTGGCCGGCGCTGCCGTCGGTCGGATCGCACGCCGGTACAGGTTTCTTGAACTGGCGCCCGAGCTCGAGATGGGGGCCGGTCTGCAGCCGGGTGAGCTTCGTGGAGCCATCGAGCTCGTCAGCCCGGGCCCCGGAGAGTCGGCGGAACTGGCGGCGAGGCACCGGGCGCTCATTGCCGAGGCACTGAGTGGGCGTCCGATCCGTATGCTCGCCCGGCGGAGCCACCGGCGAGCGCGCGCCGTCCGATGGATCGGCGGCTCGCTGGCCGCGGCCGGAACGATCGCCGCGGCAGGGTTGGCTCGTGACGCCCCCGGACGCACGGTAGTCTCGCTGGGCGCCCTGGTCCAGCCGTGGCAGGTCGCGTTTCCTCCGCCCGCTTCCCCGCTGCGACTGGTTGCCGAATCCGAAGAGGTTGCCCGCGGAGCCAGTGTGGCAGTTCGGGTTGTGGCCCCGCGCCGGGGAACGGTTCGCCTCGTCTGGCAGAGCGCGGGTGAGGCCGTTCGGGCGGTCGACTTGCCGGTAGACCAGAGCACAGGTGTGGCGCGGAGCGAAATCGGACCCGTGCAGGCAGTGACAGCCCTGTGGGCAGAGGATGCGAGCGGGGAGGTCTCGGACACGTCGACCGTGCGGCCGCTCGATCCGCTGCTGCTGACTGATCTCCGCATGGAGGTAAGGTACCCCTCCCACCTGAGTCGTCCGGCGGAGCTCCTCGATCGCCCGCCATCCGCACTGACGCTTCCTGTCGGCTCGTCACTGCGTTTTGCGGGCCAGACGAACTATCCGCTGGCGGCCGCCTCGCTGATCGAGGAAGATGGCCAGGGCTCGGTCCCCCTCCGAACAGCCGGCCGCCGGTTCGCGGGAGAACTGGTTCCCGAGCGAAGCATGATCCTGGAGTGGCATCTCCTTGCGAGCGACGATGTGCCGGGGGTGCGACCCCCCCCGGACCTGGAACTGAAGCTCGTACAGGACACCCCTCCCGAGATCGCCATCGTCTACCCCGGCGCGGATACCATTCTGGCCTCGGAGCCGGTGCTGCAGCTCGTGCTGGACGTGCGGGACGACGCCGGGATCGCGGAAGTCGAACTGGTGAGCTGGCGATCGTCGGCGACCGGAGCGAAGGCCACCCCCGTCCTCTCGAGCCTCGTTGCGACCGGTTCCTCTGTGGCGCGTCTGGTGCTGCGGCCGGTTCTCGACCTGCGTGGACGCGCAATGCTTCCGGGAGATACGCTGGTGTACTTCGCCACAGCCAGGGACACCGACCCGCGGAACCCGGCGGTCTCATCCGACACCTTTCGGGCCCGGCTGCCGAGTCTCGTGGAATTGAAGGCGATGGCCGCCGATCGCAGCGAGAGATTGGCGTTGGATATGAGCTCCATCTCTGAACAGGCGGCACGGCTCGCGCAGACAAGCCACCGGGCCGAGCGACGGATGGCGTCTCGCAGGCAGGGAGGACCATCGGCTGCGAGCCCGGGCACTGAGCAGCGAAGCGGCGATTTCGGAGCCACTGGGGATGGACGCCAGGTACTCGATCGCGGTGAGGAGCTCGCGCGTCGCATCCAGGAGGTCGGCCTGGAACTCGAGCGTCTCGAGCGGGACCTGCAGAGCTCTCTGCTGAGCGACCCATCACTGCAGCGCCAGCTCCGGGAGCTGGTAGATCTGTATGGCCAGATCCGAGACACGGAGCTGGGGGAGCGTTTGGGGGCGCTCACGGAAGCACTACGCGACTTGGATAACGACGCCCTGCGAGAATCCGTGGCGGGCCTTTCGGCAGATCTCGGCCACTTCCAAAGGCAGCTCGAGCGCTCCGCTGCCCTTATGAAGCGGGTCGCCCTCGAGCAGTCGTTGGGTCGGGCAGCGGAGCGAGCGGCGGAGCTGGCCCGACAGCAGGAGCTGGCGGCTGAGGGCGGCGATGTTGGGGAGGCGTGGGCCCGGCGAGAGGACCGGCTAGCGCTGCGCGCCGAGGAACTGGATGGGCAAGTAGAGATGCTGGGCCGACGCCTGGAGGACATCGGCCTGGCCCGAGCGGCGGGGGAGGCGAGGACGGCCGCGAGGAGACTCTCCGAGGCTGCGGGCCGAATGCGGTCGGCTGCAGGCAACGCCCGTACGGCGCAGGAGGGAAACGAGGAACGTAGAGGAGGTGCCGCGGCCGGCTCTCGTGAGGCCGGCGAATGGCTGTGGCAGGCGGCCGAGGACCTGCGAGCAGCCCGGGAGACTCTGGCCGCCGACGGGAAGGCGGAGGCCCTGGAGGCCGTGGACCGGGCCGTACGGGAGGCACTGGACCTGGCTCTGGAACAGGGACGGATCACGCGGGAGATGAAGGGGAGCGAGGTGACGTCCGAAGAGCTCGCCGGGCGTCAGGCGGCGCTCCGTCGAGGCTTGGGCAATCTCCTTCAGTCGCTGTCGGAAGCCGGCCGGAAGACGGCGCTGCTGGACGGACGGGTGGGACCGGCCGCGGCAGGAGTAGCGACCGGCATGGAGGCGATGGCTGACGCCCTGGCCGACGGTAAGGCAGGAGATCGGGGGACGGCGCGGAACGGCGAGCAGTTGACGGAGTCGCTCAACGAATTGGCGGGTCGTCTCATTGCCAGTCGGAAGGCGGTGCAGACTGCCCGGTCGGCAACGGGGATGGAGGAGGCCCTGGAGCAGCTGGCGCGTGCCGGCCGAGCGCAGGCCGGACTCAACGACCAGGCGGCGAGCATGTTTCTACTGCTGCGCGGCGGTCGCCACATGGCCGAGAGTCTTCACAGGCTGGCACGGGAGCAGGCGGAAATAGCCGCAGCGCTGGATAGCGCCGGCGGGCGCTGGCGCGAGCTCGAGCTTCCCGGGAGGCCTGCCGTACTCGCAACGGCGGCGGAGGAGATCGCTCGACGCTTGGCGACGGGAACTCTGGATCGGGAGACGCTGGCGCGACAGGAACAACTCTTCCGCAGGCTCCTGGATGCTGGCCGGACCCTGGAGCGGGAGGACCCGGGGAACCGCCGAGAGTCCTTTAGCGCTTCGCAGCAGCCGCCGGAAGAACTTCCGGAGGTCGAACCGGTGTCGCTTTCGGGACCTCGATACCCCTATCCGGATGCCGAGGCCCTGCGCGGCGTCGAGCATGGGTATCGCGGGCTCATCCTGGAATACTTCGACCGCCTGAACAGACAGGCAGAAATCCCCGATCAAGCGGCGGGCGGCGCGGAGAGATGAGGCGAGCCCGCTCGCTAGGGGGTGCAGGCGCCTTCAGGCGCCGGGTGATTCTCGTGATGCTTGCCGGGCTGGTGGCGCCTGCGCTCACAAGGGCGCCCCCCGCGTTGCGAGCGCAGGAGGCGGTCAGCGCCGCACAGGAGGAGGCCAGGGCAGTAGCCCGCGCCAGAAAGCTGCAGCAGGCCGGCAGGCTCGTCGAGGCACGGGCGGATCTCGAGCGGACGCTTGCCCGGTACCCTGCCTCGGCTCCGGCTCTGGTGCTGCTGGAGCAGATCGGCAGGCTTCTGGGATCCCCCGCTGTCGTCCTTCTGCAGGCGGAGCGGGCAGCAGCGCTGGACAGCCATCCGGCGATCCGACAGGTGTGGGTCCGCTCGCTAGCCGCGGCCGGCCAGGTGGACAGCGCCGTGGCTGTCGCGCGTCGTTGGGCTGATTCCGGGCCCGCAGCACGGTTGGCTCATGCGGAACTGGCTGCGGTTCTGGCTCGGGCGGGTCGGGTCAACGAGGCGATCCAGGCGCTCCGGGTAGGGCGTGAGGCTGAAGGAGAGGCCGCTCTGTACGCTCAGGAGCTATCGGCGCTGGCAGTTCGCGCCGGTGACTACGAGACCGCGGCAGGCGAGTGGGCGGTCATGTTGGAGTGGGGTGAAGCGGGGATAGCTGCGGTGGAGGCCAGGTTGAATGACGCCGGGACCGACACGAGGCTCGGGATAAGAGCTCTCCGGAAGGCCTGGCCCACATCTGGACGTACCTTAGGGGGAACCAGGGGCGCCCTGGAGCTGTCGCTCCGTCTCGGGGAACTGGAGTGGTCGCTCGCTCTGGCACGGCACCTGGCGGAAGGGACGCCGCTGGATACCCGGGTGATGCTCCTGCGGGACTACGCGTCGGAGACCCGGGACCGCGGCTTCGTGGAGGGCGCGGTATGGGCCGCGCGCCTGCTGGCACTGGAAGCGCCCACTGACAGCGAGCGGATCTATTGGCGAACGGTCACGGCGGATCTGGCGCTAGAAGTCGGGAATGGCGGCGAGGCTCGCGTCGCCTTCGAAGCCGTGCTGCGCGAGACCCCACCCGGAACGGAGGCGCACCGCTTGGCCGCTCGACGCCTCTTTGACATGGAGGTCACAACCGATCCCGGCAGAGCGGAAACGCTGCTGGAGCAGTTCGGTAGTGACTATACTGACGACCTTGGCGAGATCGCCGGCATGGCGGCCGACCTCTTCCAGCGACGTGTGCAGATGGGCGACCTGACCGCGGCGCGGGAGGCGCTCTCATTGCCGCGGATCCCAGACGCAGGCGCCGGTGCGGCCCTCGAGCTGCAGCGGGGCCGATTGGCTCTGTACGAGGGCCGGGTGCCAGCCGCCCTGGCGCATTTCGAAAAGGCGGCTGTGCTTCCTGGTAGCGAACCCGAGAGCCGAAGCGAGGCCATCGCTCTGGCTTCTGCTCTCGGTCGGGCCGACTCAACCCGGGGTGCCGACCTGGGTGCCGCCTTGTTCAGGTTGGAAAGTGGGGCAGGGCCCGAATTTCTGCTGGAGCAGGTCACACGCTGGGAGAGCGAGCCGGATGCAGGAGCTCCGGCTCTGATGTCGATAGCTGCTGCAGAGCTGGCGCGCGCCGGGTTCCCGGCCGGCTCGGAGATGGTGCACAGCTCCTTGGTCGAGCACTTTCCTGGAGCTCCGGAAGCACCGGCAGCCCTCCTCTCCCTCGCCCGTGGCGCTGCCGGGACGGATACGGAAGCGGCGACTGCGTGGCTCGAGCGGCTCATCGTGGGCTACCCTGACGCCGCGCTCGCACCGGTTGCCCGAAGGCTGCTCGCCCGGATCAGTGGCCGGGTCCCGGGCACTTAATTCAGCTCGGAAAGAAGCGAGTGTGAACAAACGCCCCGGGTACCGGTCTGGTCGGACAGGACCGCCGATCGGTCGGTGGCCGTGCCTGGCCGCGGTGTGCCTCTCGCTGACGCTACCTGCCGACACGAAGGCCCAGGGCCTCCTCGTGCCGATGGACGAAGATCAGACCAACCACCTTCGTGCGTACGGCCTGGTGCATAACTCCATCGCCGCGGGAGGACGAGCCGAGTGGTTGCTCAACTACCGCGGCGGCTCATTCCTTCTCCCGAACGTGGGGCACGTGGTCCGCCGGGCAGCGCTCCTCGGGGTATCCGTGGAGCAGGTCAGCGGGAGCGAGCTGGCAGCAATCCGCGCTGCCGTCGAGGCCGCCAACATGGAGTCCGTGCCTCTGGAAAAGGCTCCTCGGGTGGCGGTCTACACTCCGCCCAACAGCTCGCCGTGGGACGACGCGGTCACTCTCGCGCTGGAGTATGCGGAGATCCCGTATCAGCGGGTATGGGATCGCGAAGTCCTGACCGAGGACCTCGGACGGTTCGATTGGCTCCATCTCCACCACGAGGATTTTACCGGCCAGTACTCCAAGTTCTACCTGACCTATGCGGGTGCTCAGTGGCTGCGCGAGGAAGTGGAGCGCAACGAGTTAATGGCGGCCGAGTTCGGCTTCGCCAATGTCCCCAGTTTGAAGGCCGAAGTTGCGTGGAAGATCCGGCAGTACATCGCCAACGGGGGCTTCCTGTTCGCGATGTGTACGGCGACCGAAACGCTGGATCTGGCTCTTGCGGCTCGCCTTACGGACATAGCCGCCGCCTTCGCCGACGGGTCACCGCCGAATCCGCGAGCGGAGGAGCAGTTGAGCTGGGACCTTGCCCTGGCGTTCCAGGAGGCGGAGCTGGTGCTGGAACCAACGATCGGCGCATACAGCGACATCGACGGCCATCAGGTGAATACACGGTGGCGCCGTCCCCTGGGAAGCTTTGCTCTCTTCGACTTCAGCGCCAAGATCGACCCGGTGCCCGCCATGCTCACGCAGGCGCACGAGCGCCAGCTTCGCGACTTCTATGGACTGACGACGAGCTTCAGGGAGGAACGCCTGAAGCCGGGGGTAACAGTCCTGGCGAACGAAGACGGCTCTGGGGTAGTCAAGTACTTGCACGGGTCGATGGGGAAGGGGAGTTTCACCTTCCTCGGAGGTCATGATCCGGAGGATCCACAGCACCTCATAGGCGATCCTCCGACGGATCTGGATCGCCATCGCAACTCCGCCGGGTATCGGCTGATCCTGAACAACGTGCTGTATCCGGCGGCGAAGAAGAAGGCGCGCAAGACGTAGAGCCTTGCACCGCAGGCGCCGCCTGAAAGGGAAGATGGCCAGGACGAAGGAGCGATCAGGACGAACGACTGCGGCGTATGCGCCGCAACGCCTGGCGGGGTTGCCGCCGGGTGCGGTCAAGGACGTTCAATACACAGTGGTCCGGCCGGCAGCCGCAATCGCCTCCGGGGAGGAGAATCGGCTCGGGACCTCGGACTCAGAGCAGCAGACACTGCCCGGCAGCGGAAGCAGGGAGGCGATCGCCCTGACGGGGTTCGAGGTCGGGATCGGAGCTCATCTGTGAGCTCAGCAGGTCGTCCCCCAAGCCCGGCACACTCCCAGGCGGGGACCCGCGAGAGCTCCCTCCAGGCACACCGGCGTGGCTACCGACGCGCCGTGAGGATCGGATTGGCGACGTCACTGGTGGTGCACGCAGTCCTGATCCTGTTCGTCTCGCGTGAGCTGCGAATCGGCGCCCGCGCGTTCCAGCCGAGGGCGCAGGTCGTCAGGCCGCCCGCCGGTATCCAGATGATCGAGTACCGGCAGGTTGCGGAAGAACCGCCTCCCGAGTCGCTCATCGAGTTGCCGCCGGAAGAGGCGGCGCGGCCACCCGCAGAGCGTCCGGTGCCGGCGCTGACACCGCGGCCGGCCGAAGGCGAGGAGCGGGTCCGCGGTTTCACCAACGCGGAGCGACTGCGGCCGCGCGAGGGAGATCGGCGTCTGTGGAGAGACTACGGAGATGAACCGCTTCCGCTCTATGCCGGCGATCCCTACGCACTGGCCATCGGCGCGATCCGTGCCCACCTGGCTCGGATGCTGGACAGCCTGGAGCTCAGCGAGGAGCAACGCAGGCGGGCCGTCGAGTGGTTGATAGGGGAGGGAGACGACCAGGTGGGGATCACTCCGGAGGGAATCGTCATCGGGGACCTGTTGATTCCTCTGAATCTCGGTGCCCTCTTCGCGGAGGAGGGACCCAACGCCCGCGAAGCGCGGCAGGCAGCGCGCGATCTGGCGGAAATAAGGCAGTCCGACTTCCTGATGGATGCGGAGGCCGTGCGGCGAGAGCGCATAGCAGAGATGCGGCGCCGGACAGAGGAAGAGATCGCGCGTCGCGACTCTGCAGCAGTGGCGGACTCGACCCCGCCGGTCGAGCCTCCTCGCCCCTGAGGCGCACTACCGTTAAACTGGTGCACCCGCATTCTCAAAGCGCGCAGCCCGGCCGACGGGACCCCGGGACCACAGAGCCAAGCCACATATGAGCGACTCCTCAACACGACACGAGCTCAGCAAGCGATACGACCCCTCCGGCATCGAGTCACGGATCTACCGGCGGTGGGTGGAGCGGAACGCGTTCCACGTCGAGGCTGACAGGGCGCAGGATCCTTACGTGATAGCCATTCCTCCGCCCAATGTCACGGCGGCCCTCCATATGGGACACGGCCTCAACAATACGATCCAGGACGTGCTGATCCGTTTTCAGCGGATGAAGGGCCGGGATGCCATGTGGATTCCGGGAACTGACCACGCTGGAATCGCGACGCAGAACGTGGTCGAGCGCGAGCTGGCTGGAGAGGGGCTCAGTCGCGACGACCTGGGCCGAGAGGCTTTCGTCGAGCGAGTCTGGGGCTGGGTTGACCAGTACGGCAGCACGATCATCGAGCAACTGAAGACGATGGGTTGCTCGTGCGATTGGGACCGGACCCGCTTCACGCTCGACGAGGGGCTATCGCGTGCCGTGCGCGAGGTGTTCGTCAGGTTGTACGAAAAAGGGCTCATCTACCGCGGGAATTACATCATCAACTGGTGTCCCCGCTGCCAGACGGCTCTCGCCAATGAGGAGGCGGAGCACCGGGACGTGGAAGGGAAACTCTACCACATCCGCTACCCGCTGACCGACGAACCGGAAGCGTGGATAACCGTCGCCACGACTCGCCCGGAAACGATGCTTGGAGACACGGCGGTAGCCGTGCATCCAGAGGACGCGCGCAACCGGGAGCTGGTCGGCCGTGAGGTGGACCTGCCGCTGGCGGGGAGGCGTCTGCGGATCATAGCCGACGAGTACGTGGATCCGGAATTCGCATCCGGTTTCGTCAAGGTCACGCCGGCGCATGACCCGAATGACTTCGAGATCGGGCGGCGGCATGGCCTGGACGAGATCAGCGTCATGCATGGGGACGGGACCATCAACGATCTGGCGCCGGCTGCCTACCGGGGCCTCGATCGACGGGAAGCCAGGCACCGAGTGGTGGAAGACCTGAAGAGCCTGGGCCTGCTGGAGCGGATCGAGGATCACCTCCACGCGGTAGGCCACTGCTACCGCTGTGCCACGGAGGTGGAACCGCGTCTCAGCCTGCAGTGGTTCGTCCGTATGGCCCCACTCGCCGAGCCGGCGCTGAAAGCGTACAGGGAAGGCAGGCTGCGCTTCCATCCAGAGCGGTTCGGCAACACTTACGAGCACTGGATGACGAACGTCCGGGATTGGTGCATAAGCCGCCAGCTCTGGTGGGGCCACCGGATCCCTGTCTGGTACTGCCAGGAGTGCGGAGAGGTGCTGGTGGCTAGGGAAGAGCCCGCGGAGTGCCGCGCTTGCGGTCGTGCGGTGGAGCAGGACCCGGACGTCCTGGACACCTGGTTCAGCTCCTGGCTGTGGCCTTTCAGTACCCTCGGCTGGCCGGACCGTACGGCTGACCTGGACACGTTCTACCCTACGACGACCCTGAGCACCGCTCCCGAGATCCTGTTCTTCTGGGTCGCACGCATGGTCATGGCGGGCCTCGAGTTCATGGACGATCTCCCCTTCACGGACGTGCTTCTGCACGGAACCGTCCGGGATGCCAGGGGACGACGAATGTCCAAGTCCCTGGGAAACGGAATCGACCCCCTGGAGGTCGTGGAGCTGTTCGGGGCCGACGCCATGCGCCATACGCTGGTGAACGCGGCGGCCCTGGGGACCGATCTCCAGCTCGACAACGAGGACCTGGAAGGGGCGTTCCGGGTGGGCCGCAACTTCACCAACAAGATGTGGAACGCGGTCCGATTCACGTTGCCGTACCTCGCCGCGGAGGACCTCCGGAGACCTCCCGATCGAGCTTCCCTGGAGCTGACGGACCGCTGGATCCTCAGTCGGTTTGCGACTGCGGCTGCTTCCGTTACCGACGCCCTGGAGCGATTCCGGCTGCACGACGCGGCGGAGACAGCATATCAGTTCGTTTGGAGCGAGTTCTGCGACTGGTATCTCGAACTGGTGAAGGGGCGGTTGCGTGGTGAGAGTGGAGAGGAGAGCCGATTGTCGGCGGCCACGAGCCTGGCCTACGTAGTGGATGGGTGGCTACGTCTCCTGCACCCCATTATGCCGTTCATTACCGAAGAGCTTGCCTGCCATCTGCCGGGGCGATCGGACGACGACACCCTGCTCTTCGGACCGTGGCCGGAACCGCCGGCGAGCCTTCATGACGCCGAGGCCGAGCAGGCCTTGGACGAGTTGAGGGAACTCACAAACCTCGTCCGCAATCTGCGCTCGGAGTACGGCGTCGATCCCGCGCGGAAGATCGATGTAATCGTGGCCAACGCGTCCCCCGGACTCGGTCTGGCTCTCGAAACCGAGGAGGCCGGGGCCCTTCGCCTGGCGGGACTGGCGGCGCTTGCAGCGACCGATGCGATTCCGCAGGGAGAGCCGGGCGCGCACGCTGTCATGCGGTCGGGCAGCGAGATCTTTCTTCCGCTGCGGGATGTGGTCGACCTGGAGAGGGAACGGGCGCGGCTCGCCGTCGAGATCGAAAAGCTGGAGCTACAGCTGGATCAGGCCAGAAAGCGCTTGGACGATCGGACGTTCACGGAGCGGGCGCCGGATGCAGTGGTGGAGAGGGAAAGAGACAAGCGCCGATCGCTCGAGGAGCGTTACGCGCGCTTGCGGGAGAAACGGGCCGCCTTCGCCGAAGCAGACTGATCCATGGCCCTCAAAGCGCCGCGACCGGCCGTCGGCGGCCGGGTACTCCTCGCAGGCCTGTGGGTCCTTGGCTGTGCCAGAGTGGAACCACCACCGGGGACCGAGCCGGACCTCGTCCCCCCGCGAGTCGTTGAGCGCTACCCTCAGCACGGAGCGGTTACACCCGGGCTCGACGAAGACGCCTACGTCCAGTTCGACGAGCCGCTGGCGGATCCCAGGGGGGCAGAGCGACTGCTGGTGGGGTCACCCGCTGGCATCTACGAGGTGAAGCCCTCCCGGTCGCGCCTTCGTATCCGACCGCGGTCCGGGTGGCGCGAGGGGGTTGTGTATTACCTCAGGTTCTCTCCCGGACTGGCGGATCTCGTGAGGAATCGAACGACCACTGCGGTCGAGCTCCTGTTCTCCACGGGTCCCGAGATCACGGACACGAGGGCTGAAGGCCACCTGTACGACCGGGTGCGTGTGACAGGAATCCACGACGGTCGGGTCCTGTTTCTCGGTGCCGATTCCGTTCCCTACACAGCGGTGAGCGACACGGGCGGAGTGTTCCGGCTGCCGTCACTTCCGCCGGGCGAGTACTGGGTCTACGGTTTCGTGGACCAGAACCGGGATTTACGGCTCGACCGGGACTTCGAGCCTAATGACAGCACCCTGATGGTACTGGAGGACCGTGCTGGCAGGGCGGACGTCCGCCTTTGGCTCACGGACCCCGACAGCACCCCGCCGCTGCTCTTCAAAGTCGAGGCTGTGGACAGCCTGCGCCTCGCGCTCGAATTCGACGATGTGCTTGAGCCCGATGCGCCCCTCGATTCGGTGAGGGTCAGCGTTCGCGAACAGGATACGGGCGACGCCTGGGGAGTGAAAGCCGTCCGCATCGGCCTGCCGAGCTCGAGGCTACCCGACCCCGGCCCACCGGCTGACGCCGACTCGACGGCCCCGGTGCACACGGACAGCCTGGTAAGAGTTGCCGTCGCGGACAGTCTTGCGGCCGTCCGACTGGACAGCCTGCGAGCGCCTGCGGGCCGGGAGGCCCGCGCCGATCCACTGGACCGTGACCGGCCCACGCAATTCGTGACCGTCGAGCTGGAGCAAGCGCTCCGTGAGGGGCAATACGGCGTAATGGCATGGGGCTTCACTAACCTGCGCGGCCTGATCGGCGGAGGAGACACGACCTTCGTCTACGAGCCACCTCCCGATTCGCTCGCGGTTGGCGAGCCTGCCGACTCGCTGCGGATGAAGCTGCCGCAGGACTCGGTGCCCGCCGTCAGCCCGGACTCAGTGCCCTTGGCTCCGCAGCCGGCGGTATCCGGTTCGCGAGTGCCTCCCGGGGACGGCCTGTGATGGGCAGAGACCCCCGCCGCCGGCTCCCGTCCGTCGATAGCCTGCTGAGGAACCCGCAGGCCGAGCGATGGCTCGGCGACTGGGGCCGGTCGGCGGTGGTGGAGGCACTCCGGGCGGCCCTGAACAGGGCCCGGGAAGAGGCGGCCCGCGACGGTGTCATCCCGGGCGATGAACGGCTGCTGGCGGATGCCGGCCGCCACCTCGACAAGGCCTTCAGGGCACGCCTGCGCGGTGTCCTGAACGGTACGGGCGTGGTGCTGCACACCAATCTGGGTCGTGCCCCCCTGGCGTCCGAGGCGCTGGAAGCGGTGCAGACAGTGGCCGGACGGTACTGCAACCTCGAGTACGAGCTGGCGGAGGGCGGGCGGGGTGACCGCTACGCGCACTGCGTCGAGCTAGTTCGGGAGCTCACCGGGGCGGAGGATGCCCTGGTGGTGAACAACAACGCGGCGGCGGTAGCGCTCGCCATAAACGAGCTGGCGAGCGGGCGAGAGGTGCTCGTGTCCAGGGGCGAGCTGGTGGAAATCGGAGGCTCGTTCCGCGTCCCGGATGTGGTTCGTCGAGCTGGTGGCTACCTGGTGGAGGTCGGTACCACGAATCGTACCCGAATCGAGGACTACCGACGCGCCGCGACCCCGTCGACGGGCGTCCTGCTGAGAGTCCATCCATCGAACTACCGCGTCAGGGGCTTTGTTGAAGAGGCATCGCTGGCCGACCTGGTAGCCCTCGGGCGTGACCTGGGGATACCGGTGATCCACGACCTCGGATCCGGGCAACTGCTGCCCGTGCCGAATCTCGGCGAGCCTCGACCTCAGGACTCGGTCCGGCTTGGGGTCGAAGTGGTAACGTGGAGTGGAGACAAGCTGCTCGGAGGGCCCCAGGCTGGTGTCATCCACGGGGCTGCCGCGGCACTGGGCAGGCTGAGGGGAAACCCTCTGCTGAGGGCTTTCAGGGTCGACAAGATGACCCTTGCGGCACTGGAGGCCACCCTGATGCTGTACCGCCATCCAGAACGTGCCGTAACTCGAATTCCCGCTCTCCGGATGCTGGCGGAGACGGCCCCGGAGGTGGAGAACCGGGCGCGCGCTGCCCTGGTGATGATCCCGGATCACTTGCGCGTCCTGGTTCATGTCCGCTCGCTCACCTCGCTGGCAGGGGGCGGCGCTCTTCCCGAGATCGAGTTTCAGTCCGCCGGATGGGCCGTCGAGGGAATGCCGCCTGCGAGGCTGGACGCCGAGTGCCGGCGACTCGATCCGCCGCTCATCGGTCGCGTAGAGGACGACGAGTTCCGAGTCGACTTCAGGACCATCCTGCCCGGAGAGGAAGCAGACGTGGCCAGGGTGGTCGCGGAGGTGCTCGAACGCACCACGGGTGCCTCCGGGCCGGGCGGCGGCCAGATGGACTGATTACGTGCCCGTCAGGACTCACTGGAGTGATGCTGGTGCTGGTGGCTCCGGTGCGGGCGGAGTATGATGGGCCTGCCCGCCCCAGGTTCCCCGTACGGGGCGTCGTCTCCAGTGACAATCGGCCATGCGTGAGAGTGGTGCGTGAGCCTCTGAATAAAGCCAGCAGCCACGAGGAAGCGGCTTGAAAGATGTACTGAAGATTGCCGTTCTGGCCTCGGGATCGGGGACCAATCTCCAGGCTCTGCTCGATCGGTTCAACGGAGTACCCGACTCGTCCGCGCGAGTGAGCCGTGTCATCGCCAGCCGGGCCGGCATCGGGGCCCTGGCGCGTGCCGAGGTAGCCGGTGTCCCAGGCGCGGTTCTCCCCGCAGGGGATGCCGGCACGGGGCTGCAGGCGGCCCTGTTTGCCGAGTTGGATGTGGCGGAGGCGGATCTCGTGGTACTGGCGGGCTTCCTGAAGCTCATCCCCGTTCCGGTGGTCTCTGCCTACCGCGGACGCATGATCAACATCCACCCCGCTCTACTACCGGCGTTCGGGGGACCCGGGATGTTCGGACGGCACGTCCACGAGGCGGTGTTGCGCAGCGGCGCTCGTGTCACCGGCGTGACGGTTCACTTCGTGGACGAGGAGTACGATCACGGGGCAATCATCGCTCAGTGGCCGGTGCCGGTGTTGAGCGGGGATGACGCTGAAAGACTGGCCGCCAGGGTGTTGGAGGTCGAGCATCGGGTGCTGCCGGCCGTGGTCCTCGGATTCGCCGAAGGGGCGTTCGAGCTCGATCCGATCGGCGACTGTCGATGGCGTGACCGCTGGTTCGCAGGCAATACCTTCAACATGGAGAGCGAGGTCTGAAATGCCGTACGCTGTGCTCAGCGTATCCGACAAGACGGGTATCGCAGAGCTCGCCCGTGACCTGGACGCGCGGGGCTGGGAGCTTCTTTCCACCGGTGGCACGGCCCAGACGCTTCGACAGGCAGGCATTCCGGTTATGGGCATAGGGGAGTACACGGGGTTTCCCGAGATCCTGGGCGGCCGGGTCAAGACGCTTCACCCGGCGGTTCACGCCGGGCTGCTCGCCAGGCCGTCGCTCGAGGCCGACGTGGAGGATCTCGAACGGCACCAGCTCTCGCCGATCGGCCTCGTCGCAGTGAACCTGTATCCCTTCCGTGAGACCATCGCGCGTCCCTCGACGACCCTCGCCGAGGCTCTGGAGCAGGTCGACATAGGCGGGCCGACCATGCTCAGGGCGGCGGCCAAGAACCATGCGTTCGTCTGGCCGCTGTGCGATCCCGATGACTACACACGCGCCGTGGCTGCCATCGATGGGGGCGGCGATGAGGCTGAGCTGCGGCGGGAGCTGGCGACCAAGGTTTTCGCCCACACGGCGACGTATGACTCCGCGGTAGCCGGGTACCTCGGCCTCGAGCAGGACGGTCAGGGGCAGCTTCCGGAGGAGCTGCTGATCTCCCTGGTTCGCGTCCAGCCGCTCCGTTACGGCGAGAACCCTGATCAGCGGGCGGCGTTCTACCGGAACGCCTCGCAACCTCCGATGGGCATTCCCGCACTCCGACAGGTGCATGGAAAGGCTCTTTCCTACAACAACCTGCTGGACGTGGACGGCGCGCTTGTGGCCATCGCCCCGTTTCTGGCGGGTGAGAGGCCGGCGTGTGCCGTTCTGAAGCACACTACTCCGTGCGGCATCGCCGTGGGGCGATCACCGGCGGAGGCGTTCCGGAAGGCTCTTGCCTGTGATCCGGTTTCGGCTTTCGGATCGACGGTCGTGTTCAGCGAACCGGTGACCGAAGCAGTGGCGGAGGTACTCTCCGGCCTGTTCGTGGAGTGCCTGGTGGCGCCCGGATACGCAGCGGCAGCCCTGCGGGTTCTCCAGGAGAAGAAGAACCTGCGGATTCTCGCTCCTGCGGATGACTCTCGCTTCGCACAGTTCGCGGGACACGTGACGAACGGCTGTGCCATCCGTGGGATCAAAGGCGGAATCCTGGTGCAGAGTACACCACGTCCTGCGCATCCGGGCGAGTTTCGGGGCCTGGAGTCCACCACCGTAGCGACCATGCGGCAGCCGGATGAGGCGGAGTGGGAAGATATGGCTTTCGCCTGGGCCGCCGTGCAGTCCGTCAAGTCCAATGCGATTCTGCTGGGTCACGACGGAGCTTCCGTGGGAATCGGGGCAGGGCAGACGAGTCGGGTGGACGCGGTGATACTGGCGGCCCGCAAGGCGCGAGAGGCGGGACATGATCTCTCGGGTCTGGTGCTGGCATCCGATGCGTTCTTCCCGTTTCGGGACGGGGTCGACGCCGCTGCGGAAGCGGGCGTCGCGGCCATAGTCCAGCCCGGCGGATCCAAACGGGATGCCGAGGTGGTGGCCGCCGCAGACGAGCACGGAATGGCCATGGTGTTCACCGGTCGACGCACATTCCGGCACTGAAGTGGTCTGGCGGCTCGCCGGGCCATCGTTTCCCTTGACGATCGTAGCGGGCGCGCCCATATGGTGGGCCGTGCTGTGGCCCGGTAACGGGATTCCCCGGCAACTCAGGCGGAAAAAACGACCAGGGTGAGACGGCGAAGACGACTACATGTGCGGTGTGCTGGGGGGTGGGTGATCCCCTTCGCCGGCGTCGCCGCGCTCTTGATCGTGGGCTGCGGTGGACCGTTTCCGCAGTCGGCCCTGGATCCAAGCTCGGACTTCGCCTGGAGACTCCACGATCTCTTCCGGGGGATCTTCTTCTGGGCGGTCGTCGTCTTCCTGATCGTCGAGGGCGCGCTGCTCGTGGCCGTGCTTCGTTTCCGGGACCGGGGAGACGGCCGGGCCCCGGCGGCGGGGCACGGCAACACGGTCCTCGAGATCGCCTGGACCTTGGCCCCGGCTCTGGTGCTGGTGCTGGTGGCCATTCCCACCATCAAGACGATCTGGGATGTGGACCGTGCGCCGAGTGGCGAGGCTCTGGTCGTGGAAGTCATCGGCCACCAGTGGTGGTGGGAGTTCAGGTATCCGGACCTGGGAGTCGTGACGGCCAACGAGCTGCATCTGCCGGTCGGCGAGACTGTAGACGTGCGTCTGACCTCGGCGGATGTGATCCACAGCTTCTGGTTCCCGCGCATCGGTGGAAAGCGGGACGTCCTTCCCGGGCATGAAACTCATCTCTGGTTCAAGGTCGATTCCGCGGGCGTTCATCTGGGACAGTGCGCCGAGTTCTGCGGCCTGTCGCATGCCCTGATGAAGATGCAACTGGTGGCGCAGGAGCCTTCGGAGTTCGATGCGTGGGTCGAAGGTCAGCTGGCCGAAGCGGCTGCACCGGAGTCTGGCCCGGCCGCAGCCGGGGGCGAACTCTTTGTCACGGCAGGGTGCACCGCGTGTCACCGGGTCGCGGGAACCCCGGCACAAGGCGCGATAGGTCCTGATCTTACTCACGTGGGTAGCCGGAGAAGGATCGCTGCGGGGGTGCTGGACAACACACGGGAGAACATGGAGCGCTGGCTGCGGGACCCGCAGGCGGTCAAACCCGGCGCCCTCATGGCGGTTCCCGAGCTGGATGAGGGCCAGATCCGAAGCCTGGCAGAGTATCTAGCCGGCCTGAAGTAGGTCGGGGAAGGACTCTGCAGGCGGCAGCGGTCAGGCCCACGAGCGGGACGCGCGGCGAGCTCGAACGAGGAGCAAGGAAGATAGATGGCAGTTGAGGGAGCGATAGCGACGGACTCCGTTCGCCATACGGCTGCGGTCCACCAGGGCACTTACGCCGGGGGGCTGGGGAGCTGGCTGACCACGGTGGACCACAAGCGGATCGGCGTCATGTACGGACTCAGCGCGTTCTTCTTCTTCCTCGTCGGGGGTCTGGAGGCGCTGCTGATCCGGTTGCAGCTGGGCTCGCCGGAGAGCACCCTGATCGATGCCGATCTGTACAACCAGCTCTTCACCATGCACGGCACCACGATGGTCTTTCTGGCGATCATGCCGCTGGGTGCCGCCTTCTTCAACTTCATAGTTCCGCTGCAGATCGGTGCCAGGGACGTAGCCTTCCCGAGGCTCAATGCGTTCAGCTTCTGGGTTTTCTTCTTCGGCGCCGTGTTCCTCAACTCGAGTTTCATCTTCGGGGGCGCTCCCGACGCTGGCTGGTTCGGGTATGCCAACCTCACGTCCGCCCAGTACTCGCCCGGGATCAGGATCGATTACTGGGTGATAGGCCTGGTGATGCTGGGTGTGTCATCTATCGCTGCCGCCCTGAACTTCATCGTGACCATTCTCAATCTGCGCTGCCCCGGGATGAGCATGATGCGGCTGCCTCTGTTCTCCTGGATGACGCTGGTCACCGCCTTCCTGCTGGTCATCGCCTTCCCGGCCATAACAGTGGGCCTGGTTCTGCTCATGTTCGACCGCATGTTCGGTACCGTCTTCTTCAATCCGGCGGCCGGCGGCGACGTGCTCCTGTGGCAGCACTTGTTCTGGATTTTCGGTCACCCGGAGGTGTACATCCTGTTGCTCCCCGCGCTGGGGGTGGTCTCGGAGATCATCCCGGTCTTCTCTCGCAAGCCGCTCTTCGGCTATCCGTTCGTCGTGTACTCAGGCGTCCTCATCGCCTTCCTCGGCTTCGGAGTGTGGGCGCATCACATGTTCTCGGTCGGACTGGGACCCATCGCCAATACGGTGTTCTCGGCGGCCACTATGCTCATCGCGATCCCCACCGGGGTGAAGATCTTCAACTGGATCGCCACCATGTGGGGTGGCTCGCTTCGCTTTCGGACGCCAATGCTCTTCGCGGTGGGCTTTATCGCGATGTTCATCGTCGGCGGGTTGAGCGGCATCATGCACGCGTCAGCGGCCTCCGATCTGCAGCAGACAGACACCTACTTTGTGGTGGCTCACATACATTACGTCCTGTTCGGCGGCGTGATGTTCGCCTTGTTCGGAGGCATCTACTACTGGATCCCCAAGATCACGGGCCGGCTGATGCACGAGGGCCTGGGGAAAATGCACTTCTGGGTCATGGCCGTGGCTTTCAACCTGACCTTCTTCCCCCAGCACCTCCTGGGTCTGCACGGGATGCCGCGGAGGACCTTCACCTACGAGGCGGGGCTCGGCTTCGAGGCGATGAATATGATATCCACCGTGGGTTCACTGCTGCTCGGCGGCTCCATCCTCATCTTCCTGTGGAACCTCGTGCGCAGCCTTCGCAGAGGTGCAGAAGCCGGGAGCAATCCGTGGCAGGGGGCTACTCTGGAGTGGTCGACTGAATGTCCGCCGCCGCACTACAACTTCCTTACCCTTCCGAGGGTACACAGCCGATATCCACTGTGGGAGGACGGGGGGGTGACGTCGACGGCGCCGACCGACGAGCACCGCTTGCCCGAGCCGCACATGCCCAGCCCGTCGTACTATCCGGTCGTGCTGGCGCTGGGGATTCTCGTGCTGGGCGTCGGCGGGTTGAGCAGGGCGCTCCCGGTAGTCTTCCTCGGAGTAGCGGTGGTGCTGTTTGGCATCTATGGATGGGCCTTCGAGCCCCTGGAACGCCAAACGCACCCACGGCGGGGGGTCGGGCGCCGATCGAGACAGGAGAAAGCGTGAGTCAGAGCGACGCAGCCAGTGCCGAGATGTACACCAGCACGGGCCTTCCCAGCCGGAAGCTCCTCATGTGGACGTTCATCGGGTCCGAGTGCATGCTGTTCGGGTCGCTCCTCATCACGTATCTGGTTTACAGGGGGAAGAGCGTGGTGGGGCCGTATCCCGAGGAGCTCCTCAACATCCCGTTCATCTCGGTAACGACCTTCGTGCTGCTCATGAGCAGCCTCATGATGGTGCTGGCACTTGCGGCCGTGCAGAGAGGCGACATGAAGTGGGGCAAGGTGTGGCTACTGGCCACCGCCCTGTTCGGCAGCATCTTCCTCGCGGGCCAGGTCTTCGAGTTCTCTCACTTCGTGCACGAGGGGCTGACTCTCAGACGGAACCTGTTCGGTGGGAGCTTCTTCCTGCTCACCGGAACGCACGGAGCGCACGTCACGGTGGGGGTCGTCTGGCTGTTGAGCCTGTTCTTCATGGCGCTCAGAGGGCGACTGACGAGGGCGAATGCCGAGACGGTAGAGATCGCGGGGCTGTACTGGCACTTCGTGGATGTGGTGTGGATCGTCCTGTTCACCGTGATCTACCTTCTGGTCTGAGTGACGGCCGGCGGAGGCCTGAAGGGTACTTGGAGAAGGCGAATGGAAAGTAGCGCCAGCGGAGGCACTGAGATTCAGTCGGTCCCGGAATCGCATCCGAGTACCAGGGTCTACGTAGGGGTTGCCGCAGTCCTGGCGGTGATCACCGCCGTGGAGGTGATGGTCTTCTACATCGAGGCGCTTCGGCCGGTCATCGTGCCGGCGCTTCTTGCCCTGTCGGCGGCGAAGTTCACGCTGGTGGTGGGCTTCTTCATGCACCTGAAGTTCGACTCGAAACTGTTCCGGGCTCTCTTCGCAGGTCCGCTGATCGTGGCGATCGCGGTCCTCCTCGCGATGCTCGCGCTGTACGGAGTCTTCACTCGCTGAGTAGCCGTGTGACGGGGCTGGACAGAATGGGGCGGCCGGCCACTCAGCCCGGCGCCTCCGAGGCTAGAGCGTACAGAAAGAGGTTGATCCCCATCCGCAGCGCCTGCTCACGGACCGGCGGCGGGTCTCCATGGACGGACTCGTCCTCCCAGCCATCGCCGAGGTCACTCTGGTAGCTGTAGAACAGGACGAGCCGGCCGTCCATGAGGATGCCGAGACCCTGGGCGGGGAGGCCGTCGTGCTCGTGGATCTTCGGGAGTCCCTGCGGCAACTCATAGAACATCCGGTACACGGGATGGTCCCTGGGTAACTCTTCGAGCCGACGCCCCGGAAAGAGGCGGTGTACCTCTCGTCGAAACGATGCGTCGAGGCCGTAGTTGTCGTCGGCGTGCAGGAAGCCCCCGCCGCTGAGGTACTCCCGCAGTATCTTCAACTCCTCCTCGGAAAAGCGGATATTACCGTGGCCGGTGAGGTAGAGGTATGGGTAGTCCGCTAGGTCCGGATCGGTAAGTCGCACCTCCGCTGCCCGGGGCTCCACTCGCAGGGAGGTCCGTTCCGCCACGGCCTCCAGGAGGTTGGGAAGACTCGAAGGGTTGGCGTACCAATCCCCACCGCCGTCGTAGTGGACGCGCGCAACCGTCAGGCGGGTGGCATCGGGGGGCGTTTCCTGGAAAGTGGAATCGGGCAGGTTCCACTGCCGAACCCGGTCGAGCGGGGAGTCGCCGTTGGCCAGCGTCAGGGTGGCACAGGCGGCCAGCGCCGTTGTCTTTCCAGGTCTCACCGGCGAAAAGTCGGTCTGCTTCCCCGGCCAGTCAACAAGGGTCTACCGTTTCGCGCTACTCGTCATCTCCGACCAGATATCCTCCCCGGAGGGTGCCGCCGCCCGGCATGTCCAGGAAGTACGCGCGGCATGCTCGATCCAGCAGGTCGGTAGAGAGCGAGGGCTGGAGGCCCATGTACTTGGCCACGTTGCAGACCGTATCCACCACGTCCCGCGGATGGCACCCTCTCGGAGGGATCTGCAGCCGGTCGTAGTACTGCTGGAAGATGTACTTGACCCGCGCCGGCTCGTACAGGATGTCGTTGTTCTCGCAACAGCGCCTGAATATCTCCTCGTACTGCTCGTAACTGGGGCTTTCGACCAGGATCTTGTATCGGATTCGCCGCAGGAAAGCCTCGTCGACAAGCTCCAGGGGGTTGAGGTTCGTGGCGAACAGGATCATGGCGTCGAACGGTACGGGGACCTTGTAGCCGGTCCTGAACGCGAGGAAATCGACGTTTTTCTCCAGGGGCACCATCCACCGGTTCAGCAGGTCCCTTGGGCGGACGAGCTGCCTGCCGAAATCGTCGATGATGAACACGCCGCCGTTGGCCTTTACGTGGGCCGGGGCCTGATAGATCCGGGTGTGGTGGTCGTACTGCAGCTCCAGCTGCTCCAGGGCGAGCTCCCCGCCGACGAACACGACCGGTCGGCGTATGAAGGCGTAACGTCTGTCGTGCTTCGGCTCCTCGCGGAAGAGAGGAGTTCCTTCGGTCATTTCATCCGGGGGCGTCACGTCGTCCACAGGATGGTGGAACACGGGGTCGTACAGGACTATGATCTGCCCGTCCACCTCCACCGCGTGCGGCAGGAACACGGCCCCTCCGAGCATTCCGGCGATCGCCTCGGCGATGGTCGTCTTGCCATTGCCGGAGTGGCCGTACAGGAACAGCGACTTTCCAGAGTTGATCGCCGGGCCGAGCTGATCCAGGAAGCTTTCGTCGAAGACCAAGTGCGAGAACCCCTCGCGAATCCGTTCCGTGGTGACGTGTACGCTCCGGACCGTCTGCATCTCGACCCACCGCCGATAACGGTCCAGCGGAACGGGTGCGGGTCCGACGTAGCCGCTCTGCTCGAACGCTTCGCGAGCGCGGTTGCGGCCCGCCGTGGTGAGGTCAAAGGTATAGGTGGCGCGGCTCTGCCCGCTGGCGCCCCTGACCTCGACCATCTGGCGCTGCTGGAGCGTGAGCAGCTGCTCGTCCAGGATCGCGAAGTTCAGACAGACAGACTCCCGCAGCTCTTCCCCGGTGCGACTGCCTGCGCTGTACAGGGTCTTCACGATGAGGTCCGAGATCATCCCCGTCGACAGTCCCGTGTCCTCCAAGATGACAGGCGGAGAGGGCCTCGCCACATCTGGAATCGGTGGCGCTTCGTCTAGTTCAACTGCGGCGGTGGAATCCTCGGTCATCTCCCTATCCTCTTGCTGGCAGCCTGCCGGGCTACCCCGGGCCTATCCTCGCTGCGTCGCCCCGATCAGTCTTCCGCCGGTTCGACGCGAATGACGTCTCCGACCTCGGTTGCCGTCGCGTTCAGCGTGCCGGGAGGCAGCTCGAGTGCGTCATGTGCCGGAGAGTGCCACTTCGACCGCCGTCCGGGCCGCAGGTCGTGGTACATGGCCACGACCGATCCGTCCCCGGCCAGGAAAGCCACGTCGAGTGACTGCTTCATGCCGTACATGTGGACCCCGTTGCAGGGCCGGATGAGCAGCCCCTCTCCCTCCTGCAGACGAGGAGCGCCCAGCAGACCGCGAAGCCGTGTCCACCAAGTGTCCGCCAGGCCTATTCGCGTGCCGAGGCTCGTGCCCCGATTGGCGTTGACGACGCGCAGCACCTTCAAATTGCGGCCCCCAGCTCTCGCAGAATGTGCATCACGGCCGGCCCGAGGATGACCACGAACAGGGCGGGAAAGACGAAGAGAACGAGCGGTATTACCATCTTGATGGTCGTCTTGGCCGCCGCCTCCTCGGCGCGCTGCCGGCGCTTGGTTCGCAGGCCGTCCGAGTGGACCCGCAGCGCCTGCGCGACGGAGGTTCCGAAACGGTCCGTCTGGATGAGCATGGTGGCGAGCGCCCGCACATCAGCGACATCTGTACGCAGGCCCAGATTGCGCAGGGCTTCCTCGCGAGGCTTCCCGGCCCGGATCTCCAGGTTCACGATCTGGAGCTCCTCTGACATCACCGGGCTTATCGTCTCGATCTCGTCCGAGACGCGGACCATCGCCTGGTTGAGTCCCAGGCCTGCCTCCACGCAGACGACCAGCATGTCCAGCGCATCAGGAAGCGCCTTCTGGATTTCCTTTTGGCGTCGCTTGATGCGTCGCCCAAGGAGGAAAGAGGGAAGCATCCAGCCGATTGCTGCGCCGGCACCGAGCCAGACCAGGAACGACGTGCCCGATACACCCAGAGCAGGCGCTGCCACCAGGACTCCGAAGACGCCGCCGGCTGCTGCCACGATACGTAGGGCGTAGTAGACCGAGGCCGCCTGAGGCTGGCGAAAGCCGGCCCGCACGACCTTCTGTCGTACCTCCACCAGGTCCGATCGCCCGCTGGATACACGCTCGCCGAGGTTCTCGAGCCAGACCTCCAGACGGTCACTCTTCTCCTGACGGCGTCGCCGCTGGGTGACGCTGCGCTGCGAGACGATTTGCTCGAGTTCCTCCAGCTTGCGCGCGACCGCTCGCTCGCGGGCCGGGACCAGCTCGGCGACCGCTACAACGGCCAGTACGACCGCCACTGCCGTGAGAATGACGACTAGCGCTATCATCAGATCTCGATATCGATGATCCTGCGTATGGCGAAGAAGCCGATGACCTGGAGGACCACCGCTCCCGCGATCATCAGCCGGCCCATCGGCTCGGTGAACAGAATGCTCATGTACTCCGGGTTCAGCATGTAGATCATCGATCCCACGCCGATGGGAAGCCCGGCCAGGAGATACCCTGTGAGGCGCCCCTGCGCCGTGTACACACGGACCTGCCGCTGGAGCATGAACCGCTCGCGAACCGTGTATGCGATCTTGTCGAGAATCTCGGCCAGGTTCCCGCCGACCTCGCGCTGCACGAGAATCGCGGTTACGAAGATGCGAACATCGATGAGGTCTATGCGGTCGGCCAGACCCAGCATCGAGTCCTCGACCGACAGGCCGAAACGCTGCTCCTCGAAGACCTGCCGGAACTCTTTGCCCAAGGGGTCTTCCGACTCTTCAGCCACCACCTTGAGACCCGTGGCGAACGCGTGTCCGGCCCGAATGGAACGGCCGAGAAGATCGACCGCCTCCGGGAACTCTTCCTCGAACGCTGCAATTCGCTTCTTCTTGAGCCGGCGGACGTAGATGAAGGGAAGCATGAATCCAAAGACCGCCGCGAGAACCGGTGGCAACGGCCCCTGCGACACAACCATGCCGCTCACTCCGAATGCCACGGCCAGTCCGAAACAGATCGTCAGGAAGCTGCCGACGCTCCAGTCCAGGTCGGCCTGGGCCAGCAGGAGACCAAGGTCCCGGCCCTGCGGTAGGACCGCCAGCAGAGGCTCCAGCCACCTCTGAGTCTCCTCCTGCGGGAGCATCACCGAACCGGCGGTGGGAGTCGCGTTCTCGGTCCGCGTGGTGGCGGAGCTCAGCTGGCGCCGGAAATCCCTTCGTTTCCTGACCTCCCGCATGCTTTCGATGAGAAAGGCGACCGACACGACCGCGAGGCCGACCGCGACGAAGACGAGCAGCGCCGGAAGCCAGTTCGTGGGCAGCAGATCAGTCATGTCCACGTCTCCGTTACGCCTGCACGTTGCTGAACAACGAGATGGGAAGCTCGATTCCGTAGGCGTGGAGGCGTTCAGTGAATTTGGGCCGGATGCCTGTGGCCTGGAAGCGGCCCAGGACCTGTCCGTCCGTGTCAACGCCTTCCCGTTGGAAGACGAAGACGTCCTGCATGGTGATGATCTCGCCTTCCATACCTGTTATCTCGGAGATAGAGAGGATCTTCCTGTTTCCGTCGGACAGACGCCCGACGTGGATCAGCACCTGGATGGCGCTCGCGATCTGCTGCCTCATTCCCTTCTCCGGCAGGTTTAGACCGGCCATGGAAATCATCGTCTCCAGGCGGGCGAGGGCGTCGCGTGCGCTGTTGGCGTGCAGCGTGGTCAGAGACCCGTCATGGCCGGTGTTCATGGCCTGAAGCATGTCAATCGCCTCGGCGCCGCGGACCTCCCCGACGATGATCCTGTCCGGGCGCATCCTCAGAGCGTTGATCACCAGCCGGCGCTGCGGTACGGCTCCGACACCCTCCACGTTCGCGGTTCGGGTCTCGCACCGGACGACGTGGGGCTGCCTCAACTGAAGTTCCGCCGAGTCCTCGATGGTCACCACCCGCTCGCCCACCGGGATCGATTCGGACAGCACATTGAGGAGTGTGGTCTTCCCGGCGCCGGTACCGCCCGATATCAACACGTTGAGTCTTGCCTGGACGATTCCCTGCATGATCTCCAGCATCGCCGGGGTGAACGTTTCCGTCCGCATGAGGTCCGGGGCCGAGAGAGCGTCCCTCTTGAACTTACGGATCGACATGTGTGGCCCATCGATGGCCAGCGGCGGGATGATAGCGTTGACGCGCGATCCGTCAGTCAGCCGGGCGTCGACCATGGGGGACGAATCGTCGATGCGCCTCCCGACAGCCGACACGATGCGATCGATGATCTGTAGCAGGTGGCGGTCATCCTTGAAGCGGACGTCGGTTCTCTCCAGACGCCCGGCGCGTTCCACGTACACCTGGTCATGCGTGTTGACCAGAATGTCCGAGATAGTGGGGTCCTGTAGGAGCGGCTCGATGGGGCCCAGTCCGAAGATCTCGTCCAGAACCTGGCCCACCAGCTCTTCGCGCTCATCGAAGTTTAGGGGGGTCGTCTCCCGGGCCAGCAGGTCATGCACGACCCGGCGGATCTCCTCCACCACCTGTCCTTTGTCGAGGGCATCGAGGTTAGACAGATTCAGCCGCTCCAAGAGCTGGCGGTGCACTCGGACCTTGATCTCCTGCATGATGGTGGTATCCTGCAGGGTGCTTGCCTGCGGGCCGGGCGTTGTCCGCTCGATTGCCGGAGCGTCATCCCAGGCCATCGGCCCGTTTTCGCCGCTTTCGCTCTGCGGGCTGTCTTGTTGTGCAGGGTGATCGTTCATCTTGCCTCGTCCCCATCACTGGCCTTCTGGCCTATCAGCCGTCGGAGCGGCTTGAACAGGCCGCGATCGAATAGCCCGCCGCCGGCTCCGCGGTCGGCCGCCATCCCGGTCACAGCGCTTACGAAACTTTTCATATCACGCGCGAAGCCCGATTTATCTGCCAGGACCACCGGTTTTCCGGAGTTTATCGAGCTCATTACCGACTCGAAGTCGTTGCTGAGCGTCCAGTACACCGGCAGTCCGAGAGTCTTCTCGACTTCGTCCAGCGAGATGGGATCGCTCGCCTGGTACCGGTTGATCACGAGCCGCAGCCAGTCGTCGCTCTTCACCTCGCTCATTCTCTCGAGCAGGGGCAGGCAGCGCGTGATATTGCGGAGCGACGGGAGGTCGATGGCAGTGATCAGGAAGACGGTATCCGCCTGCTCGAGGGTGGCCAGCGTCGGAGGTGCGAAGGACTTGGTGGTGTCGACGATTATGTAGTCGTAGTGCTGCTTGAGAAAATGCAGGATCTGTCTGATCTGATCCCCCGTGACCACCTCGGCCTTGGCGGGGTGGAACGGCGCCGAGAGCAGCTCGACGCCCGACTCGTGCTTCTCGATGTATGAGGCGAGCAGGCCTGCGTCCACCCGGTGGAAGTTTCGCACCAGATCGACGAAGCTGAACCGCGGCTCCACCCCTAGGAACAGAGCCGTCTCGCCCAGCTCGAGGTCCAGATCGACCAGCAGAACCTTCTTGCGAGTGAGACGGTGGATGGACACCGCCGCGTTGGTGGCCACGCATGTAGACCCCGCGCCGCCCTTCGGACTGAAGAAAGCCAGAAGCTTGCCTGGTTCCCGCTTCCGGTCGTCGGCCTTGCGGCCGAACTTGCGGGCAATCCGATCGACCGCGTCGGTGAGGGTCTCGTTCGTGGCCGGTTTCTGGATGTACTCCGAGATTCCTGACTGCATGGCCGAAATAAGCAGCTCGGGCGACAGCGTGGGGCCCAGCCCGATGAGGCGCCTGGTCGGCGCACCTTCGACCAGGAACTGAGCGAACTTGAGCCCCATGACCGCATCCTCCTCCAGGTCGAGGAAGATGAGGTCCGGGTCCAGCTGGCGAAGCTGTTCAAGATGCGCGTCGTTGATCTCGGGGAACGGAACTCCGACCTCCAACCCGACGGAGATGTCCGTATCCTCCACCGCCAGCACTCCCCGGAGAAGATCCCGCAGGTCCGCGTCGGTCGAGATGATCGCGCTCTTAAGGCTTCGGCCGTCCATGTTCCCCCACTCGGCGTTTCTTATGGCGACGGAGATCCGCTTCCGCCGGACAGCGGCTCTCGCATGCGCTTATCCCAATCCCAGCCATCAGGCTCGCCCGGCGGAACTGCCGGCGGCTCATCCAGAGGCTGCACCAGACGCGGCGTAACGAGCACCAGCAACTCGCTCCGGTTCTGCCGCATCTCCGTCGATCGGAACAGCGCTCCCAGGATCGGGATGTCGCCCAGTACCGGTATCTTGTCCACGTCTTTGATGATCGAGTTGTCGATAAGCCCCGCGATAGCGAAGGTCTGTCCGTCGCGCAGCTCAATCTCCGTCTCCGCCTTGCGCGAGAGAATGGCTGGGATGTTGAAGCCCGACAGCGTCAGTCCGTTGGCGAAGTCGAGCGACGACACCTCGGGCGCCACGTGCAGGCGAATGTTGCCGCTGGTAGTGATGGTCGGCGTGAAGTCCAGCCGTATGCCGAACTCGCGGAACTGGATCGTCACCGCGCCGGCAGCCGCTCCACCCTGCACAACGGGATACGGAAACTCCCCGCCGGCAAGGAACGTGGCCGGCTGTCCGTGCACGGCCAGCAGATTGGGCTCGGCCAGGCTGCGGAACAGGCCGTTGGACTTGAGGGCCTGAATGAAGATGCTCAGATCCGCATCCGGCTCGAACAGGAACAGATTCACCGCGTCCGAGAAAGTCTGCTGTGGTCCCTCTAGGTCCCTCGGGAACTCACCTGAGAAAGCTGACGGCCTGCCGGCCGTGGAGAATCCGGACACCTTATCCGCGTTGAACCGGAGGATGTTGATCCCGGCACGCTCCAGCGCCGTCCGGCTCACCTCCGCGAAACGAACCTGGAGCAGAATCTGCCCGGGGTCGGGGACGGAGAGGTTGTCGATGACCGACGCTCCCTCTCCGAGGCTCTTGAGGGCAATATCCACTGCCTTCTCGGCGGTCAGCGCCTGGCCCACACTGCCCGAGAGGATGACGGATGCGCCAGAGGCCTCGACCGAAATGTCGTCCTCGGGGAAGAGCTCTCTCAGATCTTCCTCGAGGCTGCCCGCGTCAGCTGTGACGCGCACCGAATAAAGGTCGCGCCCGCCTGCGTTGTCCCACAGGATCAGGCTGGTGGTGCCTGCCTTCTTACCGTTTATCACTATCTCGCGGGCCGAGACGACCACCGCATCGGCCACCGCCGGATCAGCGATCGATACCCGCTGCAGTACTACCGGGTGAAGGACGAGGTGGGAATTCCCGGACGTCACCTCGATCACGCCGGCCTGCGCGGTACCCTGGCTCGTGGCCTGAGCCGCCGCCCCGCTCGGTAGGAGCGGGATAACAAGAGCGGCGCACAGCAAGTAGCCGGCGATGGAGATCCTTCCTCCGCGAAGAGCTCGGTCTGTTCGCCTGAGAGTCATCATTGTGAGCCGCCCTCGTCTACGGTTTCGGTCTTCACTTCAGGCCCGCGATACACTTCGATCGAGCGAGCCGAGGACACCGGCGGGGTTACGCGTCTCGGGGACGGAGCCCGTCGGGCCACCCGCTCCGCCGGTACCAGGCTGTTGAGCCGCACGCCTCTCGTTTCCAGCGAATCCAGGTCGAGAGTGTTGCGCAGGGCGAGCTGGATACGGCCCTTGGTGGCCGCCAGCACGAGCTGCTCCGCCTCCTCGGGGGAGGCCAGAAGGGTTATGACGGTGACCGTGATCGGCTCGCCATCCTCGGTCTGCTGGATCACCTGGCCGGAGGTGAGGACCGCCATGTTCTGCAGTACGATACGCGTGACCGGATTGCTGGCATACGGCCCCTGGTCCAGGGTTACCAGCACATCGACCCGCGTGCTGGGAAGGACGAAACCGGCCACGCCTACGACCTCGTCCACCCTCACGCTGATGCCCCGCATTCCGTCGGGAATGACTATGGGCAGCCCGCCCCCAGCTTCCAGGACGGCGATCTTTGCCGACAACAGGGGCTCGTTCATCGCTACAGGCACGATCAACCCGCGGCCGAGGACTTCCTCGACGGAGGCCGTATAGCCCTCTGGAATCGCCTCGCCCGGCCAATCCACGAGCTTGATGTCGGTTGCCGTGAGTGTGTGGCCCAGGGGCAGATCGGTTGCCGCCACGACGACTTCCGTCGTTTCCGTCCGCGTGGCTCCGATCGGGTTATCTGGCTGCTGACTCACATAATTGAGTGCCAGCCAGGCCGCTGCCAAACCCGAAATCAAAGCCAGCATGAGTACTATGAACAGCCTTCTCCTACGCATGGCCCATTACCCCGTGACTTCGCTGGGTCGTGTCTCGGCGCGAGTCCGCGCCCTGGCTCCGGAGTGCATGTGCAACTCTACCTCGCTCGCGTGTCATCCGACATGGTTCCCTCGTCAGCTCAGCAAGCCGGCGACGGCCCCTATGGCGATGGCAAGACCGTATGGGACGGTGATTGCTCCCGGCGTGTCCAGGGTCGGCGTCGCCTGTATACTGCCGCCGGAGAACCAGCGCAGCCAGAAGCCGCGGATCAAGCCTCCGACTCCAGCGATGGTCCTCTTGAGTGCCCGACGGCGGATGATCTGGACAAGCGCCATGATGCCACCTACCAGAGCCGTGGCCAGCAGCGCGGTGACCAGGCGCCTCGGACCCAGGAACGCTCCTACCGCCGTAAGGAGCTTTACATCCCCACCACCCAGTCCGCCCAAGATGTATATGGAGAAGGAAACCGCGAAGGCCATGAGCGCACCCGCCAGACCAGCCAGAAGCATGGCGCCGCTGCCCGCACCTCGCAGGCCGAGCGCCACCAATACACCGGTTACGGTGACGTAGTTGGGAATCCTGTGCGTTCCCACGTCGAAGGCCGCGGCGACCGCGACCAGGAAGACCAGTCCGACTGCGCTGGGATCCAAGGACAGCCCCTCTCCGTGTGTCCGTGTGCCGATTATGTGTGCTCCAGGGTCACGCCGGGGAGCGGCTCAGCGCCGCTCCCGCAAGCGTGCCTGCGGACCCGTCGCCGGATCCACCAGTCGGGCGTGGCGTCTTAGCTGCCGCCCGAGTTCGCCAGCTCAGTCTTGATCTTCTCGAAGACCTTGCTGATTTCCTGACCGACCGGCCTCAGGGCGACGATAACGAGCAATGCGATCAGAGCGAGGAGCAGCGCGTACTCCGCCAGGTCCTGCCCCGACTCGTCGACCCAAAGCGCTTTGAGCTGTGCAACCATCCTGTCCTCCCGGCTAGGTGCTTCGTTTCGGGCGCCCTCGCTTTCTGCCATCGAGCGGCACCCACGGTGAAGTTGGCGATCTGACGACCGCCCCTGACGTGTAATCCGGAGCGGTTCGGGACCGTCACGGATCCAGCGCGACCGTCCTCCCTGAACGAATCGTGCCGACGTGTCGGCGCACACGGGCGGACGGGCCGACCGGCCCACCGAGGAGGCGATGGGGCAAGCCACGTACCCGCTCGCGCGGACACCGTGCAAAAGCCGGCAATCGATTGTTTTTGCGGGCCGAATCCTTATCGGGCCACGCCTTGCGACGGATCTCAATCTTCGCTGCAGAGGGGGGGATGCTTGCAAACTGCACTCGCCTGCCGGGCAACGCCCGAACGCTATCAAGGGATCTGTACAGCATAATGTTGCGCGAATGCATCACTTCGATCGTTCATGTTGGTTTCTGTCCACACGGCGCACGGTTACCGGGTCGACGGCTGCGAACACGCACAATCTGCTCTTCTTCCGATTCGAAGTCCAGAGCAGTACCGGGCTGCAAAGTGTGATCAGCAGGCGATGAATTGCGGGGTGTGGCGGTTGGGGCACAGCGGGAACAGCAGGCGCTTCGTGAGTCAGGGGTGAGGACTCAGCAAAAGCGGCTCGTCAGTCTCCGGCGCAGTACGCAACCTCGTTTAGCTGGCTGTCGACGAATACCAGCTCGCATACCAACCTGCCGCGGCCGTCTCTGAAGGGCTCACGCTCGTTGGCCACATACCATCGATACCTGATCTCGTCACCCATATCGCTGGAGCGCCAGTATCCGTTGCCCGTGATGCCCTTGCGCCTCGGATTGGTGATGACGTCGCGCTGCTCGAGGTTCATACCTGTGATGAAGACGCCCTCAAGGATCGCCTCGTGCTGTTCTTCCTCCAGTTCGGGGTGGGCCGCGACCCAGGCCTCGCGAACATCGGCGCCGCTGATGTCGGACCTGGCTCCTCCAGGCTGGCCCGGAAGGTAGGCCCTGCCGGCACATGAGCTCAAACTGGCTGCGAGGACTGCCGGGAGAACGAACCCGGCAACCGAGACTCTCATGGTTATCCTCTGCATTAAGGTGCCTTGGGTCGTCGAGTAACCAGCCAAGTCAAGATGCGAGCGGCCCGGTCTCCCTGCCAGCGCCAGGCTGCCGGGCCCTGAGGATAGTCACCGGGAGCACCGTTCAACCGAGTCCGAGCCCGGGACAGCCCTCAATCAATACGGCTACCGCTGCAGCCAGGCTGAGGCCCACCAACATGACCTGCGGCAGTCGCTCGCCGTGCTTCTGCGCCTGCCGACAATGCGGGCACCGCCTGGCCTGGTCCGGGATCATCGCCCCACAATCGCAACATTGTTTCACCCGACTTCCTCCAGAACTGAGATCCGCTGCCGCGCCTCAGCGAGGCATTGGAGCGGCGCTCACAGGGGCATCACCGTGCCCCGTATCCCCCCTACCCACCAACCGCTTCGTCGTTCGACTCCCAGAGGCCACCCGAAGGGTGCGAGACCGCTGTCGTGAGACGGCGATGATCCTGTCCCAGCCAGCGGAACAGGGCGTAGCCGCCCACGGTGACCGTAAGGTAGGTCAGAAAGAATCGCCAGACCGCCGCGTACGCCACCAGGAGCCGGTCCGGTAGGAAGGGACTCATCAGAGCTGCCGCCAGCACCTCTCCGACTCCCGTGCCACCGGGAGTAGGCATGAAGTAGAGCAGGAATTGGAGCATGACGTGCAGCACGATCACGTTCCAGAAACCAGCATCCACGCCGAAACCCCGGAGCACGCACCAGCCCAGAACGAACCTCCCACCGAACTGAAACACGTTCGACAGTGTGGCCAGGATGAGGGCCAGTTTTCCCTTCCGTCCGTAGATCACAAGACTGCCGTGTAGCTCCTGTAGCACCCGGATGATCCGTCGGACACGGGGGCGCCGCCCGAAGGCCCGCAGCAGGAGGAGGCGCGGCAGTCTGGGTGCCGCCGCGAGAAAGATCACCACGCCGGCGACCACGACGAAGCCGACGGCTGACCACTCGAACAGGCGGGCCGCCGAAATGTCCGCCACCGGCAGCCGGATGTGTTCAATTGCCCCGGCGGCACCCAAGAACCAGGCGCCGAACCCGGCGAGAGAGAGGAACGTCAGGTTCACGATGACGCTGGCGAAGTTCGCGGCCACGGCCCTTCCGAGAGACACACCACTCCGGGTCAGTCCGTACAGGAGCGCCCCTCCTCCGCCGGTACCGGACGGTGTCAGATAGGCCATGGCGGCGGCGGTGCCGCCGATCTGTACGCAGCGCGAGTAAGGAAGCCGCACTCCGAGGGGGCGCGTGAGGAGCCAGATGCGGATTCCGCCGCCGAACCAGTCGAGCGAGGCCAGTGCCAGCGCCGGCAAAGCCCAGCGCGGATCGAAACTGCGAAACCCGCCCAGGCTTCCGCGCAGGTCCTGCGTTATGAAGAAGAGGGCGGCGAAGCCGATCAGGCTGGCCACGACGAAGACGGTGACGCCCACCGGGATGGCGCCGGGAGGCAAACGGCTCTGACTCGGTCTGGGTGCTGGTTTCGTCATCTCCCGACGCGGTCGCGGTTCGGGGCAGCCCCGGCGAATCCGTCCGGTGTGCTGCCTGCCCAGGTGTGCTGGTTCCTCTTCGCCCGCCCGACTAAGATAATACGCCGCTCCGGCTTGTGACGGGAGCAGGCGGTCCGCCTTCGACCGTAACGGGAGCCAGGACACTGAATACGACCGACGAACCCGCCAGAGCGCACGGCCACACGCTATGAAACGGTACCGGGCTTTCGACCCCCCGGAGTACGTGCGGTGGAGTCCCGATCCTGAGCTTATGAGCGAGTACCGGGCGAGGCTCAGGGCGGATGCGGAACGGTGGCAAGTTATCCGCGAGCTCGATGGCGAGAAGTTACTGGACCTGTACCGGGGTCTGGTACGCTTTCGCCTGCATGACATCGCCCTGCAGCGCTGGGTCAAGCAAGGCGTAATATCAAAGGCCTGGCTCGCAACCGGTGAGGAAGCGGTGACGATCGGATCCGTGCACGCGCTCCGCCGGCAGGAGGGAGGAGACATCGTCGGTCCGATGATACGCAACGCCGGGGCGTGCCACGAGATGGGAATGCAGGTGTCCGACATGTTGAAATCGTACCTGGGCACCTGTGATGCACCGTCGCGCGGGCGAGATCTGCATTTCGGTGACGCAGGCTGTGGTGTGGTCGCTCCCGTCAGCATGGTGGGCGCGCTGTGCACGGTCATGAACGGATACGCGCTGGCGTGCATGAAGCGTGGGGAGGACCGGGTGGCGCTGACCTGGATCGGAGACGGGTCGACGAAGAGCGGCGAGGTCCACGAAGCCCTGAACTTCGCTGCCGTGCTCAAACTCCCGATCGTGTTCGTTCTCCAGAACAACCAGGTTGCCTTGGGGACACGGCTCCAACAGCATCATCGTGCCCCGGACTTCGCGGGGTGGGGAAGGGCATACGGGGTACCCCTTCTCTCGGTTGATGGAAACAACGTTCTGGATGTGCATGCAGCTGCGGTGATTGCAGTTCTCCGATGTCGGCGGGGCCGGGGTCCGGTGATGATAGCCGCGGAGACGTTCCGCATGGGGGGGCACGCCACCCACGACGTTCGTGAGGCCAGGATGACGTTGGATCCCGGGCTATTCGATGCGTGGGGCCGCCGGGACCCGATCGGCATGTACGAGGAGTATCTGGCCCAGCTCCACCCCCCTGTGGGTAGCGACCTTCCTGCGGCGGCGAGCGGTCGCGCCCTTCTGAGACTGGCCGAAGAGGAGGTGACCCGCGAGGTCGATGAGGCGGCGGAGCGGGCTCTGGCCAGCCGCCGGACCCGCCTGCCGCGGCCCGACGCGCAGGCAGAAGAGAGTTGCTACGGCTGACCTGAATCAAGGGGCCGGGATGGGTCAGGGTGAGAAGCCGTCCCCCTGCCGTGGGGTGGTGCGCTCCAGCCTGTCGT
Organism: Gemmatimonadota bacterium; assembly: GCA_039589295.1. Classification (GTDB taxonomy): domain Bacteria; phylum Gemmatimonadota; class Gemmatimonadetes; order Palauibacterales; family Palauibacteraceae; genus JBDGYE01. Next base: position 66,647 of record JBDHHR010000001.1, on the reverse strand, counting down.
GAGCGACTTGGAACAGAGCGGCCAGGCTCCGGGCGTCGTGCGGAAGGGTAGCATAGGCCAGGCGGCTGATATCGCCTGCCATGCCCGCGGTCCGGAGTGAGTTGAGGATGCGGGTCGCCACCCGACGCGTCTGCCCGGGCCCACTTTCGGGGAGACCGGCGACGAGAGTGCGGTCCACGTACCGCCCCAACAGGTCGTATTCTCGAAGTTGTCCACGGATGAGCGAGACCTCGGAGCGAAGACGAGGCAGTTCTACCGTGCGGACATCCAGCAGCAGCAGCCCGAAAGGCCTGCCGTACCTACGGCATCGCTTGAGTTCAGCCCCGGCCAGGGTATCGAAACCCTGACGGTTGTAAGCTCCTGTGAAACCGTCCCGGTATGGGACGAAGTGCACCGCCTGGGACAGCTCGGCCGCGCTGCGAAAAGCGTCCACGAAGTCGCCTCCGCGCCAGCCCTCTGCGACCTGCTCGAGATCCGCGACCCGGACCGTGGCTGCCTCCAGTTCGCCCTCCAGGATTCCGGCGCGATCCGCGGCCGGCTCCCTCCGGAGGTGTTCCCAGTCCGATCCGATGCGCAGCAGCGCGGCGTCGATAGCCTGGCGGCGATGACTGAGGGTCTCGTCTTCGGCGGACGGAACCCGCTGCTCGTATGGACGGTAACCGACCCACCCGGGTGCCGGGCCGGCGTGCGGTTTCCACGAATCGCGGCCGCCGGCCGCCGGCGACTTGAGGGCGAGTCGGAGCGTGGTCGCGCTCTCCCTCGCGCTCGCGAGTTGGCCGATGAGCGCCAAGAGCCGCTCGCGGTCAGGACGGCTTTGCAGAGCCTTCCACTCGGCATTGACCCGCCACAGCAGACGATCGAGACCGCGGCTCGCCTCTATGACGGCCCGGGCCGGCGGTAGCTCGCGCGAGGCGGCCGGGGCAGGAGCCTGGCTCTCTCCTCGCCTCCGGAGCATGGCCGTGCTCGCAGGATGCCCGAGCCGGTCGGCCAGGGTCTGGACCGCTCCGGAGGTGGCTGCCAGGGCCTCCCATATCTCGGCGAGCCGCTCGGCTGACAGATCATCGCGGAATCCTCTCCATGCCTCCCGAAGACGTGCAAACCGTCGCTCCAGCCGGCGGTACTCGGCGAGGAGTTCGAAGCTGCCGTGCTGTCTGTCCGCCGTCATCGCATGCTTCCCGGTACCGAGTCGGAGCGTCCTGCAAACATGCAGCGCATAATGGGCCCTGTCTGTTCGATTTGCCGGGCCGCACCCGTCCGTGCGGCCCTGAAGTGCAGTATCCATGCCCGGCCGGAGGTGCAAGGCCGTGCGCACCCGGCGATCTGCTGGAGGCCGGGCTCTCAGTTGACGGTCCGCCGTGGAGCGGTAGGTTGCCCCGACGCTGAACTATCCCCAGGACGCGGGCTTACGGTGCTTCGGATTACGTTTCTCGGCACCTCTTCGTCGAGACCGACGGTAAGGCGGAACGTATCCGCCATTGCCCTCCAGCGTGAGGGAGAGCTTTTTCTGCTTGACTGCGGGGAGGGGACGCAGCGGCAGATGATGAGATTCGGTGTTGGTTTCGGGGTGCGTGAGATCCTGATAACGCACATGCATGCCGACCACTACCTGGGCATCACTGGCCTGCTACGCACCTTGAGCCTTCAGGGACGTGTCGAGGAGCTGGTGATCTGGGGCCCCGAGGGAAGTTCCGAGACTCTGCGTACGGTGGCCCAGCTTGGCGGTGAGCGTATCCAGTTTCCGGTGGCGATTCGGGAGCTCCCCGGGGGAGAGAGCGTCCGATACGCCGGCTTCGAAATCCGCGCGTTCTCGACCGAGCACACCGCCGCCTCCGTCGGCCTGCGTCTGGCAGAGGACACCCGTCTGGGGCGGTTCGACGTGGCTGAGGCCAGGCAACTGGGCGTTCCGGAGGGGCCTCTGTACGGCCGGTTGCACGGGGGGGAGGACGTGCACCTTGCGGACGGCCGCTTGATCCGTGCCGCGGACCTGGTGGGTCCGGAGCGACCGGGTCGGGCGGTGGTGTACACAGGAGACACCCGGCCGTGCGACGCGACCATCGAGGCGGCCCGAGACGCCGACCTGCTCATCCACGAGTGCACTTTCTCGGATGAGGATCGTTTGAGGGCGGTGGAGACCCGCCATTCCACGGCCAAAGAGGCTGCCGAGGTGGCCGCCCGGGCTTCGGTCCGCACGCTCGTGCTCACACATTTCAGCGCCCGAATCTCCGAACAGACGGGAGCGTTGGCCGAAGAGGCGCGCTTCGTCTTTCCGGCCACGCGAATGGCCGAGGATGGGTTGACGGTGGAAGTGCCATTCGCCGATGCGCCGAATCGGGACCTCGTCCGCGGGGCGGGATAGCCCGGGTGATCGAACTTCGGGTGCCGGGCGACAAGTCCATCGCGCATCGGGTGCTGATCCTGAGTGGCCTGGCAAATGGAACCTCTCGTCTCGAGGGGTTGCCGCATTCCACCGATGTGGCGTCCACCGTCGGCTCTCTTCGCCGGCTGGGTGTTCCGATTGCGGGCGACCCGCCGGCACCGGTCGTCGTCCAGGGCCCCACCAGGTGGATCGACCCTGGCGGGCAGCTTGATTGTGGCAACAGCGGCACGACCGCACGTCTGCTGACCGGACTGATCTCGGGGCTCGGTCGCGGTGCAGAGCTGACAGGAGACGCCTCCCTGCGCGCTCGGCCTATGGACCGCGTCGTGTACCCCCTCCAGGCGATGGGGGCCCGCATCCGTTACCTGGCCGACCAGGACCGACTCCCGATTCGCATCCTGCCTCGCGCGTCGGGCAACCTGCGCTCTCTGCGCTACCGTCCCCGGGTGTCCAGTGCCCAGGTGAAGTCGGCGCTGCTGTTGGCCGCCGTGTGCTCGCGTGTCGAGGTGGAGATTAACCATGTGCATGGCTCCCGCGACCATACGGAGCGGCTGTTGTCGGAGATGGGGGCTCCGGTGGGCTATTGCTCTGACGAGGACGGACAGCGGGCGCACTTCGCGCCGGACGACTGGGATGGCCTCCTCAGGCCCCTCGAGCTGACCGTTCCGGGCGATGTGTCTTCGGCCTCGTTCCTGGTGGCGGCCGCTCTCCTCGGCGGCCGGGAGGTGCGGGTTTCCGGCGTCGGGCTCAACCCGACTCGCACGGGATTCCTTGATGTGCTGCACGAAATGGGCTGCCCGGTGAGAGCCTTGCCGACTGGACACGTGGCCGGTGAGCCGGTGGGGGATCTGGTCGTTCGTCCGGCGTCGCCGAGACCGTTCAGGTTCGGTGGGGCCATGATCCCCCGCCTCATAGACGAGATCCCCATGTTGGCCGTCTTGGCAGCTACGGCCGATGGGCAGTCAGAGTTCCGCGGGGCGGGAGAGCTGAGACACAAGGAGAGTGACCGCTTGGCGCTGCTCGCGACGAATCTGCGGTCCATCGGCGTCGACTGTGACGAGCTGGAGGACGGTTTGAGGATCCGTGGTGGCGAGGTGCCGCCGGCCGGGCTGGTGCGCACGGCGGGGGATCACCGCATGGCCATGGCCTTCGGCGTCCTGGCGCGCTTGCCCGGAGCCGCGCTGGAGATAGACGATCCGGAATGCGTGAATGTGTCGTATCCGAGCTTCTGGAGGGACCTTGACCGTGTGCTGTCGCCGCAGAGCGCATGAGATGAAGAGGATCATCATCGCCATCGATGGGCCGGCTGCTTCGGGCAAGAGCACCACCGCCCGGGCGGTGGCAGAACGTCTCGGGTACTGTCACCTGAACTCCGGGCAGTTGTATCGCGCCGTGACGTGGGCCGCACTGCGCGGGGGGTGGATCGACGATGAAGAGCTGTTTCGGACCGAGCTGGAGAGGCTCGAGCTCAGCCTGCGCCGAACGCCGCCGGCCTTTTCCGTCAGCATCGGTGGAGAGGATTCTGGCGAAGGTCTGACGGCACCGGAGACCGCGGCGCGGGTCGCCGCCGTGTCGGCCCGCCGTGATGTGAGGGAAAAGGTCTTGAGCATTCTGAGGGCGGCCGGAGAATACGGCGGCGTGGTGTGCGACGGCCGGGATATAGGCACCATCGTGTTTCCTTCAGCGGCGCTGAAAGTTTTCTTGGTGGCCTCGCCAGTCGAGCGCGGTCGCCGTCGCCTGCTGGATTACGGCCTGGAGCCCTATCCGGCGCGGGTCCGCGAGGAGGCGGGACGGCTTGCAGCGAGGGACACGGCAGATTCGAGCCGGACGCTGGCGCCGCTTCAGAGGGCGGAGGATGCGGTCGAGATCGACACCACAGACATGGCTCCGGGCGAGGTGGTTGAACAGATAGTCAGCCTCGCGCGGAGGGCGAGCGAGGCCGGAGAACGGAGTCGGCGTGGCCGTACCGAGGGGGCACAGCCGTGAGGGACTGCCCATGAACGGATCACCCGACAGTTGTTGACGCCCGAGTGGCTCTGGCCTAGTATTCAATGCTATTGTCAAGTTCCCGTGAGCGTGAACCTTAACCCCTGAGCGCGCCCATCGACGGAACGGCTGGACGGCGAGCTATGGCTCGGCCCCGGCCGATTGTTTTTCGGGAGACCGTCCGGGTGACGCCAAGAGCAGGCGGTAAGTACTGAATGGCCAACGATCAGACGACTGCAGACGACTCCCCGGCTCCTGACGCGCCAGCGCCGGAGGAACACCTTGCCCGGTCCGAAGATCTCCTGCCAGGCGACGGTGCCGGCCTCGCTCCAACCGACAGCGGCGAGCCGGCAGGTGACAGCAACGGTGTTCAACCCTCGGACACGACTGCCGCCGAGGAAGCCCCGAACGGTCCAACCGAGAGTCCGGGCGAGGACGGCGGGCTGACCGAAGCTACGGCCTTGGAGGAGGCTTCCCCGGACACGTTGGATTCCGGCGAGGCCGAGCCCGCCAGAGAGCAGCAGGAGGCAGAGACGCCCACGGGGCTCGAGCCGGATCATGCGACCTCGGGCACCGACATCGATCTCCTGGACGCAGGCGAGTACTCCGCTGACGAGTACGACGAGATGATGGCCATGTACGAGGACACCCTCAGCGAGATCGCCGAGGGAGAGATCGTAAAGGCCCACGTGCTGCGCAAGACAGACAGCGCGATCATTCTGGACGTCGGCTTCAAGTCGGAGGGATCGGTCCCACTGGAGGAGTTTCGCGAACCTGAGGCCCTGCAGGCCGGCGACGAGGTCGAGGTGTTCCTCGAGAGCCTCGAGGATCAGGAAGGGGTCGTAGTACTCTCCAAGAAGAAGGCTGACTTCCTGCGAGTCTGGGAGAAGATCAAAGAGGCGTTCGACAGCGACCGGACCGTACCGGGAGTGCTCAAGAGGAAGATCAAGGGCGGCGTGACGGTAGATCTCATGGGAGTGGACGCCTTCCTGCCGGGCTCGCAGATCGCCTTGCGGCGAGTTCCCAACGTGGACGAACTGATTGGTCAGACCTACGACTTCAAGATCCTCAAGCTCAACAAGCGGCGTCGCAACATAGTTGTCAGCCGCCGCGTCATCCTCGAGGAGGACCGGGCCAGCAAGCGTGAGGACCTGAAGAAGGAGCTGGAGGTCGGGCAGGTTCGGAAGGGCATCATCAAGAACATCACCGATTTCGGCGCCTTCATCGATCTGGGAGGCATGGACGGCCTGCTCCACATCACGGACATGTCCTGGGGGCGGATCGGGCATCCTTCTGAGCTGTGTCAGATCGGGGACGAGCTGGAAGTTAAGATCCTCGACATCGACTGGGACCGCGAGAGGATCTCTCTCGGCCTCAAACAGCTCCAATCATATCCGTGGCAGGACGTTGCAGAGAAGTATCCGGTGGGCAGCCGGGTTCGCGGTCGGGTCGTCTCGATTACGAACTACGGTGCTTTCGTGGAACTCGAGAAGGGTGTCGAAGGGCTCGTCCACATCTCGGAGATGAGCTGGACGCGGAACATAAGGCACCCCTCCCAACTCGTCTCCATCAATGACGAGATCGAGTGTGTCGTCCTGCGCGTGGACGAGGAGGAGAAGAAAATCTCTCTCGGCATGAAGCAGACCGAGGAGGATCCGTGGCTGGCCCTGCCCGCGAAATACCCGCCGGGAACCAAGATCAGCGGCGTCGTCCGGAATCTCACCTCGTTCGGAGCCTTCGTGGAGGTCGAGCCGGGGATCGACGGTCTCGTTCATATCTCGGACATGAGCTGGACCCGACGGGTGCAGCACCCCTCGGAGGTGGTTCGGAAGGGTGAGGATGTAGAAGTCCTGGTCCTCAACATCGACCCGGACCAGAAACGCATTTCACTCGGTCTGAAGCAGGTCGAGGACGATCCCTGGTACGAGCTGGCCCAGAAGTACGAACCTGACATCGAGTGCGAAGGGCACATCGTTCGTCTGCTGGACAAGGGAGTGGTCGTAGATCTCGGAGGAGATGTCGAGGGCTTCGTTCCGGTCAGCCAGCTGGGCGTCGAAGAGGAACTCGAGGATCCGGCCGAGCGCTTCGTGGAGGGAGACAGACTGGAGCTCAAAGTCATCGAGTCCGACCCGATCAACAGGCGGATCGTGCTGAGCGTGACGGCTGCTCCGGGAATCGAGGAGCGAGCGGCTGCTGCTGCGGAAGGCGCGGAGGCTGACGTCGCCGAGGAGAGGCATGAAACGGAGGAGCCGGTAGCGGCGGAAGGAACGGAATCAGAACCGTCTGTTGAAACGGATGCCGGTGATGAGACGGTCTGGGAGCCGGAGCCCGGGATGGACAGCGAGGTAACCGCCGAGGCCGAGGCCCCGGAGGAGGCGGACGCGGAGGCCCAGCCGGAAGACGAGGTGGCGGCCGAGTCGGATGAGTCTCTCGAAGCGGAAACCGCTGCTGAGGAGGCGGATGGTCCAACCTCGGAGCTCTTGGCCGGGGTTGCCGGCGACGAGGACCCCGAAGTGTCCGTTTCGACGGAGGAGGAGCCGGAAGCCGAAGGCGAAGAAGAGGAACTGGAAGAGAAGTCCTGACGCGGGCTGGGCGCGTCAGACGTCAGAACTGTGTGTTATCGCTCGGGGGGGTCCGGCATCCGGCGTCGGACCCCCCCGAGCGCACGGAGGTCGCATGCGGCGATCGCTCCTGCCGATCCTTGCCATGACAGCGGGCTGTGCAGGCAACCAGGCCGCGCCGTCCCCTACCGCGGGCCTTCCGTCCCGAGTGAGCATAGCAGCGGAAGAACCGGCCGACGCGGCTGCGGTTGCGCTCGCCGAGGAGGCCCTTTCAAGCGGCCGGCACGCCGAGGCAGCTCATGTGGCGGACTCCCTCTTCGCGGTATGGGAAGAGCGGCCCGAGATCTCGGAGAGAACACGGCGCCGTCTGGCGGAGGTATACACGGGTCTGGCGGAGGACAGACGTGCCGCGGTCCTCCTGTTGCAGCTTCCGAACCGACTGGAAGGCAAGACAAGATCGCTTCTGAGAGAGGCGGTGCGCGGCTTGTCGGACGCCGAACTGGAAGAGCTGGCCTTCTCGCCTCGCGCGGAGTCGGATGAGCGTGATATGGCAGTCGTGCGAGCCGAGCTGGCCCGAGCGCTGGCCCTTGCCGGTCGGCCCGATTCCGCCGCCGCCGTGGCCAGGAGTGTGCTGGACGCGGACCCGGCCCGGGAAGAGCGCCAGGTAGCGGAATCGGTGATCAACGGCGAGATCCGTCCCCGGCTTCGCTTGGCCCGCATCGGCCTTATCCTGCCGGGCAGCGGGCGCTTCGAGGCCGTCGGCGCTGCCTTGCTGGAGGGTGCGCTTCTCGCGGTGCAAGAGTACAGGCGCGAGAGCGGGGCGATGGAGGTTGAGCTTGAAGTCGTCGACGACAGCTCGCGTGTCGACTTGGCCGCTCCGCTCATCCGCCGTCTGGAGGAGGGTGGTGTAATGGGCGTGGTCGGTCCGCTGCGCTCCGAGGCTCTGAGGGAGGCTGCCCGAGCCCGCCGCTCGAAGGGCCTCGTAGTCATCAGCCCGACCGCCAGCGACGATGCGGGATTGCCTGTCAACAGCTATAGCCTATGGCAACGGTCGCGGCGCGAGGCGGACGTCGCCGTCTCCATGGCGGAGTGGATGACTCGTGATCTGGGACTCTCCCGCTTCGGAGTGCTCTACCCTCGGCTGACAGGAACCGCCGGATCCGAGGCATTCCGGGACGCGGTCGAGCGAGAGGGCGGAGAACTCGTCGGCGCGTTTGCGTATGACCCGGATTCGACCACTTTCGAGGCTCCGATCGCGACGCTCGGAGATCTGGATCCTGAAGCGGTCTTTGTTCTGTGCGACAACCCGCGCACCGTCCTGCAGATAGCGCCGCAGCTGGTCTACTACGGTCTGCGGAGTAAGGTCATCGGCGGTGGGGTGAACTGGTCCGATCCGGCCGTCGTTCGTCGCCTGGATCCCAGCTACGCCGACTATCGCCTCGTGTCGACCTACCTGGATCGCGTGAACCCCGGAACCGCCTGGATGCGCTTCAAGAATATGTATGAACTGGAGTATCACAAGGCGTTGCCAGCCAATACATTCAGTGCTCTCGGCTATGACGCGACGTGGCTCATCCTGCGACACCTTCCGGATGTCGTGTTTCGTCGCCCGGGCACGGTCGCCCGCGGCCTCCATCGCTTGCGTGATCACGAGGGGGCGACAGGCTATTTTGAGTATGACCGAGCGACTGGATCGCTCCGCCGGCGTACCGAGGTGATGATGCTGCGCGAGCACCGCCTGGAAGCGCCGAACGCGGAGGCGATTCTGGCGTGGGCGGAAGAGACTCGCCAGCTCGAGGAGTTCCTGCGGGAGCTGGACGAGGAGAAGGAGAAGGCGAAGGACGAGGCGGAACAGCAACGGCGGAAGGAGCGGTTTGAAGGCCAGGTGCCGCAGGCGACGCCGTAGCTGGAGTTCCGCGGGAGGCAAGCGGTGACCACCCGTGACAGACTGAGGCAGCTGGAGGAGATGCGCCGCCGGACGCTGGCCGGGGGCGGACCGGAGAGGCTGGCGCGCCAGCACGAAAGGGGCAAGCTGAGCGCGAGGGAACGTCTCGATGTCCTGCTCGACCCCGGCTCGTTCGTGGAATTGGACCGTTTCGTCGAGCACCGGAGCCACGATTTCGGTCTCGATGAGCTGAGGATACCCGGGGACGGAGTGGTGACGGGATACGGCCGCGTCGAGGGGCGGCCGGTGTACGTCTTCAGTCAGGATTTTACCGTCTTCGGCGGGTCGCTCTCGGAGGCCCATGCCGAGAAGATATGTAAGATCCTCGACCTGGCCCTGCGAAACGGAGCGCCCGTGGTCGGCATCAACGACTCTGGCGGAGCCCGGATCCAGGAAGGCGTCGCTTCGTTGGGCGGATACGCGGAGCTGTTTCTCCGAAACACTCTCGCGTCGGGAGTGATACCTCAGATCAGCGTGATCCTGGGACCGTGCGCCGGAGGGGCCGTCTACTCGCCGGCGATCACCGATTTCGTCTTCATGGTGGAGGGCATCAGTCACATGTTCGTGACAGGTCCCAACGTGGTAAAAACGGTCACGCATGAGGACGTCAGCTTCGAGGAGCTCGGTGGCGCTCACGTCCATGCCACGAAATCGGGGGTCGCCCACTTCACCCACGGAACAGAGATCGAATCCCTGCAGGAGGTGCGGACGCTTCTTCGGTATCTTCCCGCCAACAACACGGAGAATCCGCCGCGCCGGGAGACGGACGATCCGTTCGACCGGGCCGAAGAAAAGCTTCTGGATCTGATACCGGGCAAGCCCGAGCGGCCGTACGACATGCACGAGGTGATCCTCCCGGTCGTCGACGACGGTGCCTTCCTGGAGGTTCACGCCGGGTATGCTCAGAACCTGATCGTAGGCTTCGCCAGCCTCGGGGGTCGATCGGTGGGGATCCTGGCTAATCAGCCGGCTGTTCTCGCGGGAGTGCTGGACATCGATGCGAGCCGGAAAGGAGCCCGTTTCGTCCGGTTCTGTGATGCCTTCAACCTGCCGCTCATCACTTTCGAGGATGTACCGGGCTTCCTCCCGGGGGTCACCCAGGAGCACAGCGGGATAATCCAGCACGGCGCGAAGCTGCTGTATGCGTACTGCGAGGCGACGGTCCCGAAGCTGACGGTCATCACGCGGAAAGCGTATGGCGGAGCCTACGACGTGATGTCTTCGAAGCACATTCGGGGAGATCTGAACCTGGCCTGGCCGACGGCGGAGATCGCCGTGATGGGACCAAGGGGTGCGGTCGAGATCCTCTACCGCAGGGAGCTGGCTGATGCCGACGACGCAGAGGGTCGGACGGCAGAGCTGGAGGCGGAATTCCGAGAGAGGTTCGCTCATCCCTATCTCGCGGCCCAGCGCGGGTACCTCGACGATATCATCGACCCACGGGAGACCCGTGCGCACCTCATTTCGGGCCTCGAGATGCTCGACGGCAAGCGAGACCGCAATCCGCCGAGAAAGCACGGTAACATCCCTCTCTGAGCGGAAGCGTGTTCCCTAAGATCCTAGTGGCGAACCGCGGCGAGATCGCCGTGCGAGTAATCCGGGCCTGCCAGGAGCTCGGTATCCCGGTAGTTGCGGTCTATTCGGAGGCGGACAGGTTCTCCCCCCACGTGCTCTGCGCCGACGAGGCGGTGTGCGTTGGCCCCGCACCAGCGGCAGAGAGCTATCTGAATGCCGGTGCGCTCATTGCCGCCGCCAGAGAGACCGGGGCGACGGCGATCCATCCCGGCTACGGCTTCCTGGCCGAGAACCCGGACTTCGCGCGGCGAGTCGAGGAAGCCGGACTCACGTTCATAGGCCCTCCGGCGGCCGCTATCGCGGAGATGGGAGACAAGACGGCCGCCCGCGCTCGCATGTTGCGGGCCGGGGTGAGGGTGGTGCCCGGCTCGGAAAGTCCGGTGACCGAGCCGGAGGCGGCGCTGCTCGCGGCCGAGGCGGTAGGCTATCCGGTCCTGCTGAAGGCGGTGGCCGGTGGGGGGGGGAAGGGCATGCGCGTCGTGGAGAGCGCGGATGAGATCACCCGGGCTATCCAGGCCGCCCGGCGTGAAGCGTGGCAGGCGTTCGGTGACGAGCGGATCTACGTCGAGCGCTTTCTGTCCGACCCGCGCCATATCGAATTCCAGGTGCTGGCCGATGCGGAAGGACAGACGATTCACCTCGGCGAGCGCGAATGCTCCATCCAGCGGCGGCACCAGAAGCTCATCGAGGAGTCGCCGTCACCGGCCATCGACGAGGAGACACGCCGGAGGATGGGGGATGTCGCGGTGACAGCGGCGCGTGAGGTCGGGTACGTCGGCGCAGGAACCGTGGAATTCCTGTACCAGGACGGTGAGTTCTACTTCCTCGAGATGAACACTCGCCTTCAGGTAGAGCATCCGGTCACCGAACTGGTAACAGGTGTAGATCTGGTGCAAGCGCAAATCCGCATCGCTGCGGGCCAACCTCTGGGAATCGAGCCGGATGGGCGCTGGCCCGTCGGACACGCCATAGAGTGCCGGATATCGGGCGAAGATCCGTATGCCGGCTTCTTCCCGTCGACGGGTCGCATCGAGTCGCTGGAGGTGCCGTCCGGGCCGGGTGTGCGATGGGACGGCGGAATCGTGGAGTACCTCGAGGTCGGCCTGCACTACGACCCGCTACTGGCGAAGCTCATCGTGCACGCGCCCAACCGGCCTCAGGCGATCGGGCGCATGCGACGCGCGCTGCGCGAGCTGCGGATCGATGGCATTCGGACAACCCAACCCTTTCATCTGGCAGTGATGAGCGAATCCGACTTTCAGCGGGGTGACGTATCTGTCAGCTACATCGAGCGGCACCCGGACCTCTTTCGGGATGGAACCGCAGAGTGGCAGGAACGTGCGGCCGGAGTGGCAGCCACTTTGCTCGAGGAACGGGCGCGGGGAAGCACGCGGGACGTCACAACAGCGGCGCAGCTACCGGCGGGCCAGAGCCGTAGATCCGAGTGGCAGAGGGCTTTCGCTCCGAGTGAGAGTCGCATGCAGTTCGGATCGGCGGAAAGCGGGCGAACAACGGGCGGGTCGAGCCCGAGCCGGAAATAGGACGGGGATGGCTCTCAGTTGAAGTACTTCGCGCACGTCGAGGGCCGGACGCTGGAGATCCGGGTGGAGGAGAACCGGCTCCTTGTCGACGGAGTTCACATCGAGGCGGCTCTCTCCACCCTGCCCGGATCCGATCGACATCAGCTGTGTCTGGATGGGCGTTCCGTGTCTCTCTCCGGTCGCCGCGGGCCTGGCGGTTGGATTATCGAGCTGGAGGGACGATCGTTCCTGGTGAGGGTCGAGGACGAGCGGGTTAGGCATATTTCGCAGCTGGCGGCGGCAGCCCGCCCGGTCACGACGGAGTGGGACCTGCGTGCCCCGATGCCGGGGCTCATCGTCAGGGTCGAGGTGGAGCCGGGCGAGAAAGTGCGGGTCGGGGCAGGTCTCGTCGTCATGGAGGCGATGAAGATGGAGAACGAGCTGTGCGCCGACGTGGCGGGTTGGGTGGCATCGGTGGAGGTGGAGGCGGGCCAGACTGTGAATAGGGATGAAGTGTTGCTGCGCTTGGAACAGAGGTCAGCCCGATGAGCCGAAGGCGCGAGCGGTTCAGAACGACGTCCGGAATAGAGATTGACCGACTCTACGGGCCGGAGGGGACGTCGGCCGACTATATGCCGGACCTCGGCGAGCCGGGACGATGCCCCTTCACGCGCGGCATATACGCGGATATGTACAGGGGTCGTCTGTGGACCATGCGCCAGTACGCTGGGTTCGGCACGGCCGAAGAGACCAACGATCGCTTCCACTACCTCCTGGAATCAGGGCAGACGGGACTCTCGGTGGCCTTCGACCTCCCCACCCAGATGGGTCTCGACTCGAGCGACGCCCGCGCTGAGGGAGAGGTAGGCCGAGTTGGGGTGGCCATCGACACGGTCGACGACATGGGCCGTCTGTTCGAAGGGATTCCGCTGGAACTCGTCTCGACATCGATGACGATCAACGCCACGGCGGCGATCCTTCTGGCGATGTACGTCGCCGTGGCCGACGCGCAGGGTGTCGAGCGAGAGCTCTTGGCCGGTACGGTCCAGAACGACATGCTCAAGGAGTTCATCGCCCGGGGCACGTACATCTACCCGGTAGAGCCCAGCCTGCGACTGGTAACCGACATCTTTGCGTTCTGCGCCCGGGAGCTGCCGCGCTGGAACAGCATCTCGATCAGCGGCTACCACATGCGCGAGGCCGGAGCCACCGCGGCCCAGGAAATCGCGTTTACGCTCGCGAATGCCCGGGAGTACATCAGGCGGGCCCTGGAGCGAGGCTTGGAGTTAGAGGACTTCGCTCCCCGTCTGAGTTTCTTCTTTGCAGCGCACAACAACCTGTTCGAGGAAGTGGCTAAGTTCCGGGCGGCACGAAGGCTGTGGGCCAGGATGATGCGGGAGGAGTTCCACGCTTCGGAGCGAGCATGTCGCCTGCGCTTCCACACCCAGACCGGAGGGTCCACGCTGACGGCTCAACAGCCGCTGAACAACGTGGTACGAGTAACCGTGCAGGCGCTGGCAGCGGTCCTCGGTGGAACTCAGTCCCTGCACACCAACAGTCATGATGAAGCGCTTTCGCTCCCCGACGCCGGGGCGGCCAGGCTCGCCCTCCGGACGCAGCAGGTGCTGGCGATGGAATCGGGAGTAGCCGACACGGTTGACCCGTTGGGAGGGTCGTACTACGTGGAGCACCTCACTTCGCGGTTGGGGGCGATGGCGGCCGACTACATCGGACGCCTCGAGGAGCTGGGAGCGCAGTCGTCAGCCATTCGGTTCATGGATGAAGAGATTCAGGCCGCTGCCTACGCTCACCAGATAGCGTTGGAGAGGGGCGAGACAGAGGTGGTGGGGGTGAACGTGTACGCCGAAGGGGATCACGAGCCAGAGCTACCGGCCCCTGATTTCGCCGGCCTGCAACGGCTACAACGTCGCCGCCTGGCGGAAGTGCTGTCCCGGCGCGATTCGAACGGGGTCCGACAGGCACTGAACGCCGTCGAAGACGCCGCTTCCTCGGGAGCCAATCTGTTGCCACCGATCATCGAGGCGGTGAAGGCGCGAGCTACCCTTGGAGAGATCAGCGCCACGCTCGAGGACCTGTGGGGCCGCTACAAGGCTTGACTGAGTTTCGTAGCGGAGAATCGAGTTAGACCGGAGGACTGGACGCTGTATGCCAACCTACGAGTATGAGTGCCTGGGGTGCGGACACACCTTCGAGCGGTTCCAGAGCATCAACGATGAGCCCCTTCGCGAGTGTTCCGAGTGTGGGGATTCGGTGCGACGTCTTATCTCCACCGGAGGCGGACTCGTGTTCCGCGGGCCAGGATTCTACGCGACCGACTACCGTAAGGGACCGGGCCCGTCAACAACTGAAAAGGAGAAGAAGGAGTCTGCCGGCGCGGAAGCCGGATCCGAACCGAAGGAAGCGAAAGGCGATGATGGTGAATGAGGCCGGCGTCATGACCACGGCAGCGTTGGCAGACGCGCTGCGGCGTGCGGCTCACGAAGCAGGGGCTGCAGAGGACTTCGAGCCACAACTGGAGCGACCTGCCGATTCAACACACGGGGACGTGTCTTCAAATGTGGCTCTGGTCCTGGCGGGAAGACTCCACCGACCTCCGCTTGAGTTGGCCGATGAGATCGCGGCACGGATCGACCCGGTCGTAGCGGAGGTGAGCAGCATAGAGGTGGCCGGACCGGGCTTCCTCAACTTCCGGCTGGCGGACGTGGTTCTGTGGCGAGGCATCCTCGAAGTGCTGGCCCGTCCCGACGAATGGGGGCGCAGCGTGTGCCGGTCTCAGCGTTTGGTCAACGTCGAGTTCGTGTCCGCCAACCCCACGGGGCCGCTTCACGTGGCGCACGGGCGCGGGGCGGCCATCGGGGACGCCACCGCGTCGCTGCTCGAACGGGCCGGCCATCGTGTGGTGAGGGAGTTCTACGTCAACGACGCCGGTCGCCAGATCGAACTGCTCGGCGAATCTCTCGATGCCCGATTCCTCCAGTCACAGGGATTCGAGACAGAGCTTCCGGAGGGTGGCTACCAGGGCGAGTACGTGTTCGAACTGGTCGAGCATATCGCGGGCGAAGAGGGTGCCGAGCGCCTCGCGGTCATGGAGACGGAGGAGCGGCGGGCGCTCTTCGCCTCCCGCGCCAGCTCGATCCTCAGGCGTGAACAGGAGCTCGACCTGTTGGAGTTCGGGGTCCGCATGGACGTGTTCTTCGACGAGAGTGGACTGTTCAGCAGAGGTGAGGTGGAGGAGCTGCTCGCCCGCCTGGAGGAGAGCGGACACACATACCGGGAGAGCGGCGCGCTGTGGCTGCGGACCACGTATTTCGGTGACGAGAAGGACCGGGTTCTGGTCAAGAGCGATGGTTCACACACGTATCTGGTCTCCGACATCGCGTATCATGTTGACAAGGCACGCCGTGACTTCGATCTGGCCATCGACGTGTGGGGTGCGGATCACCACGGCCACGTACCGCGCATGCAGGCGGCGCTAACGGCATTGGGCGAGCCGGAAGGGTTCCTCGAGGTCCTCCTCATCCAGCTCGTGACGGTGATGCGCGGTGGAGCAGAGGTGCGTATGAGCAAACGCGCTGGCCGTTTCGTCCCCCTGCGCGAGCTGCTGGAGGAGATCGGTGCCGATGTCACGAGGTACTTCTTCCTCATGCGGAGGGCCGAGGTACCGATGACTTTCGACCTCGACCTGGCTCTGGATACCTCAGAGGCGAACCCCGTCTACAAGGTGCAGTACGCGCACGCACGGATGTGCAGCGTGTTCGAGAAGGGGGGCCTGGAGCCGGAGGGAATCCGAGCCACGATCGGTGACCTGGAGTTGCTGGACGCTGCTTCCGAGCGGCTGGTGGCCAAGACGCTGCTTCGGTTTCCGGAACGGGTCGCTGCCGCAGGCGAGGCCAGGGCGCCCTATCAGATCTGCCAGTATCTGGAAGAACTGGCCGGAGCGGTCAACGCCTGGTACCACGAAGGGAACCTGGATCCGGAGCGACGCGTGCTGGCCGACGTGCCCGCCCGCCCGGCCCGGCTCACACTTGCGCGAGCCGTGCAGATAACGCTGCGTAACGGTCTCACACTGCTCGGGATCTCGGCGCCGTCGACGATGCTACGAGAGGCGGGCGAGTGATCGACGAAGTGTTCGGCTACCGGGATGCAGGGGTCGACCTTCGGGCTGCAGAGGATCTCACCTCGCGGCTCAGGGGTCTCGTGGAGTCCACCCGCAGACAACAGGTTCGGGGAGGGTTCGGCGCCTTCGGAGGCCACTTTCGCGTTGCGGGTGATCCGGAGCTGGTGGCCAGCGCCGACGGTGTCGGCACCAAGGTCATGGTGGCGGTGAGGGCGGGGGTTCACGACACGGTAGGGGAGGACCTCGTGAACCACTGCGTCAACGACATCCTCGCCGAGGGTGCGGAACCGCTGTTCTTCCTCGACTACTTCGCCTGTGGCGAGCTGGAGGCCGACGTGGCATACGCGGTAATCGAGGGCGTAGCCAGGGGCTGCCGCAGGAACGACTGTGCGCTGCTGGGCGGCGAGACGGCCGAGATGCCTGGCCTGTATGCCGCTGGCCAGTACGACCTGGCGGGGTTCATGGTGGGGCGGGTGGCATTCGACGTTCCGGGTCGGGAAGCAGTAGCCGCGGGGGACGGTCTCATCGGTCTGGCATCGAGTGGTCTGCACACCAACGGTTACAGCCTGGTCCGCAGCCTGCTCTTCGATCGCCTCGGACTGGACGTCGAAGATCAGTATCCGGGTACGGGGGCCACCGTCGGCGAGGTGCTCCTGCGGGTGCACCGCAGCTACCTCGGGCCATTGCGTGCGGCGTGCGGAGCTGGACGCGTTCGGGCGTTGGCGCATGTCACTGGCGGCGGCATCCCGGGAAACCTGCGGCGGGTGCTCCCGGAGAACGTGGACGCGGTGGTGGACCTGGCCGCCTGGAGGCCCGGCCCCGAGTTTCGCCTGCTGGCGGATGTAAGCGGCATGAGTACGACCGAGCTGTACGAGACCCTCAACATGGGGGTCGGAATGATAGCCGTGGTCGACGCCGCGGAATCCCAGTTCGTGCTGGCAGGGATACGAGAATCCGGCTGCGAGGCCTGGCCGTGCGGAGAGCTCGTGCCGGGCACAGGACGTGTGCGTCTCGAAGGAGGCGCGTGAACCGACCGGCTCGTCCCGGAGTCTCACTTGACCCGGTCGAGGCTGCTGACCTGGAGGCCATGCGACGGGCTCTGGAGCTGGCCGAGCGTGGGTGGGGCAGGGTCGCACCCAACCCGCTCGTCGGTGCGGTCGTGGTGCGCGAGGGCCTGGTTGTGGGCGAGGGGTTCCACGAGGAATTCGGGCGCGAGCACGCGGAGGTGGTGGCACTCAGGCAGGCCGGTGATAAGGCGGATGGGGCGACGCTGTTCGTGAACCTCGAGCCTTGCTCGCATCGGGGGAAGACCCCTGCGTGTACCACAGCAATCGTCGATGCGGGGATACGGCGGGTCGCGGTCGGCGCTCGCGATCCACATCCGGATGCCGGAGGTGGCGTGGATGAGCTTCGCCGGGCGGGCGTAGAGGTCACCCTCGGGGTGCTTCGCAAGGAGGCTAGTCTTCTCAACGCCCCGTTCCTGTGGAGACACACCACGGGCATGCCGTTCGTAGGCCTGAAGCTGGCCCTTTCACTCGACGGACGCATTTCAGGTTCGGTCGGGAAGCGCGAACGTGTTTCAGGGGACGAGGCCGATGCCTGGGTGTACCGCCTGCGGGCCGGTTACGACTGCCTTCTGGTGGGAAGCGGCACCGCCATGGTCGATGACCCGCTACTTACGGTCAGGGGGGATGTCCGACCGCGCCGGCCGCCCCTGAGGGTCGTGGTGGATTCCGACCTCGAGCTTCCGCTCGGTTCCCGACTGGTGACGACCTCGCAGGAGGCCCCGGTCCTGGTATTCGCGGCTCCCGAGGCAGTCCGGGAGCGTGGCCGAGCGCTTCGGGATCGAGGGGTGGCCGTCGCGCAGGCGATGCGGCACAGGGGGGGTCTGGAGTTGACGGAGATACTCAGAGGTCTGGCGGACCGGGAGGTCGGATCGATTCTGGTCGAAGGCGGAGGCCGCATGGGATCGGCGCTCCTGAGGGAAGGCCTTGTCCAGCGGATGTATCTCGTGTTTGCGCCCGTCTTCCTGGGTGAGCAGGGGGTTCCAGCGTTTGTGGACCTGCCTGGAGGGGTCGGGAGGGGCTGGGCCGTTTGGGATCGTAGGCAGCTCGGAGAGGATACGCTTCTGCAGCTTGAGGCCGAGGAAGTGGCCGAGCGATTGGAGGCGATCTGAATGTTCACAGGACTGGTTGAGACGGTCGGTGCAATCGTCGGCCGCGATGCATTCGATGAAGGGATAAGGTTCCGGGCGAGGGCGCCGGGCTTTGCCGAGAAGCTGGACGATGGCGAGAGCGTGGCGGTCGACGGCGTGTGCCATACGGTCTTCGAGGTAACGGAAGACGAGTTCAGTTTCGAGTCGATTCGTACGACCCTGTCCCGGACGACGCTCGGCCAGTTCGCGCCGGGCAGGCGGATTAACCTGGAGCGGGCCATCAGGGCTGGCCAACCCATGGGTGGACACCTGGTACAGGGACACGTCGACGGGGTAGGCGAGATGACGGAGGTGGAACGAGCCGGCGAGACCGTGTTCCTTCGCTTCAGAATACCACCGGATGTGGCCCGGCTGACAGTGCTGTACGGATCCATTGCCATGGACGGCATCAGCCTGACGGTCAACCGTCTCTTTCAGGATATCGCGGAAGTCGCAATCATTCCGTATACATGGAGTCATACTAACGTCGACCGCCTTGCGCTCGACAAGCAGGTGAACCTCGAGGCTGACATGATCGGCAAATATGTCGACCGGCTTCTGGAGCCGTACCGAATTGAAGATGCGGCTCGGAGCTGAGCACGGTTTCGTCAGACGCGGAGTATGTTAAGTGTTGTCGCATGACGATAAGAGAGTTGAGGAAGCGATCGCCGTAGTACGAGACGGTGGCCTCGTGATCGTAGCCGACGACGAGGACAGGGAAAACGAAGGGGATCTCGTATGCGCGGCGGAGAAGGTGACCGCCGAGACGATCAACTTCATGGCGACTCATGGGCGGGGCTTGGTCTGCCTCACCCTGGCACCCGAGATGGCGGACCGCCTCGACCTGCCGCTCATGTCCGACGGGCGGGGAAGGGACCCGAACGGAACGGCGTTCACCGTCTCCATCGACGCCCGCTCGGACCTGGGGGTGTCGACCGGGATCAGCGCCGCCGACCGGGCGCGCACGATCGTGGTGGCGGTGGATCCGGCGTGTACGCCTGCCGATCTTATTCGCCCGGGGCATGTGTTTCCCCTTCGGGCCAAGCCCGGCGGAGTCCTGCAGCGCGTCGGCCAGACGGAGGCGTCAGTGGACCTGGCGCGCCTGGCGGGAGTCAGGCCGGCGGGCGTGATCTGCGAAATCCTGAACTCCGACGGCACCATGGCTCGCCGGCCGCAGTTGGAGGAGTTCTCGAGCAAGCACAACATGCCGTTCATCACGGTGGCGCAGATCATCGCCTATCGGTTGAAGCACGAGCGGCTGGTCCAGCGGGTCGCGGAAGCAGCGCTGCCGACCCCGTACGGAGAGTTCCAAGTCATCGGCTACAGCAACAACGTGGACGATCGTGAGCACGTAGCGCTGGTGCGCGGCGATGTGGAGAACGAGAGCGACGTGCTGGTTCGGGTGCATTCAAAGTGTCTGACGGGGGACGTGTTCGGCTCGGTCCGATGCGACTGCGGACCGCAGCTCGCCGCCGCGATGCGGCGCGTGGCGGAAGAGGGCCGTGGAGTCATCGTGTACCTGGATCAGGAGGGACGCGGCATCGGCCTGCTCAACAAGCTGCGCGCATACGAGCTTCAGGACAGTGGCCACGACACCGTGGAGGCCAACGAAATCCTCGGCTTCCCGCCGGACCTTCGTAACTACGGCATCGGGGCTCAGATCCTGCTCGATCTCGGCCTGGAGACGATCCGCATCATGACCAACAACCCCAAGAAGCTCACTGGCCTGGAGGGCTTCGGACTGACGATAACCGACCGGGTTCCGCTGGAAGTCGAGTCGACGCACGCCAACCATGAGTATCTACAGGCCAAGCGGCGGAAGCTGGGGCATCTCCTGAGCTCGTCATGAGGTTCCTTGCTGAAGGGGCGAGGGGCGAGGGAAGGAGATTCTGCCTGGTAGTGAGCCGTTTCAACGCCACCGTCACCGAGCGACTGGAAACGGGAGCGCGCGGCTGCCTTATCGAGGGAGGTGTCCGGCCCGACGACATCGACACGGTCTGTGTGCCGGGCGCGTGGGAGCTTCCGCAAGGGGTGCGGCTCGCGGTGGCGCGCGGCACGTACGATGGCGTCATCGCTCTGGGCTGCGTGATCCGCGGTCAGACGCCCCATTTCGAGTACGTCTCGCTGGCCGCCACGGTCGGTCTCGAGGCAGCGGCACGAGATGTCGGGGTTCCCGTTGGCTTCGGTCTGCTGACGACCGACACGGGCGAGCAGGCCCTTGCCCGGGCTGGCGGTGCGAAGGGCAACAAGGGAGAGGAGGCCGCGAGGGCCGCACTGGAGATGTGCGCTCTGGCGTCCCGCCTCGGATGAGAGCCAGGAATCCAAGATCTCGCTCTCGCAGTTGGGTTCTCCAGATCCTGTATGCGTGGGAGATCGCAGGTGGCGGTTCCCTACCGGAGTTCGGCGAGCGGGTGCTCGAGGGACGCAGGGTAGCCGAGCGATACCGGCCCTACATCGGACGGCTGCTCGCCGCATTGGGCGGAAGCTTGGCGGAGTGTGACAGGCGACTGGAAGAGACGATGCCCAACTGGAGGCTGGAACGCCTCTCGACCGTCGACCGCAACATCCTGCGAATAGGCACCGTCGAGCTCCTGCGTTTCCCCGACGTACCGCCGAAGGTAGCCATCCACGAGGCCATTCAGCTCGCCGAAAAGTACGGGAGCGTCGAGAGTCCACGATTCGTCAACGGAGTGCTCGATGCCGTCAGTCGGAGCACACCGGTGGTGGGCTGAGGCGCAGCGGTAGCGGCACCGTGCGCGTGCTCGTCGTGAATTGGCAGGATCGAACCAACCCGTGGGCCGGGGGCGCGGAGGTCCATCTGCACGAGATCTTCAAGCGGCTGGTCCTGTGGGGACACGAGGTCACCCTCCTCGTCTCCGGTTGGCCCGGGGCCAGGCTCGAGGACGAAGTGGACGGCATGCAGGTGTTTCGCACCGGTACCCGGTACACCTTTCCGCTGTTCGCCCGCCTGAGATTCCAGGACATTCTCGCAGCCGGCAGCTTCGACATCGTGGTGGAGGACATCAACAAGCTGCCTCTCTTCACGACTCTGTGGTCACGTATCCCGGTTGTGGGCATAGTACCCCATCTCTTCGGTACGACCGCCTTTCGCCAGGAAGCGTTCCCAGTAGCCGCGACGGTGTGGACCGCGGAACGATTGATGCCTCTCGCGTACCGCGATGTCGCGTTCGTGGTCATCTCCGAGAGCACGGCCTCCGATATGGCGGACCGCGGATTCGACCGCTCCCGCATCCATGTCAGTCACCCCGGCCTGGACCATGAAACGTTCCGGGTGCCGGCTGACCGGATCCGATACGAGCAGCCGACAATCGCGTACGTAGGCAGATTGCGGCGTTATAAGGGGATCGACGTGATCCTGCGAGCCCTCGCCCGCCTGCGCGACACAGAGCTTTTCGTTCGCTTCCTGATCGTCGGGCGTGGCGACGACCGGAGCTGGCTCGAGGGGCTGTCAAACCGGCTTGGCCTTCAGGAGCAGGTGGAGTTCCTCGGCTATGTCCCTGAGGACGAAAAGGTCGACATTCTGCAGAAATGCTGGGCGAACGTGTACCCTTCTCCCAAGGAAGGATGGGGGATCACCAATGTCGAAGCTGCAGCCTGCGGCACGCCGTCGGTGGCCAGCGATTCCCCCGGCCTGCGGGAGTCGGTGGCGGATGGAGTCACCGGCTTCCTGGTGCCGCACGAAGATATCGACGGGTGGGCGGACCGGCTCGGACGCATCTGCAGAGATGAAACATTGCGCGAGGCGCTCGGAGGCATGGGGGTAGAGCACGCTGCTCGCTACACGTGGGAGGCGACGGCGCGCGATACGGAGCGTATCTTGCAATCCTTGGCGAAACCCTAGAGGAGGAAAGCGATGCAGATCATCTTCTCAGCCAGGAACGTGGAGGTGGCAGAGACCGTACGTCGACGGGTGGAGGAGCAGTTCGGACGGTTGTCGAAGTTCGAGTCGAGCATCACCCGTGCCGAGGTAACTCTCCTTGAGGAGAAGAATCGCTGTATCGCGGAGGCGAATCTGAGCATTGACCGGGAAGCGCCCGTACACGGCCGGGCTGAAGCTCCTGATTTCCGCTCCGCGGTGGACCGACTGTCCGATAAGCTGTCGCGCCAGCTGAAGAAGCGGCGATCGCGCAGACGCGACCGCAAGCAGGGAACCGACCTCATGATGGCCGTGGAGGAAGGCGACGGGTGAGCGTACTGACCGTCAAGGACGTTCTGGAATACCGGCGGGAGGCACTCGACCTGCAGCTTGTGGCGGGCGAGGATGGACTGGCGCGAGAGGTGGGAAGCGCCGACATCTCGAGCCCGGGCCTAGTACTGGCCGGCTTCACCGAGCGCTTCCCGAGGGGGCGCATGCAGGTTCTGGGTGAGACTGAGGTGATGTATCTCGCGTCGCTGGATGGCGGCCGGCGAGAGATGGTTCTCTTGGAATTGCTGGACTTCGAGCCGCCGTGCGTCTTCCTCACCAAGGCTCAGGAACCGCCACCCGAGCTGGTCGCGTTGGCGAACGGCCGCGGCATTCCGTTGCTCAGATCGAGTCTCAAGACCGGGGAGTTCTTCCGGCGTATCAAGCCGTTCCTCGAAGACGAGTTCGCTCCCTCGACGGCGATCCATGGCTCACTTGCGGACGTGTACGGGGTGGGCTTGCTGTTCGTAGGCGCCAGTGGAATCGGCAAGAGCGAGTGCGTTCTGGATCTGGTGGAGCGTGGGCACCGGCTGGTGGCGGACGACGTGGTGGTTGTGCGCAAGCGCGGCGTCGACGTGCTCATCGGTAGAGGCCATGAGCACCAGCAGCACCACATGGAGATCCGCGGGGTCGGCATCATAGACGTGCGCGCCCTCTTCGGGATTCGCGCCGTCCGGCAACAGAAGCGCATCGAGGTCGTCGTCCAGCTCGAGCACTGGCGTGACAGCTCTTCGTACGATCGCACAGGTCTGGAACGGGAGCAAACGGAGATCCTCGGGATCGACGTTCCCAGGGTCGTGATTCCGCTGAATCCGGGTAAGAACATCACCGTGATCAGCGAGGTCGTGGCCATGAATCATCTGCTGCGTTACGCGGGAGTCGACAGCGCGAGCCTGTTCAACCAGAACCTGAAGGCCCTGATGCAGCCGGTGCGCGACTACCTCGAGGAGGACTATGAGTGACGTGGCCGGCGTCGTAGTAGCTCACGCCGATCTCGCCGGCGCGCTGGTGGGGGTGGCGGAGAAGATCTCGGGCATGACTGGCGCCCTGACGCCCGTCTCCAACGAGGGTTGTTCGCCGGGTGATCTGCACCGACGGATCGCAGCTGCGGCCGGCGAGGGCCCATGCATCGTGTTCGTTGATCTGATCAGCGGAAGCTGTGGTTTCGCGAGCCGTTCCGTCGCGGAACAATCAAGTAACATAGCGGTCATCACAGGGGTCAGTCTGCCGCTCCTGCTCGATTTCCTGTTTCACCGCCACATGTCCCTGGGTAAGCTCGCCGGACGCCTGGTGGAGAAGGGGCATGCCGGCACCCGGGCGTTTCTGCCTTCGACGCTGGACGATGCCTCTCGAGCTGTTCCGGATTGACGAGCGTCTCCTGCATGGTCAGGTGGTCGTGGGCTGGGGCATGCGCCTGGGCCTCGGCTATTACGTCGTGGTAGATGACGAGGTGGCCGGCAGCCCGTGGGAACAGGACCTGTACGCGGCAGGCCTTCCCGACGGAATTCGGGTGTTCTTCGTCTCCGCTGCGGACGCGGTCGCCCGCTTCACAGAGCTTGACGGCCTGCCGGGCCGCGGCGCGCTGATAACCCGTGGCACGAGAGCGATGAGGAAGCTCGCCGAGGCCGACTTCCTGCGAGACCGTCGCGTGAACGTTGGGGGTCTGCACGGCGGGGAAGGGCGAAGGAGAGTGGCGGACTATGTGTACCTGCGGAGAGAGGAGGCGGAGGACCTGCGAGTCATCGACGCCTCGTCCCGGAGGGTCACGGCCAGGGATCTGCCCGTATCGACGGAGATCGAACTGAGAGAGCTGTTGCATGGAGTTGAGTGATCTGGCGCTCACACCGGGGATATGGCTGGCCCTGGTGGTTGCCGGAGGGTTGCTGGGACTGGACGCGGTGTCATGGCCGCAGATCATGATCTCGCGTCCGCTGGTGTCCGCCACGGTCGGGGGAGCGGTTCTCGGAAACGCGGGGGCGGGTTTCATTGTCGGATTGATCCTGGAGATTGACGCGATGCGGCATCCGCCACTGGGGGCGGCCCGGTATCCGGACACGGGTCCGGCGGGGCTGGTGGCCGGAGCCGGCTTCGCGGCAGCCGGCGGCAGTGGGACCGGCGCCCTGGTCACGGCCCTGATCAGCGGATGGACAATGGGGTGGATCGGTGCGCTCAGCGTGTATGCCCGGCGACGGCTGAACGAGCACCTTCTCAGCCCAGTTGAGGATCTAGCGGCTCGCCCGAAGCGCCTGGAGCGGCGACATCGGCTGGCCATGGGATTGGATTTCGCTCGAGGCTGTATTCTGGTGGCTGCCTTTCTCATTCCGGTAGCCGCCATGACGAGGCTGGCAGCGGCGGGCCCCGCGCAGCCGAGAGTACTCGGTTACGCCATGGCGGCCATCCTGCTGAGCGTAGCGGGCTCCGCGGGAGCTTCCGCCCGCGTCACGGCGTTCGGCATCAAGGGCTGGCCTCTGCTGCTGGCTGGCGCGGGGGTGACGGGTCTGGTAATGGCGGTCGCGACATGATGCCCCAGCGATCAGACCGGCTCGCCGCTTGGTGGCGGACTTTCGCGGTCCAGGGATCGTGGAACTACCGCACGCTGGTCGGTCCCGGAATCGCCTACGGAATGCTGCCGCTCTTGCGACGCATCCACGCTGGCGATCCTGTCGGCCTGCGTGATTCCGTAGAGCGAAACATGCGCTCGTTCAACGGACATCCGTACCTGTGTGCGATGGCCGTCGGAGCACTGGCCCGCCTGGAGTATGATAGGGTAGAGGTGGAGACGGTTGACAGGTTCCGGACGGCGCTACGCGGCCCGCTGGGCACCCTGGGCGACCGGGTCGTGTGGGCTGAGTGGAGGCCGTTCTGCCTCCTGGTGGCCGCAGTCCTGTTCGGTCTCGGCATCAGTCCGGTAGCTGCTGCCGCGGCCTTCCTGATCCTGTACAATGCTGGCCACCTCTATTTGCGGGCCTGGGCGTTCGTCCGGGGCTGGGAGGCCGGGCTGGACGTAGGCCGGATTCTCCACGAGTCATGGCTCGACCGCGCGGCGGGGAAGCTCGGGCCTGCGAACATGCTGCTACTGGGGGCGGCGGCAGTGATCGCTGGCCGGGTGCTGGTGCGGCAGGCGCAGTATGGACCAGTGCCGTGGGCGTTGCTAGCCGGAGGGGTGCTCTTCGGCGTGCTGGCCTTCCGCTGGCCTCGCCGCGGCGGCCGGTTGGCGGTAGGCCTCCTTCTGTCGATTCCCGTCGTGTGGCTTCTGGCTGAGGCAGGTCTGAACTGATGACCTCGGGCGAGAAGGACGGGAAGGAAAAGGCGCGCACGGTTACGATTCGCAACCGGCACGGGCTCCATGCCCGGCCCGCGGCGGAGTTCGTGAAGCTGTCGTCACGGTTCGAGTCCCGGATCATCTTGGAGAAAGACGGGATGGAGGTGAACGGCAAGAGCATTATGGGGGTGATGATGCTGGCGGCGGAATGCGGTTCCATCCTGCGGATCAGGGCGATCGGACGCGACAGCGCAGAGGCCGTGAGCGCCCTGTGCAGCTTGGTAATGAACGATTTCGGCGAGAGTGAGAGCGACTACGAGGTATCGGAGACCGAGGGTGAGGGCGATGAACAGTATCGTTGAGGGCGTCGGTGCATCTGCGGGACGCGCTCTCGGCGTGGTCCGCTGGATACACTGGGATATAACGGTCGTACCGCACAGGACGATCGGACCGGAGGAGGTGGAGGCGGAGGTGAGGCGGTTCGATGAAGCGCGCGCCTGGGCCCTGGAGCAGGTCACCCGCCTGCAGGAAGAGACGACCCGGCGGCTCGGTCCGTTCGAGGGCAAGGTCTTCGAGTCGCAGGCGATGATGATCGAGGATCCGGAGTTGATCGCCGGCACCGTGGCGTACATCCGTAACAACTTTCTTTCGGCGGAACGGGCGTTCGATTGGCAGATGCTGGAGGTGCGCGTCAGAATGCACGACTCGGTGCACGCCATGGTGCTCGATCGCCTGGCGGACCTGAGGGACATCCGCATCCGCGTTCTCTGCCATCTGCTGGATCGAACGGAACCAGCCCGGGCCGCCGCGAACGGAACCGAACCCGCGATCCTGGTGGCTCACGATATAACGCCGAGTATCGCGGCGGGACTGGATCCCGAGCAGACACTGGGCATCGTTACCGCAGGCGGGTCACGCGGCTCGCACAGCGTGCTTCTGGCGAGGGCGCTCGGAATCCCGGCCGTAGTTGGCGTGGGAGCGGAACTCAAGGAAATCGCCGACGGCAGCCTTCTCCTCATGGATGGGCGTACCGGAGAGTTGCGCCTCGACCCGTCTCCGCCGGAGGTGGAAGGCTTCCACCGGGCGGCGGCCCACGCTGCCCGCCGGCGGGAGATGCTCCGGAAGGTATCGGGGCGGCCGACGGAGACTACCGACGGTGTGCACACGGTCGTCCAGGCCAACCTGGACCTTCCTCATGAAGCCGAGGAGGCGGTCCGCCTCGGAGCGGACGGCGTGGGGCTGTTCCGCTCGGAGTTTCTGGTCATCGGGCGCCGGGAGATCCCCGACGAGGAAGAGCAGTTCCGTGCGTACAAGCGCGTGGTCGAGGCTTTCCCGGACCAGGAGGTCACACTCAGGACCTTCGACATAGGAGGAGACAAATTCCCGATCTTCCTGTCGATGCCGCAGGAGGACAACCCGTACCTCGGCTGGCGTGCCATCCGCGTCTGCCTGGATCTGCCCGACCTGTTCCGAAACCAGCTCCGCGCGGCGGTCCGCGCCGCGGAGGTGGGCAACATACGTGTGCTCCTGCCGTTGGTTTCTACGGTGGACGAGGTTCGGAACACGCGCGATATCCTGCATCAGATATATGAAACGCTCGAGTCGGCGGAGAAGGGGAGACGGATACTCGTAGGGGTGATGGTTGAGACGCCCGCAGCGGTTGAGACGCTGGACTTGCTGGCGCCTTACGTGGACTTCGTCAGCCTCGGCACCAACGATCTCACCCAGTATGTGATGGCGGCCGATCGGGGCAACGCGAAGCTGGCCAGGCTTTACGATCCGATGCATCCGGCGCTGATCCGATTGTACGCGCGCCTCGAGCGCGATTGCGCGCGCCACGAGTTGGATCTGGGCGTTTGCGGTGAGCTGGCCAGCGATCCGCTGGGTGTTTCGCTGCTGCTGGGGATGGGGTATCGCAAGTTCAGCGTCTCCCTGGCAGCGCTTCCCGAGATCCGAGAGCTGATCCGGAACGTGTCGGCGGCCGATCTCCACGATGTCTGCCGCGGGCTGTACAAGGCCGAGAGCGGTGCGGAAGTCCGGGAGCCGATTCAGCGCTATCTGGAAAGCCGCGCCGGATTCGGCTCGGATTTCGCGGCCGCCTTGTCAGAGGAATGAGTGCCCGGTAGCTTGCCGCCGCCGGCGGGGGGGTTCAAGCGGGGGGGTACAATCAGCAGCGGAGTCGAATCGGGAGTGGCGAACAGGAACCACCATCTATTTACGTCCGAGTCCGTGACCGAGGGACATCCGGACAAGATCGCGGATCAGGTTTCGGACGCGATACTGGACGCGATTCTGACCGGCGATCCGCTGGCCCGCGTTGCGTGTGAGACGCTCGTTACCACGGGACTCGTGTTGATCGCAGGTGAGATAACGACGGACTCGCAGGTCAACTACTCAAGCGTCGCCCGAGAGACGATCCGGGACATCGGCTACGAGGACGAAGCGTGCGGCTTCAGCCACCGGACGTGCGCGGTGCTGACCTCACTGGATGAGCAGTCACCCGACATCAGTCGCGGTGTCGACAAGGGTGGAGCTGGCGACCAAGGCATGATGTTCGGGTACGCATCCGCTGAAACGGAGAGCTTCATGCCGCTTCCGATCTCACTGGCGCACGGCCTCACGCGCCGCCTGGCAGAGGTGCGCAAGGACGGCACCATACCGTGGCTGAGGCCGGATGGAAAGGCCCAGGTCACTGTCGAGTACGAGGATGGGAAGCCGCTGCGGGTGACGACCGTGGTGCTCTCGGCGCACCATTCAGACAGCGTTGCAGACGATGAGCTTCGGGATGGACTGCACAGGCATGTCATACAGCCCGTCTTGCCGGCCGAGCTGTATGATGAATCGGTTGCTGCACTCCACATCAATCCAACCGGACGCTTTGTCACGGGAGGGCCGCTGGGCGACGCGGGAATGACGGGGCGAAAGATAATCGTTGATACGTACGGAGGTGTCGGAAGCCACGGCGGTGGGGCGTTCAGCGGGAAGGACCCGTCCAAGGTCGACCGGTCGGCGAGCTACGCCGCGCGCTGGGTCGCCAAGAACCTGGTAGCCGCGGGGCTGGCGCGGGAGGCGGAGATCCAGCTGGCATACGCCATCGGCGTCGCCCGCCCAGTTTCCATCATGGTGAACACGTTCGGGACGGGCGTGGCCCCCGATCAGGAGCTGGTGGCTGCGGTCGAGAAGGTGTTCGACCTGCGACCGAAGAGCATAATCGAAGCTTTGAACCTGAGCCGTCCTATCTACCGCCGAACGGCTGCATATGGACACTTCGGCCGGGAGCCTGAGGCGGACGGCGGTTTCAGCTGGGAGCGGATTGACCGGACCGCCGAACTGACGGCGGCGATCTGAGAGACACTTCCGGGCGCTCCCCTGTCGGAGGGCGCAAAGGAGCGAGTCAAGAGATGCTGGATGGGGTGAGAGCCACGTCCGACAGTGACGTGGCGGGTTTCTCTCTGGCGGAGACGGGGCGGATGCGCGTCGAGTGGGCGGAGCGCTTCATGCCCGTTCTGCGGCTCATACGCGAGCGCTTTGCCGAGGAGCGACCGCTCGACGGGGTACGGCTGTCTGCCTGCCTGCACGTCACGACGGAAACGGCCAACCTGGTCAAGACCCTCGAGGCCGGCGGCGCAGAAGTAACCCTGTGCGCGTCCAATCCGTTGTCCACCCAGGATGATGTGGCGGCGCATCTGGTTCAGGACTGCGGAGTATCTGTCTTCGCGGTCCGCGGTGAGGACAACGAGCGATACTACGAGCACATTCGAGCCGCCCTCGACCACCGTCCGGCAATTACCATGGACGACGGTGCGGATCTCGTCGGAGCGATACACATGATCGCTCTGGAGCGCTTCGACGACCTCGCTCCTCCCCTGCGCGAGTGGGTTGGCCGCATGGATCCGGCCGAGCGGAGTGCGGTAGTGACTGGAGTGGTCGGGTCCACCGAGGAGACGACGACAGGCATAGTGCGCCTTCGCGCGATGGCGGCCAATGGGGTGCTGCAGTTACCTGTGCTGGCGGTCAACGACAGCCTCACGAAGCACATGTTCGATAACCGCTACGGGACGGGACAGTCGACGTTGGACGGAGTTCTCCGGGCGACGAACATACTTTTCGCCGGCTCTACGGTCGTAGTGGCCGGCTACGGCTGGTGCGGGCGTGGCGTCGCCGTCCGGGCTCGCGGGGCCGGCGCCAGGGTGATCGTGACAGAGGTGGACCCGTTGGCGGCTCTCGAGGCCACCATGGATGGCTTTTCGGTACTTCCGATGGAGGAGGCCGCTCCGCAGGGAGATCTCATCCTGACCCTCACCGGCAACACGCACGTGATCCGGGAAGAGCACTTCCGCGTTCTGAAGGATGGCGCCATCCTGGCAAACTCGGGCCACTTCGACGTGGAGATCGACGTGCGGCGGTTGGAGGAGATCTCAGAGGTACCGCCCCGGGCGGTTCGACCGCTGGCGGACGAGTACGTGGTGAATGGCAAGCGGATCACGCTCCTCGGACAGGGCCGGCTGATCAACCTGGCGGCCGCCGAGGGGCACCCCGCGGCCGTGATGGACATGTCGTTTGCGAACCAGGCGCTGGCAGCGGAGTATCTGCTGACCGAGGAAGGAGGCAAGCTCGAGCCGCGGGTGCACAGGGTTCCTTCCCACATCGACCGCGAGATAGCACGGCTCAAGCTCGCATCGCTGGGCGTACGGATCGATCACCTCACCGACGAGCAGAAGCACTACCTGGCGTCGTGGGACCTGGGGACGTGATGGTCGCTCCAAGCCGCGCGAGGCTGAGTGTGTGGAGGGGAAATGACTGAAGTCGAAGTCGTGAGTCTCGGCCTGGACAAGTCGTCGAACACGCCCGTCGTTATCCTGCGGGAGATTGGCGGTGAGCGGCTGCTGCCAATATGGATCGGTCCGGGAGAGGCCAGCGCCATCGCAATGGAGCTGGCCGGAATCAAGTTTTCCCGGCCGCTTACGCACGATCTGCTCACCATCGTCGTCCGAAGCCTCGGAAGCGAGCTCGTCCGCGTCCTGATCACCAAAGTCGTGGACAACACGTATTACGCCTCGCTGATCTTCCAGCGGAACGGGGAAGTGATCTCGATTGATTCCCGCCCCAGCGACAGCGTGGCTCTGGCGCTGCGTGCATCGGCCCCCATCTTCGCCGACGACGAGCTGTTGGATCGATCGGCGGTAGAGATCGAGGAGGCAGGCTTCGAGAGTGGCGTCTCTTCTGCCGACTGGGGTCAGGGGGCCGCCGCTCGAGAGGGTGAGGTGGACGAGCCGGCCGAGAAACTCAAGGATTACCTGAAGCGCCTGAACCCGGAAGATTTCGGACGGTTTACTCCTTGACGTCGCCCCCGCGGCCGTCAAAACCCTTGGACCGATTCGTCAGAAGCGGTCCGCCGTGGTCGGCGGCGGCCACGGCGCTTCTCCTGCTTGCTGTTCGTCCGCTGTCCGGGCAAGAGCTGTCCGGCCGGGTCATCCTGGCGCCCGATTCCGTCGGGGCGGGTGGAGCGGTCGTTCAGCTGCACCGCGTGGCCAGTGACAGCGGCGAGGTGGTGGATTCCGTCCAGGCAGACGCCAGGGGTCGGTTCAGGTTCGTGCTGGATGATTTCGCGAGATCCGAAACGGTCTTCCTGGTGGCGGCTCGTCACGCCGGAGCTCTCCATTTCGGGCCCCCGCTGCCCGACGGCATGACACCTCCTGACCCGTATGAGGTGGTGGTCTACGACACGGCGCAGGTCACGCAGCCGGTACCCGATCTCGAGGTCGGGATGCGCCACGCCGTGCTCTCTCCCGTGCCAGGAGGCGGACTACGGGTCGATGAGATCATGGACATTGTTGGGAGACCGGATCAGACTCTGGTTCCGGTGCCCGAGACCTCGTCGATCTGGGAGACGCCGCTTCCTCCGGATGCGAGCGATGCTGTCGTCATCCCCGGAGGGGTACCGCCGGAGTCCGTAACATTCGAGGGCGGCCGCGTGCAGCTACGCTCACGGCTACCGCCGGCCGGGGTTCGGCTCGCGGTCCGGTACGTCCTGCCTACGTCCGATTTCGAACTTGCTCTGGCGCACACCACCCGGCGACTGGCGGTAATGGTCGGCGGAGTAGGGGTGAGCGCTAGGGCGGAAGGTCTGGTGGGTTCCCGTGCAACAGACGTCTCGGGTGAAACGCTGCAGCGCTTCAGCGGATCCGATCTCCCGGCGGGTACGAGCATTTCAGTGCACGTCGAAGTGTCGACGCACGGTACCTGGTGGGCGTGGATATGGCTGGTTCTGGGAATTGGCCTGGGCACAGCCGCCGCGCTTGTCTGGAGGTTGGATCGGAGAGGGATCGTCGGTGACTGACGCCGCTTTTCTCTCTCAGTCTCCACTTCCTCGCTCTTATACCTTGCGTCTACCTTGCGTCGCTACCTGAGGTCAGGGTAGACTTTCCGACAGCGAGAATACAGGGAAGGGTGCACGGAAGTCGGTGCGAATCCGACGCGGCCCCGCCACTGTGAGAGGTTTCCGGATCCGCGTGATCCACTCGCCGCTCGGTACGGCCACTGGAGTTTCCGGGAAGGCCGCGGCGAGGCCTCGAGCCAGGAGACGTGACCCGTCCTTGCCCACTCGACTCTTCGCGGGAAGGGTGTGGGCGAGCCACGGTAAACCCGGGGACTCGGTCATACCCGCCCTTTCGGTGAAAGGACGGGTTTTTTGCGGCGATCTCTTTACCTGGCAGCCGCGTTGTCTTGCCTGCGGCTGCTGGCCGGCGGAGCCGTGCCGGCTGCGGCCCAGGAAGTGGAAACGACCGACGACTTGGGGCGCCGGCTGGTCCTCCCAGACGCACCTCGGCGAATCGTCTCACTGGTGCCGGTGGTCACCGAGATCCTGTTCGCGGTCGAGGCGGATCATCTGCTCGTCGGTCGGTCGGCGTACGCCGACTATCCTCCCGAAGTTCGGCGCATTGCCTCAGTGGGGGATGCGATCCGACCTGCGGCGGAGCTGGTTCTGGAACGCAACCCGGACCTGGCTATTCTGATCGGCGGATCGGACAACGCCGCCGCCGTGGCCGAGTTCGACCGCCTCGGGATACCGTCGCTGGCAGTTGTCGTCAACACGCTCGAGGACCTCGGTCGGACCATTGCACGCCTGGGCCGCCTGGTCGGAAGGGAACGTGAAGCGAACGTTCTCTGGGGCCGGATCCAGGAAGAGCTTGACGAGGTCCAGGCGGCGGTGAAGGGGCGAAGCAAGCTCTCTGTCTACTACGATGTCGCCTATCCGCCGATCATAACCGCAGGGGGCGGCAGTTATCTGGACACGTTGATTGCCATCGCCGGTGGCCGGAACATCTTCGGCGACCTGGCGGCTCCGTCGCCCACGGTGAGCCTGGAGGTCATAGCCTTCCGGGACCCTGACGTCATAATCCATCCGGTGAGCGGCACGTCCGGACGCACCCTGCCGCCTTTCCAGCGGCCAGGTTGGGGCTCGGTTCGAGCTGTCAGGAGCGGCTCCGTCGTCCAGGTCGATGCGGACTTGCTCCACCGGCTCGGGCCGAGAGTCGGACAGGCGGCCAGGGCTCTGGCCACGGTCCTGCATCCAGGGGCGTTCGAGGCCCATGGCGGCGGGAGCCCATGAGGCGTGCGGCAGCCTTTCCGGCAGTGTTGGCAGTTCTAGCCGGCAGCATTCTGTTGGGTCTGGCGGTCGGCCCGGCGTCCATCGGTCCCCGTGACCTGTGGAACGCTTTGCGCGGTACCGAGGGGGCCGCGCATACGATCCTCTTTTCGCTGCGTCTGCCTCGGGTAGCGGCTGCCGCCCTGACCGGCGGTGCGCTGGCCGTTTCCGGCGCCGTGTTCCAGGCGCTGCTGAGAAACCCGCTGGCGGAACCTTATCTTCTGGGTGTCTCCGCCGGAGCCGCCCTCGGCGTGGTCGGTGCCATGGTCCTCGGAATCGGAGGACTGGGGGTGGGAGTGCTGCCGGTGGCAGGCCTCATCGGAGCACTGCTCGCCATCGCCATAGTCTTCCGTGTCGCGTGGGTGGTCGACCGGCTCGACACCAGGGTCCTCCTGCTGGCAGGGGTGGTCACGAGCGCCTTCTTCGGTGCCTGTGTCCTGCTTGTCCTTACGCTGGCCCGTGTCGAGACACTCCGGTCGGCCCTTTTCTGGACCCTGGGTAGCCTGGCGGGGGTCTCGTGGCCTCTCACCCTGCTGTTGGCTGCGTACTCGATTCCGGCGGTGGCCCTGGCCTTCGGCCTGAGTCGGCACCTCAATGCGCTGACACTCGGTGAGGAGACGGCGGCTGCTCTCGGGACCGAGACCGAGCGGATCAAGGGCCTGGCCTATCTTCTCGCCTCGGTGCTCGCCGCTGCGGCCGTATCCGTCGCCGGCGTAATAGGGTTCGTAGGTCTCGTGGTGCCGCATGCCGTGCGGCTGCTGTGGGGTCCCGACCACCGGGTCCTTGTGCCGCTGTCTTTCTTCGGCGGGGCCAGCGTCCTGGTTCTCGCCGATACGGCCGCCCGCACGGCGGCCAGCCCGCTCGAGATTCCGGTGGGAGTCGTGACCGCCCTCCTGGGAGTTCCGTTCTTTCTCTTTCTGCTGAGGCGGAGTTACTCGTGAGCTTCGAACTGTCCGGCGTGTGGTTCCGGTACCCGGCGCAGACACGGTATGCGCTGCGTGACGTGACCGCCGTCTTCCCGGCGCGGCGCCATACGGCCGTTGTAGGCCCCAACGGTGCTGGTAAGAGCACTCTGCTGCGGGTGTTGCTGGGCCGCCTGCGGTGCGGGAGGGGCGAGGCAAGATTCGACGGGCTGGCGTCCGCGCGCTGGCCTCGCAGGGATCTGGCGCGAAGGGTGGGAGTGGTGCAGCAGGAAGCGGATTCCCCGGTACCGCTGACTGTTCGAGAGCTCGTTTGCATGGGACGCCATCCCTATCTCCGGCCGTGGGCGGGACTCGGGGACCTGGATCACTCCATCGTGGATGAGGCCTTGCGTCTCACAGACCTGCTGGGTCTGGATGCCCGACCGATCTCCCGGCTTTCCGGAGGCGAGCTGCAGCGGGCCCGGGTGGCCCGCGCGCTTGCGCAGCAGCCCGAATGTCTTCTCCTCGATGAGCCGACCGCGCACCTGGATCTGGCGCACGAGATGGAGATCTTTCGCTTGGCCACGCAACTAGTGATACAACAGTCAGTTACGGTGATCACCGTAACCCACAACATTAACTTGGCAGCCCGCTTTGCGGATCGGCTTCTACTCCTGCGAGATGGTGTCGTGCTGGGTCAGGGAGCCGTCGAGCATGTGTTTACGGCCAGCAACCTCGAGGAGGCCTTTCGCTGGCCGATCGCCGTGGAGACAGTGCGGTCCGTGGGACCGCAGGCGATGCCGCTGAACGGGCCGCCCATCCACGGAGACCGCGGGTGAAGTCGGCGGGCTCGGCGGTCTTTGCCGCGATGCTCGCCACGGCCGCGGTAGCATGGGGGTCTGCAGTGACCGCCGCGCAGGCTCGCGTCCCGCCGACGGCTCCAGGCGGTACTGCATCGCCAGATTCGACGTTCCTCCTCGAGGTGAAAGTGGTCTCCGAGGCTGGGGAAAGGCTGTCAGGGGCCTTTGTAGAGGCACACGCCCTCGGGTCGGAGGGATCGGTCGCGGCCGGAACCGTAGTCCAGCTCCGACCCGAGGGCCAAGTACACGTCGGGCAACTGTCCGCCGGGGTGCCATATCGGATCATAGTCCAGGCGTGGGGACACGAGCGGACGGTGCGGGTCGTGGAGGTTGCGGGCGAGACTGCCCGCTTCCTCAGGGTCGTCCTGCCGCTGGATCCCTACCTTCTTCCGGAGATCGAGGCCAAGGCGAGTGGTTCACCTGTAGCCGGCCTGGCGGGCCGCTCCGTACAACGCGTTCGGTTCGCCGATCGTCCTCTGGTCTACGGTTCGGTCGGCGAGTGGCTCGCGGAGCAACCGGGCGTGACGATTCGGCAGCGAGGGGCAGGCGGCCGCCAAGCGGTAACGGTCCGGGGGAGCCGACCGGAAGGGGTCCTGGTGCTGCTTGACGGCGCGCCGATGAACGATCCTCTGACAGGACGGGCGGACCTGTCGCTGCTGCCTCCATCGACCCTGGAGACCGCGACACTGGTCCGCGGCGTAGGCTCTGCGAGCCACGGCCCAGGCGCGGGGGCGGCCGTGCTGCTGCTCACGTCACGCGTGCCGGACGGCCGGGCGGCCAGCGGGAGTCTCGCCGTGTCGTCCTTCGGTGGCCGATTCGGGAACGCGTACGCATCGGCAGTCGGGCGGCGCGGAAGGGCATCGCTGTCCGTGGCCGTGACCGAGGCTGAGAACGACTATCCCTACCAGAACCGCCTTCTTCCCGGAGCGCCGACGGAGCGCCGCGGCAACTCAGACTACCGGTCCGTTAACTCCGCTGTCAGCGGTGGTATGGGACCCGTACTCGCGAGCGTCCGCCTGGATCGGGCTGAGCGTGGCGTACCGGGGCGCATGGGAACCAGCATTTTCGAGTCGGCGCGCTGGTCCGAGCACGGATGGACCGCCTTCCTGTCGGCAGAATCCGCTGGGGCCCGACTTAATGCGTCCATGCACTCACGCCGGCAGGTTTACGTCGCCGACGCCGAATCGCCGGAATCGGTGCTGAGTTCCCGCGAGTGGCGCGTGAGCGGACGGACCGCCGTGGGGGACCGGCTTGGAATCCTGTTGTCAGGCCGGTTCTCGCACGAGTCCGTTACGGGGGACGAACTAGGGAAGCCGGCGCCACGAACCATGACGGGCGGTTCACTGGAACGCCCGGTGCGCGCAGGGCGGTTGCTTCTTGAGCCGGCGGTAGGCGTGGACGTGACGCGGGGAGCATGGGCGGTCAGCCCCGGGCTCGCTCTGCGGCTCGTTCCGGCATCTGCCTGGAGCATGTGGGTGCGGGCGGGAAGGGGGTTTCGCCTGCCCACGTTCGGAGACCTGTTCTTCGCCTCGGCCTACAGGGTCCAACCGAATCCCGACTTGGTTCCGGAGACGGTAAGGTTGGACGCCGAGGTCGGAGTGGAGGCGGAACTCGGCCGCGGGGGTTGGAGGTTCGATTGGGCGCTGGACGTCTACTATCGCCGAACGGCGGATCCAATTGTGTGGCTGGCCAGTGCCACCGCCGTCTGGAGCCCACGCAATCTGGGTGATCTGCTGGCGTGGGGCGTGGAGCTCGACGGCTCTCTCAAGCTGGGGCGGGCGGAAGAATCCGGGTGGCGACTTCGGCTGTCTGGATCGCTTGATCGGAGCCGGCTCGGTTTCGGGAGCAACAGGAATCCCTTGCCCTACCAGCCGGAGGTGAGCGGCTTCATGGCGGCCGAGCGGTGGAGTCCCTGGGGAAGCCTTCGCCTCACATTGCGGTCGATTGGATCCCGGACGACCAGCGTGGCAGCGACTCGGAGGCTGCCGGCCTTCACCGTGGTCGACGTCTCGCTGACACGGCGAATACCCATCCGGCTGCTCGCACTGGAGATAATGCTGCGCGTAGAGAACGTGCTCGACAGACGCTTCGAGATGATCGAGCTATTTCCCGAGCCCGGCCGCCGCTTCCATGTGCGCCTGCAGGTGAGGTGATAGGTCGGCAGCCCACTCAAGCAAGGGAAGAAGGCAGAATGGAAGGGAGATGGGGAGCATCCTGGTTGGCGTCCCTGCCGGTATGGTTGACTACAGCAGTCCTGGTGGGCTGCGCGGACTCGGGCCCCACGGGACCGGAGCCGCCTCAGGCGTTTGACCTGCTGGTCCTGAACTCGACGGGGCAGACGATGGCACGGTTTACGGTCGCTGAGGAAGTGCGCGTTGCCGGGAGCAAAGTGGACCTGGGTCCCAATTTCGACGGCGACGCGCTGGATGTTTCGAGTCTGCATGCGGTATCCACCATCAGCAGCTTCGGCGGCAGCCGGGTGGTGTTCGTTGAATTGGAAACCGGCACCGTTTCGACCAGCGGCTTCCCCGAGCCGGAGGGTAACCTGGCCAACCCTTCACAGCCCGCCTTCGATGAATCGGGCGCCGTGTGGGTCGGGGGGCGAGGGAGCGATGCCGTCTACCGCGTAACGCCTGGGGAGGCGGTAGCCACCCGGATTGGCGAGGCGGTGGGAACGTTCGTGGAGCGGGTCGTACCCATAGGTGACGAGCTATGGGCCGTTGATGCCAACATCGACGACGAAGGTTTCACTTTTCAGCCGCTGGGACCGAGCCGAGTGGTCGTTCTGGCACGGTCCGGCGAGGTGCGGCGAATCATAGAGCTGCCGGCCGGAGCGCCGAACGCGCGGGACGCGGTGCTGTCGGCAGGCCGTCTGGTCGTGCTGGCCGGGGGAACGTTCGACCCGGTAACGTTCGCGCCGGACGGAAACGGGGCGATCGTGACGATAGACGTGGCTGATGAAAGCCTGTCGGTGCCCGTGCCGCTGGACGGCAACGGTATCGGTCTCGAGTCGGGACGGGACGGTCTCATTTACGTAACTTCGACCACCGACTTCGTCACCATCGATCTGCTACGCTTCGATCCCGCGACCGGGGCTTTCCAGAGGGGTCCCGACAACCCGATCCGGATAAGGGATGCCGCTGGCAGCAGAGTAGATTGCTGGACGGCGACCGCCCTGGCGGACCGCAGGTTGTTGTGCGCCACGTTCAGTTTTGCCGAGGCCGGACGGCTATTGCTTCTTGATTCCGAGGGTAGAGCCCTGTCCGAGGTTCCCTCCGGTTTCGGAACGACAGACATACGTCTCCTGGAGTGAACTGGCGCGTTGCCGGGGTCCAGGGAGACCGGTAGCTTCGCAGGGTGCCCATCGTAACGACACGCTGCGTGGTGCTGAAGACCCACCGGTACAGCGATACCAGCAAGATCCTGCGTCTCATGACGCGCGAGCACGGACCGCGCTCTGCCCTGGCGCGGGGTGTCCTGCGGCCGCGCAGCCGGATCTCAGGCCTTCTCGAACCCTTCGCGGAGGGCGTCGCCACTCTCTACCTGAAGCCGAATCGAGACCTCCACACTCTGTCCGATTTCGAGCTCATCCGGGATCGCCAGAATCTGGGCAGGGACCTGCGACGGTATTCCGGTGCGTCTGTCCTGTGCGAGCTTGTGCTGCGCCTGGCGCCGGAGCACAGCGACGTGCGTCTGTTTGGGCTCCTGACCGAGGCTCTTGACGAGCTCCTGGATGTGCCACCAGCCGACGTCATGGGCTCGGCCGTCGCCGGTATCTGGCGTCTGACCGAGGCCTTGGGATTCTCGCCCGCCATGGATGCCTGCCAGCGTTGTGGGACGGCCATCGGCTCGGAGGAGGGTGGATTCGATTTTCGCGCCGGTGGACTCACCTGCGCCAGGTGTACCGCACCCGGCTCACGGTTGACGGCTGAAGAGCTGGCCCGGTTCCGGCAGCTGGCGGGCGGCGAGCCGGTCGCCGGAGCCCTGGATCCGCGTCACATAGCTTCCCTCATCCAATTCGTCCGGTATCACGCAGCCGAGGGATACCGGCTGCAGTCCCTTGATTTCCTCTCGCCGGGCAGGGAGTTGTGAGGGCGTTCGTTCTCGGCACAGCGGGGCACGTTGACCACGGCAAGACGGCCCTGGTGAAGGCACTTACTGGCGTCGATACGGATCGCTGGAAGGAAGAGAAGGAGCGCGGTCTGACCATCGATATCGGCTTCGCCCGGCTCGACCTGAGTCCGGACCTAGAGGTCGGGGTGATCGATGTGCCTGGCCACGAGGGTTTCGTGAAGAACATGCTGGCCGGGTCAACCGGCATCGACCTTCTGCTGCTGGTGGTAGCGGCGGACGAGGGGCCCATGCCCCAGACTCGCGAGCACCTGATGATAGCGCGTCTCCTCGGGGTCTCGCTCGGAGTTGTCGCGCTCACCAAGGTGGACCGAGTCGACGCTGAGTGGAGGGATCTGGCGCGGGATTCGGTGCGCGAAGAGTGCGCCCGTCTGCTCGGGCACGAAGAGTGGCCGATCGTGGATGTATCGTCCGTTACCGGCGAAGGACTGGTCGAGCTCCGGGAGACGATGCGAACGATAGCGGAGGCTCTGCCGCAGCGTCCGGCCAGTGACTACTTCCGGATGCCGGTGGACCGCTCGTTCAGTGTGAAGGGGGCTGGTCCGGTGGTGACTGGTACTTCGTGGAGCGGTGAGCTGGCGGTCGGCGATGTGGTACGTGTGCTTCCAGCGGGAATGAGCGCTCGCGTTCGATCCCTGGAGGTTCACGGAAGTCGGCGGAACAGAGTCGGTCCCGGGCAGCGGTGTGCGATGGCGCTGGTGGGAATCGAGCCCTCCGACGCGCGACGCGGTGCGGTGGTAGTTAGGGAAGATGCATGGCGCGCCGTCTCACGGCTCGGGGCATGGGTGGAGCTCCCCCGCGAGAGCCCACGGTCCATAGAGCACGGTCAGCGACTCCGTCTGTTCCTCGGCACGGGAGAGACTTTCGCGCGTGCGCTCTTGCCACGATCTGATCGTCTGGTGGCCGGAGAATCGACCTGGGCGCTGCTGGAATGCGAGCGTCCGATTGTCGCCAGAGTGCGAGACAGATTCATCCTTCGGTTCTACTCGCCCGTAGTCACCGTGGGCGGCGGCCGGGTTGCCGAGCTGGATGCGCCGATGCGCTGGCGGGATCGAGCGGAAGCGTGGGAGAAGTGTCTGGCAGGGCACCCGGCGACCACGTTGGAGGCCGTTGTAGAGATGGGCGGCGGACAGGGAGTGTCCGACGCCGAGCTGCCGCTCAGGACCGGCCTGCCCGCTCGCTCGCTGGAGGAAGCCGATGGAACGACCGCGGCGGTAGTGCGGCTGGGCGGCCGCTGCTATGCGCGGCACTTCTTAACGGCTGCCAGGCGCGACGTGGTGCAAGCCCTGGAGAAGGCACACCGGGTCAACCGGCGAGCTTCAGCCGCATCACTGGAGTCGTTGCGGGCGCGTCTCGCCTCTCCCTACTCGGAGGAACTGCTGTCCGCCGCCGTGGCAGAGCTGGTGAGCGAAGACCGGGTGCTTCTCAATGGCCCGTGGATCCGCCTGCCAGGGCACACCGTCGATCTCACCTCCGAAGAGGCTGCCCAGCTCGGGCAGTTGCTCGAGACGCTTAAGCAGGCCGGTCTTGAGCCACCGACGCCGGACGCTTTGGGACGCAGCCTGGGACTGGACCGGCAGCTGCTCAACGACCTCTTGCGCCTTCTCGTGGAGCGAGGCGAGATAGTGGCGGTCACGCCCGAAATGTATCTGGCGACCACAGTCGAATCGGCAGCCCGGGTGGCGGCCCGGAGAGTCATCGATGTAGCGGGGACCGCGACACCAGCCGACTTCAGGGAAAGGTTCGGCGTTTCGCGCAAGTATCTGATTCCGCTGCTGGAGCACCTGGATCGGATCGGGCTCACACGGCGGACAGACGATGGGAGGGTACTGGCGGACTAGCGGTACCGCCGACGAAGCTCACGGTCAGCCGGACGGGGCCCCGTCCAGTAAGATCAGTCGACGTAATAGAGAAACCGGCCGCAATGGTCGCAGACCGTGATGCGGTCGTTGCGTCCTGCTTCCGACGACCAGGCGGTTGGAATCGCCACGAAGCACCCGTAGCAGATGCCGTTGAGTACCGGCACGACGGCCCGCTGGAGCGAACCTACTATGTCTTGGTAGCGCTTCCCGACCATCGGATCGAGACGCACGGCGAGCTCCGCGATCTTCTCATCGAGCAGCTTCAGTGCCTGGGCCGGCTTGAGCTCGAAGACCTCTTCCTCTACTCGCTTGAGCGGCTCCTCCCTCAGCGCACTACGCTGTGAGTTCAGGTCCTGGAGCTCGAGGAGTATCTCAAGCTGCGGATGCATCCGGGTCAGACTCCCTTTTCTTCCAGCAGGGCGAGGAAGTCCTCGGGATCTTCGATCCGCGCGAGTCGCTCCGGCACGTCCTGCTCCTTGCCGAACTGCGCGATATGGCCAAGCACCGGCAGGTACTGGTTGGAGACCTCAAGCGGCGGGGCCACGATGAGGAACACGTGCTGTACCGGCTTCTTGTCGATGGCGTCGAAGTCGATGCCGGCGAGCTTGCGGCCGAAGGCCACCCGCAGACGGTTCACGACCAGGGACCGGCAGTGGGGAATGGCGATGCGGCGCCCGATGCCTGTCGATCCGAGGTTCTCACGCCTCTTCAGCATCTTGAACAGAATAGCCTGCGACTTGTCGTCGAGGCCGAGGAGCCCCACGAGTTCCCTGAGGGCCTCGTCCTTTGTGTCTGCGCGGAGATCGAGCTGTATCGCATCAAGCGTGAAGAAGTCGCGGAGTTGCATTTATCGTCTCCTGTGCGGGGAGGTTAACAAGCCCTCCCGACAGTTGCCTTCCGTGAAGACTCGCAATCCGCAGTATATCCAATCCGCAGAAACGATGTCAAAGAACGAACCAGGTCATTGACGGAACCTCGAGGCCGGATTAGTGTGATAGGGAGCGAGGGCCGCTACGGCGGTCTTTTCTCATGCATGGCTGCTTGAAAATACGGGGGTGAATCAGATTCGACGCGTTTGCCGGAACTCACGGTAGCGTGCCGAGGTGCTCGGATCCTCGTTAAACACCGGGAAACACACAATTGCCAACGACAACTTGGCTCTGGCTGCGTAACTGACGTAGCCCGTCTGCCGATCGACCCGGCCCGAGGTGGGTCGGTGGGCGTCGATAAATCGGGCTGGCTGGGGACGAGGGCCGCGCGCGTTCCCGGTGAGAGGGCGAAAGCCCGGCGTGGCTGGCCGGCGGCGGGCCGTTGAGGAGCCCTGTCGCCGACGAGACCTGATCCTCAAACACGCACGTAGAAGCCGTGGAGGACGGATTCGCGGACCCGGGTGCGATTCCCGGCACCTCCATCAGCAACCCGCGGCGCGGCCGTTGGTGTCGTGTCGCGGTCTTTTCATCTGTAAGGAAATCGCGACACCTATCCGCCCGTCACGTCGGGACAGCGACCATGTCGCATCGGGGAGCCGTACCCGCGCCGGGGACCGGAGTCCACAGAGCAGGGAGTTAGCAGGTGCTGGACCAACTCATAGAGCGATTGAACGGCGAGGCCGAGGCTTTGCTGCACGAGCTCACAGTCACCCTACCGGGTGAGATCGAGAAAGCGGTTGCGCAGGGGGATCTGAGCGAGAACTCAGAGTACACGGCGGCGCTGGAGCGACAGCAATTCGTCCGCGCCAAGCTGGATTACATCTCGCGCAGACTGTCGGAGGTTACGGATATCGAAGTCGACCTGATTCCGGATGATCAGATCGGCTTCGGGTCCCGGGTCGAGGTCGTCGACCTCGACGATGGAGACACGGAGCAGTACACGCTGGCCTTCGGCGACTTAATGGACATGGAGAAGTCGGAGATCTCGATGGCCTCTCCGATAGGCCGGGCGTTACTCGGGCGGGCCGCGGGGGACGAGGTGGAGGTGGCTTTGCCTACGGGGAGGCTGCGCTACAGGATCGTCAGCTTCCTCACGCTGCACGACCTTACCGACGGTCGCCGCTGAATCCGGCCGTTCTTCGGCGACGCCTCCGGAGCCTGACACTCAGAAGACGGAAACCGGCGGAACGTATCGCTCCGGGTCTGCCCTGACGTCTGCCAGGAGAGCGTTCAGCTCCACCACCGTGCGCAACAGCTCCTCGTAAAGCGTCTCGTCGGTCAGCAGGCGACCGGCTGATCCTTCTCCGGTCTGGAGAGCCGTGAGCAGGGAGTCCGAGCGTTCCACGGTGTTGCGCAACGCGGCGTACAGGGAATCGGAACGGACTAGATGTCCCAGCGATCCTTCTCCACTCGCCACTGCCGAGGTCAGGGTGTCGAACGATGCGACAGCGGAGCGCAGTGAAGAATACAGCGTGTCATCGCGCAACAGGCGCATGAGGGAACTGCCGGGATCCGCTGCCTCGGCGACGAGGGTGTCCAGCGCCATCGCAAGAGCCGCGACTCGCTCGTAAAGCGTCTCGTCGACTACCAGTCGACCGAACGTCCCCTCGCCAGCGAGGAGGCCGCGGGTGAGCTCCGAGAGATTCTGGCTTACCTCTACCAGGTCTCCCACCGCTTCGGCTCCTTCTGCCAGGAGGGCGTCGTAATCCAGGGAACCGGCCGACGGAACCGTGTCACCGGGTTTGAGAATGCGGGCTCCCGACGTTCCGGGGCGGATATCGATGAGACGGTCACCGAGCAAGCCCTGCGTACGAACCTGGGCCCGTGAGTCGGCTCGGATCTGATTCTGCACCTCGGTGTTAACTGCGAGCCAGATTGCTACGGCCTCGCCGGACGAGGGACGGTCGCCCGGATCGATGAAGGTGACCCGGTCCACCTGTCCGACCGTCTGGCCGGCAAGCTGAACAACTGCCCCCGGTACCAGGCCGGCGGCACTGCGTACCAGGGTCACGAGCCGATAGCGCTCACCGAAGACGTGGCCCGTACGACCGAT
Source organism: Gemmatimonadota bacterium (assembly GCA_039589295.1). Classification (GTDB taxonomy): domain Bacteria; phylum Gemmatimonadota; class Gemmatimonadetes; order Palauibacterales; family Palauibacteraceae; genus JBDGYE01. The sequence continues at coordinate 22,500 of JBDHHR010000001.1, read as the reverse complement.
GAAGAACACGGCGACTGAGATCAGTGCGAGGGCCACGATCAGGAGAATTCCGACCCGGACCTGCTCCCAGGTCACCGCTGCGCCACGCCTCACCCGTCGCTCCGCCTGATCAGCTTCGCGCCCGGCGTCGGTGCCGGTCGTTCAGCGGAGGAATTCGCGGACATAGCCATCCTCCGACGCAATCATCTCCTCTGGCCCTCCCACGAATACGAGCCGTCCGCCTGACAATAGAGCCACCCGGTTCGCGATGCGGAAGGCCGAGCGAATGTCGTGTGTCACTACGATCGAGCTGACCGAGAGCTCACGCTGCAGTTTGAGGATAAGCTCGTTGATCGTGCGGGTCGTGATCGGGTCCAGGCCGCTGGTCGGCTCGTCGTAGAGCAGGATCTCCGGGCGGTGTACCAGGGCGCGTGCAATCCCGACGCGCTTCTTCATTCCTCCGCTCAGTTCAGCGGGAAGGAGGTCCTCCACCTGATCGGGATCCAGGTCCACGAACTTCAGTGCCTCGGTGACCCTGGTGTCGATCTCGTGCTCGGCCAGCCGCGTGTGCTCGTGGAGGTAGAAGCCCACATTATGGTAGACGGAAAGCGAGTCGAATAGGGCCGCCTGCTGAAACACCATCCCCATGTTGCGCCGCAATGCCAGCACCTCCTCGAGCGCGGCGTGGGTGATGTCCCTCCCCTGAACCAGCACCTGGCCTTCGTCGGGATATGAAAGGCCCAGGACCAGCCTGAGTATCGTCGACTTACCGGCACCGGATCCTCCGAGCACGCAAAGCGTTTCTCCCCGGTACAGCGTAAGGCTGATGCCGTCCAGCACCATCATGTCTCCGTATGCCAGGCGAAGACCCAGTAGTTCGACCACGCGCTCGTCGCCGGCCACGTCCTCCCCGGCCCTGCCGAGAGTCGCAAGAGCCTTTCGGACCTCCTCCCGGACTTCGCGCCGCAGGAGCGAATCCCAGCTGTCCAGAGAATCGTCGCTCACTCGATCAGCAGTGCTATCAGAAGCTGGGTTACGAAGTAATCGGTGGCCAGGATGAAGATCGACGAGGTGACCACGGCGCGCGTTGCCGCCCGCCCGACTCCCTCTGTTCCCCCCGCCGCCTTCAGGCCGAAGTAGCATCCGGTGATCGCGATGATCGCGCCGAAGAACACCGGCTTCAGCAAGCCACCGAACAGGTCTATCGGAACGTATCGGAACAGGAAGCCGTTCTGCGCCAGCGTCGTGTACACCGAGCGCATATACAGTTCCATGGTAAGATCCAGCTTGACGACGGCAATCAGCAAGCCGCCGAGGATCGCGATGACGTCCGTGATCATGGTGAGGAGAGGAAGACAGATGAGACACGCCGCGAACCTGGGAACGACTAGCTTGCGGACCGGGTCCACGCCCATCGTGTTGAGAGCGTCGATCTGCTCCGTAACCTTCATTGCACCCAGCTCGGCGGCCATTCCGGAGCCCGCCCGACCGGTTACCATCAGGGCGGTGAGCACCGGACCCAGCTCCCGTATGGTGCTGGCACCGACGAGCCGTCCGATGTAAATGGTCGCCCCGAACTGTTTCATCTCCACCGCGGACTGCAGGGCCAGCACCATTCCGGTAAACAAACCGGTCAACAGGACGATGCCGATGGATCCCACCCCGACCACGTCCATCTGGACGGTCAGGTCGCGCACGTAGAACGGTCGCGTAAGTAACGCGTGCAGCGAGCGGGCCAGCAGGCCGAAGTACTCCTGCGTGTTCAGGGCCCACCCTTTTAGCGTACGGTTGACGTACAGCAGGGGGGTGAGGATGGTCTTTCCGAAGGTCATGCAGGGCTCGTCACGGGCTCGCTTTGACTCTCCCGCGGATCTCCGCTATGTTCGCGCGCGAACCGTGGCCTGTTCGGACCGTTCCTTCCGAGCTCGTTGTTCGACAAGGCGTTACCGCGCCTGTCGCGGGCCGACGGCTATCGCGGCAGGTTACCCGAGAACCCGGTGGTACGCAAGGCGACGAGCGGGCTCGGACGCACACCGCATTCTCCCCTCAGGCTCGAGGGGTCTTTAATGTATTGGCTGCCGGCTATAGCGTTATCCGTTGCGCTGCTCGTGAGTAGAAGAGACACGGAAAGGACCTGGTAATGCTCACCGACATAGAGATCGCCCAGCAAGCCGACCTCAGGCCGATCCGCGACGTGGCGGACGACCTCGGGCTTGGCAAGGAAGACATCCGTCCCTACGGCCACTACATGGCCAAGTTAAGCCCGGAGGCGCTGGCAGGACGTCCGGCCGACGGTAAGGTGGTGCTGCTGACGGGAATGACCCCGACCCCGGCTGGTGAAGGCAAGTCTACGGTGGCGGTCGGACTGGCGCAGGCGCTGCGGAGGATGGATCGAAACCCGATCCTGTGCCTGCGGGAACCATCGCTGGGACCGGTGTTCGGCATCAAAGGAGGTGCGGCCGGGGGCGGGTACGCGCAGGTCCTCCCGATGGACGACATAAACCTCCATTTCACGGGAGATTTTCACGCCATCACATCGGCCCACTCACTCCTTTCCGCGGCTCTGGACAACAACCTGCACCGGGGCAACTCCCTTGGAGTGGACGTCCGCCGGATCAACTGGAAACGCGCCATCGACATGAACGACCGCGCCCTCCGGAGCATCGTCATTGGTCTCCGAGGACCGCTCGGGGGCTTGCCCAGGGAGGAGAGCTTCACGATCACCGCGGCGTCGGAGGTGATGGCCATATTCTGTCTTGCCCGGGACCTCGTTGACTTCGAGGAGCGGGTGTCTCGAATCGTTCTGGGGGTCCGGCCCGATGGGTCGCTGGCGCGGGCCGGCGCGGTCAACGTGAGCGGCGCCATGGCCCTCCTCATGAAGGATGCGCTTGCGCCCAACCTCGTGCAGACGCTGGAGGGTGGCCCCGCGCTGGTGCATGGCGGCCCTTTCGCGAACATCGCGCACGGATGCAACTCGCTCATCGCCACGAGAGCTGGAATGTCGCTGGGAGACGTTGTGGTGACCGAGGCCGGCTTCGGATCGGATCTGGGTGCCGAGAAGTTCTTCGACATCAAGTGCCGCATGGGCGGTATCGAGCCGCAGGCAGCGGTGATCGTGGCCACTATGCGCGCCATCCGGCATCATGGCTCCGGCGGTGCGCGGGACGTCAGGAAGTCGGAGACGGTCGATCTGACGGCGGGGCTCGAGAACCTCAAGGTGCACGTCGAGAACGTACGCCAGTTCGGAGTTCCTGTGGTCGTGGCGATGAACCGTTTCACCGACGATCTGGTCGAGGAAGTGCAGGCCGTGAAGGACATGTGTACCTCGGCGGGAGTGGCCTACGCCGAATGCGACGTCTGGGCCAGAGGTGGTGAGGGTGGCATGGAGCTGGCCGCGGAAGTCGTGAAGGTGCTGGATGCGGGCGAGGCCGAATTCCAACCGCTGTACCCGCTGGAGAGCGGCCTTGCGGAGAAGCTGGAGACGATCGCCCGGCGGGTGTACGGAGCCGATGGTGTGCTTCTTACGCCGGCCGCGCAGAAGCAGGCCAGGCAGATCGCCGACAATGATCTCGAGGGACTGCCGGTGTGCATCGCGAAGACGCAGTACTCGCTCAGCGATGACCCTTCGTTGCTGGGACGCCCGACGGGATTCGACATTACCGTGCGCGAGTTCCGCATCTCCGCGGGCGCCGGCTTCGTCGTGGCGCTTGCCGGGGACGTCATGGTAATGCCTGGACTGTCTGCGAAGCCGGCTGCCGAGGCCATGAGGGTGCATCCGAACGGGACGATTGAAGGGTTGTTCTAAGCGCTCGGCGCTCGTTGGTCGGGGCCCGCCAGCCGCGCGCGACCGCCCGAGGAGGTAGTATGACGGAATTGCAGGCGATCCACACCTCGGAAGCACCGGCGGCCATCGGCCCGTACTCCCAGGGAGTGTCGGCAGGGGGGTTCTTCTTCTCTGCCGGACAGGTAGGGCTGAAGCCTGATACCGGAGACTTGGCAGGGACTGGTGTGGAAGAGCAGACTCGACAGGTATTCCGTAACCTCCGTGCGGTGCTGGGAGCCGCCGGCCTGGGCTTGAGCGATGTAGTGAAGTCCACCGTATTCCTGGTGGACCTGGAGGAATTCGAAGTCGTCAACGGCATCTATGCGGAACACTTTGGTCGGCCATACCCGGCGCGCTCCACGGTGCAGGCGGCGCGGCTCCCGAAGGATGCGCGCGTGGAGATCGAAGTTGTCGCGCGGCTGCGCCCGTAGCACGGTCAGCCATGCGAGCGCTGCACGAACTGGGGGGGGGCGGATGGCGGCTGGTGTCGCCGGCGGTCTTCAAAACCGTTTCGGGGCGCTTAAGGCGTCCCGGGTGGGTTCGATTCCCACACGCTCCCGCCATTCCCGCTGGATCGATCCGCCGATGATGGTCGCGCCAGGCAAGCTCCGCGTACTGCAGGTTGTCGTGTGCATCGGCCTCGCCGCGCCGCCGACGGCTCCGTCGGTTGGCTGTGCGCAGGAAGCGCTGCCAGGCGCCGCGCAGATGGAGACGGACGATCTGGCGCGCTCCACTGCTTTGCCACATCGGGGCTTGCAGGAGCTGCCCGCGCCGGCGGATTCAGTGGAGCGGCGGCCGGTCGGGCCCGGGGGCGCATTCTTCCGCTCGCTGATCATACCGGGCTGGGGACAGGCATCACTCGACGAGCCCACTCGAGGGGCGTTCTACTTTCTCATGGAGGCATGGAGCCTGTACATGGTCGTCAAGACGCAGGCCCTGTTGGACGCTGCCGAAAGGACGGAGCCGCTCAACGAGGGGCTGGTCGCCGCACGCGAGGACCAGCGCGAGGATTGGATAGCATTAGCCGTCTTCTGGTCGTTGTTCAGCGGCGTCGATGCTTGGATTTCAGCACACCTGTGGCGCTTCGAGGGCGAGGTGATTCCACCGCCGGACGGCTCGGCCGGGGCGGCGATCCGGTACAGCGTGCCGGTCACCATCTTCTGACGGCAGCGACGGCGACGATGTCGATATCCAGGCCCGCCTCGGCCCAGCCGGGCTCTGCCCCGATCGGGGTCTTTGACTCCGGCCTCGGAGGACTCACCGTCATGGCAGCGGTTCGTCGCGTCCTGCCCGGAGAACCCACGGTCTATCTGGGTGATACGGCGCGGGTGCCCTACGGGCCGAAGGGTGCGGAGACGATTCGCCGTTACGCGGCCGAGGCAGTCGACTTTCTTCTGACTCGCGGCGCAAAGGCCGTAGTCGTGGCATGCAACACCGCGACCGCGAGGGCCCTGCCGGAGGTAGAGCAGCGAGCGGGAGTCCCGGTACTGGGCGTGGTAGAGCCGGGTGCGGCCGCTTCGGCGGCAGCCTCCAGCAGCGGTAGGATAGGAGTCATCGGCACGAGGGGAACCGTGGCCAGCCGGGCCTACCGCGAGGCGATCCTCAGGTTGCGGCCGGACGCGGAGGTCTTCGAGCAGGCATGCCCTCTCTTCGTCCCGCTCGTGGAAGAAGGCTGGACCGAGGGTGAGGTTCCTCGACTGACAGCGGAGCGTTACCTACAGCCGCTCCTGGAGCGCCGGGTGGACACGCTCGTTCTCGGGTGTACCCACTACCCCCTGCTTGTGCCCCTTCTCACGGAAGTCGCCGGACCTGAAATCACCCTGATCGACTCCGCCCAGTCTACGGCCTCGGAGCTCGCGGCTCTCCTGGACCGAGCGGGATTACTGGCTCACGAAGCGGAGCCGGAAACACTGTACTATGTGACGGACGCCGCCGCACGATTTGACGTGCTGGCCCGTAGGCTCCTGGGACAGGAGGTGGAGCACCTGGAGCTCGTCAGCGTGGACTCCACCTGTTAAGGGCAACTCCTTCCGGTCCTACCTCCGCCCACGTACAGTTGTGCACCCAATCGCCTGAGTTGAGATAGAAGCGTCCGGGACTGACCTCGCGGAGCTCCGGGACGTGACAGTGGCCGAAGATCACCAGCTCCAAACTCGGTGACGCGGCCAGGAGTTCCTCGGCGTAGGCCGCCAACGCCCGGGCCCGCTGGACGCTTCGTGCATCGGCCTCTCCGCTGCGGCGTGCTTGAGTACGGCTGACCATGCGGGTGAGACCCCCGGACCAGTCCGGGTGTACTTGACGGAAGGCGAAACGTGCCGGGCGGCTTCTGATCACGGCCCGCAGGACCCGGTAGCCCCAGTCCCCGCCGCCGAGTCCATCTCCGTGGGCAATATACGATGTTCGTCCGCCGACCTCGGTGATCACCGGGCCGCTCAGCAGCTCGATCCCCATCTCGTCGCGAAGGAACGCGCCACCCCAGAAATCGTGGTTACCTCCCAGCATGCGGATGCGCACGCCGGAGTCCACCAGGTCAGCCAGAAGGCGCAGAGTGGGGAAGTGGCGCCGAAGAACGACTGTGCCATATTCAAACCAGAAATCGAACAGATCGCCGTTGATTACGAGGTCGCGCGTGACGCCGCCGGCGAAGACCAGGAAGTCGCGAAAGGCGCGTTCGTTCTCTTCGGGGGCGGCGCCGAGGTGGGCGTCCGAGACCACGAGACTGGTGGGGGTGTCCATGGTGGCGAAGTATAGAGTGGCGAGTCGCAGGGTGAAACGGTGGACGGAGAGAGAGAGGTGATCCTGACAACGGGCCTGACAGGCGAATGAGCGGGAAGCTCCCATCGGCCGACCGCGTCACGTTGCGTGTGCGGTACGCGGAGACCGATCAGATGGGACGTGCCCACCACATGCAGTACCTGGCGTGGTTCGAGATGGGCCGCACCGAGCTCATGCGCACCAGTGGGGTTGCCTATTCCGATCTGGAGGATGCGGGGGTATTCCTCCCCGTTTCGAGGGCGGAGATCGAATACAGGCGGGGGGCAGGATACGACGAGGAGATCCAGGTGGTGACGCGGCTGGAGGAGGTGAGAAGCAGGACGGTCACCTTCGCCTACGAGGCGAACAGAGAAGAGGACGAGATGTTACTCGCGCGCGGGCGGACGCAGCTCGTCTGCACTGATAGCGCAGGGCGACCGCGACGCATCCCGGAGGACCTGCTCGAGGTCCTGAACCGGATCATGGACGACGACCATCCGCCTCCCGACGGGCGGGAGGTTTCTTGACCCCCCCTGAGGGCGCGGGTAGCTTGCCCGCGGCTCCGTATCGGCACGCAGGGCGCACCGTGATGCGGCTCGGCCTGGCGCTCGGGGTCGCAGGCTGTGCGGTTCGGGTGGAGAGCGGCCCTCCCATCGCCGACCCGGCGGTCCTGGCGTCGCGGGCCATGGCCCGCCGGGGTGCGGAAGAGCCATCTCTCATACGGCTCCAGTGGAGGTACGGAGATCGCCGCGGAGAGATTCGTGGGGATGGAGTGGCTCGCTTCAACCCGCCCGACAGCCTGAGGCTGGATCTCTTCACCTCGGGCGATCTGGCCATGGCGGTGGCCGTGGCCGGAGGAGAGCTTCGCAGTCAGGGCGATATGGAGGATGTGGAGGTTCCGCCGCTGCAACTCGTATTCGCTATGGCGGGTCTGTTCCGCCCCGGTGAGAGCGGCACGCCGAGAGCGTTCGAAGCCGGTAGGGACTCGGTGCTCGTGTACGGCGGCGCGGACGCCTGGACCAGGTACTACTTCCTTCGGGGGGGCCGACTGCGCCGGGTCGAAGATCGCAGACATGGGAGTACTGTGCGCCTGGTGAAGATCGAGTGGCCAACCAGCGGAGACTGGCCGACGGCGGCCGAATATAGAAACCTGCGGGCCCCCAGCCGGGTCCGGTGGAGCCTGGAACGGGTCACCATGGCGGACGAGAGATTCCATTCCGACATCTATGAGCTGCCGGCCAGACCGTAGGCTCCGAAGCTCCGGAGCGGCCGCCCTCGGGGCGGTATGTGCGCTGGTCGCCTGCAATTACGGCTTCTCCGGCGGGGGAGGACTGCCGGCGCACATCGAGACCATCTACGTCCCGCCGGTGGAGAACAATACCACCCAGTTCGCCCTGACTGAGTCCCTCACCCAGGGTCTCCTCGAGGCGGCGAGAGGCCGCCTCGGCGTTCAGCTCGCATCGCAGGCGAACGCGGACGGGGAGATACGCGCGAGAATCACCCGCTACGTGGACAGCGCCATCAACTTCGCCGGCGTGGAGGACTTTGGAGCCGACGTCTTTCAAAGGCGCATCAGCATCACGGCGCGAGTGGAGATCGTTGACAACACGACCGATGAGATCATCTGGAGCGGCCCGGGCGTGACAGGCGTGGGTGAATACACGCCGGATTCGGAGACGGAGGAGGTGGGGCAGGAAATCGCTCTGGAGAACCTCATTCAGAAGATCGTCGACGGAGCGCAGTCGCAGTGGTGACGCCGAACGCGCGGGTGCGATTAGGCTGGAGTAAGCGGCGGCGTTTGATCGCCGTGCTGGCCTGCTTTGCGTTCCTGCTGGGCGGAACCGATCTGGTCAACCGACCGCCAGTCGAACCGACTCCGAAGGCCGGTCAAGTCGAGGGCGGCGGGATAACGAGCCTGGTCGCCGCCCCGCTGGCATCAACGGGGATCGACAGGCAGGAGCATGCGGAGGCCGGGGGGGCGGCCGAGGAGCTGCCCGGAGACGGCCACGGAGTCAGGATCCGTGACGTCTTTTTCGTCCTCATTGTCATTCTCCTGGCCGGCAAGCTGTTCGGCGAGGTCGCGGAGAGGAGAGGACAGCCGGCGGTGCTGGGCGAGCTCGTAGCCGGCGTCGTTCTGGGCGGCAGCGTGCTCGGAATCATACCCGATCCGGGCACGGAACTGTACGGGATTGTTCACGTGTTCGCGGAGATTGGCGTCTCCATCCTGCTGTTCGAGATCGGGCTCGAGACCGACCTCAAAGAAATGTTCAGGGTCGGACGTACCGCATCGGCGGTAGCCTTGGTGGGAGTCGTGCTGCCCTTTGGACTGGGCTTTCTGTACTGGTTCGTCAGCAACCCGTCCATCGGGACGCACCCAGCAGGGATCAGTTTCGCGGTGGTCGCGATCTTCGTGGGAGCCACCCTTACTGCAACGTCGGTAGGGATAACCGCGCGGGTCTTATCGGATCTCGACCGCATGCATACCCCTGAGGCCCGCATCATCATAGGGGCGGCCGTGATCGACGATGTTCTCGGGATCGTCATTCTGGCGGTCGTTGCCGGACTCGCCTCTGGCGTGGCGGTCGGCATCCTCTCGATCGGCAGGATATTCCTGTTCGCCGTTGGTTTCCTGGTGCTTGCGGTTGTGATCGGGAACCGGTTCGCCCCGATCCTCTTCGATGCAGTCGACAGGATGAGGGTGCGCGGCGTCCTGCTGGTGACAGCCCTGTGCTTCGCCCTGGGGATCGCGGCACTCGCGGATTGGGCGGGCTCCGCGATGATCATCGGCGCATTCGCCGCGGGCCTCGTGCTCTCCTCCACCAACCAGTTCGATGCGGTGGTGGAGAGAATCGAGCCGGTAGCAGATTTCTTCACCCCGATCTTCTTCGTGGCCGTCGGCGCTCCGGTGAACGTGAACCTGTTCATCCCCGGCACCGAGGACTTCGACCTCGCCGTGCTTGGCGTGGGCCTGATTCTCACAGTCATTGCCGTGGTAGGTAAGCTGCTGGCTGGCCTGGCCGTGCGCCGCGACGACACTTCACGCATCGTGGTAGGCGTCGGCATGGTTCCGCGTGGGGAAGTAGGGCTGATCTTCGCTTCGATCGGCCTGACCTCCGGGATCCTGTCTCGCGAGGTGTACAGTTCCATCCTGATAATGGTCATTCTATCCACATTCGTGGTGCCGCCGGTGCTGAAGATCCTGTTCGCGCGCAAACCGCAGATGCCGGCGCCGGCTCTCGAGTCCCTCGAGGAGACCCACTACTGAGAGTGGAGACGGCTCTGAGCGCCTCGGCGATCGACGGGCCCGGCCATATCAGCCGCGGGCAGGTGGGGAGCGCCTCCGGACCCCGCGTGCGGCAGAATCGGCTACGGGATCTCTTAGCGCTCACCAAGCCGCGGATCACCTTGATGGTCCTGATTTCCAGCGCGGCAGGCTATGCGGTGGGATCAGGAGGCCAACCCGACGCAACGTCTCTGCTGGTATCGATTCTGGGGATCGCGCTCGTGGCGGGAGGAACTAGCGCCCTCAACCAGCTTATGGAGCGGGACATCGATGCCCGAATGCTGAGGACCAGAGGACGTCCTCTCCCGGCTGGCCGCGTAACCACGGCCGCGGCAGCGCTGTTCTCCGTAACCGTATCGGCGGTCGGCGTCCTGTACCTGTGGCTGCTGGTAAACGGGCTGACGGCCTTCCTCGCCGCCGCGGCATTGCTAAGCTACCTGCTGGTCTACACGCCCTTGAAGCGGGTTTCGTCCATGTCGACGCTGGTCGGGGCGATCCCCGGAGCGCTCCCGATCATGGGAGGCTGGACCGCCGCCCGGGGCGAGATGGACCCCGGAGCATGGGCGCTCTTCGGAATCCTCTTCTTCTGGCAACTGCCGCACTTCCTGGCTCTCGCCTGGATGTACCGCGACGACTACCTGCGGGGCGGTCTCAAGATGCTGGGCGTTGCTGACCCCGGGGGGGGTCAGACCCGGCGCCATTCGGTGCTGAACGCCGCGGCTCTGGTGCCCGCAAGCCTGCTACCTGTGTTGCTGGGGATTTCGGGCCATCTGTATGCCTCGGCAGCGCTCGTCCTGAGTCTCGTGTACCTGGCCAGCGCCGTACGCTTCGCCTTCCGCGCAGACTCTTCCGCGGCGAGAGGTTTGTTCCGTACTTCGCTCCTCTACCTGCCCCTCCTTCTGGCGTTCCTCGCTTTCGACGTGGACACAGGGCCGCGCATGGTGGCGGACGGGCCCGGCGGACAGGCGACGGTGGTTGACGAAGGCTGCTCTATTCCACCGGGTACGGTCTATACACGAACGGGAAACAGACTGTGGGAGGGAACTCTTCAGGCGGAGTCCTGACCTTTGAGACAGCGTCGACGAACCGGCCGGGCGGAACCAACGGGCGCTATTGGAAGACTGCCCAGTCGACTGCTCCTGGCCACTCGAAACCAACACAAGTTGGTTGAGATTCGAGGTCTCCTCGCCGGTCTGCCCTTCCAGGTGGTGTCGCTGGCGGACATCGACCTGGCCCAGCACCCGGAGGAAGATGGACTCGAAGCTTTCGACAGCTTTGAGCAGAACGCCCTTGCCAAGGCCCGGTACTACAGTTGCCGAACGGGCATGGCGACGATCGCGGACGATTCGGGGTTGTGCGTTGATGCTTTGGGCGGCGGACCGGGCGTGAGGTCGCGTCGCTTCGCTCCGAATCGGGAGTCTCGCGGTCGGGACCAGGACGCGGCGAACAACACACAGCTGCTCAGGCAGCTGGAAGGGCTTCCTCAGCTCCGGCGCACGGCACACTACCGCTGCTCGCTGGCGCTGGTTGCCAAGCCCCTGAGCCTGATAACCAACGGACGCGTCGACGGCATCATAGCCGAGGCGCAGAGGGGAGAGAGCGGGTTCGGATACGATCCGTTGTTCATCGTACCAGCCTACGGCCGCACGTTCGGGGAGCTCCCGGCGGAGGTGAAGGCGGTAGCGAGTCACCGGGCGGCGGCGGTCCTGTCACTCAGAGGCTGGCTCACCGCGCCGACAGGAGCCCGCGGCGTGCTTCCGGTGTGCAGGTATCCGCCGGACTGACGTCATCCCGGTAGGAGAACGAACCAGGAAGTCGCGAAGACGGAGCGTGGGCCGGCTGAAGACGTTCTGATCGAGGCTGAGTCGTGAGCGTGAACTGGGCAGAGATCTACACGACCACCTGGGATGACCTGGTCCGCTTCCTGTACCGCAAGGTGTGGGACGCGGACCGGGCTCAGGATCTGGCGCAGGAGGCGTTCGTGAGAGCGCTACGGCACGAGCCGGACAACCCCCGGGCGTGGCTGTTCACGGTGGCCGGCAACCTGGCGACGGACGAGGCACGTACGGCGATCCGCCGCAGGAGGCACCTGACCCTGATCCGTATCGAGGAAGAAGCGCGACGGACGGGAACGGGCGCTGAGACGGCGGACGAAGAGGAAGAGAGGATGCGCGGCGTTCAGCAGGCGCTTGAGCGGCTGACGGACAGGGACCGGGAGGCGCTCCTTCTGTGGGATGCCGGGCTCAGTTACTCCGAAATCGCGGTACATACCGGGCTGTCCCCCGGGGCCGTAGGCACGACGCTGGCCCGGGCACGCCGACGCCTGGTGGACGAGTATCACGCGCTGGAGGACCGAGATGTCGCACATCGCTGACGGTCAGCTGCACGCTTATCTGGACGGTGCGGCAGCCTTCGCTACCGAGAGCGAACGCGAGGCCGTCCGGGCACACCTCGCAGTGTGCGAGGACTGTCGCGCGCGACTGGAGGACGCACGGCGCCTTCGAACGGAGGCAACGGAGATCCTGGGACGTGCGATTCCCAGCGAGCTCGCACCACCTGCCTTCGACGAGCTCGTGCGCCGGGCAGAGGACTCTGAGGCGGAGGCCGATGAGGCTTCACTCGCGGCCGCCGCTGTCCACGCCGGACATGCACTCCCGGAGCGAGCCATGACGGCATCGCGCCGTCTGGCGAAGCTGGCTTGGGCCGCGTCCATCGTACTCGCCCTGGGCGCGGGCTGGTTCGGAAGGGAGCTGTACCTCGAGACCCAGAGGACAGCCCTGGCGCCACCTTTGGGCAGCGGGCCAGCGGCATCCGGCGGGCTGGAGATCGAAAACCGGGGCGGCGAAGCTGAACCCGGGCGAGTCGCCCGCAAGAGCGCGCCGTCCGGCGACGGGCGTTCAGGTGAGGCACTCGACCGTATCGGGAACGAGGACTTGGCCGTGTTCGATGGTGGGGAAGCGGTCGGAAAGGCGCCGGCCGAGAGTCCCGAACGGGAAGCCGTGCCGCCGGTCGGCGAGGAAACGCGACGCGACGAGGACCGCCTGGCCCGGCTGGCCGTCGGCGCCCGGCTGGCCGAGGGGAAGGCGGAGGTGGGTGACGAAGCCGGCCGGTTCCGCCTGATGCCGATCGATCGGATGCCGGTCACCGGCAGCGGAATGCCGGGCTGCTACCGTATCGAGCAGGCGTGGGCGGGTGGCATTCCGCTGCCGCGCGCGATCGAGCTCACGGAAGAGCCGGAGGGTGAAACCGGTGTGCTCGAGGGGCGGGCCGTCCACGCAGGAGAAGACGAGGCCGTGCGTTTCCGCTGGCTGCCTTTCGGTACGGATTCGGTCTTCATGGCTCGTGAGAGTGGCTCGGAACTTCCAGGGTTCGCATTTCGCCTCCAGTCAGCCGATGGAGAGTTTCAGGGAACCGGGTACGCGTGGAAGAGCGAAGCGGACCACGGCTACCTGCGCGGTCCGGTCGTCCTGAAGCCAGTCGACTGTGACTCGTCCTAGCGAGGAGCCGGTGGGAGCGACCGGGGCGAAAGAGCGTGAGGCTCACGAGAAGCCAGGCTTCTGGTCGGCGCTTCGCTGTCGCCTGCAGTCCGCGCGGGAGATCTACGAGGGCGTCTACCTGGCCCCGTATCGCTCGGCAATTCACCGGGAATACCTTCAGCAGCGAGACCTCTTCCTCCTGCTGGGTTTCTGGGATCTTCTCGGCGTGCCCAACCCGGTCCAGTTCTACACCCTGGAGCTTTATCCCGAGCTGCTGGAGGCGTTCCACGAGTGGCACCTGCGGATGGGGATGGCGCAGGCCCCGGAAGGGGGATTCAGGTGCTGCTAGTCTCGGCCGGCCTTCTCCGGCGCCGGATCCTCTTCCTCGGCGGGAAGGGCGGCGTAGGGAAGACGACTCTCGCCTCCGCCTTGGCGCTGGAGGCCTCGGCTCGCGGTAGCCGCACTCTCCTCGTCTCCACCGACCCCGCTCACTCGACGGGGGACATTCTGGGTGTCGAGCTGGGTCCCGAGCCGCGCCCCGTCGTCGCCGGCTGCTGGGCCATGGAGATAGACCCGGCCCTGGAAGCCGAGCTGTACATCGATGCCGTCAAGAAACGTGTCGCCGAGTCCACGGCACCGCGACTGCTGGGCGAGGTGGAAAGGCAGATTGACGCTGCTCGGGTCTCTCCCGGAGCCGAGGAGGCCGCTGTCTTCGATCGCTTCTGCCGGATCATCGACGAGGACGACGCGCGGTACGACCAGATAATCTTCGATACGGCGCCAACGGGGCAGACTCTGCGGCTGTTGTCTCTCCCGGAGCTGATGTCCGTCTGGATCAGCGGTCTCATCAGCAGGCGCCGCAAGGTGAACGCGCTGGGCAGGATGTGGCGTCACGTGGCGGGAGCGGCAGCCGGCGAAGCGGGCATACCGGAGGATCCATCCGGTGCTTCGTGCACTTGAAGATCGGCGTGCGCGATTCCACCGGGTACGCCAGACGATCATGGACCCTCAGCAGATAGCGTTCCTGTTCGTGGTCTTGCCGGAGCGCCTCCCGATCTGGGAAACCGAGAAGGCCGTCGGCGCCTTGAAGAAGTACGGAATCCCGATAGGGGCCATACTGGTGAATCAGGTCCTTCCTGAAGAGGTTGGAGAGGCATTCCTGGCACGACGCAAGGAGCGCGAGGGTGAGTACCTTGCTCAAATCGCGGCGAGCTTCGGAGATTGGCCGCTCGTGCAAGTACCATTGCTCGAGAGCGACCCGGTGGGCGTCGACGCCCTGCGAGCATTGGCCGACCGAATGGTAACGGCGAGCTGAGAGACCGAAGGACGGAGATCGCACGGGAGGCCGCCTGTGAGCGCCATCGCACTCCTGATCGTCGGCGTGCTGGCATTTCTGACCGGTTACCGGGTCTACTCCCGTTTCATAGCCCGTCGTATCTACTGCCTCTACCCCGACTACGTCACGCCGGCGCACGAGCTGGAGGACGGCGTCGATTACGTACCGACCAACAAGCACGTCCTCTTCGGGCACCACTTCACCTCGGTCGCCGGGGCGGCACCGATCGTGGGTCCCGCCATCGCGGTGATCTGGGGCTGGCTGCCGGCGTTCCTGTGGGTGGTGTTAGGGACTGTCTTCGCCGGTGCGGTCCACGATTTCGGTACCCTTTGGATCTCGACACGGCATAAGGGGAACTCCATCGGGACTCTGACCGAGTCCATCGTGGGTGACCGGGCGCGGGTGCTGTTCCTCCTGCTTATCTTCTTCCTGCTGCTGATGGTTAACGCCGTGTTCGCGGTTATCATCGCGAACCTGTTCATGAGCAACCCTGGTGCCGTCGTTCCCGTGTGGGGCTCGCTGGCGGTGGCGCTGGTCACGGGTGTCCTGATCTACCGCACCGGGGCGGGCATCCTCCTGCCATCCCTCGCGGCGCTGCTCGTGCTATACGCCCTGATCTGGCTTGGCCAATACATGCCCTTCGAGCTGCCGGACCTGTTCGGATTCGACCCGACCGCGGCACAGACGCTGGCTTCGGGCGGAGATCTTGGCACGGCGGCTGAAGCCGCTCGGGCGGACGGGCAGCGGGTTGGATGGATAGCGATCCTCTTCGTATATACGTTCTTCGCCAGCGTGCTGCCGGTGTGGCTGCTTCTGCAGCCCCGGGATTACGTAAACGGCCATCAGCTCTTCGTGGCCCTGGGCATCATCGGCCTGGGCGTTCTAGTTACCAACCCCCCGGTGATAGCTCCTGCGATCAACACGACCCTTCCGGCCGATGCCCCCGGCTGGTTTCCTCTGCTGTTCGTAACCATTGCCTGCGGTGCGATCAGTGGTTTCCACGGACTCGTAGGATCGGGGACTTCATCGAAGCAGCTCGATCGGGAGACCGATGCACGATACATCGGCTACGGCGGTGCGCTGGGGGAGGGCACTCTGGCTCTGATGTCGATCCTGGCCACGACCGCCGGGTTCGCGATCTACGCGGGTATCGACGGGTGGCACGAGCACTACGGCACCTGGGTCCAGGCCTCCTCGGGGGCCACAGCGGCGTTCGTCGAAGGCGTAGGCGTGCTGGCCGAAGGCATCGGCATTCCGCACGCCGCAGCCACGGTATTCGCGGCGGTGGTCGTCATCAGCTTTGCCGCCACGACCCTCGACACCAGCGTCCGGCTCCAGCGCTACATCGTCTCGGAACTGGGAGCGGAGTACGGGGTGAGGTCGGTGCAGAACCGCTGGGTGGCAACCTTCGTGGCGGTCGCGGCGTGCGCCCTGCTGGCGCTGGGACTGGACCGGGGCGCCGGCGGAATGCGGCTGTGGCCGCTCTTCGGAACCACCAACCAGCTGCTGGCCGGGCTCAGCCTGCTCATTCTCACTCTGTTCCTGTACCGCCTGAAGAGAGCTGTGTGGGTCACGGCGATTCCGATGGTCTTCCTCCTGTTCATGACCACTTGGGCAATGGTCCTCAACCTTCGCCGTTACTTCGGCGACAGGCAGACGCTCCTGCTGGTAGTAGGTGGGGCCATCTTCGTGCTCGAGTTGTGGTTGCTCTTCGAGGCCGCCGCCGCGGTCCGCAGACTCGTGTCGGCGCGCCGGATGAAGGCGACCGGGCCGGAGCCAGGCGCGGCAGAGTTGAGAGGGTAAGTGACAGTGCGGCCGCCCCTCAGGCGCAGAGGAGTGCTCGTCGGGGGACGGAACCCCTTGATGAGGGCGCTGGCCTTACTTGCTCTCCTCGCCCTGCCGAGCCCGGCGATCCCGCAGTCGGTTCCGGACGACACGCTGACGCTCGCCACAGGCCGGTACGCAGAGATGCACATGCTCCTCGAGAAGACGATCTTCAAGGTAGACGTGCTGACCATGCGTCTGCGCTTCGACACGGTCACGGCGAGTCGCCTCGCGACACTGGTCGGGGATCGCGCGCTGACCAGGTCGCTTGCCGATTCCGTGGCGAGAGTCGCGCTGCGGACTGAGGACTCCTGGGCGGTGCTCGAGTTCGTGCGCGGAGCGAGCCTCGACCAGTTCCTGGGCGGAGTGAGGAAGGACATGCGCAAGGCTGTCGACGCGGGGATCATCAGCGAAGCCGATTTCCGGATGATCTTCCGGGGCATGCCCCGGTGGTATGCCTTCCTCGCAGACCGCAGGATCCGGGAGGGCGACCGCATGTTCTACCGCCTGACCGCCGACGCCCTTCGAACCGTCTACCTGGGTATGGAGGGAGAGATCCTGCTCGATCAGACGGATGTCGGCCGAGAGAGACCTCTGGCCGTCCTGGGCAGCTGGTTCGCTCCGGGGTCCAGCTTCCGCAAGAAGCTGATCGAGTCGTTGTTCGCCGCGTCAGACTGAAAGCCGGGAACTAGGCTTGCTTGCGCCGCATTTCATCCTATAGTCCCTTGAGCTCGCGGGAGTTGTTCCAGGAGACGGTCTTCGCGGCAGGCCCGCAATCGGTGAGGAGACAATGGCGGAAGTCTTGTCCATCGCGGCGTTGGTATTCGTGGCGTACATATGGAGCCGCTCCGGCGGCGGGTGATGCCAGCGCTAGCCCGTCGGGGGCGGGCTTGTCTGTCCCAGAAGTGGATCGCTTTAACGGCTCGCTCCCGCGGGCCGCGGTTGCAATCACCGATGCCGTAAGTCATTAACGGGGAGTAGCTCAGTCCGGCAGAGCACTGGCTTTGGGAGCCAGGGGCCGCGGGTTCAAATCCCGCCTCCCCGATTCAGCAGGCCGGTCGGTCATGCGACGCAGACTTCTTAACCATCGCTCCCGCAGGCGGTCTGGTCGGTGTCGGCTTACGGGCCGTCAGGTTCCTCGGTACCGCTCACGGATCTCACGAATGCCGGTGGGATCGCCCACGATGCTCAGGCGGTCACCGGTCGCGAGCACGGTCCGGCCTCTCGGTACCAGGATCTCGGGCCCACGTCTGATGAGGGCGACCAGCGTTCCAGGTGGCATGTCGATGCCGCTCAGTGAGCGCCCGATCAGGGCCCCGGATGGCGCCTCTTCGGCCAGACTCAGCGAGAGGAACCGCTCATCTCGGAGGATCGCCTCCTTGAGCTCGTATTCCCGACTGGAAAGCCAGGCCTCCATGAAGTCCTCGTCATCCACCCGCTCTGCGATCCCGGCAAGCAGCCTCAGGTGCTGGCCAGGGTTTTCCTCCGGGCTCACCAGGAAGAACAGGGCGTGGATGAGCATGCCGTGCGACCGGTCATCGGCGAACTGGTCGCCGATGGCGATGTTCACCCCGGCGCGCGAGCGCACCAATGCCAGCTCGGGAGAGTCCGCCTCGGGCAGCCTGAGGTGGGGCAGGGCAGCTCCGTGGGATACCGGCGTGGCTCCAGTCCGCGTCCCGTGCAGGAAACCCTCGGCCAGGCGTTGGGCCCCCAGCGGGAGCCGCTGGGAGAGGAGTCCGGAGGCCCTTCGCACCGCATCTTCGAAGCTCGCCGCGTCCGGCAGATCGACCACCACCGCTCGCCCGACCACTTCATCGAACGGATCCTCCGCCCGAAGGCCTTTTTCCTTCAGGATTCCGCGCAGCTCGGTATCGAGACCCTCATAGCGTCGCTGACCCAGCCGCTCGAACCAGTGGTACAGGGCGCCGTAGCGAGCTACTCGCGGCCGCGCGTAATAGAAGTACCACCCCAGGCCAACGGCTATAAGCCCGAGTGTGAACAGAATCGGCATGAGGCCCATCACCGCGATGAGCAGGAACGGTCCCAGCAGCCCGAAGATCTGGAGCCAGGGATAGAGAGGGGAACGATAGCCCGGATCGTACGAGGCGAGACCGCTCTCCCGCATCACGATCACGGACAGGTTGACCAGAGCGAAGACCAGGAGCTTGAAGGTGCTCGCCAGCTTGGCGACGCCCACCACGTCCAGAGTGGCGATGGCGAGGATCATCAGACTTGCCGTCGTCAGGATTCCCAGCGTAGGGGTCCGGTAGCGGCTCAGCTCCGCGAACCGCTTTGAGAGGAGGCGGTCGCGGCCCATGGCGAACGGAAAGCGGGATGCCGCCATGATCCCGGCATTCCCGGCGGCGGCAAATCCCGCGAGGGCCGGAAGCACGAGCAGCGGGAGCGCGACGGACCTCGGTATCCAGTCCAGGAAAGCCAGTCCCGCGGTCGCCACCGGCGTCAGGTCGCCATGAAGGACCTCCGAGTCGAGGACCGCGACCATCAGCGACACTCCCAACAGGTAGACCAACGACGCCGTGGTCAGTGCGAGGAACATCCCCAGAGGAATGCTCCGGTCAGGGTTGCTGACTTCCTCCGACACGCTGGCGACCTTGGTCAGCCCGGCGTACGAGACGAACACCAGACCGGTCGTGGCGAGGAGGCCCTCCAGCCCATGGGTGAGGAACGGACTGAAGCGCTCCTGTACTGCCGCACCGTCGCCTCCCGTGATAAAGAAGATGCCGAAGGCGAAGAACAGCAGCAGGAAGCCGAGCACGGTCGTCACCAGAACGCGCTGCAGCCGGGCGGACATCCTGGCACCGGTCCACGCGACCACGGCGAAGGTGACGGTGAGAGCGATGGCCACCGGCCTGATCGGCGCGTCCAGGAAGAGGACCAGATACGCTCCCATGCCTATGAGGGCGAAGGCGCTCTTGAGCGACAGCGTGAGCCAGGTGCCGAGCCCTCCCACGGTGCCCATGATCGGCCCGAGGCTGCGGTCGAAGTAGTAGTAGGTTCCGCCCGCCCGAGGCATCGCCGTCGCGAGCTCTGCCTTGCTGAGCATGGCGGGGAAGACGAGGGCACCCGCCAGCAGGTAGGCCAGCGCGACGGAGCCACCCGTCTTGGCGGCGGCCAGTCCCGGCAGCAGGAAGAAGCCGGAGCTGAGCATCGGCCCCAGCGCCAGGACGTAGACGTCGAAGAGGCGCAGCTCTTTGTTCAGCCGGTTTCCCTGACCGCGTGCCACTGATACACGTCTCCCGATGCTGGTTCGACCCTCTCCGTTTCCCACCACGTTTCACAACAGAATACGGCAAAGGCGGCCGTCCGACAGCGCTCGCCTCTTACGGACCGCGCCGGAGGGGTGCGCGCGACGCCTGGGGACCGTATAGATGGAACATGAGCCACGGCGGCATCAACTGGCGTCAGCACCTCGGGGATCCGGAAGTCCGAGCCTTCCATGAAGGGCGCCTCGCTGCACTGGCCGAGTCAACGGCGACCACGGAGCCGACGGCGCGGCCCGCCGAGTCTCCGCTGGCTCGCGAAGGGACAGTACCGGACAAGGCTCGGGGCTCGCCCGTCGTTCCGGTGCGCTCCCGGCGCTCCCACCAGTTGCCGCCTGAGCGAGAACGGCCCGGCGGTAAGTACCACCGGTCAAGGGCGACCACGGTTAGCCGGGCTCTCTCGATCGTCGGCCGTGCGGGCTTCCTGCTGGCCGTTGGAATCGTCGCCGTCCTTCTGGCGGGAAGAGCGTGGAGCCCCGGCCCGGACCAGCTCAACCTGGCTCTGGGAGAGCGGATCGGGCAGTATGAGACCGCGCGTGCCGAGTTCGACGCTGGGCGGCTCGAGTGCGCTGGACTCGCACAATCTTACGCGGCCGCCGACGAAGCGCGTATCCGGGCCGCAGTCGGCTACGCGCGCATAGGAGGACGGGCGGAGACGATCCTCGTCCACGAGCACGAACGCCTGACAGTGCGCGTGAGCGCCGTTGATTCCCACTTCGACGGGTCCAGCTGCCCGCGCCCCTAACGGCCTAGCTGCCGGCTTCCATCACCCTGATAGTCGTACTCCAGGGTCAGACAACCGGGTTCGGCGCCGGGGCAGTAGTAGCTGAGGATCCGGAACTTGGCGTATTCTCCCTCGCTCGTGCGGAGGACGAAGACTGTTCTCCTCGGCTTCAGCAGGTGGGAGAAGAAGCCATAGTCATACCAGTCTTCGAGTTCCGCGTTGATCGTGTCGCCACCGGCGCTTACGCTGCTCGCCGTATAGCCGTCGAGCGGCGCCAGCGACACCTTCTCGAAGTCCCGTTCCCGCAAGGCGACGACCCCGGCCTTTCCCCGGAAGCCGCGGCCGCCGTTGACCACGATGCGGAATCGGCGGAACCCCAGGTCCCAGGATAGCACATCCGCATCCGGGACCTGGAAGGAACGGGACAGATCCAGGCGCGCCCACCCGTCGGGATCCCGAGCGTCAACCGTGACCACGCGGCCGGAAACCAGCGATTCAGGCTCGGGCTGCGGTCGAATGAGATCCGACAGCGAGTACCCGGCCGGTTCTTCCTGCAGGACCGACCGGGCGAGCAGCACTCCGATCATAAGCAGGAACAGGATACCGGCGAGCCACAACCATATCGGAGTCCGGTACCCCGGTCTCTTCGTCCCGGACTCGAGCGCACCGGAGGGAGCCGTCAGGAAGTCTTCCCTCCGCCCAGAAATCGTTTCAGGAGAGCCAGGTACGCCACCAGGGCAGCTGCCAGGATCCCGAAGACGACCGCCAGCACAAGCCGGCCCACATCCCCGTCCTCCTGGTACCTGGCGATTTCCCAGCCTGCGAACAACGCGCAGAAGGCCATCGCGGCGACGATGAGCACTCTGTGGAATGCGACGATCGACATAAGGTTCCCGTTCCGGACGTGCGCCATATGAATAACGGCATCGGCGGATCCCAGCCAGCAGGCGCCGGCTCGTATCTATGGTTGCTCGAGCGGGGGCAGTCGCGCTAGCTATGTTGTAACGGACCCTACCGGTCACCGGAGGAGGAATTGAGTCGCCGCATCCGAACCTACGCCGAGCTGCAGGACCCCGACCGGAGCGGACTTGCCGAGCAGCTTGCCGTCCAGCAGGAGCGGGTGGATCAGCGTCTGGCCTCGGTATCGCGGATCATGCCGATCATGAGCGGAAAAGGTGGAGTCGGGAAGAGCCTGATCTCGGCGGGGCTGGCGGCAGCCCTGGCGAAGAAGGGAAACCGGGTCGGGCTGCTGGACGCCGATCTGCAGGGCCCTTCGGCGGCGGAGATGCTGAGAATCAGCTCGAAGCCGCTGGCAGTGGAGGATGACGCGGTCCGGCCGATTGCCAGCGCGACCGGTGTGACCGTCATGTCCACGGCCCTGCTGTTGCCCGAGGGCGCTCCCCTTTCCTGGCGAGGTCCTGCCGCGGACAGCTTCGTGTGGCGCGGAGCCGAGGAGCGGCGGGCGCTCCGGGAATTCCTCGCCGACGTTGAGTGGGGCCGGCTCGATTGGCTGATCGTCGACCTTCCCCCCGGCATGCAACGCATGGTCGATCTGTTCGAGCTGATACCGCGAATCAGGGGAGTCGTGGCCGTCACGATTCCTGCAGAAGCCGCGCGCGCCAGCGTCGAACGAGCTCTCAACGTCGTTCGGGCGCGTGACGTTAAAATTATCGGGATAGTCGAGAATATGTCCGGATACGCGTGTGCCGGATGCGCGGCGACTCGCCCGTTGTTTCCCGGTAATGCAGGCGCGCAGCTGGCAGACGAATTCGACGCTGCTCTCATGGGACGGATCCCGTTCGATCCCGAAGCGGCCGGCGCGGCCGACCGGGGGGACATGGCGAGCCTCATCCGAGAGACGGCGGCCGGAAGGGCGATCGCCGCTCTGGCCGATCGGCTGGAAACCGAGATTACCGCGGCATGAAGTTCCTCTGCGTCGACTGCGACCGGCAGATGGAGTTCGACCAGCGGGTCGCTCCGGGGGACGGAACGCTCACGGCGGCCTTTCGCTGCCCTTCCT